>NZ_JBFTPF010000001.1:0-692209 GCF_056398345.1 Paenibacillus sp. 01T442
AGTTTTTCGATGTTTCCTGGCAGAAGCATCAACGTTTGGTGATGATGGCGGAAGGGATCCACGCGTTCCCATCTCGAACACGACCGTTAAGCCTTCCAGCGTCGATGGTACTTGAACCGCAGGGTTCTGGGAGAGTAGAACGTTGCCAAGCATTGTTCCCTGATAGCTCAGTTGGTAGAGCACTCGACTGTTAATCGAGTTGTCACAGGTTCGAGTCCTGTTCGGGGAGCCATTTATTTTTAAATACCAGGCCTTTTTTATGGAGAGGTGTCCGAGCTGGCCGAAGGAGCACGATTGGAAATCGTGTAGGCGTCACAAGCGTCTCGAGGGTTCGAATCCCTCTCTCTCCGCCATAAGAGCTTTCAAATTAGAAAAGCCTGTATACGAGGCCCGTTGGTCAAGTGGTTAAGACACCTCCCTTTCACGGAGGTAACAGGGGTTCGAGTCCCCTACGGGTCACCACCAAAAATTCCCCACAAAGTGACGTATTGCTGACAAGCATATTCCGAATACTTTGCGTGGGCCCCAATGAACAATCCCATGGAGGCTTAGCTCAGCTGGGAGAGCATCTGCCTTACAAGCAGAGGGTCGGCGGTTCGATCCCGTCAGCCTCCACCATTTTATCTTCTCAGAAGAAAGTTAGGATGTCTTGAATTTTCTCCGGGAATAATAAAATATCATGCTAGTATTGTCGCGGGGTGGAGCAGCCCGGTAGCTCGTCGGGCTCATAACCCGAAGGCCGCAGGTTCAAATCCTGCCCCCGCAACCAACCTCTTACTAAGAGGAGATTTACTTAGTGTGGAGCTGTGGTGTAGTGGCCCAACATGCCTGCCTGTCACGCAGGAGACCGCGGGTTCGAATCCCGTCAGCTCCGCCATTTTTTATGTATACAATATGAGTCATTAGCTCAGTTGGTAGAGCACCTGACTTTTAATCAGGGTGTCGTAGGTTCGAATCCTACATGACTCACCATTTCATTCATAGGGATCTTTAGGCGAAGACTAAAGTCTCTCAGATTTACTAGCATGCGCGTATGGCGGAATTGGCAGACGCACTAGACTTAGGATCTAGCGGGCGACCGTGGGGGTTCAAGTCCCTCTACGCGCATCCAAACAAAAAGAGCTTTCTTTCATCCTTTAACCGGGATAGAAGAAAGCTTTTTTTTTGCGTACATGCTTATCTAAAATATGGTTGACATTGATTATTATTATCACTAATATCAAGAGTAGTGAGTGACGCGAAATGGCGGGAGGAGATCGCATCTTGAAAACGATTAAATACTGCTGCAGAAATGAGAAATTCGGATCGAAACAAATATATAAGTCGTTGAAGCACGAGTACCCAGACTTGAAACAAAAGAAGAAGGAATGCTTAGGCAATTGCCGGCATTGCAAGAAAGAATGTATCGCCATGATCGGGAAGAAGAAGCTGCTTTGCGCGGAGTCACCGGACCATTTATATGCTCAGATTAAAGAAATCATATCGGCGTCGAAGGCCAAAAGTGTGACGGCTTGAACCTAAATCTGCTAAAATTATTACTTCCGTTTGTATTTGCATGCACAATTCTGTTAATCTTGTATGTATGGGGAATACGCAAGAGATAACCTAGAAAGGTGTGTGCACAGATGCTAAACGATACACTAACACAAGCGCTCAATGAGCAGATGAATTATGAGTTTTATTCCGCGCACGTCTACTTAGCTATTGCTGGTTATTGCGCTGCGGAAAGCTTGGATGGATTTTCGAACTTTTTTAAAGTACAAGCAGAAGAAGAGAAGTTCCATGCCATGAAGATTTTTAAATTTATTAATGACCGTGGGAAAAAGGTCAGCTTTGATGGCATGAACACGCCTGTGAATCAGTACGAATCAATTTTGGACGCATTTGAACATGCTTACCTGCATGAGCAAGAAGTAACGAAACGGATTTATCACCTATCCGATTTGGCATTGAATGATAGAGAGCATGCGACTATGYAGTTCTTGAAATGGTTCATTGACGAGCAGGTTGAAGAAGAAGCTATGTTCGATAGCATTATCAACAAGCTGAAACGTATCGATAAAGATAGCAATGCGTTCTACATGTTGGATGCGGAATTTGCACAACGTTCTTTCACGCCGCCAGCTGCGGAATAATTACATATCCTTTTCATGAGACAAAAACTTACTTGTTCGCAATTATGCGAAGGGTAAGTTTTTTCTGTTTGTTGACATAAGGTTGTCAGGGTTTATTTTGTATAGTAATAGAAAAAGAAAGGAAGTGCACCATGGAGAAATTAGATCTAGCCAAGGCCTATAAAGCTTATTACACAGCTTCAACGAAGCCAGAACTCGTTGTTTTTGAACCTATCTCCTATGTAAGTATTGTTGGCAAAGGAGATCCCAACGGTACCATCTTCGCTAACGCTACAGAAGCGCTGTATACGGTCGCCTACGGCGTTAAAGGGCATTACAAGAAGCTGGAGAATGATTTCACAGTAGCGAAGCTGGAAGGGCAATGGTGGGTAGATGGGGATCCCCGAACGGCCTTGGAAGTACCGAGGGAAGAATGGCATTGGAAGTTATTGATTCGCATGCCAACGTATGTGGCGGGTGAGGTTGTGGAAGAAGCACGAACAGCTGCAATGGTAAAGAAAAAGGAACTGAAGCTAATAGCTAATGTAGGCTATGAATCCTTGAACGAGGGAACCTGTGTCCAGATGCTGCACGTTGGACCATATGCGACTGAACCGGAAACACTTTCTCAAATGTATCCATATATAGAGCAGAACCAGCTAAGGATCTGTGGTCTTCATCATGAGATCTACTTATCGGATCCGAGGAAGATAGAGCCTGCCAAAATGAGAACGATTTTGAGATATCCTGTTGAAGCGGTAAAAGTGGTGATGGGGTGAATTTTGCTGTAAAATAGAACATAATGTCGAGCAGCCAACCATGGGGAGGGATAGCGGGTGCGAATACGTAGCATATCTAGGTTTGGACGAGCTATTGGCGTACTTATCATCATCGTCGGGTTCATGTATCGAACACCCGCTGCCCACGCTTCTTGGTTGGATCGGGTAAAAGAAATCTATCAATTGCCAAGCAATGTAGAACAAATCCAGAAGGATTATGAGGCTACGAAGCAGCAATTAGAAGAGCAGAAGGACAAGTTGTCGGAAGCCGTCAGGCAGTCTCAAGAAATCGAGGATCGTCTCCTCAGTCAGAATGAGGCACTTAAGAAGGACAACGAGCAGTTACAAGAACGGCTGAAGGCGATGGAACAAGTTGCGCTAGATAAGGATAAACGAAATCGCAAAATAACCTACATGGTGATTACGGCTGCCGCGTTGGTTGTAGGCTATTTCTTGCTTGGACGTGTGTTTCGCTTCTTCGTTTGGCAGAGAAGGAAGCGTGGAATGCGCTAACAGCATTGGTGAGGAGGTTGTGTGGTTTGGAGATCATCTATGAAAATGCAAGCTCACAAGCTAGGATGGCTACACTGCAGCTTCTAAAGGGAGAGGCTGTGCATGTACTGCATCCCAACCAAATTGTTGCATTTCAGGGAAGGCCTGAGCAGCGTGAAGATGCACTGATGAAGCTTCCTAGCATGTATAGGAAGAAGCGGTTGATCCAATCACGCATACTCGGTCCTGGGCGTGTGTTAATGGGATTGCCAGAAGCGTATAGTTTGGCTGTCGTGCCTTTGGAAGCCGAAGATGATCTATTGTTTGAATTTCGACATGTGCTGTTCTATACGGAAGGTGTGACCTTTACAACGCATCTACAGAGTGTGAAGAACACGTTGATCACGCAAGATTTAGTTAAAATGCAGTTTCACGGTCCCGGCAGTCTAGGTTTGCTAACAGCTGGCCCTATACATCACATGGCCCTGGATGCTGTGGAGCCTTTGTATGTTGATGTGAGTTGCCTTGTTGCCTATCCGCGGCAAGCTAAGCTGCGCCTCTGTGTATACGGCAACACTCTGGCAAGTCAGCATATGAATTATCACTGGGAGATTACGGGGCATGGGCATGTGCTTATGCAGCCTTGTAAGCCAGATCCCAAGTTGGACGAGCATATGAAATCGGATAGCTTACTGCGCCGCATAGCACGGGAAGTGCTGCCATTTGGGGGCGTTTTCATAAAATAATAAAAAATAGTTGCATTTGTTTTGAATACCTGATATATTATTCCTTGTCGCCTCAGAGAATCACTTGATGAGCGAAAGAGAAATTACACCGTGCGGAAGTGGCTCAGCGGTAGAGCATCGCCTTGCCAAGGCGAGGGTCGCGGGTTCGATCCCCGTCTTCCGCTCCAATATTTGCGCCCTTAGCTCAGCTGGATAGAGTATTTGACTACGAATCAAAAGGTCGGGAGTTCGAATCTCTCAGGGCGCGCCATTTACACTTTATATTCACTACGGGACGTAGCTCAGCTTGGTAGAGCACCTGCTTTGGGAGCAGGGGGTCGCATGTTCAAATCGTGTCGTCCCGACCATTTTAGATTTTTTATATGCGGGCGTAGTTTAATGGTAGAACTTCAGCCTTCCAAGCTGATCGCGCGGGTTCGATTCCCGCCGCCCGCTTACAGAAGAAAGAGACCACCTTCGGGTGGTCTTTTTCTTCATTATTAGGGAATTGAACCCTTTAGGGCTCGATGAGTAATAAACCTACTTCCCGCAATTTAACTGGATTTTCTCCATCTATTTGAAGCGTATTTCTCGAATTCGAAAGTTTAACTGTATTCCTGTAGTTAAATTCCTTCGATTTGGTCGATTCTTCAAATTTCATATAAATTAAATGTACTTTCTCCATGTAATCACGAAAATACGTCAGATTCGAGTAAATTAGCTGTAGTTTATACATCTAAACACGAATCGGGAGTCTTCTTGCGTTCGCAGAAGAACCGACAGATTCATCGACATAGAGCATCGATGTTCCGTTTCATATTCATATTTTCCAATAGTCATACACGTGTATCTAGGTTAAAATGGGAAAAACATGCAAAGGGGACTTACCGAAATGAACGCTATTGAAAATCGTATTCAGGGGTTACACCAGTATCAATCGCAGTTAACGGCGCCTGCTGATCTGGCTGCATTCTGGGAGCGTGCATATACGGAAGCTACGCAAGATGCATCCTATACAAGAGAGCCGGTAGCATCACCTTTTATACAAGCGGAAGTGAATAAGATCGTCTTGCAGGGTGCTGCGGAAACACCGATTCATGCTTGGTTGTTACTGCCTAATGCTGAGAGCAAGTCTAAGAAGGTACCTTGTATTGTTACATTCCCAGGCTATACGGGCTCCAAGGGAAGACCCGAGGATCATGCTGCTTGGTTGCTTATGGGGTATGCGGTACTTGCGGTTGATGTACGCGGGCAAGGCGGCGAAAGCGGTAACCTGCTGCCACAGGAGACTGGCATGACGAGGGGCTGGATTACACAGGGGATTCTCGACGCGGAGACGAGCTACTATCGTGCAGTTGCGATCGATTCCTTGCGTGCTGTACACTGCGCGTTAGAGCAACCAGAAATCGACAGTGAGCGGGTATTCGTATACGGCGGAAGCCAGGGCGGAGGGCTTGCCCTACTCGTAACCGCGCTTGAGAAGCGTATTCGGTCAACCGTTGCCCATGTACCGAATCTATGCCACATGGATTTGGGCTTGTTGCAATCGGTCAGCTCACTTAGTGAGGCAGCGGAATTCGTTACCCGGTTCCCAGAATATCTGCCAGATGTACTGCGAACAGTTTCCTATTTCGATATCGTGAATTTGGGCGATCGAATTGAGCAGCCTGTTCACGTTACGGTAGGATTGAAGGATACGTGCTGCTTGCCAGAAGCGATTTTCGCTGCGTATAACCGAATCGAATCAGCACACAAATCGATTGAAGTGTACCCCTTCATGGGGCACGCGACACCTCCTGGCTCTCATGCAGCGGCACATGCCTTTTTCTCAAAATGGTAAGGTCTGAAGTAAGAGGCTTCACACTTGGATAACCTATTACTAACTTGAAGGGAGGTGCTGACAAATGGAAAAAGTGGATTCATTTGAAGAGGTATTCGAGCTGATGGAAGCCGCTTTTCCTGTAACGGAAATAAGGACGTATGAAGGTCAGCGAGCACTGTTATCTCATCCTAATTACAGCATCGATGTCGAGAGAGATGCTCAAGGGCAACTACTTGGCTTCTTGGCCAGTTGGAACTTTAGTACGTTTCGATTTGTGGAACATATCGCCGTCAACGCTGCCATAAGAGGCGGTGGGATTGGCAAGCAAATGCTGACGACGTATATGAGCCGTGCAAGTACCCCTATCGTACTTGAAGTCGAGCCTCCGACTGCCTCAGATGCTACGCGGAGAATTGAATTCTATAAGCGCTGCGGCTTCCATTTGAACCTATTTCCTTATGCACAGCCACCACTCAGAGAAGGTCAACTGAAATTGCCTCTCAACATCATGAGTTATCCTAGTCCGATGACAGAAAATGAATTTAATCCCTGTAAGCATATTCTATTTACCGAGGTGTATAAGCAGCTGCTCTGAAAAGAGTGGCTGTTTTTTTGTACTTTACATAGCAAAGGAAACACTTACCATCTCGCAAAAGTTGTCATCCTAAAACGAACTATGCTAGTCTAATATAGACAAAAAATGCCGAATCTCGGAGCATCGAAAGCTCTGGTACGGGGGACTTCTTTACTTGGGGTGAATGAATGCTCAGTTAGCCATAGGCTAATGGGGTGCGCTAGGGAAAACCTCTTCCCGAACCCGTCAACTAACCTCGGAGGCTTCAAGGAGGCACAACGTTTTGAAACTTTTTACCAAAAGCTTTATTTGTTCATGCGCTCTTGTAGGCGCAGCCTTTTTCCTGTTCGCCGCTCCATCCACGCATGCTGCTGCCCCAGACACCTCTTCGGTGAAGGTTCAAGTCAATGATGACTTGGTGCAGTTCCCGGAAGTACAGCCGTTTATTGATACGGAAGGTACACTTCAGGTGCCACTACGTGTGTTGTCGGAGAAATTAGGTTATCAAGTGGGATGGGCGAAGCAAGGCGATGAAGTCGTCGTCACGCTTAAGAACAAAGAACAGGCGATTCAACTCACAACGGACGAAGAGCAAGCGATCGTGAACAGTAAGTTAGTTGAATTAGAGAGCAGTCCAACTTTGGTTAAAGGGAGTACCTATGTCCCTCTACGCTTTGTTACAGAGACGTTTGGATCTGCGATTGCGTGGAACGATGCGAATAAAATTGCCATCGTGGAAGAGGACGGCAAGACTCATAAGCCAGCCTGGATTGCACCGCCACCAGTAGCTCTAGCAGCCCCAGTGGCCAAGGTCGTTCAGTCATCCATTGCAGCTCAAATTATTCAAGCTGCAACGACGTTCAAAGGGACACCGTACCGATGGGGAGGAACTACACCTAAGGGCTTCGATTGCTCTGGATTCGTTCGTTATGTATACGAGGCCAAAGGTATCGAGCTGCCACGCACCTCCGTGCAAATGTACGATAATGCGGGGGCAAGAGTGACGGATTTGAAAGCGGGAGACCTCGTCTTCTTTGCTTCTGGTATCGTCAACCATGTAGGCATTTACATCGGAAATAATCAATTCATTTCCTCGACAACATCCGTTGGTGTAACGGTTGATAGTCTCGCTAGCTCCTATTGGGGCTCCAGATATGTAGGTGCCAAACGCGTGTTATAAAATAGCTGCAAAATCAAGTATAAGTACTGGTATAAGAGCGTATGTTCGCTATGACTTTCTATATGGAAAGCAAAGCGGCAGATGCTCTTTTTTTTGCGCGAATTTGTGCGATTTTTATCGAATTTTTGAGAATTATAGCCTATAATGAAACAATGGTTGGAAGAAAGTAGGTGGCGCGTGCGGCATGCAAGTCAGTGTCTGGAAAAGCTTGTTTCATAAAATTAAATTGTCGGGTCGAACAGATCGCATGTATAACGTGGAAACAGGTCCTGCCATACCAGAAGACATTCGGGTCGTGATTAAGCAATTTTTTCATTCGTATAACCATTTCAAAGGGGCTAGGCAATTCCAAACAGATACGTTCATTAAAGAAGTATTTTACGCAACAAAACAAGATCCGAGGGATCAGCGCTCCATAGATGAGATGGAAACTTATATTCAGAGCAAGAATGTGAACCGGTTACGACTGAAATCTTATGTGATTGATGAATATTTACGTGTTGGTGAGAAGGTATGTATGATCGGTGTGACGCGGGAGTTTAGCAATGCGCATCGCAATCGTGTGCTTTATTTTATCATTCAGGAAGATGGCATTTGGCGGTTCCATCATATCGTGAGATCACATCATGGCAAAATTCTTGAGAAATTTCAGGTGAAGGAACAGGTTGGATTTGTGGTTGGGGATGATAAGGTAGCGCTGCTCTTTCTTACACATGCCGATTCGGCGGATGCTTCCACGTTCATGCTAGGGGATTATGTTCACTCAGAAGGTTATCTGGAAGTGGAGCAAKAGGTCAGCGATCAGCTCTATTATCGCATCGTTCGAATGAATCGCGTACATTAAGAAGGTTATCTAGTCAGATTTATAAGTGCGTGTTCAAAAAGTCCGGTTTTAAGCACCGAGGAGATTGAAAGAAGATAGGAAATGAGGAGCGGAGCGTAGTGTAAGCTACGTGAGCACCGGAAGTTCCGGCTGAGTTCAATATTCGATGTCGAATACGCTTCATGAACTACTTCGTGATCAAAAGTGGAGTTTTTGAACAACCTCTATAAGCGGCATGAATAGGCTTTGCTCGGTCGTCGAGTAACGCTTATTTGGTGTATGCGAATATGAAAGTATGCAAGTGGACACAGCCCGCCTCCATGTGAAAGAATGGAACTATTATGCATCAGGTGAAAGGTTAGGTGTACATGCCTGAAAGGGAGGCAAAGATGGAGAAAGAACCGATGGGGCTGCAGGAGCAGTTTTGGAAAAAAGTAGATGGCGAGCAGTTAGGGCAGCTTCTGCAAATGATTGCTTTGAGCAAGGGGCTGGAGCCTAGTCGGATTGCTTTTGTATGTATAGGGACAGATCGCTCAACTGGCGATGCACTAGGTCCACTTGTGGGGAGTAGGCTTGCAGAGCTGGGCTATCCGTACGTCATTGGCACGCTTGCAGCACCGTGTGATGCTACTAATTTGGCCATGCGCTTGCAGGAAATCCCACCGAATGTTGTCGTTATTGCGATAGATGCTTGTTTGGGACGGAAATTAAGTGTGGGTTTGTACCAATTGTCGAACCAGCCACTGGCTCCAGGGAAATCAGTAGGTAAAGATTTACCTCCAATTGGTGATTACACTATTGCAGCGATCGTGAATGTGGATGGACCTAGACAGTATAACGTCCTGCAAACGACTTCGTTATTTCGTGTTATGCAGATGGCAGAAGAAGTAATCCGGGCAATTGTTTATGCCATTCCTTTGTAGCTGAGGGGCAGCAAAGAGGAGAAAGATCGGAGTGATGGGTGAGTGATCGGACCAGGTGGAGCAGGTGGGCCAGGGGGAATGGGGCGGCTTTCCGACCGGAATCGTCCAAAGGCCAAGTTAAAGGATGTATCGATACGCAGGATTTTGTTATTGTTCAAAAGATATTGGGGACAGCTCTTGGTTATTATCGGCTTGGCACTGCTTGCGGCAGTGATGGGGTTGATCCCGCCTCTAGTCATGAAGGAAATTATTGATACCGCAATTCCGCAGGGACGTGTTCAGCTATTGTCCGTAATGGCGCTGCTGTTAATCGTGCTGCCTGTGTTGAGCGGAGTAGTGGGCGTATGGCAAAACCATCTCAATACCAAAGTAACCCAAGGGGTTATTAGGGATTTGGGACAGTCGTTGTTTCATAATTTACAGCGGCAATCGATGTCGTTTTTCACGGACGCGCGCTCTGGCGAAATTGTTCAGCGGATCACAGGGGACGTGCAGTCGGTACAGAGTGTGGTTACGTCCATTGTCGTCTCTTCGATCACGCAAATCGTCGTCGTTTTCACGACAATTGGTATCTTGTTTGCGTTAGATTGGAAGCTGGCGATTATATCAGTGCTTATCCTGCCACTTTTCGTCTTGCCTGTGAAAAAGGTATCCAAGCTGCGGAAAGAGCTACGGATCGAAACCCAGAAGGTGCGCTCAGACATCACTTCGCAGCTGAATGAAAATTTCGGCATTTCGGGTGCGTTGTTGACGCGGATTTTTGGCAGAGAGAAGCAGCAAGAACAAGAATTCACAACGATGAATCAAAAGGTGATGGATCTCGAGCTGCGGCTCAATCTGGTCGGCCGCTGGTTCGGAATGGCAACGAGCACGTTAGGACCGTTAGGCACGGCTATTATTTATATCTATGGCGGCTACTCCGTCATTCAGGGTGATATGACTTTAGGCTCGATCGTCGCGTTTACGGCGTATTTGGGACGGTTGTATATGCCAGTAGGGACCTTGCTGAATCTACATGTCGAGGTAGCGACAGCGCTGGGGGTATTCCAGCGGATTTTCGAGTATCAGGACATGGTGCCTGATGTGATGGATGCAGAAGGCGCGCGCCAGTTAGGGCCTGTGGCGGGGCATGTGAGGTATAAGCAGGTGTCTTTTGCTTATAAGGTTGGGGAGCAAAGCAGAGCGAGGGAGAAAGGGAAGCTTGCGGAAGCAGGGCAAAAGGCTACACCGGGGGAACAAAGGGCACGGGAGAAGGTGCAGTATGCGCTGCGCGACATCACCTTCGAGGCGCAGCCTGGTGAGATGGTCGCGCTTGTTGGACCTAGCGGCGCAGGGAAGTCGACGCTGATCGGGATGATCGCGCGGCTGTACGACCCAACAGCCGGTGCTGTTGAGGTCGACGGCGTGAACGTCCGCGACGTGGAGTTAGCGTCGCTGCGCGCGCAGATCGCGTACGTGACGCAGGAGTCCTTTCTGTTCCACGCGACGATTGGCGACAACCTGCGCTTCGCGCGGGAGGACGCTACGCGTGAGGAGATGGAGGCCGCTTGTCGGCAGGCCTACATCCACGATTTCATCGTGTCGCTTCCCGAAGGGTACGACACGATGGTCGGAGAGCGCGGCCACCGGCTCTCCGGTGGCGAGCGCCAGCGGATCGCGATTGCTCGCGCGATCCTGAAGCGCCCGCGCATCCTCATCCTCGATGAGGCGACGTCGCACCTGGACTCGGAATCCGAGTCCTATGTGCAGGCGGCGCTCGAGGAGCTGATGCAAGGGCGCACGACGCTCGTGATCGCGCACCGGCTCTCCACGGTGCTGGCCGCCGATCACATTCTGGTGATCGAAGCGGGCAGCGTCGTGGAGCGGGGCACGCACAGCGAGCTGCTGGCGCTTGAAGGGCTGTACGCACGGCTGTACAGCACGCAGTTCGCGAAGGCTGCCGAGGAGGCAGCGAAGGGCGGATTAGGCTAGCCGCGTCTCCGCGGCGTAGCAAATAACGCCCCCAAAGGGCGTTATTTGTGAGCATTGCCACTGAATGTGCGGCGACAGACAGGTTACTCCACCAACGGGTGATTAAAAGGGATATTCCCCTAGGTCAATTGACCTAGGGGAATATCCCTTTCTTGTAACTACCTAATTTGTTTAAATGATATAGTGTGTGCGTAAGCGTACCAATTAACGTAGGAGTAGAGGGAGAGAAGTTACTATACACCACCAAAAGAGGAAAGTAATTACATACTCATCCCACCACCATTCTGCCCATTGGATAAATCCAATGTAGTGCTCTTACAAGTAGCCAATTGTTTAATTTGATTGGACAAATCCACTCAAATCACAGAAAAGGGTCATTTATTGGCTCGAAAGGAGTTAGTAGACTGGATTAATCCAATGATAAGCCTAATTTCAGCCCCGATCAGGAAGTTACAGTGGATATATCCAATGGATATAGACAGCAGCAGTCGAGTGTCGGAGCAAAACGGAACGTAGATCCGCTATCTCCGAATTTTCAGCCACAAATCGGCATATCACGCTGAAATAGCGTCCTCACGTTCCTCAACTTCACTGGATTTGGTGGAATCCTCCAATTAACGCCTTCACGTTCCGTTACTCCACCCGAACATTCGCCTGCGGGCTAGAAACCCCTGTTCCGGGAGCACCATGGTTCCCGATCACGCCATCATCGCTATCCGCCATTCCTGCCGGATCCAGTTTGGTTCCTTCGCGCAGTAAGTAGCCAAAAAACAAAATGTAGTACGACACGATGATGAAGAAAACGCCAGCGGTGATGGGATCCTTTGTAAATTGTGAGAATTCAGCAGGGTTGAAGGAAGTTGTTGCCCCCGTGGAAATAGCCACGCTAGCGTAGCGATACGCGATGCGACCTAGGAAGAGAACAAGGACGGTGATCTCAATCCAGAGATGTGTTCGATAGTACCAGCCATCACTTCGATGCTCGAAGCGGGTATGGCGAATTGCCGTTCGCCCGAGCAAGGCGCCGCCAGCCAGTCCGATCAAGTAGCCGATGAAATGGATGGGATGAACGAAGCCCAAGAGGAAGATGACCACTCCCAAGAGGCTGAACAGCGACAGACGAAAGGTGAGCCTGCCACGGGAAAGCTTTTGAAAGCCAATGGTGCGCCTCACCCGTCGATAAATAAAAAAGCCAAAGATAAGAAACGGAATTACATAATGCAAAGAGTCCTGCATGGGGAAGTACCTCCAAACCTGTTAGTGTATTTCCTAATTGTAGCAAATTTGGACGGCTCATCGTGAGAAATGTTATTCCGTTTACAAAATTGTGTCATACACTTAATAGTAGTTCGATAAACTTACTATTACACACTCAAAGTGCCGCAAGGAGTTGACGGTAAATGGCTATGATCACTCATATTAATGTATGTAATACAGTTAATGAAATTTACTGTTGTCTTCGTAATAAAGTTGTGAAGCTCGACGCGCAGCAAAAGGAGCAATACTGCAATGGCTGTAAAATGTTCGCAGGTGGTGCAACGGGTTATGACCACGGTGTTTCTTGTACGTGGGAGGATTTGCGAACCGTAAGTAATCCGCATGTGGTCCTAGACCCAGCCCAAGAGTTTAAACATAACCAAATTCGCCAAGTGCCGCCCGAGGGTCCGGCCTTATTTGTATATACACCCAGATGGTAAAACACATCCTATTTGATTTTGACGGGACACTTGTCGATTCCAGGGCGCTCCTGGTAAAGCTTTATAATGAAATGGCCATTCAACATCGTTTCCGTCCCATCAGCGAACAGGATTTGGGTCCGTTGCGCTCGATGTCGATATCTGAACGCGTAGATCGCTTAGGGGTTCCCGTGCTCCAAATTCCTAAGCTGATGGTGGCAGGACGGCAGCTCTACCACGAGAATATCCGATCACTGCAAATCGTGCCTGGTATGAAAGAGGTTATTGCGAAGCTTTCCACACAAGGGGTTAAGAGCTCGATTCTTTCTTCCAATTCAGAAGCAAATATTCGGCTTTTTTTACGAAAAAATAAGTTGGAAGGTGCATTTAAGGAGATCATTTCTGCGAAACATATTTTCGGCAAACATCATTCGATTCGCAAAGTGATGAAGCAATGGGGAACCACGCCTACACGGATGATTTATGTCGGTGATGAATTGCGAGATATTGAATCCTGTAAGAAGTTAGGTGTGCCAATCGTAGCTGTGACGTGGGGATATGATTCACCTCAGCTACTCCATAGTGGAAGTCCTGACTACATGGCAAACACGCCTGGTGAGCTATATCGAACACTAATTAGCCTAAGTTGAGGACTACAGCAGGAATAGTCAAGAGCCGCCACAGGGAGGGACTGAGGGGGCTTTTTATCATGCAAGAAAACCGAGAATCGCAGAATTAACAGGTAACCATCCGTTTCAAGTAAAATAAGAGTGAGGTTAAAGTTTGAGAGTCGATGGGAGTGATAGCATGCTATTTTATTCAATCATTGTTGTGATTACAGCTGTCGATCAGCTGACTAAGTATTGGATACGTTCGGTGATGACGGTTGGCGAATCCATGCCCTTTTATAAAGATTTCATTTCCTTCACGTATTATCAAAATAGTGGGGCAGCTGGCAGTTCGTTGCAAGGCTGGGCTCCTATACTTGGAGTTCTCGCGGTTCTCATTGTCGCAGGGATTTGGTGGTATCGTAAAAAAGGGGGCTTCCCAGGGACGTTAAAACAAAGTGCAGCTGCATTCCTTGTGGGTGGGGCGATTGGCAACGGAATTGAACGGCTTCTTTTCGGGAAGGTCACCGATTTCATCGTCATTAACTCCGGGAATGGGATTATGAATCTAGCGGATATTGCGATTAATTTGGGTGTTGTGCTGTATGTAGTGGACATGCTTCTATCGCAGAGAGGCAGATGGAAAGGAAATGGGAAGAATCCACAAATTTCCTAGGTATTTAAGCCCTCAAATGAAGAGTTGGTATAGATCTAAAGAACTATTTATGGTATCCTTCAAGTAGGAATACGTCATTGGAGGGATGGTCACATGAAAGCGGATCGACAAGATCTTGTTGATGAGTTTTTTGCGATGATTCGAAAGCTGAACCGCACGGGATCGGATATTATGCATGTGAGGGAGTTTTTCTGGCGATCGTCTGAAATTCGCGGATTTATCCCGCCAAATGTTGAGTTTATGACGGTTCTCAAAGCTTATAATGCGGTGCTTTTTCATGAGTTTCGGAAATCACTAGTGCCTCATACAAGTATGCATATCTTAGCCAATGTTCACATGGAGGCAGGAGATGCGCTGGTTAGCTTGGGGATCACAACGCTAGAAGATCTCGAATTAGCAGTTAAAGGCAGGATATTAACCAAAGCATAAAGAGTCGTCATGAATAGTAACAAGCAAGCAGATGCCGGTATAGAAGTTGTTCTCATAGTGTAAAATCAAGCCCAAGCGAAGAAGCAAGTCGCTTGGGCTTTATTCTTGGTATTAGTCTTCTTTTTTCTGCTGAAGGGCTGCAAGCAGCTTGTCTGCGAGTGAGTTCCCTACTCCGGCAGAATCGGAGAATTGCTCGATCAGCTGGCGGTTGACTTTGGCTGTAGCCTTGCGACCGCCACCTTTAGACTCACCGTCGATTTTCTCAACGACATTGCAGGGACGGCATTGAAAATATTTGCCTGCTTTTCCCGTGTGTATTTCCATCTTCTTATGGCACTGTGGGCATCTATGGTTCGTTAATTGCCCGTCAGCTTCACGTTTATACGAGCATTCCCGACTGGAACAAACCAGATAACGTCCTCGTTTGCCCTTGACTTCCTGAAGGAACTCGCCGCAATCGGGGCATTTACTGCCGGTTAAATTGTGCGGTTTATACGCTGCGGAGCTGCGTTTGACTTCATCGACGAGCTCGGCTGCTTTCTTGCGGATTCCACTGAGGAAAGCTTCCATGCTTCCTTTGCCTTTGGAGATGCGTTCAAGCTCCTGCTCCCAGCGTGCTGTAAGCTCGGGTGAACGAAGCTCCTCAGAAGCAAGCTCGATGAGCTGTGTGCCCTTGCCAGTAGGGATGAGCAAGGAGCCTTGACGCTCAATCGTGTCGGAGGACACAAGCTTCTCGATGATATCTGCACGAGTTGCAGGTGTGCCAAGACCGAATTTCTCCATCTGCGACAGTAAGGAAGCTTCATTATGGCGAGAAGGCGGTTTCGTTTGGCGGCTAACTTGCCGAACATTGCGAGCGGTAACTGCGTCCTTCTCAGACGCTTGGGGCAGCAGCTGTCCTGTATCTTCCTCGGATTCATTGTCTTCCCGATCGKGATCGGTGAAATCGGTGGCGCCGTAGACGTCTTTCCAGCCTGCTTGCTTCACGACTTTGCCTGAGGCATAGAGCTTCTCTCCAGCAATTTCAATGGTTAACTTCGTTTCATCATAGCGGCAAGGACCGCTGAATAAAGCTAAGAAACGGCGAAGAATCAGGTCATAGAGTCGACGTTCATCTGCGCTTAGCGTAGCGAGTGAGATGGCTTCACCAGTCGGGATGATGGCATGGTGATCGCTGACTTTGGAATCGTCGACGATTCGCTTCGTAATCGTCAGAGGCTTACGAATAAATGGTGCTGCAAGCGGCGCATAAGGGCCGATAGCAGCTCCTTTCAAACGACCGAGCAAGGTCGGTACCATATCGGAGGTCAAATACCGCGAATCGGTTCGCGGGTAAGTGACCAACTTGTATTGCTCATACAGTCGTTGCAGGACATTCGACGTTTGCTTGGCAGAGAAGCCGAATTTGCGGTTCGCGTCGCGTTGCAGCTCCGTCAAATCATAAGCCAGCGGATGCGGGATTTGCTTCTCGGTCTTATTCACCTGCACGATGCGGCCGCTCTGGCCTTGCAGCTTTGCTTTCAAGCTATCGGCGCGCTCGCGGTCAAATATGCGCGAGTCGCCGGTCTTCGGGTCCCGCCACTGGGCGCGGAAGGACCCGAGCTCGGCTTCGATCAACCAGTAGTCGGCGGACCGGAAATCACGGATTTCCGCCTCACGGTTGATCATCATCGCCAGCGTGGGCGTCTGCACGCGCCCAGCGGATAATGACGCGCCGAACTTGCTGGTCAGCGCGCGGGTTACGTTGAGGCCGATGAGCCAATCGGCCTCGGAACGACAGACGGCTGCTTGATACAGCCGGTTGTAGTCGGTGCCGGGCTTCAGCTGCGCGAAGCCCTCGCGAATGGCCTGATCCGTCTGCGACGAGATCCAAAGCCGTTTGAACGGCTTCTTCCAGCGGATCAGCTCCATAATCCAGCGCGCGACGAGCTCGCCTTCGCGCCCCGCATCAGTTGCGATGACCAGCTCCGACAGGTCGCCACGGCGGCTGAGATGCTCGATCGCACGAAACTGCTGCGAGGTTTCTTTCATGACTTTGAGCTTCATTTTGCCAGGGATAATGGGCAGATCTTCAAGGTTCCAAGTCTTGAACTTGGGATCGTAATCATCGGGCTCAGCGAGCGTGACGAGGTGGCCTAGTGCCCAGGTAACGACGTATTTGGCACCTTCGAAGTGGTGTTTTTGCTTCTGACTACAGCCCAGTACACGAGCAATTTCTTTGGCTACACTTGGTTTTTCAGTCAGTACGAGAATTTTCATGGGGGCAATTACCTCTTTTCTACATACCAATTAGCATAAGCGAAAGGGTCCTACTTTTCAAACGGGTAATATTTCGAAATATTTGTACGTTTATGCCGAAAATCAGCGGAATTTGTCTATTTTCACCCTAATATAAAGTATAATGGTGATATATAGAATAAAAGGGGGGAAACCTCGATGGGGCACATGTTTTCTCTTTTTTCCGATCATACCATTAAAACAAGACTTCAACTCTGGATAAGCGCAATTATAGTGGTACTGGCTTTTTCGATCATCGTTCCTTTTTACTTTATAGAGAAGAGTAATCGGTTAGAAGAGGCTAGAGTTCAACTCAAACAAGTGATTTCGTTACAGAGCTTATATATCGAACGTTGGAATCAGGAAAAGTTGGATGCGATTAAACGTTTTGCACTTTCAGATAATGCCAAGTTCCACCGCATAGGTGATTTGAAACGGGAGTTTCAGGATTATGCCAAGGTGAATTCGGAATTTTTATCGATTACTTTCGTTGAGCCGGATGGTAACATTCGCACAGATACGACTTCGATTTATGTGGGTGATCGTCAGTACTACAGGCTCGGGAAGGAAAAGAAAAGTTTTGTTTCGGGTGTTGTGATGTCCAAAGATAATGGAGCACCTGTTATTACATTTTCTTCTCCCGTACTTGGCGATCACGGTGAATTCAAGGGGATTGTGCTGGGGATTATTACACTTGAAATGTTGAATAAACTGATGGCTCAGCTTAGCTTCGGAGATACGGGTGAAGTCTATGTGCTGGATGCAGAAGGCAATATTGTAACGGCCTCTAACTGCTCCGAGAATGGTGCAATTACCCAAAGTGTGGCATCGGAAATCTATCATCGTGCCGTATCGAGCAGTACGGATCATAGTGCGTATACTGGCTTCCGAGGGGAGAGCGTGTATGGTCAATACCAATGGTCCCAAGGGAAAAACTGGCTTGTTGTTGKGGAAATTACCCAGAAAGAAGTTTTTCGAAAGTTAAATGAATTAAGTATAACGATTATTATCATTTCCTTGATTGCACTGCTTCTCAGTATCGCGGCTGCGGTGATGATTGCCTCCAAGATTGAGCGGCCGATTCGCTATTTGCTGCGAGCCACGAAGATCATTCAGAAGGGGAATTACGATTATCAGATCAATGTGGATAAAATTAGAAAAGCTCCTGTGGAGCTGCGACAATTAGTGGCCACATTCAATCTCATGTCGGATCGTTTGAAGTCCAACATTTCGTTATTGGAGCATTCAGCATGGATGGATCAATTGACAGATGTTCATAATCGACGCTATATGATGCTAGAAGGCAATAAGCAATTGCAGTCGTGTATTTACTCCGGACAGACCTGCTCTGTCTTGATGATGGATATTGATCATTTTAAGAAAATTAATGACACGTATGGTCACTTGGTTGGTGATGGTGTTCTCCATCATGTCGCGAGTATCCTAAGACGGTATGCGGGAGAGGATGCGATTGTGGCGAGGTATKGCGGTGAAGAGTTCATTCTGTTATTACTGCGGAAGGATGCGCAAGAGAGCGCTGCAGTAGCTGAGGAAATACGAAATATTTTAATAGATGAACCTTACAGCAAAGAGTCGTTAACGGTCAAAATAACCGCAAGCATCGGAGTTGCCGAATACTCACCGACGTTGGAATACGGAACGATGGTGCTGGAAGATATGGTTTCTAGGGCAGACCATGCGCTGTATCGCGCGAAATCAGGTGGAAGAAATCGTGTCGAAGTTGACACCAAAAGGTTGTATGATGAAGATGATCATGTATAAATATGACGCGGAGGTGTGCTATGAAAGGGAGAACGGCGATTGTTGCGGGAGGATCGGGCTTAGTCGGCAAGGAACTGATCAAACAGCTAGTGAACGATCCGGATTATGATAAGATCATTGCCTTAGTTCGTAAGAAAATGGATCTCGATCAGCCGAATGGACAGGGGAAACTAGAGCAGCGCGTGATTGATTTCGCTAAGTTGGGCGAGAGTCTGAAGTCCTCGGAATTCGCGCATGCTCATGTCTACTGTACCTTAGGAACAACGATCAAAAAAGCAGGCTCGAAACAGCAATTCCGCAGAGTAGACCGAGACTATCCCCTCATGCTAGCTGAAGTGGCGAGCAAGGGACAAGCAGATAGCTTTGCCATTGTAACAGCCATGGGAGCAGACCGTACATCCTCCTTTTTCTACAATCAGGTAAAGGGTGAAGTGGAAGATAAGCTGCGAGGGATGCGACTTCGCTCACTTCACTTGCTTCGGCCTTCTCTCATTCTGGGTAACCGTGGGGAATTCCGATTAGGTGAGAAACTGGGAGGCATCGTTTCACGGGCCATTGCTCCGCTGATGACGGGTCGTCTTCGCAAGTATCGTCCCATTCATGCACGAACGATTGCTACAGGCTTAATAAGAGCAGCCAAGTCGGGGAAAACGGGCGTTCAGGTGCTAAGCTCCGATCGGATTGCCTCTATTGCTGGTAGATGATCAGCTTGTACAGCCGCGTGTCTGCCTCTTTTCCTCGAAAATGAGAGTGGTACTCGGCTTGCGTTTTTGTTAAGATTAGTGTCGTTCAATATTAATGTCCTAAATGAGTATAGAAAGAAGGTTCACATCATGATTGATCATATCGTCCTTGTTAAATTTGCTGAAACAACTACGCAAGAGCAGCTGCAAGAGGTAGTTGACCGTTTCAAAGCGCTGCGCTCCCATCTGACAGGTATCGTTGATATCCAAGCGGGAATTAACTTCTCCGAGAAAAATCAAGGCTTCCAAGTTGTACTTTCCGTTCGTTTTGAAGATAAAGCGGCATTGGCAGCTTACGGTCCGAACCCGGAGCATCAAGCGGTAGCCGCGTATATTCGTGAAGTTGGCCGTGTAGACAGCTTAATCGTGGATATCGAGATTTAGAGGCATGGGGTTAACGAGGTAAAGGAACGTAGATCCGCTATTTTGGCGAAAATGGAAGGAATCTGGAGGAAAGGGAACCTGGTTCCGCTATTTCACCATTTTGGGCCTCACAGCAGCGAATTTGGAGAGAATAGCGTACTCACGTTCCGCAACTTTGGATATTTGCCCGAAATTCGGGGAATAAGGGATCTACGTTCCCTTCCGAGATGGATAAGCATGAAATCAAGCAGAAGCAGTCCGTCCTCGTCAGAGGGCGGGCTGCTTTTGCTCTTATTCAGTCTAATGGTGGTCAGGTGCCAATACCACGTCCCCCTACATCTTCTTTCGAGCCGTCCTGCCATTTCCTCCATACTGATTCGCTCGCCCAGATGCAGCAGCTCCGCCTTGAAATTCGAAACAAAGTGCTGCATCACGATATATTTGAGTTCCAGCTCCATCACGAGATTAACCATCCAGAATGTTAGGATTTGCTTTTTCAGTGACGGCAGATCGTTACAGAGCTCCCCGATATAAAGGGAAATATCGATACGCATGTATTGATGGAAGGCTTGCTGCGCCTGGCGGAGCGCGGTACGGATTTCCTCGTGCACGTTTCTTTTTAACGTTCTGGGGAAGGGGAACAGCAGGATCGCATGCCGTTCATCCAGAGACAGATTAACGCAGCCCTCGGTAGATATGGACTCATTCAAGGTGTTATCAAGCACGAACTGCACCAAATGAGCTCCACCAAAGCGTGATTCCACATCGACGATTCGCTCGGGTAAGGCTAGGACAGGGAAATAGCAGCTGCCTTCGCCAAGATGAATGCCGAAGGAAGCGGCTTTCTCTGCCCATTCGGACTCATTAAGTACGGGCTGCTGGTGCAGGGACCTTTCATTCCTTCTTGGAAAAAGGCAAACCTGGAACAAGTCGTTGATCAGATTGTCTCCAAAACGAAAACACCTGCCATGGTAGATAAAGAATCCTTACTCTATGTGTTGAAAAACACGGTGGCTGCCAAAGCAGCTACACCGCTGACGTATCAAGCTGAAGTCGATAAAGTGATGCAAGAGGAATTCGATAAAATGATGCTGAAAAATCAGGATATCGATACGACGATCAAAACGGCGCAAGATAAGATTCAGAAGCTGGTGGATTCGAAGAAGTAGAGGAAGTGGGAAGAGCCTTCGCCAGGGTGGCGGAGGCTCTTCCGCGTGAGTGCCTATTAGGGAAGCTGTCTAAGCTCTTTCCGATACACAGACGGCGCAGAACCGCTCCACTTGTGAAACTGCTTCGAAAAGTAGAGCGCATCATTGAAGCCGACGGAGGAGGCGACTTGATCGATGGTCATGGCGGTTGTCATTAGTAGCTGCTTGGCCCGTTCCATCCGGATATTGAAAAGATACTGCATCKGGGATAATCCGGTGTATTGTTTGAACATTTTGCACAAATAGGTGCGGTGATACCCCAAATTGCGAGCGAGATGCTCGATGGAGACCGCTTGTGTGTACTGCAGCTCTAAATAGCGGATGGCTTGTCCGATTTGGCGCTGGATATCGGTTTCAGCTGCTGGCTTGGCAGAAATATGGTGCGTGTTCACACGTCCAAGCTCCCGAAAAAGCAGGCGCAGCCAGCCCTCAGCTTCCAGTTCCTCTAACTGGGGGAAAGAGGTCTGGTTGAAGCATGCGCGCAGATGACGGTAAAAGTGACGAATGGTTCGAGGATTATTCCCCGATACCACAGCTTGCTGTGGGGAGACCCCGATTTGTGAAAGAAGCGAATCGACGGAGCGCCCAGTGGAAGCAACCCAGACATAATGCCAAGGCGTAATGCTATCTGCTGTATACGAAAATAACTCACCTGGATAAATGATAAAAGTATCTCCAGTGGAGCAAGCATAGGTTCGCTGCCCCATTTCGAAGGTGCCTTTCCCCGAGAGAACCGTATGCATCAAGTAATAATCGTGAACGGCAGGCCCCATTTTGTGCTGGGGGTGGGGCTTGCCTTCGCCACTGAAAAGGACAGATAAGTCTGGATTGCTATGTAAAGGATTAATGCTGATGTCGAAGTAAGTATGATCTTGATTCATAGGGGCCTCGCTTTGTTTTTATTCTGAGCGTAATCTAAAAAACTACAAATGTCCATATTGGAGTTGTTTCAATCCATATTTTTCAAAGCGAGCTTGCGCTATAGTAAGGATATAATAATAGATTGTTTATTGGAGGAGATTATCACATGTCCAAAATTACTTTTTTAGGTGCAGGAAGCACGGTTTTTGCAAAAAACGTACTTGGTGATTGTTTGCTTACCCCCGCATTACAAGGCTATGAAATCGCTCTCTTTGATATTGATCACGAACGATTACAAGATTCTGCTAACATGCTGAATAACATCAAGAAAACGAGTGGAAGTACGTCGATTATTAAATCGTACACGAACCGTAAAGAAGCTTTGAGCGGTGCCAAATTTGTGGTCAATGCGATCCAAGTAGGTGGCTATGATCCATGTACGATTACGGATTTTGAAATTCCGAAAAAGTACGGTTTGCGTCAAACGATTGCTGATACGGTTGGAATTGGCGGTATTTTCAGAAACTTGAGAACGATTCCAGTTATGCTGGATTTCGCTGCGGATATACGTGAAGTGTGTCCAGATGCGCTTTTCCTTAACTACACAAATCCGATGGCTGTTTTGACAAATGTCATGAACACGTATGGCGGTGTGAACACTGTTGGTTTGTGTCATAGCGTGCAAACTTGTGTACCGGAGCTATTTAAACACTTGGAAATTGATCAAACTGGTGTGAAAGCGAAAATCGCTGGGATCAATCATATGGCATGGCTGCTTGAAGTGTCCAAGGATGGTGTCGATCTCTACCCGGAGATTAAGAAACGCGCGGCTGAGAAGCAAAAAGAGAAACACAAAGACATGGTTCGCTACGAAATGATGCTGAAATTCGGCCATTATATTACGGAATCCTCTGAGCATAACGCCGAGTACCATCCGTATTTCATCAAGCGGAATTACCCAGAACTCGTGGATCGCTTCAACATTCCATTGGATGAGTATCCGCGTCGTTGTATTGATCAAATCAGCCGCTGGAAGAAAATGCGCGAGGATCTCGTGAACGATGCGAATTTGACGCATGTGCGTTCACATGAGTATGCTTCGTATATCTTCGAAGCGATTGAGACGGATGTACCGTTCAAAATCGGCGGGAACGTCATGAATACCGGCTTGATCACGAACTTACCACGTGAAGCTGTTGTTGAAGTGCCGTGTTTGGTTGATCGTAACGGTGTAACACCTACTTACGTAGGGGATCTGCCACCACAGCTGGCGGCGCTGAACCGCACGAATATCAACACGCAGTTGTTGACGATTGAAGCGGCAATTACAGGCAAGCGTGAGCATATTTATCACGCGGCGATGCTGGATCCGCATACATCAGCTGAGTTGTCAATGGACGATATCGTCGCGATGTGCGATGAGTTGATTGAGGCTCATGGCAAGTGGTTGCCAGAGTATAAGTAAGAAATTTGGTCGTGGGGATGATGGTCCCCGCGGCCTTTTTTATTTTGATTTAGCTACCGCTTTGATAGAAGAGCTAAATGAACTCACCGGGGCGGGCGCATTGTTTAACTGGAAAATCTACAGCTAATTTCACGCTTCGTTGGTGAAAACCACGATTAGATGGAAAAACGGTAGTTATTTTTGACGTATCCGCCAGTTTAGCTGAAAATGGGTGAAATTAACTACATATTTTCCATTTATTTCAAAATATCGGAGGGGAAATGCGAATTTAACTGTATTTTTTCCATTTATTAGCTGGTTGGGTAGAACTTGGCCCTCGTCATAGCGGTATGGAGGCGGCAGAAAAGGGGAGCGGTGTGAGATAGGAGTAAAGTGGAGAGTGGGAGGAGTGTGTGTGAAGAGAGTGATTGGAGTAGAGTGGGATAGGTTTGGGTTGGAGTGAGTGGATAGGAGTGAACTGAAGTGGATAGTAGCAGGAAGTCAGCAGGAGCAGCATGGGATAGGAGAGGACTGAAGTGGATAGTAGCAGGAAGTGAGCAGTAGCGGCATGGGGTAGGAGAGGACTGAAGTGGATAGTAGCAGGAAGTGAGCAGTAGCGGCATGGGGCAGGAGAGGACAGACGTGGATAGGAGAAGGAAGTCAGCAGTAGCAGCATGGGGTAGGAGAGGACAGACGTGGATAGTAGCAGGAAGTGAGCAGGAGCGGCATGGGATTGGAGAGGACTGGGGAGGACAGAAGCAGGAAGTGAGCAGGAGCAGAGTGGGAAAGTAGCAAGAAGTGAGCTGGTAGGAACGGGAACCAAGCTTCAGCAACGCAAATAAGAGCGGGTTACCGCTCTTATCACGCATGCTCGAACTAGTTCAATTTGCTCAGCTGAATCGCGCTACCCACCAAACGCATCGCGAAATGCTTCTTTTAAAGTTTCCAACTCGACGTTCCATATAGGAGCGATCTCGGGGCCAACGTGTTCGCCGAACCAATCAGCAAGCAATCGACGATTGCTGCCATTCTCGACGATGAAGGGGAGATTCAGCATCACTTTTTTCACGTAGATCGTTTCAGCGGACTTGAGTTGCTCTGGGGTGAGCCAAATCTTGAGCCGCTTCACTGTTCGATATAGCTCCTTGTTGCATGCTCTCCGAATGGCACGAGCGTTGGGAAGCTGCTGTTTATGTCGTTCACTTTGTTTCTGATACACCATACAGGGATCGACGCTCCTCTCTCTGTTATGTGTATGCACAGAGAGGGCGGAGAGCGACTCGAGACAAGGACCTATTGCGCCCAAGTTCGTGGAGCATGTGTCGTCTTAGTCTCACGCGGCCCCATATGGGTCATCAGCGCAGGAAGCAGCATGCCTCGAACGAGGAAGGTGTCGATGAGAATACCTGCCGCCATGGCGAAACCAAACAGCAGCAGCTCCTGCAACGGCTGCGTCATTAAGACACAGAAGGTCGCCGCCAGCACGATGCCAGCGGAGGAGATGACGCCGCCCGTTAACGCCGCGCCACGTTGCACAGCCTCTCGCCAAGGATGGCGCCGCGCTTCCTCTTGCACCCTAGACACCAAAATGATGTTATAGTCTACGCCTAACGAGATGAGAAAGATAAACGTGTACACGGGCAGACGGTAGCTGAAGGCATCGTGTCCAAATCCGAAATGAAACACACTCCAGACAACCCCCATCGTAGCCGCGTAGGACAGCAGCATGGTAGCCATCATGGTAAGCGCCAATCGCAGGGAGCGGGCCTGCCAGATCAGCATAACGGTAATCAATAAGGTAATGAGTGAGAAAATAACCCATGTATCCCGTTGATTCATCGAACGGACATCAAGCTGCTCCGCCGTTTGGCCTGCGTAATGCAGGGTGAACTGGCCGGCCTCGAAGCCACTCTGCCCAAGCAAGGCATCGCTATTCTTACGTAAGCTAGAGATCACTTCTAGCGCAGCTTGATCATAGGGATTCATTGTCAGAATCAGCTGGAACTTCATCGTATGCTTAGGTAAATTGGCATTCCCAGGAGTTAACTCAGCTTGATTGACCCCCGGTGTTAGCGAACTAATCCCCTCAGATCCACGGATCAGTCCAGTTAGCTTATCCATTTTGCTAATAAAAGCCTCATCCCAAACGATTTCTTTCTTCGCGTCCAAAAGAACAGTAACTGGCGCTAATTGCCCAGGAGGGAACTGCGCCTCCAACGTGTCAAAACCTTGTCTAGAAGAAATATCGCTAGGGAAGGATTTCATAAGATTAAACGAGTAGCGCATGCCTAGTGTAGATATCGCAGGTGCCACCAGAACGATAATGAGAACAAGAGCGGTTATCCGCGGCTTTGAGGTAACGCGAGTACTTACCCAAGCCCAGAAGCCGCGAGGCTCGTCATTCACAAGAACTGCATCATCCGTACGTGGAATAAACGGCCAGAAAGCTTTTCGCCCAATCAAGGCAAACATTGCAGGAATCAGCGTCAGTCCACCGAGCAGAATAACCACCATCGCGATGGAGAAGACAGGCGCAAAGTTATGATAGGGCTTGAATACAGCAGCGAATAACGTGAGCATGGCAATGAGCACGGTGCCGCCGCTGAAGAAAATCGGTTCAGCCACGTTGGAGAAAGCTTTCGACATCGCATCGTACTTAGAATCCGTTGTCCGCAGAGCGGAACGATAGCGCGCAATAATAAATAAGCAGTAATCGGTCAGCACAGCGAAAAGTAAGATCATCATGATGGAGAGGGATTGCTTCTCGACGAAAATCCAGCCCATTTTGCCTGCTAAGCCTATGACCCTATCGACAACTGCATACACCATGCCTGCGATAACCAAGGGTAACAAAGCCAACAGCGGTGATCGGTATATGATGATTAAAATGATAAGAATGATCCCCAGTGTGGCGAGCATTAGCACAAAATCGGCCTTTTTGAAGAGCATAATGGTATCGGATGAAATGCCAGCAGGACCTGTGATGTCAAGCTTCATAGCCCCCAAACCTTGCTGCTCGGACTTATGACGAATCTGTTCAAGTGTATCGTAAACAGGACCAGATGCCAGATCCTTTTGGAGAGAGACGGTTAACAAGAGCGTTGTACGATCTGCGGAAAATAAGAGCTCTTGTTGCGCCGCGGGCATTTGATGAAAAGGAAGAGAACGTGTGACGTATGCCGGTTTCTGATCAGAAGCCAGCCACGAACTGATGCCAGTTATAGCGCCTCGTTCAGCAGTCGTGATAGGGTGCTCGGAATGGAACACGAGGATGGCAGTTAAGCCGTCCGTGGAAGGATAGGCCTCTTGTAATAACTGTTTAGCTTCTTCAGATAATGTATGGCCAGCTAAGCTGCCTTCACCGCCGCTTTGGGCGACTTCTTTGGAAGATGGTGCAAATGCGCTTAATAAAAGGATGGCAGCTAGCCAGCTAATGAGTACAATTTTGACGCCTTTGGCACTGCTAACGAACTGGGCAAGACGTGTTAATGCATGTTTCATGGCAGGTTCATTCCCCTCTCCTAAATCTACTTCAAATAGTAGGAGAGGAATATGAACGGATGATGAATGCAAGATTACATTCGGGGCAGGCGGGCAGTGAACGTCGTCCCTTTGCCGAGCTCACTTTGCACATGAATGCTGCCACCGTGCAGCTCAATGATTTTCTGAACAATGGATAAACCAAGGCCAGTGCCAGCACTGGCGCGGTTCCGTGCGCGATCCGCTTTGTAGAAGCGGGTGAAAATATGAGGCAGCTCCGTCTCTGACATACCAATCCCTGTATCTCGCACCACGACAGTGACCTCCGTCTCTGATGACCGAATCGCAATGTGTAACGCGTCATGAGGACGAGCATATTTGATACCATTCGTAATGAGGTTCAGCCAAACTTGATGCAGCAATTGGTGGTCGGCCGAGACGTCGGTTTCCGGTAGATCCAGTTCGATGTCGAGCTCCTTTTCCGACCATTGCCACTCCGTATGAATCAGAATTTGACGGATTTGTTCATCCAGCCGGTACATCGTGCGCTTAACTACATGACTCTCTTTATCTAATGAGGCTAGCGTTAGCAGCTGTTTACTGAGGGAGGACAATCGTTTGCTTTCGTCTAAAATGATATGAAGATAGCGCTCCTTCTCCTCCTCGGAGGTCGTCTGATCCAGTATGGATTGGGCGAAGCCCTGAATCGAAGTTAACGGAGACTGGATTTCATGGGAGACATTGCCCACGAATTCCTGCCGCATAGCTTCTACCTGTTTGAGCGATTGCGCCATGAAGGTAAAATCTCGCGCAAGCTCCCCGATTTCATCCTGACGGGAAACGTCCATCTTCATTTCGTAGTTGCCGCCAACAATCCGTTTCGTAGCTTCTCGCAATTTTTTGACAGGCCTGACGATGAATTGGGAAAAAATAATGATGAGAACGATGCTGAATAGGAAGGTAAGTCCGAGCAGGAAAGCCATCAGGATGCGCACGCCGCCGATCTGCTGTTCCAGATTAGGCCGTACAAACAAGGCATACGTTTTCCCTTGTACCTGAACGGGAACACCGATACTGTTGCGCAGGCTATTTTCAAAATAGCCGATAACCATCAGAAGATGACGCTCCTGCAGCATCCCACGGTACGTTTCTCCCGCTAAAACACGCTGAATTTGCTCTGGATCCAACTGCGTATGTTTATACGGCGTTCCATAGAATGTCCCCGCCATCTGCTCATTCACGACATAAAGCTGGAATCCCATATTGGCAATATGTGTGAAGAATGTCGCAGGCTCGACCTGAGGCACTTCTTCATAAAGTGTGCGAATCTCCGTCGTTATTTTCCAAATTTGTTCCTCGTTCTGATCCCTTAATTTGGCTAGATAATACCAATTCGAAAGAAAGAGAGCGAGCACAGAACTGACCATCGCGATGAGAATAAACGTAACAACGATGCGAAAATATAATGTTTTCATCCTTCCGTCACCTCAAGCTTGTAACCAAGTCCTCTCACCGTCGTAATCATAAAGTCACTTGTTTTCTCATAAAAACGCTCCCGCAGTCGCTTGATATGAACATCGATGGTTCGGCTGTCACCCTCATAATCCGTGCCCCATAGCATTTGAATCAGTTGCTCACGCGTGAAAATGCGACCTGGATGACTCGCTAATTGGGCGAGCAGCTGGAATTCTTTGAGCGGCAGCAGCAGTGTTTCACCTGCGATCGTGACTTCATAGCTTTTGCGGTTGATGACCGTTTGACCAAGTGTAATCATCTCCGAGGAAACCAGCTGATATCGGCGCAATAACGCACGCGTACGGAAGAGGAGCTCCTTGGGCTCGAACGGCTTGACCACGTAATCATCGGTGCCTGAAGCAAAGCCTCGTTCTTTATCTTCAATCTCACCTTTGGCTGTCACAAGAAGAATCGGAATATCGTAATGCTCGCGGATTTCCGCGCATAGCTCCAGGCCGTCCCGCAGCGGCATCATGACATCGACAACGGCGAGATGAATTTGTTCGGTTTCCAGCAGCCTCGAAGCTTGCTCACCGTCACTTGCTTCAAAGACCGCATACCCTTCTTTGGAAAAAAGGAAGCGCATGAGTTCGCGAATATGGGCATCGTCATCGGCGACGAGTATATGTGTTTTCATTGGGGAAGCACCTTCTTCATAAGGAATCAATTGAGCTTGGCATCAGTGTAAACGAAAAAAAACCTTAATGCCACTTCTGATATCGAGACGTCTGTCGAGGACGTTTCGAGGAGCAGAAGAAGCTTAAGGTAAAGCTCGAATAACATCAGAACCAGTGAGGCCATTTAATAGACCTCGATATAGCCGATCATCGGACCATTATGCGCCATATCCGTATGCGTCATGCAGATGAGGCGATACGTCCCCGCTTGGTTGGCGGTAAAATGAACGATGGTTTCTTTGCCTTTTTTGATCTCACCGGAGATATTGAGTCCTTCGATGAAAAAGGGGTGGCTCTCGCCATTGATGCCAAGGATGCTAAGCTTGATATGCTCGCCTTTCTTAACGGCAATGGTGCCAGGGTCCCAGCGGTAAGCCTCGATGGTTTTGCCATCAGCTGTGGTGGATTTGAACTCCCCAACAACCATGTGAATGGTGCGTTCTGCCGTGGGTTCGGCGAAGGTGGGCAAAATGCTTGCTCGATTCACATACAGCCATCCAATAAGAAGGATTAGAAGTGCGGCTGCTAGCTGATAGAAATGCTTGCGTTTGACAATCCATACTCGGGACATAGGGTCCGCCTCCTGTACAAGGGTCTTGTACATCTTATGCGGGGGCTTGTCAGCGCATGAATTGGAATTATGCTCCTACCACCAGGCGGTAGGATAGGAGGTGCGTGTTGCCCGGTGGTACCCGCAGGCAACGAGCACGATCAGCGCTGCGCCGAGCAGCACCGGCGTGAGCAGGAAGCTCCAGCCGGCGCCCGTGAGCATCACGAGCAGCGGGTCGGCGCCTGCGGGCGGATGCAGCGTGCGCGTCAGCTGCATGAGCGTAATGGCGGCGCCGACCGCGAGGGCGAGGCTCCACGCGTGCACTCCGACCGCGGTGAGGGCGCAGAGCCCGACGAGCGTGCTCAGCACGTGGCCGCCGATGAGGCTGCGGGGCTGCGCGAGCGGGCTCTGCGGGAGCGCGAAGGCGATGACGCAGGAGGCGCCGAAGGGCGCCATCAGCAGCGAGGTGCGGGCGAAGTCGCCGAGCAAGCTGCACAGCAGGATGGCGATGAAGCCGCCGATGCCGGGGATGAGTTTGATGAACAGGGGAGAGAGTCGTAGTCGAAGACGAGTGAACATGTGGGGTGTGCCTCTTTTCATCGTGATATCCCTGATGGTATCATGAGTTTATGTATTTGAATAACGAATGATTATGATATCTAGTATTTGATAATCCGATGGGTGGTATGTTGGTTATGCTGGAACAACTGGATGGACGAAGTATGAAAACCTTCGTTACGGTCATGGAGGAGAAGAGCTTCAGTAAAGCCGCTCAGAAGCTCGGTTACGTTCAATCCACGGTGACGATGCACATTCTTCAGTTGGAGCAGACCTTAGGACAGGCGCTTTTTACACGGTTGCCGCGCGGGGTTGAATTGACAGCAGCGGGCCGAGAGGTGGCGCCTTTTGCCTATCGATTCTTACAGTTGGGAGAATCCTTACAGGAGAAACTAACGGGCTTGCAAGAGCCCAAAGGTGTGGTGCGCCTGCGCGCGCTGGAATCGTTCTGCGTGCCGCATCTCCCGATGATGCTGCCGACGTTGTTCGAGCAGTTTCCGCACATCCAGCTGCAGCTGGAAACGGGCTTTCAACGCGACATTGTTCAGGAGGTATCGGCGTACCGTGTAGATTTAGGCATTGTGCCGCGTGATCCCAAGGTGCGAAATCTCACTTTTATCCCGTTGCTCGTGGATGAATTGGTGTGGGTGGGGGCTCCGGCGCTAGTGAAGCGCATCGAGCTGGAAGGCTGGGAAGCGCTGGCACAGACACAGGTCATCGGCTTTGGCAGCCGCTGCATTTATCAATCATTGGCCTCTCAGGTACTGATGACGGACAAAGGGCTTGCTACTTTTACCGAAATGGCCTTCGACAGCACGGAAATGCTCAAACAGACGATGATGTGCGGCATGGGCCTCTCCTTGCTGCCTGTCACTTCCGTTCAGAAAGAGCTGGAAGCGGGTCAGTTGCTTCGCGTTGAGTCGGAGACAGCGATTCCGTTGGAACATGGGCTGATTCACCGTGCCGGCAAAGAGCTCAGCGCACCTGTGGAAGCTTGCAAATCGCATATCTTGGCTTATTTCAGCAATGAGTTGCATACAAGTAGAGGATAGCGGCATGTCTATGATAGAATGTGGATGGGATTAGATTAGATTAGATTAGGCAATGGGTACAAGTTAGACCTCATAGGGGAAGTATTAGGCATTTAATAGGAAAAACTACAGCTAAATATGAGGATTTCAACGGCAGAATTAGAATACATGGAAAATATMCAGCTAATTTGCGGATTATAGGTAATTTCGAGTGGAATAGGCGAATTTAGATGGATAAAATCCAGCTATTCTCTTTCTTTTGACCCTATGGGCCCAATTAGATGTACTTTTTCCAGCTAAGTAAGTTGCCAATGTATGGGAAAGTGAAACGAAGAGAGGGTTACGTATGCATGAGTTGATTCAAAGTGTTTTGGTGTATTTGGAAGGTTTGGGGTACTGGGGAATATTCCTTGGACTTATGCTGGAGGTCATTCCGAACGAATTGCTTTTAGCCTACGCAGGGTATCTCGTATCCAAAGGTCAAATTAACTTCGTAGGTGGTATGGTTTGCGCGGTCGTCGGGGGAACTTTGGCCCAAATCGTGCTATATTGGATCGGACGTTATGGCGGCAGGCCATTTCTGGAGAGATATGGCAAATACCTGCTGATCAGCAAGCATCATATCGATGTGGCGGAAAGCTGGTTTAACCGGTACGGCACGGGTATGATTTTTACAGCGAGATTTATTCCGATTGTGCGTCATGCGATCTCATTGCCAGGCGGTATGGCGAAGATGCCTTTGGGGAAATTCTCCCTTTACACGGCATTAGCTTTGGTTCCTTACTCCTTTCTGTATATTTATTTGGGCATGAAATTGAAGGACAACTGGGAGACGATTGGCGAGTACGCAGGGCCTTATATTAAACCTTTGATTATCGCTGCGATCGTGCTGACAATCCTGTATGCGGGCTATCAATTTTATCTCAAAAGAAAAAAGAAAATCTAGTAAGGTTGATTTGGCGGTTTCGCCTGCTTTTGATACAATGAATGAGAAATAGGATGATCCTGGGAGGATGACAACGATGGGTGCAAATCTTGCTAGTAAGCTGGGTACTGGCCTCAAGCCGAAACAGTTTATCGAAAGTATGGAAAAAAATAAAGAGCAATTTTTAGCTTATTATGATGGCTTTGCTTGGGACAATGAAGAGGATAAGGAATATTTCGAATCTCTTAACAATCGCGATGATCTTCGCTGCTTGATTATTGCTGCTGACTGGTGTGGCGACGTTGTTCGCAACGTGCCTGTTGTATTCAAGGCTTTGGAAGATAGCGGCGTTCCAACCGAGGTTCTCATTATTGAGCAAAATTATGATGTAATTGATCAGTTCTTAACAGGCGGCGGACGTGGGATTCCGATCGTCGTATTCACAGATACAGGCGGATTCTCGCTTGGGCACTGGGGGCCTCGTCCGAAAAACGTGCAAGCGGTTATGACGCAGTTCAAGAAAGAAAATCCAGATCGCGATGCGGCAGATTATAACGAAAAAATTCAAGTAGCCAGAGCCGAAATGGGCCGTCAATATGGCGAAGGTAACGGATATCATGCTGTTATTGTGAAGGAACTTCGTTCATTGATCGAGTCGTTCTAAAAGGTGAGGGTGGCATCACGATGATCAACATTCAATCCTTCGTCCTGGGTACGGTTCAGACGAACGCGTACTTACTGTCGAATCCAGAGACGAATCAAGGTATTATTATCGATCCCGGTATGAATCCGAAGTCGCTGATTAAGAAAATTGCCGACATGGATATCGTGGCGATTCTACTGACGCATGCGCATTTCGATCACATTGGGGGCGTTGACGAGATTCGTAAGCTCAAGGGCTGTCCGGTGTATATTCACGACCTAGAAGCCGATTGGCTGACGAATCCGAAGAAGAATGGCTCCGCTCGCTGGCCAGAACTTGGGACTTTAGTTGAGACGGACCCGGCAGAGTTCGCGCTGGATGAGGGGCAAGTGCTGGAGTTCCTGGGCATTAAGCTCAAGGTGTTCCACACCCCAGGCCACTCGCCAGGAAGCGTGAGCTTCTTGTATGACAAACACCTGTTCAGTGGTGATGTGTTGTTTAAACTATCGGTCGGTCGTACCGACCTGCTTGGTGGAGACAACAATACCCTGCTGGATTCCATCCAGGATAAGTTGTTCCTGCTGGATGACGACGTCATCGTCTACTCAGGGCACGGCGCCAAGACGACGATTGGCTTCGAACGTGAGAATAACCCATACGTGTAAGGCGATTAGGACTGCTCCCTCTGATGAGGGGGCGGTCCTTTTTGTGTATACGGATGGGGAAGAGGAGTAAGTCGAAATAATCGAGTTACAGGAAACAAGTGGAGAAGTAGCCGCTGTAAGTCGAAATAATCGAGTTACAGGATGAGCAAGTGGAGAAGTAGCCGCTGCAAGTCGAAATAATCGAGTTACGGGATGAGCAAGTGGAGAAGTAGCCGCTGCAAGTCGAAATAATCGAGTTACAGGATGAGCAAGTGGAGAAGTAGCCGCTGCAAGTCGAAATAATCGACTATCTCCAAATTATGCTCGTTCGCCCATGACACCCACCCAATTTATTTATAAACTGGGTATTTACCGTGTGCAACGTAGGTGCTTCCCCATAGACTGATGTTGTAAGCTATTCACCCAACTTCAACAATAACCTCTGAGTTAAACAGTAAGCCTGTGTAAGTCCCTTTTGGGAAAATATGAAGGAGGTGCTCTTCCATGGAATATGTTAAAGTTCCGAATTACCCAATGCAACCAATGCCAATGCCAATGCCAACCCCGATGCCAATGCCAATGCCTACACCGCTTCCAGCGCCAGCGCCAATTATGCAACAACCGATGCACAATAATATCCACCTGCACGCGTCCTACCAACAAACTGAATTTGTGTTCCCGAAACCGGTTCACACGCAAGCAGTTGCTTGCCCTCCGAAAAACAATTCGGCCGCTAGTATCTTAGTACTTTTCATTTTACTAGTTATTATTACGCGCAGCATTTGTAAATATTGATTTACGGATTGCTCGGGTAAAAAGAGAGGTAATCCCACGAGGCCTAGGGGTCTTGGTGGGGTTGCCTTTTTTTGTTTGTGAAAAAAAGGATTGTCTATTACGATGAAGTCATGTAAAATTCGTCATGATTACAAACAATTTCATAAACTAGCTTAATAGGTGCTTTCTGCTGAATCTAGCGGAAGCTTAAAAGGGAAGTTCGGTTCAATTCCGATGCGGTCCCGCCACTGTAACGCTGAGCTAACAATCATAGCCACTCTCGATAACAAGAGGGGAAGGAGATTGTACAAGCGATGAAGCGAAGCCAGGAGACCTGCCTGATAAGTAATGTATTTTTTTTCTCACGAGGATGGGAGGAAGATGTTTCTTTGCATTTGCCAAAAAGAGTGGTTAGTCGTTAGATTAACACGATTCTTACAAAGACATCTTTCCTCTGGAACTCGGGGAAGGGTGTTTTTCGTTTATCCACTATTTTAAGGAAGATGAAGGTGATTAGTTTGTTCAGTTTGATGATGAAAAAAGGGATTTCTGCTCTTCTAAGTTTGGCACTAATAACTTTATTGCTCGTCCCACAAGTTGCGAGAGCAGTCGATGCAAATCCAAGTACGAAATTAAATACAATGATTGCGGATACGGTCTCATTTTATGAGCAAAATCGGTCTAATCTCAACTCATGGTGGCAAATGGTTGCGCTATGGGGAGCAGGGGAAGATTTGCATAATGGTAAGTGGACGCTGCCTTCTTGGGAACAAAGTGATCCTGGTGATTTATTAGCAACCGATCATAGTACTTACCACATCAATTTAATCTTCGGATTGTTGGCCATGAATCTTGATCCTTCCCATGCATGGGAAACGAATCGTAATTTGTACGCAGAGTTAGCAGCTCAGCAAAATCCATCAACAGGTTCCTTCGGAGAATCTAATCGACAGATATGGACGATGCTTGCTCTGGATACAGGTAAGAAAAGGGGATACAACGTCGGGAGCTGGAACGATGCAGCCAAGGAGAAAGCGTTAAGTTACTTACTTAGCTTACAATTGTCTGATGGCGGGTTTGCTTTCTTTGGAAGTGAATCAGATACAGATATTACAGGGATGGCACTGCTAGCTTTAGGGAATTATCAATCGAATAGTGCTGCAGTAACTGCGGCTAACCGTGCTAAGGCTTTATTGAAGCAAAGACAATTAACTAATGCTGGCTTTGATTCCCCAGGTCAATGGGGCAATGGGGACAACTCCAACAGCTGGGCAACGTCTGTATCAGGTCTGGTGGCTATTAGAGAAGATGTATTGTCCCCAAACTGGGTCGTCAACAATCAAACAGTTGTAGATGCCGTTTATAACTTCGTGCTTCCAGATGGCACTTTTTCCTGGCAAGTGACAGATCTAAAACAGAACTTAATGGCAACAGAACAAGTATTGATCGCACTAACAGATATTCAGCAGAGTAAATCAGTTTGGCAGCGTTTAGCAGATAAGCCAAATTTAACTACCGTACAAATAAATGTTAATGGCATTAATAGTCCGATACTGCCACAACAGTCGATAACTGCAGCAGTCTATGGCAGTCAGCCGACAGCCATGGATGCTTTGAAACAAGTGCTCGAGAAGTCTAACATCAACTTTGTCATTCAAAACAGTAGTTATGGTCCCTATCTCTCCTCAATTGCAGGTCAAACTGCAGGAACTCTTGGCGGATACGACGGTTGGATGTACAAAGTTAACGGGGTATCACCGCAAGTCGGTGCAGCAGATTATATTTTAAACGACGATGATATCGTTACGTTTTATTATGGCCGTTGGCCTTCCATTGCGATCGCTTCGAATACGAACATCGGAATACTCAACCCTAGTTTGCAGATTAAACTAGTCGGCGACACGTTCACTTCTGGTGCTAATACCGCAGCGAATTGGAGTTTCGATCCTGGCACTACAGGTTTGACGATTGATCATATTACGCAAGAAAGCAATCAACAAGATCTTGTTATAACTTTTGCAGGTCAAGGTCAAACAGGAGCTCTTAAGCTCCAAGCATTGCCAGCAGCCTTGGTTAGTAACTCGGCAAGTAATAAGTTGACCATTCATAATGTGAGCACGACGAGTGATCAGATCGTCAATGTTGGTGCGAATGAGTCCAATGTATCCTTCTCGACGGATGATAATGATCCAGCGACGAACAAGATTACTCTTTCATTCACGACACCATTTTTGCCAGAGGTTATTGCTAAACGAGGCAGTACGGAGTTGGATATACCGGCTTATACAGAAGTTACATCAGTTGCGTGGAATAATAAGATTCAATTGCCAAGCATTCTGAGTACAACCGATAACTCTGTGACGAATAAAGTAAGTGGAGTACTTACCGGCAGTGGTAGTAGACTAGACAGTATCGATTCACGCATTAAAGTGGGTGGTGATAGCCGCATCCAGTTTAATCAACACGTTACACTGAAATTGAAGGGGATGGGTGATCGTAACGCCGGTTTCATAGATGAAAACGGTAATTTCACTGCAATACATAAATATGACAACAGCAACTATCGAAACGATGATGTGTATGCTTACAGTGAGAATGGCGACTTAATTATTAAAACGAAGCATTTCACGGAGTTCTTAGCCTTTAAATCGACGTTAGTAACAGCGCCTGGTCCTGGTGGTGGATCTGGACCTAGTACTACACAAAAGGTTACACTTTCTGTTGAGAAACGCTCTCTGGGTGAAGGAGATATCATTGCTCCAATAACGGTTACCTTGCAATCTGGCGATACAGCGTTTACGTTGCTACAACGGGTACTTGGTACCCAAAGTACTGCTCTGTCTTATACAGGTTCAGGTGCAAGCATCTATGTACAATCGATTGATCACTTAGGGGAGTTTGATAAAGGACAGCTAAGTGGCTGGATGTACTCCGTGAACGGGGTCTTTCCAAAATACAGCGCGGGTATCTACACATTACAGAATAACGACGTTCTTCGTTGGCAGTACACGAAAGATCTTGGGAAAGACATTGGTGAGGCATATACCCCGCCAGTAGGAGGGGGTAGTGGTAACGTTGTTAACCCTAATAACCCTGGTAAGCCTGCGGAACCTACGGAACCAACCGAAGAAACCAAAAACACACTGGCTACAAAATATGAAGATGCTGTTGCTATTTCCAGTTGGGCACTGGAAGCAGTAGCTAAAGTCACTACGTTGGGATTTATGGAAGGTAACGGAACTAATTTTGAGCCGAAACGCGAATTAACAAGAGCAGAGTTTGCGGCACTCATCGTCCGTTATACAGGAAGTGAGTTAGTAACTGGTGAGTTAGATTTTGACGATGTTAGCACAGAAGATTGGTATTTCAAGTATATCGTAACCGCGAAATCGAAGGGATTGATCACAGGGATTTCAGATCATGCCTTTGCACCGAATCAAACGATTTCCAGACAGGAAATGGCTGTAATTCTGGGTCGTTTACAAGGTGTTGCGATGGAGGGACAGCTAGCGGTTGACCTTAAAGACCAATCATTTGTTGCTGACTGGGCATTACCTTACGTTAATCAAGCTATTAAATCCGGATTATTGACAGAGGATAACGGATATTTCAACCCGTTGCTTCCTGTAACCAGAGAGATGGTCGCAGTGGTTATTATGAGACTGCACCAGCAGAAAAAGTAGAACGAGCTTTAACGAAGAAGGGGAGAAATCCTCTTCTTTCCCGGTCGGATGCAATTGCGCATTTGGACATAACAAACAGCACCCCAAAGGTTAGATACTAACCAATGAGGTGCTGTTTTTCTTTCACGAAACCAACCCATACTTCTCTTTAACTCGATCTAATTTTTCAAGCATAGGCCTTGCTAGGAAATACAGGAATATGACAGTTGCTATGGCATGAATCAAATCGAAGGGAACTCCTCGGATACACGCAAGTATAACTGCGCCAATTGTGGGTTTGGATCCTGTCATCACGACGGATGAGAAATTCATGATGATTCCATATATGAGAAATGTCGCTGATCCTCCAAATAGACAAAGAGCAATTCTATTTCTGCGTAAAATGCCTTTTTTGAACAGTGCTCCAGCAAGAAATCCAATGATCCCGAAAGCGAACATCTGCCAGGGTGTCCAAGGCCCTTGACCAAAAAAGTAATTCGATACAAAACCTGTGACTGCACCGACTAGAAAGCCGGTTTCAGCCCCTAATGCGATGCCGGAAAGAATAACAATCGCAACAACGGGTTTAAATTGAGGCACCATGAAGAAAGCCATTCTGCCAGTTACGCCAATCGCACATAGCACGGATATGACCACAAGCTCTCTTGCCAGCGGCTTTCGTCCCTCGAAAATCATCATAAACGGCAGCAGGGTTTCCAAAATGATAAGCATGCTAATAAAGTAGTATTTTCGATCGTCGAGATAATAAATACCAAACCAAATGGTTAACGGAATTAATAAAAGAATCATGAGCACGGCAGTCAATGTGCGTTTGGAGAGACTTCTGAGTTCGACTGGTGTTTGCTCATTAGGGACGGATACGGTTGAACTATGGCTATGTTTACGAAACGATGGAGGTATGTTCACCTTTGGTTTCGTATCAACATTCTGCATTTCTTCATTGCCATTAAAGGCTTTAATGATGTCATTGGTCGTTGTGGCCTTTGGAATCAAATCCCTGGCCATTCGGCTTGCAGATGTCGTATAAAAGCTATTTCCAGCAAAGAATTCCTGGGGATTGCCCTCGGATACGATCGCCCCGTCAAAGAACATTGCACACCTGTCAGCAAAGCTAGCGCAAAACTCGATATCATGACTGACCATAACAATGGTCGTTCCTTGTTGTTTTAAATTGGTTAAAATTTCGGCAAATATCAATTTATAATGTGCGTCTAGACCTTTCGTCGGCTCGTCCAACAGAAGAATGGAAGGCTGAAGAAGTAAGATCTTAGCAAGAGCGGCACGTTGTTGCTCCCCTCCAGACAAATCATAAGGATGTCGGTCGAGAAGTTGTTGTAACATACATAACTCCGAAACTTCATCCACACATTGTTGCCTATACGCCATATCCAGCTTGCTGCCGGATAGCATCTCCAAAAGATCAGCTTTAACTGTTTTTTGTACAAAAAGCGCTTGTGGATTTTGAGGAAGAACGCCAAGGAGTCCATTGAATTTCTCACTGTCCGAATACTTGTCAATGGGTTTCCCATTCATCAGGACAGTTCCACGATAAGGTTTGCGAAGTCCAGATATGAGAGAAAGGGTGGTTGTTTTACCCGTACCATTTCCGCCTACAATCGCATAAATCTCACCTGAAAATGCACGTAAGCTCAGGCCTTTCACCACATCTGGTGAAATTTTTTCATATTTAAACCATACACCGTTTAGCTCAATCGCCGGTTCTGCCCTTCGCACTGGAATGTCAGCAGTTTGTATGTCTTTCGTGAATGGTTGATTCTGAGCAAGTACATGCAAGAATTCTCTTCCCTCACGGACTGTAATGGGGCAAGGGAGCTGGTTCTCAATTCTTGCATAGACACGCATGGGCGTTGGCATCGCATAAAACATGTCGTGCTGCATATCCCAAAGTTGTTCACCGACTTCCTTCGGTGTTCCAGAAACGAGGATTTCACCATTATCCATCACAATAGCGCGATCTGACAGCGGCAGGACTTCCTCAAGTCGATGCTCGGATATGAGAATTGTGACTCCAAGTTCGCGGTTGATTTTCCCAATGGCGGCTAGAAATTCCGCTGCAGCAATAGGATCAAGCTGGCTGGTAGGTTCATCCAATATCAATATTTTCGGCTGCATGGTCATAATGGAAGCAAGATTCAGAAGCTGTTTCTGACCGCCTGATAGTTCGGTAACCGATTTATGAAACCATTCCTGTATGCCGAAAAAGCTTGCCATTTCCGCAACTCGTCGACGAATTTCTAGTGTACTGTATCCAAGACTTTCAAGTCCAAAGGCAAGCTCATGCCAGACCTTGTCTGTCACAATTTGATTGTCTGGAGATTGCAGCACATAGCCGATTTGAGCGACTTGTATACGTCGATCTAGATGTTCAAGGGGCATCCCATCATATAAAATCTCGCCACTTCGTGCTCCGTGCGGTGTAAGATCTGTTTTCAAATGACGTAAGAGGGTTGATTTGCCGCAACCTGACTTACCACAGATGGTAATAAATTCGCCTTGTTTTATAGTCAAAGTGACGTCACGTAACGCATTCCCAGGGGATCCAGGATAGGAGAATGTTAGTTGTCGGATTGTAAAGACTTCCATTTGATATCCTCCGAAATATTAATAATAAGCGGTATTGCGCATAGGAATGCATAAGTCGTAAAGACACTGATACTGTAAATGGAAAGCCCTACACCTCGCATGGAAGGGAAGTATCGGAAATACATAGCCTTTGTAACAGCTCCTATCAGGAGATAACCTCCGCTTACAACTAGAGCGATTAGTGCAGTTTTGTCGCGGCTATCCCATGTAAATATTGAAAATGCGGTTCTTCCCTGTAATCCGTACCCTCGGCTTTTCATCGAATCAGCGGTTTCAATGGCATTCTCAAGCATCCAGGTCACCATGATAGATAGAATCCGAATACCATGCTTGATTCTACGAATGAGACTACCCGTGGATATATCCCGACCGATACATTTTTGTGCATTGGAAACGATGGTAATCTGAGCTTTAAAGCGGGGTACAAAACGCAGCACCATCGAAAAAATGAGCGACAATGCTGGAATTATTTTTCCAAACAAATAAATAAATTTATCCGATGTCATAACAGCGTTATAACAAGAAAACCAACAGATAACGGAAATGAACATAGTTGCTGCTGCAAGACCATAGGTAATAGATTCCAGGGTTAGCGGATTGCCGTTATGCAAGTACGTTAATATCGTAACCCCTTCGTGATTAAAGGCAGGATTAATAAGCGCAGTTAGGATAAGAAAAGGAAGCATATAGACGAAGTTGAACTTGATTGCTTTCTTTCCGTTCAGATAGATGGAATAGGCAAAGGCCAAGCTAAGGGAAATAACTAGGCTTACTGGATGCATGAAAATCATTGAGAACAAGATGACGAATGTAAAATACAAAAAGTTAATCAGGGGGTGGTAGCTTGAAAAGGAATCCCTCATTGCTTGCCACCGCCAGTTGAATTATACGTATCCCCAACGTCACGGCCTAAATCACACGTGTATACCCACTCAATGACATCGCCTTGTTTCAGTGGATACCGACTTGCTCCATAGTTAGGGAACCAACCGTTCACTTTATACATCCAACCGGATAGCTCCCCACAATCAAATTCATACAGATTATGGATACCTTCAATATAGGCTGAATTGTAAATAGGGGTATTCACAAATTCCATATGAATTTTATTCTTCTTCATCTCTCTTTGTAAGACATTAAATACGGATTCTCCCTCATAAAAAGTAACCTGTTGTGATTTGAAAATAATGCCATCTTTCGGCACAAGCTCAACCTTTTCAGGATCAAGCAATTTCATATTGCCCAGAATCGTTAGGCAGCTAACCGAAAGCGTCACTGTCATTTGCTTGTCAGAAATTTTGGTGTTCTGTGGTTCGATAGGGAGTGGTTTCCCCTCAGGAACAGGATCGGTAAGGTATTGGTCTTTACCTGTCTTGGGGTCAAGCTCCATCGCTTTGGTTGGCGTAGGTTTGGTTCCATCAGGTGTAGCTGGCTTGGGCGTTTCCTTGTTCAACGGTGTAGCATCTTGAGTCGCAATAGGCATGGGTTCTTCCGTAGGTTGAGCAGGTACAGGGGTGTTGCTTGGCGTCGTCACGGCGGGATCAGAAGACTTAGTATCTTTCAGTTCTTCAGGAGGTGTCGTTAGCTCCATAGGTTTGGATACTGAAGGTGAGGTCGTCGTTGTGGGACTACTCATTCTAAGTCCAGAAGTAGAAGTAGGATCTGCCTGCTGCCGCGGCATCCCGCTACTGAAGAAAGCTGCCACCAAGACGATCACTATGATCGTCGCAGCAATTATTTTATTTTTCGTTAATCGCATTAGTTCGCCTCTTTAATAAGTTTAGCAGCAGAGAGTAAGCGGTAGAGCATCTCGGCTATTTCAGCTCGAGTGACAGCTGTAGTGGGCTCAATATTCAGCATATCTTGCGATAGAATACCTTCTCGATAGCTAAAAGCTAGCGCATCCCTCGACCACTCAGCTGTTTGGATGTAATCTCCAAATTGAGCTAACATATCTCTCGTTTCAACTGTGTTCAAATTTGTATCCATGCCAGTGAGCTTAGCTGCATTGGCGATCATGACAGCAGCTTCCTGCCTTGTAATCGTATTGTTCGGTGTAAAAGTGGTCTCTGACGTTCCGCTTACGATGCCATAAGAATAAGCTGTGCCTACATAGTCCGCATACCAGGCTGTAGAAGCGACATCATGGAAGTTAGATTGCTTTTGCATAGGTAGACCTAGACTTTTGGTGACTATGGTCGCAAATTCGGCACGCGTCATTGTTTGATTTGGTGAGAATTCAGTGTCAGTCATACCGTTAATAATTCCTCTAGATGAAAGGAATTCAATGGCTGCTTTGTTGGTATGGTTAGCGATATCAGAGAAAGTCTTATTCGCATCGGTAACAGGCATAACTTGTATATCCTTGTGTTTGTTCATTAAGCCGTTAGTGTTGTCAGGCGTTGCTGAGGTAGCTTGTTTGACATCGTTCATTCGATATAAGCTGCTCTTGTTCGCGAGGATTCTTTGAACATTCACTAGCCCATAAAATGACTGCTCTGTCGACATCCCCGTTACACCGCTGCCATCAGAAGTGTGCTTAAATCCCTGTCCTTTTGAATAAAAGGATAGTAAATCATCAACAATGGTATGACCATTCTTAATAAAACGACTATCTTCAATAGTAATACCAAGCTCACATAGCGCCATCAGCACCTGCACGGTGCTCTCCGAAGTTTTTGCACCCCAACTTGCGTAGCCGCCATCGTTGTCCTGTATTTTGGAAAGACGGTTAATGGCCTTTTCCGTAGCTGTTTTTACTTTCGTGTAATTTTGATATTTGGCTAGAGCCTGTAAGGCCATACCCGTAATATCAGGATCTGCAGACACGCCTGAAAGTGCAAATCCGCCATCCGGAAGCTGATTCGATAAGATTTCATCAATATACATGTCTCGAGTAGCCTGCGTTTTGGCGGTTGGATTTATCGGGATATTGTAATTGYCACTGTCAAGGGAAATTAATGCAAATATAGGACCGTTGATACCTTGCCAGATGGTTTTATCGAAGTCCCCGAGCGGCGTAAGTAGATTATAGCCTGCAACATGAGTGGGATCTGCGCCAATTGCGGTTAAGGCTAAAATCAATCGCGAGTATTCGGTGTACTTTTTATCGTGAAGATTGCCTTTTAATTCTTTGACGTAGGTTTCAACGCCTTTGTAATAATTGTCGTAGTAGCTCTGAGGTACGTCATAGCTGGAACGGGCAAGTCCGATAACGGCCCATTCGCCGCCTATCGAACCGACTTCTGGTTCCTTTACAGTTTCAAGCAGATACTCAGCGGTATCCTTTATAGCAACGTCCACAGCCAGATTCGACATCGCAGATACGTGAACGATGCTTACGCTGCTTGCAAAAAGGAACAAAGCAATGAGTAAGGTGAAGATTCTACGATACAGTTTCATTTTGTCCTCCTAAGTTAATAAAATGATAGGGAGCAGTCCATTGGACTGCTCCTTGAAATGGTCTGATGAGCATTAGAAAAAGCCCTTGATTTGAAAGAATCAAGGGCTGTGATGTCAGTATTGGTAGTAGACAACAAGAAAAGCACCCCCTCCATCTTCCGTAGAGTTTGTGAATACACATTAAGGCTGGTCTCCTGACTCATGCGTCAACGCTTCTCTAACCTTCCCGGTATAGTCATACCAGTGGCAATTCATAGAGTCGCTCTTCATTTACAGTGGCGGGACCGTGCTGGATTTGCACCAGACTTCCCAATTAAGCATTACTTATTCCTAATAAGCATGCACCTTAACTATCAATTATTTAATTAGTCTAATCATATAGTCAGTTTAATTGTTTGTCTATGGAAGATTAGTTCTTATTTAGTGTGTTACAATATTCAAAATCAAGTAAGATGCTGGTTCGGATTATAGTCGGAGGAGGGATATCCATGACGTTACAACAATTAAAATACGTAATCGAGGTTGCAAATCGCGGATCTATTAATGAGGCTGCCAAAAGGCTGTTCATTTCTCAACCAAGCCTTTCAAATGCGATCCGGGAGTTGGAAGAAGAAATTCAAATCGCCATCTTTGAAAGATCCAATAAAGGGATATCACTTTCCAAGGAAGGTGTTGAATTTCTGAGTTATGCGCGGCAGGTCGTCGAGCAGGCAGAGTTATTGGAAAGTCGATACTTGAATGCGAAGCCTTCATCGCAGCATTTTTCTGTATCGACTCAGCATTATGCTTTTGCGGTAAATGCCTTCGTAAGTCTGGTTTCGGAATATGGTCAGGATGAATATGAGCTAGCACTGCGTGAAACCAAAACGTATGAAATTATTGAAGATGTAAAGAACTTGCGCAGTGAGATTGGCATCTTATACTTGAACGAATTTAATGGAAAGGTTATAAACAAGCTGCTTAAAAGCGGGAATCTGCAATTCAACAGTTTATTTATCGCCAAACCGCATATTTTTATCAGCATTAAAAATCCCCTCGCGAAGCAATCCATCGTGACCATTGACCAACTTCAAAACTATCCCTATTTGTCATTTGATCAAGGGGAGTACAATTCGTTTCATTTTGCCGAAGAAATTCTCAGTACGATGTCACATCAGAAAAGTATCCGTGTGAATGACCGGGCTACACTATTCAATTTATTAATCGGTTTGAATGGTTACACCATATCAACCGGGGTATTGAGCTCAGATTTGAATGGAAATGAGATAATTCCCGTACCTTTGGATTGTGACGAAATGATTAATGTCGGGTGGATTTCCCATAGCCATATTCCGCTATCTAAGCTTGGTGCAGCTTACGTAGCAGCACTCCACCAGGCAATTGTCCCCATGGCATTCTAACCACATAAGAATTTATAATTTTCCGGTACTCGGAAGAACAAATTATTATTGGCGATAAAAACTACCTTTAAAACGCGGTCGCTCATCCTCGAAGTACTTCGATAGAAGTGTTTCTCATATAGCTTTAAGCTATATCTAGATATAGATAATTCCAGTTACGTTATAACTAATCCTCTGTGATATCTTTGGTGTAACAAATGATTGCAGAGGAGTTTTGTTAAATGGTAAGAAGTAGTAGTTTGGGATATCCGCGTATTGGTGCTGACAGAGAATGGAAGAAAGCACTTGAAGCCTTCTGGGCCGGCAAGCTGGAAGAATCAGAGTTTGAGTTACAACTGCAGGAGATTCGTCTAAATCACTTGCGCAAGCAGAAGGAAAAAGGCATCGATCTTATTCCGGTCAACGATTTCAGCTATTATGATCATATTCTTGATACAGCTGCTATGTTTGGCATTATTCCAGAACGTTTTGCTTTCAAKGGTGGCGCAGTGCCCTTGTCAGTTTATTACGGAGTTGCACGGGGAACGAAAGATGCTACAGCAAGTGAAATGACGAAGTGGTTCAACACCAATTATCACTATATCGTGCCTGAACTGAACGGAGCTTCACCTGTCATTACGGAGAACAAGCCATTAACAGCTTACCGGGAAGCGAAGGCAAAGCTCGGAATCGAAGGAAAGCCAGTCATCGTTGGTCCTTTAACTTTCTTGAAGCTATCCAAAGGGTACAGTCAGTCAGAAACGGACGCTTGGTTGAGCCGATTGATCCCGCTTTATGTACAGATTCTTCAAGAGCTTGCAGCAGAAGGCGTTCAATGGGTACAAATCGATGAGCCGATTCTCGTAACGAAGTTAAGCGATGCAGACATTGAGAGACTTAAAAACATATATGAAACTTTCGCAGCAGCTGTACCAAACCTAAACATTATGCTTCAAACGTATTTTGAATCCGTAGATCGCTATGCTGATATCATCTCATTGCCGGTCAAGGGATTTGGTCTGGATTTCGTTCATGGTCTGGGCGCTAACGTACAGAACATTAAATCACTAGGATTCCCAGCAGATAAAGTGTTKGGTGCGGGCGTAATTGATGGCCGCGGTATCTGGAAAGCATCGATTCGGGAGAAGCTCGAACTGGTGGAAGAGCTCACTAAGCACGTTGCAACGGAGAATCTTGTTATTCAATCGTCAAGCAGCTTACTCCATGTTCCAGTAACGACTGAAAGAGAGACGAAACTTTCTTCTGAACTGAAGAATGCACTAGCCTATGCAGATGAAAAGCTGGATGAACTTGTTCTTATCACGAAAGCAATCGCTTCGGGCAAAGCTGGAGTACTTGAAGAAATCGAACAAAGTGATCGCGCCATCCAAGCACTTCAACAATCGGATGAGCGTAAACGCAGCGATATTCAGCAGTCCGTAGCTGCACTAAGTGTTCAGCAGCCTGAACGTTCCCGTCCTTTTGCCCAGCGTCATGTTGCACAACAAGCGAAATGGCAATTGCCTCTTTTCCCTACAACGACTATCGGTAGCTTCCCACAGTCTGCAGAAGTTCGTAAAGCGCGTCAATTATGGCGTAAAGGCGAGTGGAATAATGAGCAATATGCTGCATTTATCCGCGAGCAAATTGATATCTGGATCAAGCTTCAAGAGGAAATCGAATTGGACGTTCTGGTGCATGGTGAATTTGAGCGTACCGATATGGTCGAGTTCTTCGGTGAAAAACTTGCAGGCTTTGCATTTACGCAAAACGGGTGGGTGCAATCGTACGGTTCCCGTTGTGTGAAACCGCCGGTTATTTTCGGAGATGTAGCGTTCACTGGGGAAATGACTGTTGAAGAAACCAAGTATGCACAGTCACGCACAAGCCGTCCTGTTAAAGGCATGCTGACGGGTCCGATCACGATTATGAACTGGTCGTTTGTCCGTGATGATATTCCTCGTGAACATATTGCCTACCAACTGGCGTATGCGCTTAGACAAGAAGTAGAGGCACTTGAGAGTGCTGGTATTGGCATGATTCAAGTTGACGAGCCTGCCGTTCGTGAAGGTTTGCCGCTGAAGGAAGAGGAACAAGCCGGTTACCTGGCATGGGCAGTGAAAGCGTTCCGCATCGCGACATGCACCGTGCAAGACACAACACAAATTCATACGCATATGTGCTATTGCGAATTTCATGACATGATTGATTCGATTGAGGCGATGGATGCCGATGTCATTTCAATCGAAACATCACGTAGCCATGGTGAATTAATTCATAGCTTCGAATTGAATACCTACAAGCTGGGTATTGGATTAGGCGTATACGATATTCACAGTCCACGTGTGCCAAGTGTAGAGGAAATGACGGCCATGATCGAACGCGCCCTGCGTGTATTGGATCCTAAGCTATTCTGGATTAATCCGGATTGCGGTTTGAAAACGCGTGGACTTGAAGAGACGGTTGCTTCCTTGCGCAACATGGTAGATGCGACGAAAATTGCTCGTGACAAGCATGCTGCTCTCATCTAAATCGTTTGAAACGTTTTGGAACGAAAGACCAACAAATCGATTCTAAGGAGTTAGCTAAAGTGGAGCAATTACGTAAACAAGACCCTAAAATTGTTGAAGCGATGAATCTGGAGCTTGGCCGTCAACGCGACAAAATCGAGCTGATCGCTTCTGAGAATTTCGTAAGTGAAGCTGTGTTGCAAGCGATGGGGACGGTTTTGACGAATAAATATGCGGAAGGCTACCCAGGTAAACGTTACTACGGTGGTTGTGAGCATGTCGATATCGTTGAGGACATTGCGCGTGATCGTGCCAAAGAATTATTTGGCGCTGAGCACGTTAACGTACAGCCGCATTCCGGCGCACAAGCGAATATGGCAGTTTACTTGGCTGCGCTTCAGCCTGGGGACACAGTTCTTGGTATGAACCTTGCGCATGGCGGTCACTTGACGCATGGCAGCCCTGTTAATGCATCCGGTATCTTATATAACTTTATTCCTTATGGCGTTAGCGAAAGCGATTCGCATATTGATTACAACGAGGTTCGTAAACTGGCATTCAAGCATAAGCCTCGCATGCTCGTGGCTGGTGCCAGCGCATATCCGCGCACGATCGATTTTGAAGCTTTGGCATCTATCGCGAATGATGTGGGCGCATTGTTCTTCGTGGACATGGCGCATATCGCCGGACTTGTTGCGGCAGGCTTACATCCGAGCCCAGTTCCACATGCACATTTTGTTACGACTACTACGCACAAAACACTTCGCGGTCCCCGCGGCGGCATGATCCTGTGCCGCAAGCCTTGGGCGGCAGCTATTGATAAAGCGGTATTCCCTGGTACGCAAGGCGGACCATTGATGCATATTATTGCTGCGAAAGCCGTTGCATTCGGCGAAGCACTCGAGCCAGCTTTTAAAACGTATGCTCAAAATGTGGTTACAAATGCCAAAACGTTGTCCGAAGAGCTTCTGGCAGAAGGTGTTGATCTTGTTTCCGGAGGTACGGATAACCATCTGATGCTTATCGACCTTCGCAGCCTGAATATCAGCGGTAAGGAAGGCGAACACTTGTTGGATGAAGTAGGTGTAACGGTTAACAAAAACGCGATTCCTTTTGATCCTGCTAAACCGATGATTACAAGTGGTGTTCGTATTGGTACACCTTCTGTTACTGCCCGTGGCATGGATCAAGCAGCGATGAAAACTATTGCTAAAATCGTTGCTTTGACTTTGAAAAATCCAACGGATGCAGCTGTGCATGAACAAGTACGTGGTATGGTAAAGGATTTAACTGCGCAATTCCCGCTTTATCCGGGCTTGGGCTACTAAATTCAATGACTTTCGTTGGGAAAAGTATTTGATCTTTGGATCAAATACTTTTTTTATATATAGATAAACGCATATTTAATAAAACAAGAAAGCAGAGTGTAACATGACCTTGCCCAAGTCAGAGAAGAAACGAGTTGGTGATTATTGTGAATCATGAGTTTCCGGGTGCTTTGCCAAATCAAAAAATAATATTATCAAAGGACTGCTTAATTGAAGAAGCTAACTGTGTCCTGATTTTCGCCTTCTATCAAGGTAAGTTAGTTCTTGTTAGACATCACTCTCGCGGCTGGGAATTACCTGGAGGAACTAGGGAGAATGGCGAGTCTATTATACAAACTGCGTTAAGGGAGATGTATGAAGAAACAGGAGGAGAAATCGCTTCAATTGAACCGATTGGTCAATATTTGATTTTTGAAAAGGACCATCTCGTATATGTAAAAAATATATATATTTCAAAAGCAAGTATTCTGAGGGAGTTGCCGGTTGGATTTGAAACGAATGGTGTCATGCTGTTAGATACAATTCCGGAGCAGTTTGAGATCATGAATGACCCCACATTCAGTTCTTTGATGAAAGACAATGTGTATTTAATTGTTTCCGAATGGATAAAGGATCATCGCTTATATAAAACACGGATTGACACAAAATATTGATAATCTTTATCAATAAATGTTGAATAGATGGATTTTCTGTTGTTAAATCTTTGAATTTTCCGATCAAATGCAGAATAGATGGAGAACCTGTAGTTAATTTTGACCATTTTACCCACTCTCAACAAAAAAGGCAGTTTTAACTACATGTTTTCCAGTTAAATTGAGTTATCGAGGAAATTCCCCGGAAATAGCTGTACATTTTCCAGTTAATCAAATTTGTGGTGTACGAACCCCTCCAACCTCCCAAACTACTCGAAACTAGGGCTTTAGATCACATGATCCAGCACCACCAACCGCAAAGTAACGGTATTTTTGCACAAGATAGCGTCACAATTGTAACCGCATTCTTGATATGCTAGGAGCAACAAATGTCAGGGAGATGATATAGATGCTGAAGGTAGCAATTATCGGTGCTGGCGCGATCTCGAAGGCGCATATTGAAGCGTATTTGCAATTTCCGGAGCGGTGTACAATTGTCGCGATTAGCGATATTTATGAGGATAAAGCGCAGGAGCGCATTGATCAATTTGGGCTGAATGAAGCGAAAGCGGTAAAAGACTACAAAGAGCTGCTGCAAGAGGACATTGATCTCGTCTCCATCTGTACACCGCCGTACACGCATGCGTCCTTGACGGTTGAGTTTCTAGAAGCAGGCTCACATGTGATGGTGGAAAAGCCAATGGCATCCTCGCTCGAGGAATGCGACTTGATGAATGCGGCTGCCAAGCGCACGGGTAAGCTTCTATCCGTTGTGGCACAGAACCGCTTCAAGACGCCAATGATGAAAATGAAATCCGTCCTGGAAAGCGGCCTTATGGGCAAAGTCGTCCACGTCCAAGTGGATTCCTTCTGGTGGCGCGGTCATTGCTATTATGATCTCTGGTGGCGTGGCACGTGGGAGAAAGAAGGCGGCGGCCCGACGCTGAACCACGCGGTGCATCATATCGATGCCCTGCTTTGGATGATGGGTAGTCCGACGGAAGTACAAGCATTCATGAGCAACGTATCGCATGATAACGCCGAGGTTGAGGATCTCTCGATCGGCATGCTTCGCTTCGCGAACGGATCTTTAGGGCAAATCACGAGCTCAGTCGTTCATCATGGCGAGGAGCAGCAGTTGATTTTCCAAGGTGCGAAAGCACGTGTATCTGCGCCATGGAAAGTGAAGGCGTCGAACTCGACGTCGAATGGCTTCCCAGAGCCGAACACGGAGCTGGAGGAGGAGCTGCAAGCTTTATACGATGCGCTGCCAGAAGTGGTCTATGAAGGACATGTCGGCCAAATCGACAATGTATTAACTTCGATTGAAACGGGTGCCCCTGTGCTGATTGATGGGATTAGCGGTCGTCAAACGTTGGAGCTTATTACGGGGATTTACAAATCAGCGAGCACAGGCGAGCTAGTGAAATTCCCGCTTGATGCGCAAGACGCGTTCTATACGAGAAGCGGTGTAATGGCGAAGGCGACTCATTTTTACGAGAAGAACACGTCGATCGAAAATTTCGCGCCACAGACGATTACAACGGGAAGTACGTTTAAATAACCTTAGAGGAGATTGAGGATAATGCAAAAAAGCGACGGCATGAATTACGCACCACAAGGAAGTTTTAACACGGTTTGTCAGCCAGGGGAGTTTATTTTTGCGGCTGCGGCGCTTGATCATGGGCATATTTATGGGATGTGCAATGGTTTGCGGGAAGCAGGTGGGGAATTGAAATGGGTGTACGATCCGGATCCGGCCAAAGTGGATAAATTCCTGAGCACCTACCCCGGTGTGCGTGCGGCAAGCTCGTTGGAGGAAATTCTAGGCGATGCTGAGGTAAAGCTTGTGGCAGCTGCGGCAATTCCTTGTGATCGTGGGCCGCTCGGACTGCGCGTAATGGATAGCGGGAAGGATTATTTCACAGACAAGGCTCCATTCACAACGCTTGAGCAGCTCGAAGCAGCTCGTGCGAAAGTGGCAGAAACGGGACAGAAATATGCCGTCTATTACAGCGAACGTCTGCACGTAGAAAGTGCCATTTATGCTGGCCAATTAATCGAACAAGGCGCGATTGGTCGCGTTCATCAAGTCATTGGTTTAGGGCCGCATCGCATTAGTTTGTCGAGCAGACCGGATTGGTTTTTTGAGAAGGAGAAATTCGGTGGTATTCTGTGCGATATCGGGAGTCATCAGATCGAGCAGTTTCTGTATTTTACGGGAGCTAAAGATGCCAAGGTTGTGCACAGTAAAGTCGCGAACTATAATTACCCGCAGTATCCAAACTTTGAGGATTTTGGTGATGCTACTTTGGTCGGAGACAATGGGGCGACGGGTTATTTTCGAGTAGATTGGATGACGCCGGACGGTTTAAGTACATGGGGCGATGGCCGCATGACGATTCTGGGCAGTGATGGGTACATTGAGCTTCGCAAATATGTGGATATCGCCAGAGAACAGTCGAGTAATCATGTGTACCTCGTGAACAAGGATGGGGAGCAGCATTTTGCCGTCAGTGGCCAAGTCGGTTACCCTTACTTTGGTCAGTTGATCTTGGATTGCTTGAACCGTACGGAAGTCGCGATGACGCAGGAGCATGCCTTCAAAGCAGCAGAGCTGTGCCTTATCGCACAGCGCGATGCGATGATCATTACGACTGCCGAGTAAGGGCTGTCTCGTGATGCTTCTGTAGTTGTTTGCGATATTGGTGAGGCGTAATGCCGATATGACTTTTGAACATTTTGCAAAAATAAGAGCAATTCGTCACGCCAATCGCCTCGCCAATCCGAGAGACCGCCTGATCTGTTGACGTAAGCAGCTTCACAGCTTGCTGCAACCGCCGAGCGGTCACGTAGTCGGAAATGCTGGTACCCGTGCATTCGGTAAACAGATGGGACAAGTGGAAGGGGGACAGGTGCAGATCAGCTGACATCATCTCCAATCGAAGCGGCTCAGTGTAATGTTCCTCCAGCCAACTGAGGATGCGCTCGGCTTGATGGGATTTGCGTGTAGGGCCGGAATGGATCTGGCCATCGTGCTGCTCCCACAGCGGCATGAAGCTGCGGAAAAAAGCGACGAGAAAGAGGGAGTACTCCTCTAGCTCATCTTGCTTGCTCAGTTTCGGCAGTTTCTCCGCAAGGCTTTGAAAAAGCAGATGAAACTGGTTCTCCTCACCTAGGTCGTAAAGACAAGGAACGTGCAGCGTGCTGGTATGCATATGTTTGAAAAAAGCCAACAATCGCGGCCAAGGCTCGAAGTAGGGCTCGTATAGGGAAGGTTCAAAATGCACAATAGACCGCACGAATGGCGTCTCCGGATCCATTTGAATATGGTGCAGCTGATAAGGTTGAAACACACATACCATATTAGGTATGATTTCATAACTCTTCTGATCAACAATGAGTGTCCCACGACCCTCGTGAATGATTAAGACTTCAATACCTTGGTGGGCGTGAAACGTACCCTGATATTGTTCGGTTCCTATGGTACTTCTCTGATAGGCAAAATAAAGCTGGATTTCATGCAATCGGATATTTTGATCATAGGACATCAGGGTCACTCCCTCTCCACAGGTAGGATTGCAGGCGCTTGATACAGCCAAAGTATACAGGAATGACGCCGTAATCGGCAAGGTTCATCTTATGTGAATTCTATGAAAAACTCAAGACACCCGTCTTGGGTTTATTTTGTTTTGAAGTGTATCAACGCGCGAAATAAATGTATTTTCTACAGGTAATCTTGCACGTTTTTCCCATTTAAAAGAAATAACTGTATTTCCTGCTGCTAATTGAGCTCAGTTTGAAGGGCGTAGTGGAATTTGGCTATATTAGCTGTACTTTTGCATCTAATTGAAAATTTTAGAAAAATTCCAATAAATTAGATGTACTTTATACAGTTATTGTCGGCGAGAGGCAAATTGGGGATGCAGCGTGCAAGGAATGGGGGACCACCTTCTAATCCATTTCTAATTTTCAGATGAGAGAATGTGAACTGAGGGAAGGAGGAACGCTTTTGTATGAGATGGTTACGGGGCAACGAGGGTCTTACAGCACTTCTATTTCTAGGGCCAAGTCTGGCCGGATTTGCCGTGTTTTTCTTGATACCCTTTGGGATGGGGTTTACTTATTCGCTCATGGACAGCCCTGTGGATGGCTCATTTGTGGGGATAGCGAATTATCGCGAGCTGCTGGGGAATCCCATTTTTCGCCGGGCAGCCGTGAATACAAGTTTGTTTATGGCGATCTGTGTACCGCTTAACATGTTGATTGCACTAGGCTTGGCTATGCTGCTCAATAGAAAGCTGCCGATGCGCCAAACGTTCCGGATTTCGTTCTTGAGTCCGCTTGTTGTGCCGGTGGCCTCGGTGGTGCTGGTATGGAATGCGCTGTTCGACCTTCATGGGACGATCAACGCCTGGCTCGCGGGATGGGGGATTCGTCCACATGACCGGATGGAGAGCAAAGCTTCCTTGTATGTGTTGATTATCGTCTACCTGTGGAAAAACATCGGCTACAATATGATCCTCTTTCTAGCAGGTCTGCAGAACATTCCAAGTGATTATTACGAGGCAGCGTCGATGGATGGAGCGGGCAAATTCCGGCAATGGCGATCGATTACCTTGGTGTATGTGACGCCAACCGCTTTCTTCGTTTTCATCATGTCCATTATTAACTCTTTCAAAATGTTCCGAGAAACCTACTTAATTGCCGGAAATTACCCGGATGAAAACATTTATATGCTGCAGCATTATATGAACAACATGTTCAAATCGCTGGATTATCAGAAGCTTACTTCTGCTGCTTTTCTAATGGCAGTGGTGATTGTCTTACTCGTCTTGACGCTATTCGTGGTGGAGAGACGCATCAGCAAATCACTCGGATAATGGGGGATTGGTGCTTGGAAAGGAGATCCTGCATGCTAGAAAGCCGCTTAAAGCCGCTTACCGTCCGCATAGGGCGGAAGTCCGCACGAATCGTGCTCATCACTGTGCTCATCGTCCTGATGGCGGGATTTCTGTTCCCAATGGCGCTGACCATTGCGAACTCGTTCATGGCAGAAACAGAGATTACGAGCAACTATGCTGCCCTTTCGGGCGATACGGATGATAGACAACCAACAAGCCAACAAACCGACAACCCAACAGACCAGCACCCAACCCCCCAGCACCCCAGCACCCCAACACGTCTAACGCATTTGCGCTCCAACCCCCTCAAAACAAATTAGCGCACTCAGGTTTTCTGTATCCGGTTGAATTCCCAGTTATTACACTAGTTTCACAGAGATATTGAGTGAACAACGACGCATCTATTGTGTTGGAGGTGTGATATTCGCTTGCGTGCAGAAGAGAGTGAGCTGCTGGTGTGAGTTTATAATGGTGTTAAATAGCCAAAGTAGGAACGAGGATCCGCTATTTCGGGATTTTAGTGCATTTTGGGTTCGAAGGGGAACGATGGTGCGCTATTCTGCTACTTTGGGAGGAAATACCGCGTGTAGAGCGGGAATAGTGCACTGACGTTCCTCTCCGCGCTCCCAACCCTTTGTTTAGACAAATTAGCGCACTCAGGTTCCCTCTAACCAGTTGAATGCCCAGTTAAGTTACGCTACACAACGCTCCTCCTCTACCTCAGTCAACCGGACCAACGTATAATTATACAAACACTCCAAGTATAATTGGTACTAGAGGGAGGGATTACCATGTACGAATATAAGTATGTCGAGACGTCACTAGGTGGATTTTTCAGTTCGGCGAAGCATCGCGAAACCATTGATGAGCACGCCCAAGAGGGATGGCGATTGGTGCAGGTACTGCCAACCAATTATAACGGTCATGGGAAGCCCATGGCCTATGAGATTATTTTTGAGCGGAAACTTGGATAATGCTCATTTATCCGCAATAACCCCCTTCTCAAGACAAGGGGTTTTATGCTACACTCAACTTGTCTGACAACCTGATAAGTTAACGAAAGAAAGTGGGGCTTCTCCTTATGAAGGTTTCCTTATTTATTACGTGTCTAAGTGATGCACTATATCCGAAGGTTGGCGAGGCAATCGCACGTCTGCTCGGGCATTATGGCGTCCTGTTAGAATTGCCGACAGTGCAAACGTGCTGCGGCCAGCCTGCCTATAACAGCGGCTACTGGGATGAGGCGCGAGCAACAGCGAAGACGATACTTACCGCATTTGATGATAGTGACTTTGTGATTTCACCATCGGGCTCATGTACGTATATGATTCATCACTATCCGAATTTATTTAAGGATGAACCGGAGTGGTTGGAGAAAGCGACGCAGCTTCAGAACAAAACGTATGAATTTACACAGTTCCTCGTCAATGTCCTAAACATCGAAGACTTGGGCGCTGTGTTTCCACATAAAGTAACGTACCATCCGTCCTGTCACGGAAGCAGGCTGCTCGGCGTGAAGTCAGAGCCGCTTGCACTACTCCAAGGCGTCAAAGATTTGGAGCTCGTGCCGCTTCCTTTTGCAGAAGATTGCTGTGGATTCGGTGGAACTTTTGCAGTGAAGATGGCCGATATCTCTGGTGCGATGGTGCAGGAGAAGGTCGATCATGTGAAGGAAACCGAGGCTGAGGTGCTGGTCGGTCTGGATTTGGCTTGTTTGATGAATATTGCGGGTAATTTGCGCTATCGGAATGAGCCGGTGAGGGTGATGCATCTGGCTGAGCTGCTATATGAAGGGGTGAAGCGAGCATGAGTCACACGACGAGTAAGTCAACAGTTAAGGAGCGGGCAGACCTCGCGCTGAACGACGAGTTTCTGCGCAAAGCGGTCAAGTTTACGACAGAGCGGCTTCGCGGCGGCAAACTGAAAGCAGCGGCAGATCACGGCAATTGGGACGATTGGCGCGAACGCGGCAGACAAATTCGGCTGCATACGATCGCACATTTGGATTATTACTTAACGACGTTTGCGAACAATGCGAGAGCGAATGGGGTTCATGTGCATTTTGCCGATACGGATGTCGAGGCTGTTCAAATTTCCTTGGAAATCGCGGCTGCCAAACAAGCCAAAACTGTCGTTAAATCCAAGTCGATGGTGACCGAGGAGCTGCATTTGAACAAGGCGCTGGCCTCCATTGGGGTTGAGGCGATTGAGACGGATCTAGGCGAGTACATCATTCAGCTGGCGGATGAAACACCATCCCATATCATTATTCCAGCGATTCATAAAAATAGATATCAAATCGCCGACCTGCTCTCCAAAGATGCTGGGGAGACGTTGGCTCCCGACACGACGATTCTGGCTGGCTACGTTCGCAAGAAATTACGAGAGAAATTCCTAGAAGCGGATATTGGGATGACGGGCTGTAATTTTGCCATTGCAGAGAGCGGATCGATGGTCTTGTTCGAAAATGAAGGCAACGCCCGCATGGTCACAACGGTGCCCAAGACGCAAATCACGCTCATGGGGATGGAGCGTATAATCCCGACGTGGGCGGATCTTGAGGTCATGGCGACCTTGCTCCCACGTTCAGCAACAGGGCAAAAGCTGACCGTGTACATGTCCGGCATCACAGGTCCAAGAAGAGACGCAGATGCGGATGGACCGGAAGAGATGCACATCATCATCGTTGACAATGGGCGCTCGCAGCAACTCGGCGATCCCGAGTTCCAAGAGCTGCTCAACTGCATCCGCTGCGGTGCATGTTTGAATGCGTGCCCAGTGTACCGCCATATCGGCGGTCATGCCTACGGCGGCACGTACAGTGGCCCGATCGGCGCGGTGCTTACGCCAGCGCTCAAGAAAAACGTGGCGGAATGGGACGACATCGCCAATGCTTCAAGTCTCTGCGGTGCCTGCTATGAGGCATGCCCAGTGAAGATCCCGCTGCACGACATGCTCGTGTCGCTGCGCCGCCGCAAGGTCGAAAGCGGCCATGGTGATAAAATCGAGGCCGCGGGGATGAAGGGCTTTGCTGCCTTGATGGGGAACTCGAAGCGTATGAACGCTGTGCTCAAGCTGGGCAGAATTGGTCAAAAGCTCGTCGTTCGTGACGGCGGCATTCGTCTGAAAGTAGGACCTCTCAAAGGGTGGAACTCTTACCGCGTGACGCCAAGCCTGCCGAAGGCATCTTTCCGAGATGGCTGGAAAACACTCGAGCAGGAAATTCGCCATKGGCTTACAGAGGCAGACCCTGCCATTCAAGCAAGGTTAGCAGAAGCGCTGGCGGCACGAGGCAAAAAGGGAGGACATCATCATGGCTAAACGCGACATAACGCCAGAGTGGCAGGAGAAATTAACGAAGCTTGACCAGCAATCGCTGGCCCAGCAGGAGCGTTTTATCCAGGGCATCGCCCAGAAGCTGGGGCGTGCACGTGTAACCGAGAAGCCGGCCCATCCTTTTCAAGGGGCTTCGGATAGCTGGAAAGCGTTCAACTGGTCTCCAGAAGAACGCATTGAGAATTTCACGGCGAACTTCCATGCCGCAGGCGGGCACGTCGTCCGAGTACCTTCGATGGAAGCGGCGAAGGCAAGTATTCAGGAACTCGTGGGCACGTTAAGTATCAAACGAGTTATCCACCAGGATCAAGCGGAATTGCATGAGCTGGGACTAGACGAAGCTCTTCCAGGCGTGAACCTCTCGGTTTGGAACACCGACGACGATACGAACTGGAAGGCCAGTGCAGCGAATGCCGATCTGGGGATTGTCCTAGCCGATCATGCGGCGGCTTACACAGGCTCGCTAACTGTGTTATCATCAAAAGAAAAGGGCCGCTCGGTGAGCTTGCTCCCTACAGCACTGATCGTCTTGCTGCCGATTGAACGATTGAAAACGAGACTAGGCGAAATTCTCGCCCCACTCGATCAGATAGCAAGGAAAGATCTGCCTGCTGGCGTTCACTTCATCTCAGGTCCAAGCCGCTCGGCGGATATTGAGAACGACTTGACGATTGGTGTTCACGGTCCAGGGATTGTGCACGTGCTACTTATCGGATAGAAGAGGTATTCATATGGAAGTTACGAAGCTGCAGAAACAGAATCACTATGATGAGATCGCTCAGCAGATCAAAGAGATGATCATTCAGGGGCAGTTGAAGATGGGCGATAAGCTCCCTTCTACCAAAGAGCTGTCCGAGCGCTTCGGCGTCGGCCGTTCCACGATGCGTGAGGCTCTCAGCGCCTTGAAGGCGATGGGCCTCATTGAGATTCGGCAAGGCGGTGCTTGCCGTGTTATCCGGCAGACGCCAGCGGAGGTTTCTTTGCCCGAGTGGACATCGCTGCGGATGAATCGAACCACGCTCCTGGAGCTCATGGAGGTACGTCAATCGTTGGAGGTTTCGATTGCCTCGATTGCTGCACGGAAACGAACGCCCGAGGACTTAGCGCAGTTGCAGCGCATCATGCAAGACATGGGGAGCTCCGTAGGTAATGATGCGGAGGGGGAAAGAACGGACCTCGGATTCCATCAGTTGCTCGTTCAAGCGACGCATAATAGCATTATGGAGCAAACCTTCGACTCGATCCGCAACGCGATGGAAATGATGATTCGCGATATCCGACGCGCAGAATTGTATGCGAATCAGGAAGTAGCGGTTCAGCTTCTGAAGGAGCATAAAGTCATCTATGAAGCGATCGTCAGCGGAGATCCGTTGCTGGCATCCGAGGCGATGCGTGTTCATCTGGAGCATGTGGAAAGTATTTTGACCAAATATATATGAATTGCCAGAGGGGCTTTCCCACAACTCGATGAGGTGAGGGGGAGGGCCTCTTTTTGGTATATAAGGGGGCGTGCAGTCGCGAAGTCGAAAAAATCGACTTGCGCGAGAGAAACAGGGCCCCTGCAATCGCATAAGTCGAAAAAACCGACTAACTCGGAAGAAACAGAGGCCCTGAAGGTGGAGTTAGTCCATGAAACCGACTAACTCGGAAGAAGCAGAGGCCCTGAAGGTGGCCTAGCGCTCTTTTTAATGCACCAATCCCGTACTCTCGATTTTCACATGCGTTTCAACTTCGAATTTAACCTCAGGATAAACAGACTGCCAATGCTCCCAATCCTTCTCTTTGCCAAAATGCTGGCCCAAATAATGAAGACCAAAGCCATATGGATCAACATTCGCATCCCTGATTTTGTAGAGGAGTGCCTCTACGGACTGATTGACTTGCTGTTCAAGTTGCGGCTGAACTTTGTGAATGTCCAAACCTATAGCACCTTGTTCAATCATGCCTGTAAGACTGAGTGTCAGTTTGACGACAGGCGTAGTTTCTTTGGAAATCGTAATATGCTTCGTGACACGCGCTACATAGAAGCTCAGTGGCTCTCCACTATATGTGATCATAATCCCTGCCTTGCTGAACTTATTCGCACTCAAATTATAAAGCTGAGTCTCCTGCGGGTTGAGGACGGTGCGTTGCGTTTTTTTATTAAGCAAAGCAAGATGCTCAACGACATAAGAATTACCATCAAAGCTAATAATCGGAAAATAGGGGTCTAACCCGGTTTCTTTGAAACGGCGGAAAGTGTCAAATAAAAGCGCGGTTACCGTATAAGGAGAAACCGTTCCTTCCTTCCCGAAGGTGAGAAAAAAAGAGTTTCCAGCAAGTCTCTCGGTAGTTGGGATCGCTTCAAGAAGCTTACGTGCAGTAGGTTCAGCCACGGCTGTATAAGAAATGAGTTGAATGTCACGTCTTCGAGTAAGCCAATTCAATGGCTCTTCTAGGGACACTTTCGCTAAGCTTTCGCCAAAAAGGAACATACGGCAATGGCCGAAATCAAGCTCTTTATCGACGTGTGCTTTGAGATTTCTTACAGCTTCTGCGATGCTCTTGGCTTCTTGATATTCGATCTGGCTTTCAGCCAGCCCCTCACCTACCTTCGAAGCGGGGATGGCCAGCCGCAGGGTGACGAGATAAGGTTTATCCTCCTTACCTGTCCAATCGACACCCATGGCAACGACAAAGAAGCGCTTGTCAATATCMTTGAAACCGCATCCGGAAAGACTTGTACAGATAAGCAGAAGGGATAGACAGGTGAGAAATAGTTTTATTTTCATAGGTGATTTTGTTCCTTTTTTTGCTTTCTAACGAAGTAAATCATCAGGAAAAGGAAGTAGATTTCAACGAAAAATCGAAGCACTAACCAGCCTTCGGAGAAATACTGATTTCTCTCCAGATTGACAACTCGCATGAAAAGGAGGGCAATTAAACCGATGCTGACCCCGAGCCATACGTTCATCCAAGGAACAGGGTCTTCTTCTACTTCTGTCGCGCCATTGATGGCGTAGCGGAGCAACATAATCGTCGTGTGCCAAGTATTCATGACGAACAACAGCGATAATCCTATGAAGAGGAGCAGAAAGACGAACAAAACACGGTTAATAAACCCGTATTCCGTCATCATGGAATCCGCCGTCATGCTCCATAGGTAAACATAATTTTCAACGCCAACCGTCCCATGAAAGCCGATAGGCACAAAAAAAGTAATCAATAAGAATACAATGCCGAATATCGGCACAACCCAGCGAAAACGGAATTTAAAACCCACCGTATATAGCCGATTGAAAATGAGGAGGCTGAGATAGCCAGAGAATAAAAAAGTAGAAGCAGCGATCGTATCGAAAGAAGGTGGCTTATTGACATAACCTGCCACATAACGAATCGCATCCCAGTTAATATTTTCATTGGAAATAGCTTTCACGATAAATAAAATAAGCAAAGGTGAGCTGAGAATCACCATGACTTCATGAATGAATTGGACCGTACGTGTCGATCTGCTGCATGCCCACACAGCGGCTGTTGCCATGAGAGATAGATTCAGATAGGGGTTGATGTCTGGATAGAAAAACATACGAACGGTTTCGGAGTAAGCAAAAATAACAATAATGCCAGCAGGCAGCCAAAGGCACAGCGCAGCAAATATGATGTTGGCTTGGCTAAACCAGCGAGGGGTATACCGGTCACACAGCTCTGGAAAGCCGAGTCCTGGAAACCGCTCAAAGCAAGCCATGGTGCCAAGAGAGAGGATCGAGCCAATAACCATCGCGACAAGCATGCCCGATACGGCGCCATTGAAACGGTCACGGATCAGTAAAGAGGGGACAAACATCATGATATTAATCATGCCGACATAGAGCACATGATAGTAGGTATACCGTGACATGACTTACTTTGCCCCCTTTTTGAAGTTATGGTGTGCTTTCGCCTCAAGTTTGGGGACGTATAGGGCTAAATAAGGTTGACCAAAGCTCCTAAGACTACACCAATAGGAAATTAAGATGAAGCCCAAAACGACAACACCAAGCAATCCAAAGAAAATTGAAGCTATCACAAAGATATATTTAACGAAACGAACCGAGTAGCCGAAACCGTTATTCGGAATCACGAAATTAGAAATCGCGACAACGGAGGTCACAATAATCATAATGCTGCTGACTAATCCTGCTTGTTGGATGGCCTGACCTAGAATGAGACCTCCAACTGTTGTTGCGGTCGATCCCACATAGCGCGGCAGCCTGAGACTAGCCTCGATCAAGGCCTCGATCATGAATAACATGATGAAGACTTCGACAAAGGACGGATAGGGGACGACGACACGGCTTCCTGCGATCGAAAGCGTCAATTGGACGCGGAGAACTTCAGGATTATAAGAGACAATCGCAATATAAAGAGCAGGTAGTGTAATGGTTAAAAACATAGCGAAATAGCGGAGCAGGACGAGGCACTTGCTCATCCAATAGGATTCATAGTCATCATCCATGGCATGCAGGAAGTCAAAGAGCCGCACTGGAAGAACGAGCCCGAAGCGACTTCCATCCTGAAGGAGAGCAATTTTCCCTCTTTCGAGCATGGCTGCGATACGGTCAGGTCTCTCTGTTTGGAGGATGATAGGGAAAAATCGATGTCTCCGTCCCGAGAGCGACTGCAAGAGCTGGCCGGAAGCTTGGAGAATTTTTATATGAATGGTGGACATCCGCTCGTTTAATAGTTTAAGTACCTCTTCATTGACAAGATCCTTGTCATAAAGAACGCTGACTCGCGTTTTCGAAATTTGTCCAATCGTATGCGTTTCCACGCAAAGGGAGGGCGCATTATAACGCATCCGAACGAGGCTAATATTTAAATCCAAATCTTCGTTAAGCGCACTCTGAGGCCCCTGAATGGCAACTTCAACCTGAACGGTATCAGGTTTGTCTTGAAACTTCCGCTGCACGTCGAATCGGTAGACCTGCTCTTCAATTTGAAAGAGGACTGTACCTTTGAGCAGCAAAGACGTCCAATGCTCAGAGTGATCCGCTCTGCCGAAGGCAGGGTTCGAATGAAGCATACGATCGAACTCTTCTGGATTAAAGCAGTAAGAGTAAGGAACGGTCAATCCATTTTTGATTAGAGCGAGGTCACAAAGAGAAGGGAAGTAAATCACTTCCATTTGCATATAGCCATTGTCTAGGGTGTCATAGAATAGGTCAGCTGGATTATTCAATTCAGCACGGATGCGTTCGATCATGCCAATCCCCCCAATTCCCTTACATTACCATGCGGCTTAGCGTGCCCTGAAAGGGAGGAGAATAATCAGGAATTGATCGGTAGGCAGAGCGAAACTTATACCAAAATCAAAACAGCTATATTTCAGGAACCGTAACAGCCCTCGGAAAACGATGGATGGATTCTAGGTAGGAGGAGCAGGATATAGAGATAATGGAAATTATGGAGGAAGTCATTGTATGACTATGGGGAGAAGTATTGCTGTAGGGCACGGTTTCGATTATAATGAATTGCGCGAAGTTGGGCTCGAGGCCCATCGGAGCTTAAAAAATAACGGATTTCGTCATCGACGGGAGTAAATATGTATTGAAATTTCTTATCTATGGACCTACAGCTGAATGCTGCAGGTCTTTCTTAGTAGTTATTCGCTTATTCGACAAGACTTCTTCGACACACTTCTTGTCGTAGTGCTTATAACTATCATATAATAGTAATAATATTTTATCGATTGGCTTATTAATTGATCCAGAAAAGGTGTGTGTCTAGGCCGTGACTTGGCTTGCTGTAACGCTAAGCAGGCGCGCCTATATCCTTTCTGCAAATTTCAGGGTATAAGGATGGTAAAAATGAGTAACATACAAACGAAAACAGACGTCATCTTAATCGGTGCTGGCATCATGAGTGCGACTTTAGGGACACTTCTGAAGGAATTAGTGCCAGAATGGGAAATTAAAGTCTTTGAGAAACTCGAAAATGCTGGAGAGGAAAGTTCTAACGAATGGAATAATGCAGGTACAGGTCATGCGGCACTGTGCGAACTTAACTACACTTCCGAGAAACCAGACGGATCTATAGATATCAGTAAAGCTATCCAAATTAATGAACAGTTCCAGCATTCCATGCAGTTCTGGTCTTATCTTGTAAACAGTAAGCTAATCCGTGATCCGCAGGACTTTATCATGCCATTGCCTCATATGAGTATGGTTCTAGGGAAACAAAATGTATCGTTTTTGAAGAAACGCTATGAAGCGATGTCGAAGAACTCCCTATTCCAAGGGATGGAATTTTCCGATGACCCTAAAAAGCTAATGGAATGGATTCCGCTGATTATCAAAGATCGTCCATCGAATGAACCGATCGCGGCAACCAAAATTGACTCCGGTACGGACGTTAACTTTGGCGCTTTAACGCGTATACTATTCGATCACTTAAAGAAGAAGAACGTTGATATCAAATATAAACACAGCGTTGATAATTTGAGACGTACTAGCGATGGCTCATGGGAATTGAAAATACGCAATATTAATAGTGGCAGTGTTGAGCGCCAAACAGCTAAATTCGTCTTTATTGGCGGCGGCGGCGGAAGCCTGCATCTGCTGCAAAAATCCGGTATTCCAGAAGGTAGAAATATCGGAGGATTCCCGGTAAGCGGCATATTCATGGTATGTAACAATCCAGCTGTTGTCGCGGAGCACCATGCCAAAGTATACGGCAAAGCGAAGCTTGGCGCACCGCCAATGTCAGTTCCGCATCTGGATACACGATTTATCGATAATAAAAAATCGTTGTTATTTKGACCATTTGCCGGGTTCTCGCCTAAGTTCCTGAAAACCGGTTCCATGTTCGATTTGGTAACTTCCGTTAAACCGAATAATCTCGTGACGATGTTGTCGGCTGGCGCTAAGAACATGTCATTGACGAAATACCTGATCGAGCAAGTGATGCTGTCGAAAGAAAAGCGGATGGAAGAGCTGCGGGAGTTTATCCCAAGTGCCAAAACCGAGGATTGGGAGTTAGTTGTAGCGGGTCAACGTGTACAAGTTATTAAAGACACGGCTGCTGGTAAAGGAACGCTGCAGTTTGGTACGGAAGTAATTAGTTCGGCTGACGGCTCATTAGCGGCTTTGCTCGGTGCTTCTCCTGGAGCTTCTACCGCGGTATCGGTCATGCTTGAGCTTGTATCGAAATGTTTCCCAGAACATATCAAGGAATGGGAACCGAAAATTAAAGAAATGATTCCGAGTTACGGTGTGTCGCTTCTGAAACATCCAGAGCTTATTGATGAAATCCATTCGTCAACTTCTCGGATTCTCGGTCTAAGTGGAAAGAAATCGTTAGAGGTATCACGTTAATAAATAGTGGGGAGTTTGGCTTCGCGGCGGAACTCCTCTTTTTGTTGTATATAGCTCTATCCACCGGCCCAACCGCCCATCGGATAGGGCTTTTCCTCGTCTATTCCTCGTCTCCTCGTCACCGTGTATAACAATGACTATACGGTGTTCGATGATGACTATAATGCGGCGGAAACCCATGGTATGACGGGCTTTGCACGCTCCTATGAAACACGTGCAGGAATGACTATGGACGGCAATAGCGCGTGTTCCCTATGATGCAGAGGTAGCAATTGACGTGTTCGAACATGAACATCACCACTTCAGTCTGATAGGAAAGGAAGTGCAGTTATGCACACGGAATCAGCCGTAGCCGCGACCAAGGCGTCCGCGACATCCGCGAGAGGGATACATCGGAAGCAACATATGAAACGCATGCTGCGTAACCGATGGCTGTATCTGATGCTGCTCCCTGGCATCTTGTATTTTCTCATTTTTAAGTACGTACCTATGTACGGCGTTCTCATCGCTTTCAAGAATTACCAGCCGTTCCTCGGTTTCTGGGATAGCCAATGGGTAGGGATGAAGCACTTCGATCGGTTCTTCGGAGACCCGCTGTTCTGGCGGCTGCTCAGCAACACGTTCATATTAGCCATCTATAATATTGTGTTCTTTTTTCCATTACCCATTATTATTGCGCTGATGCTGAATGAACTTCGTGTTGAGTTGTTTAAAAGAACGATTCAAACCGTGGTATACATCCCACATTTCATGTCCTGGGTCGTTATTGTATCCATTGTCTACTTATTCTTTACTACCGAAGGTGGACTGGTGAACGAGGGAATTAAGTCGCTTGGCGGTGAAAAGATTAACTTCTTGCTCAGCGCGGACTGGTTCCGAACCTTCATCACAGCAGAGGTGATCTGGAAGGAAACAGGCTGGGGGACGATCATTTTCCTAGCGGCGTTGTCGGGTGTGGACCCACAGCAATATGAAGCTGCTCGCATCGATGGTGCGAACCGCATGCAACAAATGATGCATGTAACGTTTCCCGCTATTCGCTCCACGATTGTGATTCTGCTGATCCTGCGGCTTGGACATTTTCTTGACACCGGTTTTGAGCAAATTTGGCTCATGCTGAATGCGATGAATCGCGAGGTTGGCGAGGTGTTCGATACGTATGTGTATTCGACAGGGATTTCGGAAGGACAGTATAGCTATAGCACGGCTGTCGGCTTGTTCAAATCAATTGTTGGGCTCGTGCTCGTGGCAGCTTCGAACTTTATCGCCAAGCGAATGGGCGAGGAAGGTGTTGTGTAAGACAATGGAACGGAGGTTATCCCATGGTTAAAGATCGTTCGTTTGGCAGCAGACTGTTTGATACGGTCAATATCACCTTGTTAACTGTGTTTGCATTAGTGACATTGATCCCTTTTATTTATATCGTTGCGGGCTCGTTTGCGACCCAAAAGGAATTACTGCAAAGAGGCTTCATCCTGTTCCCGACGGAATTTTCGATGAGTGCCTATGAATACATCTTCTCTACTGGTACGTTGATGCGCAGCATGGGCGTTACGATTTTCATTACGATTGCAGGTACGTTGATCAATATTATGATGACGTGTTTGATGGCCTACCCGCTAGCGCGGAAAGATTTGGATTACCGCAAACCGATTCAGATCGCTGTGATTTTCACCATGTTATTTAGCGGCGGTATGATCCCAACGTTTCTGGTAATTAAGCAGCTGGGCATGATTGATACGTATTGGTCTTTGTTGATTCCCGGTGCGATTAGCGCGTTCAATCTCATTATTATGCGGAATTTCTTTCAGCAGCTGCCCGACGGCTTGGAGGAATCGGCCAAGATCGATGGCTGCTCGGATCCGGGAATTTTGTTCCGCATCGTCATTCCGCTTTCCCTGCCGGCCATTGCCACTTTCTCACTGTTCTACGCGGTGGGCCATTGGAACACTTTTTTCAGCGCCGTGCTCTATATCAATGATTCCACCAAATGGCCGATTCAGGTGCTGCTCAGACAGATTGTCATCATGTCAGATGGCGGTGGGCTAGGCGATTCGACTTCACTCGCAGCTGATTTCGTGCAGCCGCCTGAGCAAAGTGTGAAGATGGCTGTCATCGTCATTTCCACATTGCCGATCCTGATTGTGTATCCGTTTTTGCAAAAGCATTTCGCCAAAGGCGTATTGCTGGGTTCCGTTAAAGGGTAAACTGTTTCCACAGTTTCTCGATAGATGTATCATATATAAAGGGAGGACGTTTATCATGAAAAAAAAGTTACATCCGCAAATGAGCAAGTCCATCGCATTAGCTTCTCTTCTAACACTGACTGCTGGGGTTGCTGCAGGTTGTGGAGGAGGAAGCAAGGAAGCAGCAAGCGCTGATGGAAGTGCGAAACCATCCGCTGCAACAACGGAAGCCGCGAAGCCGGCAGCTCCTTATAAAATGTCGATCATGATGCCAAGCTTCAATCCAGAGCCAATGGCAACTGACGGCGAGATTTCCAAGAAAATTCAAAGCGTGACGAACACGGAACTGAAATTGAATTGGGTGCCATCTGCGACCTATTCGGATAAATTGAGCGCAACGGTTGCCTCAGGTGAGTTGCCGAGTGTCATTACTGTTTTGAATCAAAAGGTACCTTTCATTGTGAATTCCGTTCGCTCAGGCATGTTCTGGGAGCTCGGACCTTACTTGAAGGATTACAAAAACTTGAGCCGAATGAACCCCATTGCCTTGAACGCGATTTCTATCGACGGGAAAGTGTACGGGATTTATCGGGAGCGTGATTTGGCGAGAGACGGGATTACCCTGCGTAAGGATTGGTTAGACAATTTGGGCTTACAGGTACCGAAGACGATTGATGAGTTCTACAATGTGCTGAAAGCTTTTACGAATAATGATCCAGATAAAAATGGTAAAAATGATACGGTCGGACTCGTTGAGCAGCAAACTCCTGCGGGTTGGAGAGACATGTTGGCTTGGCATGGTGGACCAGCAGACTGGGAATTAAAAGATGGTAAGATGAGCCCCGCGCACCTGTCACCGGCGTATTTGGAAACGATGAAGTTCTACAAAAAGCTGTACGATGAGAAGCTGATCAATCTCGATTTCGCAGTCGTCAAAGACGGTCGTCAAGTGATGAACAAAGGAACAGCAGGAGCTTGGGTTGCTAACTTGAATGATGCGAACGGCATTGAAGAGCAAGCGAAGAAGGTAGATCCGAAAGCTAAAGTCGCCATCATTGGTGCATTGGAAGGGCCGAAGGGACTTCGCAGTATTGCTGGAACAGGATCCTATGGGATTTTCATGATCCCTAAGACATCTGTAAAAACAGAAACTGAACTGAAAGCGATTTTGAACTATTTTGATAAATTATCCGATAAAGACATGCAGAATATGCTCTATAACGGTATTGAAGGCCGTCAATACACGGTTGAAAATGGTGAATACAAGAAAACAGCAGATCCTAAATTACTCGTCGAATACGGGATGGGCGATTCTTCTCAGCTTGCGGTATTGAGAGATCAAGTGACAACGTTCGGTCCTGAGCTTGTGCATCAACGGGACAATGTTTGGAAGGAAAATGCGAAAATCGCCATTGAGAATCCAGTAAACGCTTTTATTTCGGACACGGCTAGCGAAAAAGGCAAGGAACTGGATAAATTGATCGAGGACGGAAGAACCAAATTTATTATGGGCGCGATCGATGAGAACGGCTGGAACAAAGTCGTGGAACAATGGAAGCAAAATGGCGGCAGCAAGGTGATCGAAGAGTACACAGCCGAATATAACAAATCAGCCAAGAAGTAAACCGTCTTGTGCCCCGCTGTCAGGGTCTGTGTTTTTCCCCATGACACAGATCCTATTTGTTATACTAGACGAACGGACAGTAACCAAAACAAGCCTGCTGAAGGAGACAACCGGGGCATGAAGACACATACTTACTTACGCAAATTAATCGTGCTGACGCTCGTTGTGGGGGCTTTTCCAGTTCTTATTTTGGGATGGTACTCGTATACATATTCCTCTCATACCGTTCTGGAAAAGGTGAACGAAAGCAACGCACAAATCTTGCGTCAAACGCAGCTGCGCGTCGAGCAAACGTTGAAGACCATTGATTACACGGCATCGCAATTGCTGAATACTCCGCTCATGACGAGCGCGATTGGCAAGCGACTTACCATCATGGATTCAGAGCTCATTAACGATCTCTATGATAACCTTCTGGGGATACAGACCTTCGAGCTTGGGATCAAGGACGTCTTCCTGTTTAGCCTGGAGAATGATTGGTTAATTAGCAATTCAGGTTTTAATGAATATAGTCATGTGAAAATGAAAGATCTGTTGCGTGAGTTCGCCACGATGCAGCCTGGCTCCAAGTGGGTCAGCATGGACTTATCCGAGCGTTATGATGCGGAATCATCGGTTGTGAGCAATAACTACACGATTATGAATGTTAAAAAGTGGCCGATCAACTCCCTGAAGCCTCAGGGGATGATGGCGGTCCTGTTGTCAGGCAAGGAAACGAACAATCTGATCGATTTAGAAGATGACAACATGGGACAGATCTACATCTTGGATGAAATGAACAAGCTCGTTGCTCATAGGGACCGAACATTGATCGGTCAAGATATGTCGCAAGAGGCGTTCATTCGTCACATCGCGGAATCAAACGAGTCAACCGGGCTGTTCAAATCCAAAATGCAGGACGAGGACATGTCCATTTCTTATCGCAAATCGGCTTACAATGGTTGGACGTACGTAGCTGTGCTACCGATTAGTGAGATGACGAAGCGGGCCAAAAGCATTGCATGGACATCCTTGTGGGTTAGTGTCATCGCTTTGTGTACATCCGTTATCATCGCGGTACTTGGTACACGCAGTGTGTATAGACCTGTAAGGAGCATTTATCGCTCCCTTGCCGATGCCAAAACTTCGCGTGAAGCGAAGGACGAATTAGGCGTCATCAGCGAAGGCATTCAATCGCTTTTATCCAATCAATCGCGGATGCAATTTCAGTTAGAAGGCCAACAAGAGCATATGACCGAGCTGCTCGTTCGCAAGATGCTCACGGGTGAGGCGAAGTCATCAGAGATTCAAGAGCGACTCCAGTATTATGGCTATACCTTGGAGTGGGATAAAATGCGCGTGCTGCTTTTCCAAATCGATGATTTAGCGGAAAGTCGGTTTGATGAGAAGGACCGTGATTTACTGCTCTTCGCTATCAGCAATATCGTTTCGGAACTGGTGCCGAGTCAAGAGCGGTTGGCTCCGATCGTCTTTCAAGACGCGGTGCTACTGATTGCGGGTACGCAAACAGGCTCTGAAGAATCCTTCAAGGATAAGGTGTTCGATATGGCTGTTACCATTCAGGAAGCAGTGAAAGGCTACCTGTCTGTAGAAGCGAGTGTGGGCATCAGTCGGAGTTTCACACATTGGATGGATGCAGAGCAAGGTTATGCGGAATGCGTAGTGGCGCTGAAATATCGCGTGCAGCTTGGGAGGGAGGCGGCATTGTTCATTGAGGACGTGCAGCCTAAGAAAGGCAAGGAGAGTCAATATCCGAAGGAAGCGGCAGCGCAATTAATCGATGCGATCCAGTCGTCTGATAAGACACGTGCACATGTGGCGTTAGCGATATTCATTGAGAATGCCTCCAAATCCGTCGATAATCACAACGATTATCAGCTTTCACTCGTGCGTTTGTTGGTCGATTTGATCCGTCTGCTGCAAGATTCCGGCATCTCGTTATATGCGCTGAATCAGAAGGAGCGCTCCTTGTTCGACGAGTTGCTGCACCTTCATGCTGCCCGGGAGATCGAAGCTTGGTTCTACGAGCAAATTGTGGAGCCTAGCATCGGCTTGCTGGAAGAGCGGAGGGATACGCAATTCCGCACGATTTCGGATGAGGTGAAGCGACTGATTGAGGAAGCGTTTGATACGGATTTAACGTTGGAAAAATGCGCTGCACGCATTAATTATCACCCGCAGTACATCAGTCGGGTGTTCCGTCAGGAGACGGGGATTAATTTTGCCGAGTATTTGGCGCAATACCGTCTCGATATTGCCAAACGCTGGCTGCGCGAGACGAATATGACGGTCACGGATATCGCGGAGAAGCTCAAATACAACAATCCGGCGAATTTCATTCGCTATTTTCGCAAAATGGAAGGCATAACTCCCGGACAGTATCGGGGGAAACCAGAGAAGTGAAGAAGAGGACTTTAGGAACAGGCAATTTGCGGACCTAAAGTCCACCTTACCGCATAAGAATTTATAAGTTTCCGGTACTAGGAAGAACAAATTCTTATTGGCGATAAAAACGACATTTTTAGGTAAGTGAAGCTTAATTACCCGTGGCAAAAATGCAAAAGAGCATCCTTTCCGGGGGAATACTCTTAATTATTATAAATAAATGCAAAAGAGCATCTATTTGGGTCGAAAAAGTTAAAAAAGAGCTGAAAACACAGAAATTGATGCCTTCTCGCATCAAATTTAGCTGAAATCGTTTATTTATTAGAAAAAGTTGCACTTATGCATTTCTCAGCCCATGGCGAGTAGGATGGTTGTCGTTAGCAAAATTAGAAAGCGCTTCCTCAATTTATATCTGACTATTTCCATTGGAACAGGAGGTAATATTGGTGTTGATAAATCGCTTAACAAGCATGCTGTTGGTCTTGGTATTGCTTTTCACGGCAAGCATCGTCGATGCAGCTGAACCGTCAACGAGTCTTGCTGCGATCGGACAGAAAAAGCAGAGCGAATCATTGACGATCCAAGGAACAACGAGCTTGCAGGAAGTCATCGTTCAGATTATGCGACCCAACAATACAATGTTGGAAATGGACCAACTGACGAAGGCGGAGCTGCTCACGGGTATGATGATAACATTGCCGACGAATGCACCACTGGGGAGCTATACGGTGAAGGTTGGTTCCGGAAGTGATGTCTGTGTGGCAACGTTCGTAGTTATTGCAAGCGGGGGTGGTGGTCCGGGGACAGAACCGGGGACGGATCCTGGCACAGATCCTGGCACAGATCCAGGGACAGAGGTTCCGCCTGTGGGGGAGGATACCCCGACAAATCCTGAGCTTCCTACCGTGAAGCCTGGCATCGGTGAACTTGYGCTGCAAGCTGTGAATGGGCAAGACGCAGCTGGCGTGGCGAAAGCGGCTGTGACACTGGAAGCGCTAGATCAGGCCTTCGCTAACTTGCAGGGCACTGCTTCGTCTAAGCTGACGCTGGACGTGCAGAAAGTGGAAGGGGCAGTTGCTTATGAAACGAGCCTTCCGGCGGCAGCCTTAACCGAAGGAGGCATGAAACGACAGCTGACGCTTCAAACCGAGTTCGGCTCGTTAACCTTGCCGAGCAACATGTTTACAACAGAGGTCATGGCAGGGAAAGCGAATGTGTCTATCACGTTGCGCCATGTCCAAGCAGATAGCTTCTCGGAGAAAGTGAAGACTGCGATTGGCAATCGGCCCATTGTGGACATTCATGTGAAACTTGATGGTAAACCGGTGCCCTGGGCCAATGCCCAAGCGCCAGTTAACGTATCAATCCCATACCAACCTACATTAACGGAGCGGAATCATCCTGATAACATCACGATATGGTATCTCGACGAGAGTGGACAGCCCGTACCTGTGACGAGCGGCAAATACGACGAGAGATCAGGGACGGTGACGTTTACCACCACACATTTTAGCTCATATGCCGTCGTCTATGTGTCGAAGACATTTGGAGATATCGCCAAATTCCCATGGGCTCAGAAGCAGATAGAGGCTCTGGCAGCTAAAGGAATCATAGCAGGAACATCGGAGCAGGCATTTTCTCCTGCGGACTCGATTAAACGTGCTGATTTTGTCTTGCTGCTCGTGCGGACTCTAGAAATGAATGCGTCAGCAGGGGAAAGCTTCGCGGATGTTCATGCTAGTGATTACTATCACGAGGCGGTTCAAACGGCAAGAACGCTCGGCATTACGCAAGGCTTTGGCGATAACCAGTTCAAGCCGAATCAAATCATTTCCAGACAGGAAATGATGACGTTTACAGCGAGAGCACTGACCATCGCCGGTAAGCTGAAGCCTACTGGAGCCGGATCTGGCACGGATTTGGCAGCTTTCAAGGATGCAGCTGACGTAGCGAGCTATGCGTCAGAGAGCATCAAGGCGTTGATTCAGCAAGGGATCATCGAAGGAAGCAACGGCTTGCTGCAACCGTTGGCTAGTACGAGCAGAGCGGAAACAGCCGTAATGCTGTACCGGATTTATCATTTATCGGGAGGTAGGTAAGGATGGGATCATTTAAAAAGCATTGTGCTGCACTGACTGCAGCCCTCATGCTCACTTCAGCCGCCGTAAGTTTTGCCCCGCAATCTGCGCATGCAGCGAGCGTGAACATGGAGGCGGACTATGCGGTCTCAGAAGGATCGCTTGTGCGAACGGAGCAATTTAACAATACGAATTACACCCCACTGCCTGTTCATGTCGTGGATGAATTGAAAGGGATTAAAACGAAGGTCGTACGGGATTTTGTCAAAATCAACTGGTATTACAATAAAGATAGTGCGAACAGTGATTATTTGGCCTACTCCATTGACGATGCGCGAAATGCGAACAATCCAGATTTGCTGAGCGCACGCAAAGAAACGTATGACTTCATGTCTCAATTTTCCGATTCCCTGCTGATCTCCCTTGCGTACTCCTATGGCGGCGACGCGAATCCGGAGAAGAACCGTTTGATCGCAGGTGAAACGACGATGAATTGGCCGGAATTTGATAAGGCCATGAAGAAAATTATTTATACGTTGAAGGAGAAAAATCCAAAGCTCGAATACATCGAGGTCGGCAACGAACCGAACTTGGAGCCGGCATTTTACGGGCATACCAAGGAAGACATTCCCGGTTATATGCGCATGTATCAAGGGATGTCAGAAGCTGTGAAATGGGTCAATACCCAAGGGCTCACTGGCCAATCCGTTAAGGTGGGGGGACCGGTTTTATCTGGATATAATTTTGACAAGCAGAAGCAGTTTGTCGATATCGCTTATGCGAATGGTTATCAAGTGGATTTCGTTTCTTGGCACCGCTACCAAGAGGATGTGCGGATGAATGAGACACAGGAAATTGAGATGAAAGGCTATCTGCACAGGTTTTATCCGAATGCCACCACCATTGTGAGTGAGTACGGTTGGAAAGGCGGTGGCGGCTTAAGCGATGCGACGAACAATGTCGGTCTCGCCAAGCAAGCGGCTTTCATGACGGATTCGGCCTACTTTTATGCGCGTGGAGGCACCGACATCCCGATGAATTGGGTCGCGGTGCATACGCTCAACGCCTATTTCAAAAACCAATTTGATGTCGACTATGCGTTAAGCAACGGGGATACGACGAATTGGCAATCTTTTACCAATAGCAATCCGCGATCCTTACAGTATTTGAACTTGCGCGGTTGGCGTGAATCCGCTTCGACGTCGAAGCCGATGAAAATCAAAGAGATTCGCTTCTTTGACAGCAGCAATAATCCCATTCCAATACCGAATGCACTTAATGATCCTAGCATTGCAGCTGTAACAGACAATGATGATGCAACTCAATTTACGCAATCCGACTATTGGACGTGGTTGAAGTTTGATTTAGGCTCGAATGCGCCAGCGATCGCGCGAGTGGATATCAAATGGGGGAACACGGACATCAACACGTTCCAACTCATCGGGACGAGTGATAAGCTGAAATATTACGAGGTGCTCGGTCATACTTTTTTCACACCATATTTCAATACAATGCGCATGTTTGCTCAGTTGGGGGATACGCGCGTTAAGACAAGCGGCGGCAGCACGGACATCTATGGTACACGGATGTTAGCCACGAAGAACAGCGATACGAAAGCTACGATGATGGTTTGGAACAAGCAAGGTGACGGGACAGCATCCGCCAATGTGGATATTAGTGTGAAGAATTTACCTGCGGGCTTTCAAGGGAAAAGCGTACGCTACAAAAAGCTGCTGGTCGATGAATCCCACAGTAATCATGCTTATAACAAAATAGATGATCTGCAAATGGTCGACGAAGGGATCGTCAATCTCACCGACACGATCGTGCTAAGCCAAACGCTGGAGAAAAATGCGGTCATGCTCATCGAGCTGGAAGCCGTAGATCCGAGCATCAAAAATATCGTGTCCGCAGGTAAAACGGTGACCCTATCACAAGGCATGAAGGGCGGAGCCAACCTCGTGGATGGCTATGATACAACGGCAGCTATTGCTGCGAATAACACGTATCCGCAAACAGTGATAGTCGATTTAGGCAAGTCCTACCAACTCGCGGGTATGGGCATCGATTGGACGAATAGCGCTTCCAGAGGGTACACGTATAAAATCGAGACCAGCCTGGACGGTGTCAATTTTGTACTAGCATCGGATATGACATTTAGCTCGAACCCGGCCTACGTACCGCCTTTGGGAAATAGTCTGGCTTGGTTCACCGGGAAAGCACGCTATGTGAAACTAACGGTAACAGGCTCTACGTACGATGGCCCGCTATCGATCAATGAAGTGAAAGTATTTGCAGATGGGATGTACAAAAACGGGTTCGAATCCACCGCTGATCGGGATACTTCCGCTTGGACGATGATCGGGTACAGCAGCGCCTCTACGCCATGGACATTCGCAACCGACAGTGTGACGAACAACACTTACGCGATTCCGGTAAATACGTACGGTACAACACCTAGTTTTGCCATCCTTGKGGAAGACTTAAAGGACTATGGGGTCGAAGCTCGTGTTAAGGTGGCGAATAGCAGCTACACAGGTCAAGTACAGATGGGGTTGCTGGCTAGAGCGAGCACATACAATAGTCAGTATTATTTTAAAATAATGAGAACGAGTACGACCAATCAAGCTATTCTGGAAAAAAGAATCAGCGGAACGACGACGGTTCTTGCAACGGTTGATTTGCCGACAGCAATTGATTCGTCGAAATGGTATAAGCTCAATCTAGAAACGATTGGCACAACATTGAAAGGCTATGTCGATGGTGAACTTGTCATTGAAACAACAGATGCAAGCCGTACGAGTGGTAAATTCGGCTTACGCAGTCATGACGCCTTAGCAAGCTTCGATGATGTGAGGGTATATCCAATTGTACCTTTGCTCGGCAGTATCAAAGTAGACGGCGTGGCGATCAACGGATTTGATCCAAAGATCAACAGCTACACCGTGCTTGTGCCTTCGACGACAAGTACCGTGACGGTTACTGGATCAGCCTATGGGACTGGCAGCATCGCCGTTTCGCCAGCTTCAGGGCAAGTGACGTTTGATGCGGTAGGCCAAGAGAAAACCTATACGATTGCGGCTTTATCGAGTGAAGGGAATGGGGCGAATTACTATTCGCTTAGACTCAAGCAAGCCAGCTCAGATGCGACGCTAAGCAGCTTAAGGCTGTCCGTGGTCACTGACCCACTGACAGATCCAGGTCAGAAGCTGCCAGCGATGAGTATTGCACTTATCCCAGGGCAAACGGATTATACGATTCACGTACCTTCCAGGACGAATTATGTCAAAGTCGTTGAGGCTGTGCCGACAGCGAGCAATGTGGCAACCGCGCAGATCTCCGATGCCGTTATGGTGAATGGAACAGGTACTGCGAAGGTGACAGTTACCTCAGAAGCTGGTACATCTACCGTATATACGCTGCATTTGGTAGCCAATGCTGAAGCTCCGACTGGTGCGGTGCTGTACCAGGAACATTTTGAAAATGGCAGCTTCAATGTTGATCCTACTACAGGGTGGAACAATGGGGCATCGCCGAATGGCGCTTCCTCACATCTGCGAGTCGTGGATGAAGAGCAAGGTAAGGTGCTTGAGAAATATACAACGACAAGCATGGCGTTTACCGTAGGTCAAAGTGCATGGAAGAATTACGATGTGCGAGCAAGGGTCAAAGCGCAAGTCGGAACCTCACTGCCAGGTGTGATTGCGCGCGCTTCCGATGATGCGAAGAACTTCTATATGCTGCGTATTCATAATGGCACCAATGGCTTAGCGGGCGGCAGTACAGGCTATGTGGCCTTGGGCCGTATGGTGAATGGCAGTTTGAAGGAACTGGACAGCAAAAAAATTCCTTATCCGTACATCGTCGGGAACTGGTATCAATTGAGACTGATCGTGGATGGCAATCATCTCAAGGGCTATGTGGATGATAACCTCATTTTCGATGAAATCGATAATGGCGCTTTGTTCTCCTCGAATCCACCTGCCTTAACGCAAGGGAAAGCGGGTATTCGAGTCGCTAATCAAGTAGCCAGAATCGACGATTTCGTCGTGACCGAATTGACAGATGACGTTGTCGTCGTGCCGCCGGTGGATACACCTTTACCTTTTTCCATACAAGGTCAATTGAACAGAAGTAATGGTCTAAGTGCGAGTGTACTTGTTAACCGTACGGCAAATGCAGCTGATCATCCGGGAACGGAAGTTGTCTATTTCCAATTGCTCAAAGGGACAACACCTATTTCTTATGTTGCTATGGAAGGCGAAGTGGGAGCGGGTCATCGTGTAGTCGGACACTTCGATGTAGCGGACCCTGAGAATTTAAGCTATCACGTGCATGCTTTCGTGGTTAGTTCATTGGATCTCTTGAACGAAAGTTTGCCGCTTGCGCTATCGAATAAGCTGGACMTTGAATAAATGAAATAGACAGGCTGTAATCCGACTATCGCGTCGTGGTTACGGCCTGTTTTTGATAGAAAGTCGAGATATGACTATAGACGACAACATTTGAATCCGCTTACAATTACGTTGTCTTCAGCGGTACGCGCGGCCGAGGGAGCATCTTATAGGTGAGGAGTGGTACGCAGTTGAACACGAATTGTTCGAGCTTTTTGATCAAGGTAGTGATGATTCTTTTAACTGTGGTGATAGGCCTTACGTGCTTACCGCTCAGCATTCCGATTGCCGCAGCGGCCGATACGATTACCCTTACGAAAGGGACGACTTACCAATCGATTGATGGTTTTGGAGCGGCGGCGAATAAGCCCGTCTACGACTTGCAGCACAATATGAGCACGGGGAATCAAAGTGCTATTCTGGATAAACTTTTTCTCAACAGTGGCTCTAATGCTGGACTTACGATGATTCGTTGGGAAATTAATCCCTACAAGCTAAGCGAGGACGCATCGGGCATTGAGATTTCCTACTGTGGATGGAACAATTGCACAGAAGATTGGACCACGGATTCGCACCAAAGATGGTTTGCAGACCAGGCCTTGTCCCGTTATAGTGCAATGCAGTTCTATGCCGTTCCATGGAGTCCTCCTTCGTGGATGAAAGACTCAGCTACTGTGAAAGGTGGCCATTTGCTTTCAACTCGCTATACGGATTATGCCAACTATGTGGCGAGATGGGTCCAGAAATATCGGGGGGATTTCGGATACAATGTCAAATGGCTAAGCATTCAAAATGAACCTGATTACGAGAATCCCCTATGGGCTACCGCTCGGTACTATAACGCAGAAATGGACAGTGTCATTGGTGAGGTTGATAGCGCTCTAACCAGCAAAGGGATTAGGTCGCAGGTCAAGCTAACGTCCCMTGAGGCCACATCGGAGAATGTCGCGATGAATTTTCTGAACAATATGCCAACGAACAAGAGCCTCGTGGACTATGTGGCTTATCATAATTATGGCAATGACAATAGCACGCTTTATGCGGAAACAAAGCCAAAACTAATGACGGAATATAATTTTAAGGATGAGACGAACAATCTCTGGGATCCTGCCAATACGACCTATGATAACCAACAAGCAATCGATTTAGCAGTCAAAATTCATCGTGCACTGACAACCGGCGGCTCGAAGCGGCCAAAGGGTTCTTGTATTGGTGGAGTGTTGGCAGCAATGAGAGCTTGGCGCAACAGTTGATCAATCTGGATACGAGCGGAGGCACGTATGCAACGAGTAAGGTCTTATACGCGATGGGGAATTTCAGCCGTGTGATGAGGCCAGGTTATGTTCGCATTCAATCGACATCTAGCAACCCGTCCTTATTGGTCGTGGCGACAAAAATCAATTCTACCAGTAAAGCGCAGCTCGTCGTCATCAACACCTCATCGTCGGATATCACGGCTACCGTGAGCGGGTTCAGTACAACCTCAACCGCAGCGTCCAAGCTCAAAACCAGTGCCACCGATAACCTTACCAACATGAAGGATGTCACACTCTCAGGGGGATCGTTTACACAAACGTTTTCAGCCAAATCTGTTTATTCTTTTTCGGAGAAATAGACAAGGAAAATTAAAAGAGTATGTCATATCAAAGAAGCCACTCCATTGGAGTGGTTTTATTTTTATATACGCATGATGTGAAAAGTCAAAATTTTGGAGTGAAATGTCATATTATTGGAGCCTACCAGGGAAAATCATAAAATATAATGAAAAAGCGTCATAGAAAGCGCTTTCTTACTTGGGGCGATATCAACATTTTAGGGAGGGGAAAAATTGAGCAAGAACTTACAGCAGTTATTCGCATTCATCCTCATCATAGCGCTCGTGTGCAGTGCTATTCCGGGTGGCAAAGCTAATGCTTTGGAGAAAAGTGAGGAGCCAGGTTTACTGGCTTGGTACAAACTGGATACGCCTTATGAAGTTAGCGGCAAAACCGTGGCAGAGGATTCCTCCGGTCAAGGCCATCATTCCATCAGTGCAATCGGCACTTGGGTCGAGGATGGCGGGGTATACGGAGGGGCCCTATCGTTTAACGGCATCTCTGATCTAATTCAGCTGAATTTGGGATCGACGCCAGCAGGATCATACCTGAAAGATGCCTTCACTGAGCATTCCGCTTCGTTATGGTTTAAAGCCAACGACACGCAAAAGCTGCAGGTGCTGTACGAACGCGGAGGCAATGCGTCGGGTATGGCGTTGCAATTGAATGCGAACAAGCTGGAGGCTGCAGTTGCGAGCGCTGACGTGAGGGGAATTGTATCGGTTGATTTTACGGATACCACCTCTTGGCACCATGCGATGATTACGTTCAATAACGGCGTGTTCACGCTGTACCTGGATGGGAAGGTCGCAGCGACGAAGACTGTGCCGTTTACTAAAGTAAACACGGCGCTTAACGAAGCGGCCATCGGTGCAAAATATGCGGTCTATGCATTCGGTGGGGATAACCAGACTGGAGCTTGGTTCAACGGGATGATCGATAATGTGCGTTTGTACGACAAAGCGGTTACACCGTCTATTGAAGTGACCGGGATCAGCTTGAATAAGGCACGGTTGACCACGACGGTCGGCGAATCGGTGTATCTGGACGCTTCTCTCCAGCCGTCTTTCGCTACCAATCGAAATATCACCTGGACGTCCAGCGATGAGTCTGTCGTGACGGTTGCTGTTTATGGTCCAACACAAGCAGCGATCGAAGGAAAAAAAGCAGGCACTGCAACCGTTACGGTGACAACGGAGGATGGACATTATACGGCTGCAAGCGTTGTGACCGTGCTTCCTGCACGGATCTCCATGCCTTTTGAGGGATTAGACGCTTGGTACAAGCTGGATGCGCCATTCAGTTATAGCGGCAAGCAAGTTGCAGAGGATTCCACAGGTAATGGGCATCATTCTGTAAGCGCTATCGGGAGTTGGCTGCCAGATGGTGGTGTTGATGGAGGAGCCTTCTCCTTCAATGGATTGACAAGCACCATTCAACTCAATACGAATACAATGCCCTTCTTGAGGGACGAGTTTTCCGCATTCACCGCAGCGATGTGGTTTAAGCCGACAGATTTGAATACCAGACAGGTATTGTTCGAGCGCGGAGGCAATGGGGCAGGATTGGCGATTCAAATGAATGGGGGCAAGCTAGAGGCAGCGATTGTGAATAACAAACCTGCCATTGATCGCGTCATTCTTTCCACAGCGCTGACTGGTGCAGACCAATGGCATCACGTAGCTGTCTCATTTGGCAACAAATCCTTTAAGTTATTCCTAGACGGACAATTGGCGAAAGAAACCACGACGTCCTTCGATAAAGTTGCCGCAGCCGCTAACGAAGGGGCGCTCGGTGCAAGATTCGCAGTTGACGCTTTCGAAGGGCCGACAACCGGGGCTTATTTTAGCGGGGTTATCGATGATGTACGTTTGTACAATGCCGCTGTCGAGCCTATCTTGGGTGCCGTCCACCCGCAAAGCGTCAGTCTGGATCGGGCTGCGGTCACGATTGGGGCTGGCCTTACACAGGAGCTGACTGCAACGGTTTTCCCGAAGCACGCAACGAATCAAGATCTGATCTGGACTTCCAGCAATGAATCCATTGCGAAGGTGATGTCGAAGAGCAATTTGAAGGCATCTGTGCAAGGGGTATCGGTAGGTACGGCGACCATCACCGTGACGACGGTCGATGGGAAATACTCGGCGCAGAGTAGCGTGACCGTTGAGAATATTCCGGTAGCGGGGGTCGGTCTTACACCTGCGGCAGCAGAAATTCTGATAGGAACGACACAGGCCTTAACATCGACATTCACACCGACGAATGCGACGAACCAGAGGGTGAATTGGTCTTCTGACAACCCGACTATCGCATCGGTGAACGAAGCGGGTGTCGTTACGGCACTTCAGCCAGGTACAGCGATGATTACCGTCACGACCGTAGATGGCGCTCATACGGCTTCTGCGGTTGTGACAGTAAAAGGGATCTCGGTCTTGACGGTCTCACCAAATCACTCAAAAGTTGAGTTAACGTTGGGGGGGACACATTTGTTGTCAGCCGTCATCTGGCCTAAGAACGCCACGAATCGGAATGTATCCTGGTCAACCTCCGATGCTTCCGTAGCAACGGTTGATTCGAACGGCCGGGTGACAGCTGTCGGTCTGGGCAGAGCGTTCATTACGGGAACAACCGAGGACGGAGGCTTGTCGGCGAGCAGTGAAGTCACCGTCATCCCTTCCGCCATTGAGAAAGTAGATAACCTGTTCAGAGTCGATTCGGGGTCTGACCTTGGCAAGAAGGCTACCCTCTACGACGGAACGATCGAGAAGTATAACGGTTACTATTATGCGATGGGCACCGGAACTTTGGGGAAAGTGTATCGCTCGAAGGATATGATCCACTGGGAAAGCCCGTATCGGTTAATTTCGAATGACCCGAGTACGATGCCGCAGGCGGTGACTCCATCCGATCACAACGAATTAGGCGCATCCGATTTGTTTTTCCATAACKGGGTGATGTTCTATATCTACAATGGTACCTCATTGATCTACGGGGACCCTAGCAAGATGAATACGTCACCGAATTTCGAGTACGCCCTCAAAGATAAGAAGTATGATGATGGGATTGACCCTCAATTATTCGTTGCGCACAACGGAGATTTAATCTTACTGCGCAAGGTAAATCCGGACGAGGTGGATCCTAATACCGGGGCAGCCAAGCCGGCGAATGCCGGTGCATGGCTCTGGGACGTGCAATCCTTCTTCAACGAGAAGGGCAATCCGGGCAGAAGCAAAGCGATCGAAACGGTTCATACACAGAAGGGCCACTGGGCCAATGTGAACTTCGTCAATTTCGAAGGACCGGAGTTATTTTACCATAATGGCGAGTATTACATGCTGTATGTCGGCAATCAGATGTTTCCGGAAACAGGACTTTATGAGACCGGGGTAGCGCAAGCCGATAGCTACGATAAAATAACGAACGATTCCAAATACCCGGGTAAGCTGCTGGCACGCAATATTGAGGGGCTGCTGCTGAAATACAACGTCATCCTGCCGACGGCCGAGCATGGCAGCCAGCCATATCAATATACCTTTAATGCGCCTCAGGCAGGCTGGAACGCGATTGGCTCCGATTTGAACGGTTGGATGACCGGGGAGGGCGGCTTCGGCTGGCCGGATACGAGAACGGGGAAAATCCCGACCATTTACAACAACGGGAAAACGGCGCCATCCGAGATTTGGGCGCACCCGAGCGGTCAAGCCTCTATGTGGGCGAAACGCTCCTTCCATTTGGATGCTGTGCCGGAGACTACGGTCCTTCGCTACCGTCTGGAAGGCTATGGAAAGCTGTATGTGAACGGCAAGCCATTCTACACTTTCGGTGGTCAGCAGCGCGCCTACAAAATGGTTGAAGTTCCCGCTGATTTGCTTCATGCCGGCGAGAATGTGATCGCCGTAGAGATCAGTAAAAATGGCGGGGCCTCCTTGAATTACTACCATCTAGATTTTGGTCTGTATGATACGAACGGGCATCCTGTGGAACCCGACATTATCGGACCATCGCAGCCGAATATGATTAAGGGGCCGAATGGTTTTGAGGATTGGGTCACCTATAAAGCTTTTTGGAACAGTGATGAAGGGCAAGGGAAGGATCGTGTCTATTTCTGGGATCAAGAGATGGTCGTTGACGGACCAACCTCCTATGATTCGGAAGGCATTCATCCGGAGGCCTGGACACCAACGTTCCAAGACAGGTTCGATTCGGAAGACAGCTTGCAGCATTACGAAGTGCCGAGCGCCGGCGGCCTATCAATTGATAACGAGGCTTTGTATGTTAATGCGCCTGGCGATTCGAAACAAGTGCTGCTGAACGGATACGAAGCGGAAAATGTGTTTGTGGAGGCCAATCTTCGATTCGACGACAAAGATTTCGGAGATGAGGGGCAAGCCGGTATTGTTGCCTGGCATCAGGATGAGAACAACTATGTGAATGTGTTGATCGACCGCGATGACCGGAAGCTTATCGTCCAGTCCCGCATAGACGGTGTTACGGAAAGCGCGGTCACAGATTTACCTTCAACGTTCGCGTTCATGGAGAATGACTCGCGTGTTAAAGATTACGCGGAGCAATATCATACGCTCAGAGTGTACAAGAACGGGTCCAAATTGTTTGCGGAATTGGATCACTACACGCTTAACGATGATCGGCCGGTGTTTGAGCAGGAGGCAATGGCTGCTCCAGGGCGAATCGGCTTAATCAGCAACAAGGCGAAGGTTCGGATGGATAACGTAACCGTAACGACCGGTTGGAGCGAATACGGTACGTACATCAACGGTTGGGATGAATCATGGTCGGTTTCGGAGAAGGGCTTGCAGTCCCCTGCGGCCGGGGAAGCGATCACGGTCAAGGGTGATCGGACGCTTGGGCATGAATTTTCGGTCAATGTAAATACGGGGGCCTTGCCAGACACTGGTAAAGCGGGCGTCATTCTTGAGTATGTTGACGACCAGAACTACGTGACGGCAAGTACGAATTATGCCACGAACGAATTCGAGTTGCGCAAGATCGTGGATGGTCAGGAGGAACTCATGGCCGTCGCTCCCACAGCGAGAGATACGATCTATGGGCACAGCAACTACGCAGAGAACGGCCAGCGCGAGTATGTGTACGATCTGCGTGGCGAAGCGGAAGTTTCATCGGCCAAGATTCTATGGTTCAATGGTCTGTTCCCGTACATGAACAAGAACTTCGAGCTGCCCGATTCGACATCGGCAAATTTCAAGTTCGATAGTCAGAAGGACGGTTGGAACTCGGTACCGTTCGCATATCAGGACAAGGGAAAAGGTGCTTATCATATCGCCGACTTTACGAACCCTGTAAAAACTAGTCAACTTCGACTGAGCGTACCTTCAGATTTGAATCGCCCGTTCTCCTTCGCCCTTCGTGAAGAGATCAGCGCGCAAAACTTCTATAAGGTTGTTCGATCAAAGGGAAAAATCTACGTTTGGGTGAACAACAATCTGATCTTTGACGCAGAGGATCCTTTCGAAAATAGACCCGCACAGGCAGGCCTTTATTCAGATGGGATTCAGGCGACATACAATGCCTTTACCAGCTTCGACGTATCGGGACAACTCTCCGCTAGCGACAATGGCGGCGATTCTCTGATCGTGAAAGCGGAGGTGGCAGGCCAAGCAGGTAGCAATGGATGGTACGTTTCGGATGTACAGGTTACTTTGCGTCCAGAAGGCGAAGGCTTGGGTCATGCTAACATATCCTACAGCCTGGATGCGGGGGACACATGGCACGCGTACAGCGAGCCGATTGTGATTTCCGCTGAGGGTCGAAGTGAGCTTCGCTATCACGCCGACGATGGGGCTGGGAATACGACGGAGACTGCAACGTTGACCATCAGCATCGATAAGACGGCACCGGTCATCGCGTTAAATGGAGCGTCCAAAGTGACCGTGCCATTCGGCAGCACGTATCGCGATCAAGGCGCAACGGCAACGGATAATATCGGACCTGTGGGCAAGATTACTGTCACAGGTGAAGTGAATACCAACAGGGCAAGTACCTATACGCTGCGCTACAATGTGTCCGACCAAGCGGGGAACGCTGCTACGGAAGTAGTACGCAAGGTGACGGTCGAGGAGGAAGAGGATTCTACCGGAACCGAGGAGCCTGTCGACGAAGGCAACCAAACGGGGGAAACCCCTGCTGGAGAAAGCACTGCGCCGCCATCTTCCGGGAGCAAGGAACAGCAAACGGATGTGAGCCCCGAAGAAAATAAGCAGTTGGAGCTGGAAGGCGGAGTAAAGATTCAAATTCCTGCCGGCGCCGTGTCTTCGAAGGGGACGATTCATATCGCGGTCGTTGAACCCGACCAGATTCCCGCGAATGGCGATCTTCGATCGGTTAGCCAGATTTTCGAATTATCAAGTACGACTGGCGATCGGTTTTCAAAACCGCTTGAGATTTCATTCGTCTACGAAGCCAAGCAATTGAAGCCGGGGAGCCAACCGGCCGTGTACTATTATCAAGAAAGCCAGAAGCGTTGGATCTTCATCGGCGGAACCGTAAATGAAGATGGAACGATCCGGGTGAGTGTCGATCACTTCACGAAGTTTGCTGTCTTCTCCTATGAACCGGCAGAGATGAAAGATATGGCGAATCATTGGGCAGCAAGCTACGTTCGACGCCTCACAGGGATGAATGTCACAGCCGGATACACGGACGGAAGTTTCCAACCGGAAGCAATCGTAACGAGGTCCGAATTCGCTAAGATGCTGGTTTCGGCCTTAGGTCTTAAAGCAGCTTCCCGCAAAACGAACTTCTCGGATGAAACGGATATCCCTTCTTGGGCGAAGCCGTACATCGTGGCGGCAGTGGAAGCGGGCCTGATTAAAGGCTACGAGGAAGCAGGCACGACTAGCTTCAAAGGTGAGCTCACAGTGACCCGGGCCGAAGCAGCAATAATGACGGCAAGAGCTTTGCAGAACTACGGAAACAGTAAAGCTGGCTTGACGAGCAAGGCACCGAGTTTGAAAGACGCTTCGGATATTCCGTCTTGGGCGAAACCATCGATCGATAATGCTCTATCTGCGGGCATCCTGAATGGTTACGAGGATGGCACTTTCCGCGCTGGCCAAACAACAACGAGAGGCGAAGCAGCCGCTATGATTTACAAATTGCTGACCGCGTTGGGCATTTAGCTTTAAGCACGAGGAGAAGGTTGGAATCTGGCCTAATTTGCTCCCGTCAGAAGCTATCCGCAAAAACGCAAAGGAGCTAAGCGCAAACACGCTTAGCTCCTTTTTTATTTCTATTTTTGGCTTTTGCATACATAACAAGGGGCAAATACAAACTGGATTATCCTAGTTTAAGTAGACAGAACCCTCAGGTAAAACAGTATCCTTATCGACCGCAATGATGCCTACTCCTCCGGGGATGTAAACTGCGACTGTATCCTCATCAATTAAATAACGGCCCGGCACATAAATATCATGGACAAGGGTGTAAACATAACCATTCATATACGTGTAGGATGGTGCCTCCATTGCTGTCTCGGTTGCGGCGCTAATGACGCTCGGAACCATTAGACACGAAGTTGCAAGAAGCAAAGCCAATTTTGTTTTGAGAAATTTCATTTGTACCACTCTCCCAGTCTGTATTATTTATTTTAACTTTATAAAATATATATAAACGATTTCCATATATTTGAATCAGCCCATGATGATTTTATTGTTGATGGAGCAGGTCCGTCGCTTTGAGCGTTTCATGGTGTACAAATCTCATTAAACATATATTAAGTCTGCAAATTTAATTTTGCAGGCTTTTTGTAATATGCGGGTTGCGAGTTAGGTTGGGATGTGGGGAGTGGGAATGGTGTAGGAGTAGTTGAAGGAGATTAGATGGATTTTCTGTAGTTAAATTATAGGATTTTTCGATCAAACGCAGTTTAGATGGATAACGTACAGTTAATTTTAACCATTTTACCCGATCTGAGAAAAAGAGTCAGTTTTACCTACATGTTTTACAGTTAATTCGAGTTTTTGAGGAAATTTCGTGTAAATAGCGGTATCTTTTCCAGTTAAAATGTTTCACAGGGTAAGGTGGCTATATCTCCCCATTAACACATTCATCCTTTGACGGCAGTGTACTAATAAACCCGTGGAACCCCAAAAATTCACAGACTGTTCACTTATGAAGAGGGTACTGCAGCCGCTATACTAACAAGGAAAAAGAAAGGATGATAGAACTTGCCAACAACGAAGAAAGAAGAATTTTATTTTGGATTGATGATGTGCTTTGGAATGGTTGTATTTATGACAATGTATAATCTATTTACACACGGCTTGATGGGGAGCCTATCAGTGTGGGAGATTTTCATTCAACTTGTTCAAATTTTTATTATTGCAACCTTATTGGAATTATTTGTTGTTGGTCCTGTGGCCAAGAAATTGGCGTTATCAATACCCTATGACAAATCTAAAAAGGTGTTTGTGATTCTCTTCTTAGCATTTTTCATGGTGAGTGGAATGGTTCTCTGTATGTCCTTGTATGGATTGGGAAATGCTTATTTTTCTGATAGCTTGCATGGAGATTCATTGCTGGAGAGTTACTTTACTCTAGTCTTTAAAAATTTTATTTTCGCTTTTCCTCTTCAACTCATTATTGTGGGGCCGCTTGTTCGGTATATATTTGTTAAGGTAGTTAAGAAAAGAATTGCGGTATCTTTGCGCTAGATGAAAAACGAAGCCCTAGGGAATGAATCCCAGGGCTTTGTGTCGTTTGTTAATCACATTAATATGTTTATAGGCAGAGTTATTTTTCTTGACAAACTTACCAGGGAAACGAAAATCGGTGCCGAGCACTTTTCCGACTCAATGTACCCGTAAGTACGAGTGTGGCGAAATAGAGAAACAGKGAACAGACGATGGAAGTGATCACGCACCATAATTGTGGCATACCATTGCTGACAAAATAGTGATAGGTCCAGTTTCCGCAAAGCATCATCAGTATCATGGAGATCGCAACCTTGACATAGGGACGAATACTCCAATAAAATCCGATCGAGCTTGAGATGGAAAAGAAGTTCAACAATGTTTGTATCACAATACCGATACCGATACCGTAAGCAACGCCAATAATCCCGTATTGGCTGCCAAACACGAAGATCGCGACACTTTTGAATAAGGTGGCTATGACATAATTCCACAGGGTAGCTTTCGCGCGGCCGAGCCCAAGTAGAATCGCATGAAGTGGCGCGTCGAAATAATGCAGGAAAAACATAGGCGCCAGTATTTGTAGTAGTACGCCTGCTTCCGGCGCATGATAGACAAGTGTCGTTAGTGGAGTTGCCCACACGTACAAGATAACGGTCGCTGGGGCGCCGATCAGGAGTCCCAAGATCATCGCTTGATTCATCCGCTCATGGATGAGCAGACTGTTCTTGTTCGCCGCGGCCTCGCCAATTGCAGGAATGAGCGCGGTGGATAAGGACTGCGTGATGAAGCTTGGCATGAACAGCAGCGGAAACGCATAGCCAGCCAACATCCCGAATTGCTTCGTGGCTAACGCCGTGCCGATGCCGGCCAGTGCCAAGCTGGTCGTAATAAGCAGCGGTTGGAAGGTGCTGTACAACGAATGAATCACACCGTGACCGGTCGTCGGCAATCCGATCTGAAGCAGTTCGCCGAGCGTGCTTCTTCCTTGTTTCAAGTGGCTTGCCCAAGTCTCGCCAGCCATCTTCGATTCGCCGTAAAGCTTGTAGCTTGCCACTAGAAATAGGAGGCTGATCGCTTCGCTGACGACAGAGGCAGCCATAGCTCCGGCAGCCGCATAAGCGACGCCATAAGGGAGCAAGAGGTGGACTAGCGCGAGTACGCAAGCAATTTGAACAGTATGCTCCAGTACATCGGAAGCGGCAATGGTTTTCATTTGCTGCATACCACGGAAATAGCCTTTTAAAACAGCGGAAACAGCGACAATCGGCGCGATCGGCGTAATGGCCAGCATCGCGTAATACGCGCGTTGGTCGCTTAGCAGAATGGATGCAATCCACTCCGATCCGAATAACGATATGGTCGTGAGCGCTACACTCAAGAAGCCTGTGACAGCAAGTGAGACATGCAAGATGCGCCTCACTTTCATCCGTTMGCCACGAGCGTTGGCCTCTGCGACCAATTTGGAAATGGCCACCGGCAATCCAAGCTCCGTAATCGTAATGACGAGCGGGACGAGCGGATGAGCCATCATTAAGATGCCGATTCCCTCTGCGCCCAGTACGCGAGCGATATACATGCCGCTGATAAAACCGAGAATACGGTTGATGAAAGCAGCGACAGACAAGACGAACGTTCCTTTCATGAACGATTGCCCATGTTGTGACATGACGTGTGTCCTCCTGGTTATCGAATACTTACATATGTATTCAATAATTGGAAAAGCATGCGAACAAGCTGATGATGATGCTTTTTTGCAGGTGACAGCGCTTCGTATATTGGTTCTTATGTATGTACAACGATTCGCAGGTTGCCCTCCGAAAGATAACGTGCTATCATTATCCTGACGAACGTTCGGAAGGGATGATGATATGACGGCAACGCGGATCAAAGAAGTAGCGCGCACTCATTTCGCTAAAAATGGCTATGAAGGTGCATCGCTTGCAGATATTGCTACGGATGTAGGGATCAAAAAACAATCCATTTACACGCATTTCAAAGGAAAAGATGAACTATTTCTTGCGCTGTTTGATGAGGTGTTGGCGAAAGAATTGCATTTTGTTCAAACGTATCTCGACAACAATAAGCATCTTTCAATAGATCAACTACTTTATGAATTTCTGATTCAATATCAAGATCGTTATGAACAGGATGATAATACGAAATTTTTCTTGCGGGTGGCGTTTTTCCCACCGTCCCATCTCTATGATGAGATCGTTAAGCAAGGTTACGACTATATAGATACGATTGAAACCATGATAATGCCGCTATTTGATCAGGCTTTGCACAATGGGACCATTAGCCCTGAAGTTAGCAGCGATACGGCCACGGTTGCTTTCTCTGCGGTATTAGATGGCATGTTTGTGGAATTACTATTTGGAGGTTCTGCTCGGTCGATGAAAAGGATTGAATCTTCCTGGTTCGTCTTTTGGCGTGGTATCAAAAAGTAAAGTAAAGCAGCAGGAGGGTTATACACATGAATCGTTATTGGATCTATATTTTCGTTGGTGTCATTTTTGAAGTGATATGGGTGACAGGATTAAAACATTCAGATACGACATGGACGTGGATTGCTACGGTCATTGCTATGTATATTTCATTTCATCTCGTTATTAGTGCGTCTACCAAACTGCCGGTGGGAACCGTATATGCCGTCTTTACAGGCATGGGGACAGCGGGAACCGTCATCGTGGAAATGTTATTTTTCGGAGAGCCATTCCAGTTACTTAAAGTATTCCTAATTCTACTTCTATTATCCGGTGTGTTTGGATTGAAATTTGTGACAAGCGGTGAGAAAGGAGCTGCAGTCTAATGGGTTGGTTTTTTCTCGTTTTTGCAGGGATGTTTGAAGTTGTAGGTGTCGTCGGAATGAATCAAATAAATAAAGCGAAGAATATTCGTAGCTTTGCTATTTTCATCGTAGGTATTGTTATGAGTTTTGGATTTCTAAGCCAAGCGATGAAAAGCTTGCCAATGGGTACCTCTTACGCGGTCTGGACTGGGATTGGGACGGTTGGAGGTGCAGTCGTAGGGATGTTGTTCTATGGGGAATCTAAGAATTGGAAGCGAATTGTGTTCATCGCGATGGTGCTCAGTGCTGCAGTAGGATTGAAATTAATAGCTTAATATATAATCGGCGTGGCCGAAGTTGCGGCAGGTGAGACAGCCACTGGACTGTCGATTCATGTTTAGATGGAGAAAATCCAGTTAGTTTGCGGGGAGCAGGTTTACTCATCGGTGAATAACGAGAAAAAGGCTGTCTCGAAAAGTCATAAATTGACTTTGAGACAGCCTTTTTAATCTTCATACAAAACTACATCTATGTAAGAAAAATCACTTTCATCTGCACGAATTCCCTCGCATCTAGTTACTTTCAAGTAACTACGCACATTGAAGTGCCTACTTTTCTGATGAGCGGCATGGCCCTACAATGGGTCTATGGCATTCACCAGAATTGCAAATAGAGGGAGAGATTCTAGATGGAACTGCAATTGGCACTAGATTTAGTAGATATTCAAGGCGCGAAAGAGATTGTAAATGAAGTAGCAGCCTATGTAGATGTCGTGGAAATTGGTACACCAGTTATTATTAATGAAGGTTTACGAGCTGTCAAAGAATTGAAAGCCGCCTATCCTCATGTCAAAGTACTGGCAGATCTCAAAATTATGGATGCTGGCGGTTATGAAGTCATGAAGGCATCTGAAGCGGGAGCCGACATCATTACGGTGCTGGGCGTTTCAGATGATACGACGATCAGCGGAGCCGTCGCTGAAGCAAGAAAGCAGGGAACCAAGATTATGGTCGACATGATCAATGTGCCCGATATGGCCAAACGAGCACAAGAAATTGATGCACTAGGCGTAGATTATATTTGCGTTCATTCCGGTTACGATCACCAAGCGGCTGGAAAGAACTCGTTAGAAGACTTAGCCACAATTAAGCGAGTGGTTAAACAGGCTAAAACGGCTATCGCCGGAGGAATTAAGCTGCACACGCTCCCCGAGGTATTGGCTGCAAGACCTGACTTGGTCATTGTCGGAGGGGGAATTACGGGGCAAGAAAATCGACAAGCAGCGGCTGCGGAAATGCAGCGGCTGGTGCAAGCGGCAAGGTGAGTTCATGATTCCTTCTAAAACGGCAGGGTCATCAAAGGTAGCAGCTGAGGTTTATCAAGCATTTCAGCAAATTAATGAAGATGAAGTTACAGGGCTTGCCGAGCGGATCATCCAAGCGAACAGGGTTTTTGTAGCGGGAGCGGGAAGATCGGGACTAATGGGGCGTGCTTTTGCCATGAGACTTATGCAGCTGGGTATTCCCGTCTATGTTGTTGGCGAGACGGTTACACCTGCGATAAAAGCCGGCGATCTACTCGTTATTGGCTCAGGCTCAGGGGAGACTACCCCGCTAGTCGCCTTTGCCAATAAATCCGCTTCGCTTCATGCGGAGGTTGTCTTGATTACGCTGTCTGCACACTCGACCATCGGGCGAACAGCGAATCATACGATTACGCTGACTGGAGCTCGCAAAGATCAAATTGATGCCGATGTTTCCATACAGCCTATGGGGAGTTTATATGAGCAAACGCTGCTTTTATTTTACGATGTAGTGATCGTAAGCCTCATGCAAATGCTAGAGATGGATACGAGCAGGATGTATGAAAATCATGCAAATTTAGAATAATATCATGAGGTAGAAGGCTTCTTCCTAACTACTGTATAATGAGTATGTAGAGAGGAGGCCGTGACAAAGTGGCACTAGAAGTCAAAGAACGCATTAATTTACAGGATATTAATTGTGAGAAAGAACTTACACTGGCCGTTATCGGAGGAAAGTGGAAGTTAATCATTATGTGGCATCTGGGATTGGAAGGGACGAAGCGCTTCGGAGAGTTAAAGCGGCTCATCCCCGGCATTACTCAGAAAATGTTAACGAATCAACTTCGCGAGCTGGAAGAGGACCTTCTTATTTGTCGTGAAGTATACGCGGAGAATCCTCCTAAAGTGGAATATTCCCTGACTGGGTATGGGCAAAGTCTGATGCCTTTACTGCAGATGATGTTCGATTGGGGTAAAAGTTATAGAGAGAATGTCATTCAAAAAGACGATTCAGTCAGAAGCTAAGAGAGGTCAGTTACATGACTTCTCTTTTTTTTGTCGTTGTAGGTGGGAACAAAAATCTGGTGATCGAAGGTTATATTTGGTAACATAAACCTTGAAATAGGAGTCTGAAAGCGCAGACATCTGTCCGAGGAGGAAATGAGCATGATTCAAGCGATCCGGAGTTCATTGGAATGGAAGCTTATTCTAATTATCTTTGCCACTATTTTTATAACGGTAACCGGGGTCAGCACATTCAGCTTCATTAAAAGCTCAGAGGCGATCGATAATGATGTGGTGCGTTTCAGTAATCAGATTCTGAAGCAAGCGAACCTGAACTTGAGCCGATATATCAGGGATAATGAACAGTTCTTTCGCACAATTAGCGGAAGCAGGGAGTTTCAGGATTGGTTAAAGACAGGACCTGATGATCCATATGGCCTCTTTGATAGCTACCAAAAAATAGAAAAAACATGGATTACCCCCTTCACCACCTATCATCCAGAGACCTTGTCCATCAAGTTGTATAACGAGAATGGGAACGAGAGCACATATCGTAACGAATACATGTGGGAATCGATTCTGGCACCTTACTATTCGATGAAGAATGAATCATGGCTGGGTAGTATGGAGCTGACAGGGAAGTTTTCACGCTATTATGGTATGGACGACAAGTATACCGATAAAGCGGGAAGGTCGAAGAGCATCCCTATTTTAACGTATGCGCAAAAGTTTCGTTTTGCCGAACAAAACGGTTACTTGGCGATTGATATTTCCCTTCTGGCTACACAAGAAATATTAAATGAAATACAGCTGGGCGAGCACGGGCTTGGCATGATTGTTGATCAATTTGGAACGATTGTGTCCTATCCCGACCCTGGGCAAATCAATACAAAGCTGGATCCGGGCATTTTTACGAATATCAGTTCCAACCTCTCTGGTTCCTATTACAGCGCCAAATCGAAACAAATGATCGTTTATCAAACGATCACAGGTACCGACTGGAAAGTGATTGTTATTGTACCTTACGGAGATTTGGCTAAAAGTATATCTAATATTCGTCATTTGACGATAACGCTTACAATTGGGGGGCTGTTGATTGCTTCCATTCTTGCGTATTTAACCTCTCATTCCATAACTCGAAGACTGAAACAACTGCGCAGAACGATCAAAATGACGAAATTGGATCAATTCGATGTCCGTGCTCAGGTGAGCGGGACCGATGAAGTGGCCGAGCTTGCATCAGCCTATAATTTACTTCTAGATCGCATAGAAAACGCCATTATTCAGCTCGCTGAGACCCGTCTTGTCCAGCAGCATGCTGTATTGTCTGCCCTGCAATCACAAATTAATTCCCATTTTTTATATAACGCACTGGAATCGATCAATTCTATGGCTCATTTGGCCGAACAACCCGATATTCAACAGACGACGATTGCCTTGTCTAACATGCTGCGGTACACGTCTAATTATCAGCAAACCATTGTTACAGTAAAGGATGAGTTTGACCACTTAAAAAATTACTTTTTTATCATTCGTATTTTGTACGGTGACAATATATCGTTAAGTCTTGAACAAGATAGTTCCGTAGAGGATGCGCAATGTCTTAAAGCCATTATCCAACCATTCGTTGAAAACAGTGTGAAACATGCTTATGAAGTGACAGGGGATCGTTTGCTGATTCGGATTTCGACAACACGTTGGAAAGATCGATATGTCCAAATCGTCATTGAGGACAACGGGATCGGATTTTCCGAGGAAAGGCTGAATACGATCCAGCAGGCTTTGAGCATGGGGGAGAAGGAGCAAGACTATATGCGTTTTTCCCGAATTGGTGTACTGAACGTTCATTATCGGTTGAAAATGTTTTATATGGAGCCGGAAACAGGCGTTTCTGTCGAGCCATTATTGCCAGAAGGCGGGACGCGTATTATTATTCGTTTTCCGTACCGATCCTTAGAGGGGGTTATAACATGATTCGCGTGCTTATTGTAGATGATTCCATGTTAATCTGCAGCAGTTTGTCTAAATATGTATCAGGCTATAACGATACAACGGTCGTGTCGGGAACGGCTTCAAACGGCGTTAAGGCGTTGGAATGGCTGGAGGGAAATTACGCGGATTTGTGTATTACGGATATCCGAATGCCAGCTATGGATGGATTAGAATTGATTGAACAAATCAATCGGCTTTATCCGTGGATGAAATGCATGGTCGTTTCCAGTTATGATGATTTTCAATATGCACAACGCAGTATCAAGCTCTTTGCACTGGACTATATTTTAAAACCGATTGATCCAAGAGCCTTTAATGAGTCTTTGAGCTCGGCGACGGATCGCATTATACAGGAACGAAATCACGAGGCTGCCCAATTGATACTGCGCAAACTGCCGATGAACCGATCGTGGATGGAACGATGGATCGAGCATATCCAAACGCTGCGGAGTGACATGATGCCGTTGCTCATTGTCGAAACGCTTGAGTTACTGGAAGGATGGGTGGCAGGCAACTACTATTTATTACATGTGCTTTCCAATCTATGGCTGCAAACTGTCATTGAAGAGATGGCGAAAGACAAGCTTCGACTGGAGCTGGATGAGGGGAAGGATTTGGGGCTTGGGGAGCATTTGCTGCGCCTTTATGCTATTCGCAGTTATTTTCGCTTATGCGCAGTTAGAAGGCTGGAAGAGGGTGCCAATAGCTTGATGTCCGTCATGCGCGGCATCCGTGATAATCAGTCAAGTAAGGTTGTAGACATGATGAAACAATATATTCGGGGACATTACGGAGAAAAAATCAATTTACAGGATTTGGCCGACTTCGTTTCGCACAATAAAACGTATATGTGCACCTTATTCAAGCAGGAAACAGACATGACCGTTTGGCAATTTATCGTGGTGGAACGGATGAATCATTCGCGTGACTTCTTGCTGAACTCCCAATTAAAAGTGTACGAAATCGCAAATCGTGTCGGCTACGAAGACGTCGACTATTTCACGAAATTATTCAAAAAACATTTCGGTTTGAATCCGCTTGATTACAAAAAGCGAATGGAATCATAGTTCATCATTATCCCACACACCGAACGGTGTGTTTTTTTTGCCCAATCTCCCGAATATCGTCAGGTATAAACGAAAGCTTATCCGGTATGAGGTACGTTTCCAGTCCCTTATAATAAATTCAGATAGATAGTGAAAGGAATGGATTGGATTGAACAATAAGTTGCTACCAATACCAAAGCGTGAGGCCATACTTACAGAAGCGTCAGATGTTTCCACGGGTGTTGTGAAGTCATCGCTTTCCCGATATCTAAGGAGAAATCATCCGTTGTACCTTATGCTGCTGCCGGGAATTTTGTATTTTGTTATATTTAAATACATTCCATTGCTCGGAAGTGTCATTGCGTTCCAGGATTACAATATTTACAAAGGATTCCTTAAGAGTGATTGGGTTGGATTTCAATGGTTCGAGCAGCTAGTGACGTATCCACAATTCAAGCGACTAATTGCTAATACGATCATCTTAAGTTTTTATCAAATTATATTTTCGTTTCCTGCTCCAATAATACTCGCTTGTTTGTTGAATGAACTGAGACATCTCGCGCTTAAACGCATGGTTCAAACGTTGCTTTACTTGCCTCACTTTTTATCCTGGACAATCGTTTACGGCTTAGTTTATATGATGTTCTCTAGTCAGACAGGTTTAGTTAACCTGGTGTGGACATCGCTAGGACATGAGCCAATCAGTTTCCTGCAAATGCCGGAATATTTCCGCACTTTGCTTATCAGTTCTGGCATCTGGAAGGAGATGGGGTGGAGTACAATCATCTTCTTGGCAGCCTTGGCGGGGATCAGTCCTTCCTATTATGAGGCAGCGAGAATTGATGGGGCAGGACGATGGAAGCAGTTCGTGCATGTCACATTTCCAGGACTTTTGCCTGCTATTGTTATTCTACTTCTGCTCAAAATTGGCCACGTGCTGGATGTTGGCTTCGAGCAAGTGTATTTATTCTTAAACCCAACTACGATCAGGGTAGGTGAAGTGTTGGATACTTATGCCTATCGGCAAGGTATCTTAGGGGGTCAGTACAGCATCACAACTGCGATAGGGCTGTTTAAATCGGTTATCGGATTCGCTCTTTTAATCACGGCAAATCGAATCAGTAAAAAAGTTTCTGGGGAAGGGTTATTCTAGGTGGTCGTATATGAAAATTAGAAAATCATTCGGTGAAAAAGTTTTCGATTTCTCTAACGTTAGTTTTCTCATCCTGATTACAGTTACAGCCATGCTCCCGATCCTTTACGTTATCGCAGGCTCGTTCAGTTCCTCGAACGCTCTTATTCATAATAGKGTCCTATTATGGCCGGTAGAAGCGACCCTTGATAATTTCAAGCTAGTCGCGAATAATAGCACCTTCTGGAAGGCAGGATGGATGACTGTCCAAATCGTAGTGATAGGTACCTTGGTCAATATGGTATTCACGATGATTACGGCTTATCCGTTGTCCAAGATGGATTTAAAAGGAAGAAAGTATTTTATGCTGTTAATCATCTTTACGATGATTTTTAATGCCCCGATCATACCGTCGTATTTGCTTGTGAAAAACTTATTTCTGTTAAATTCCATATGGGCTCTCATCCTGCCGGGTGCCATTAGTGCCTTTAATATGATTCTATGTATTACTTTTTTTCGGACGGTTCCCGATGATTTGTTCGATGCCGCTCGTGTGGATGGCATGAGTGAATACGGCATGGTATGGCGAATCGTTGTACCCTTGTCCATGCCGATTGTCATGACACTTCTTTTGTTTTATGCCGTCGGCCATTGGAATAACTATTTTGGGCCGCTACTGTTTATAAATGATCGCAACAAACAAACGCTGCAAATGTACCTATACTCGCTGATTGCTAATGGAGATTCGGACTCGACAGCGGGGGCGGCTGCAGAAGGCGGCATCAAACTCTCTCCGGTCGCCATCCAAATGGCCACGATTGTATTAGCCACCGTGCCCGTTGTACTGATATATCCTTTTTTGCAGAAGCATTTTGTTAAAGGTGCGTTGCTAGGTTCTGTCAAAGAATAACTGAATATTCAGGCATATGCCTTTATAGATCATTAAGAAAGAAAACCTAGGGAGGGTAAGAATATGAGTTTCAAAAAGAAATGGGGCAGTACGGTTTGCCTAACGTTGTCTACAATCGTGCTTCTCACTGCATGTTCTTCGGGTAATGAGGGCAGTAGTTCTAGCGCAACGCCGAGTCAAACAAGTACGCAAACAAGCGCTTCGCAAGCGCCTGCGACACCAGCAGCACCAGTCAAAATCCGCGTGTTCGCAAGCGATGTTAACCAGCCGATTCCAGGTGGGAAGTCGATGGATGACTCTACGATGAAATACCTGGCTCAAAAGTCGAATACGGATCTGGATTGGGTATTCCTTCCGCATGGGCAGTATGGGGAGCAGGTTAGAATTAAATTTGCCAGCGGTGATATCCCTGATGTCGTCGGCGGTTGGGGCATTAATTATGAATTATTGCAAAATGAACAGATTATCCCATTAAACGATTATATTGATAAATACGGCCCCAATCTGAAAAAGGCGATATCGCAAGCCGCTTGGGACGAAGTCACAACGGGTGGGAAAATCATGGCGATTCCAGAAGGACAGCTAGGAAATAATGTTCTATATGTCCGTAAAGACTGGATGGATAAGGTTGGTATTGCCACCCCGCCCCAAACGCCTGATGAATTGTTGACAATGCTGCGGGCATTCCGTGATAAGGATCCGAATGGCAACGGCAAAAAAGATGAGATGCCGATCTCGGGTCGTGAAAAGTTCAGTTGGGTTGACAATGTGATGACCATGTTCGGTGTGGATGCTTTCAACCGTGTATTAGTTAATGGGGAGGTAGTGCCATCGGTTATTAGTCCTAATATGAAGCAAGCGCTTGGATTTTTCCGAACATTGGTTGAAGAAAAGCTGATTGACAGCGAGTTTCTGACAAACAAACGGAATGTCTGGGAGCAGAAGATCCAGAATAACTTGGTTGGTGCTTGGGTGCACACACCTTCGCTTGCTTGGGATTGGCAGGACAAATTGAACAAGTCTCTTCCGGGTATAGGAGCGAATGTGATTGCAATTCAAACTCCGAAAGCGCCGGGTGTAGAAAGTTCTGGTACTTCGGTTCGTGCATCTAATAAGTCGTTCATGGTCACCAAAGCCGCGAAAGATCCAGCTGCGATCGTGAAAATGTTTGATTGGCTCGTTAGTCAGGAAGGTCAAGAGTTTGTTAATTTTGGGATACCAAACGTAACGTACAAGAAGGATGGCGGCAAAATTTCCTATGATATCAAAAAGGATACAGATGACAAAACGGCACTTTGGCGTCCGAGTACCTTCAATCTGGTCGCCTACAACAGAGACTTCCTGGAAATTCAATTGGGCAGCAAGGAAGCAGCCGACAAAATGGATGCGGCTTATAAAGTCGCCGCTTCAGAAGGAATGAAGAGTATTGTAGCGGGTCTCCCTCCTTCAAAATTACCCGCAAAGCCTGAATTGGAATTCAGCGGTACTCTTTTCCAAGAAGCAGCCGCTCAGATCATGCTTGGCAAACAACCGCTCGATTACTTCGATACGTATGTGAAGCAATGGAGAGCACAAGCCGGTACTGAAAGAATCAAATATGAAACTGACTGGTATAACAGCAATAAGAAGAAATAATTTCTGTAAAGTTGTGATCATATAAGCAAAGGCTAAGACGGAAGAAAGGGCGGTATGGCGTGCCCTTTCTTCCGTCTTTTTTTATCTCTAGCCTATGGCGTCGGCCATCGCGCGTTAGCGCACAAATATTGTGCGCAAGTGAAGCCGCCCTGCCGGCCATCGCGCGCTAGCGCACAAATATTGTGCGCAAGTGAAGCGGCCCCGTCGGCCATCGCGCGCTAGCGCACAAATATTGTGCGCAAGTGAAGCGGCCCCGTCGGCCRTCGCGCGCTAGCGCACAAATATTGTGCGCAAGTGAAGCGGCCCTGTCGGCCATCGCGCGCTAGCGCACAAATATTGTGCGCAAGTGAAGCAGCCCCGTCGGCCATCGCGCGCTAGCGCACAAATATTKTGCGCAAGAGAAGCGGCCCCGTCGGCCGTCGCGCGCTAGCGCACAAATATTGTGCGCAAGGTAAGCGGCCCCGTCGGCCGTCGCGCGCTAGCGCAMAAATATTGTGCGCAAGGTAAGCCGCCCTCACTTGTGTTTTTGTGCGCCCAGCATGGGCGATTATTTTATGTAATCTGGCAAGATAACCTCGCGGTTCGTACCATAAAATATATCATCATGTCCGCCTATTCGTTGACAAAACTGTTCGAATTTATCCCATGAATCATGGATATCGAATTCATAACTGTGTCCCCATATATAAAAAATTTGCGGCTTATCAGGCTTTAAGGCAATAAAAGTTTCAGCAAGCTTCTCCATTTGCTCCCATTGTTGATGGTGATAAACGGTTGGATTAAATCTAAATAGGTTGTCTTGCAGGTCAAACTGATAGGTAGACGTTGTTGTTCTTGCGTATTGGAGGGCTGTATGGTTTCTTATGACATTCGCAACGTAATCATTGTTGTTCACACCCCCACCTGGGTAGGCCATGCCAACCACATCATAGCCCACGATTGCCTCCAAATTTCTACGATCTTCTTCCACCTGCTTCACGATCTCGGTTTCATCTAATTGGGTAAGAAGTGGATGAGTTAAGGTGTGCGCTGCGACTTCATGTCCGAGATAAACTTCTCTTACATGATCTCTATGAATTTTGGTATGATTAACAGTTTGTCCTTCCCTGATAAGGGTGTTGTCCAATCCGAGGAGTTCTGAGTTAAGATTAAAAGTTGCTTTAAGTCCGTACTTATTAAAGATTTGAATCAAACGTATATCTTGGGTCACACCGTCATCGTAGCTGAATGTAACAGCCTTCATTTTTCCGTTAAACATGTACATCCTCCTTAACTTCTTGCGCATTTCTCCGACCGTATCATCGAAAGAAATCCCTGTCAATCCTAACTTTCCTATTGAACCATAATGCGAGCTTGTCCGTCTAAATTCTATAAAACATACAGATAGCACTTACAGGAGGAAAGAGAAATGAGATTCAACAAAGACACAGCAAAAGGCATCGTAGCAGGTACATGTTTTACCTTGGCTCTAATGGCAGGAGTAGGCAGTGTATCCGCTGGGGGATTTACCAGAATGTTGAAAGTAACATTTAACGATATTAATATAAATGTGGGAGATAAAAGTCTGAATTTGGTAGATGAATCAGGCACCGCCATAGAGCCATTCAACGTGGATGGCACGACATATTTCCCAGTTAGAGCAATTTCAGAGGCACTAGGTAAAACGGTGGAATGGGACAGCGAAACGAACACTGTATATGTTGACAAATCAAAAGCACAAAAAAATAACGACATTCACGTGCTGAAACCTGAAATGGTTAAAAACGCAGATTTGGAAAAGGTGATCATGGCGACGCTTGAAATGGATGATAAGGACGTGAAAGAAACCCAATACTACTATAATTATATTGATTTAAATGGCGATGGGAATGAGGAGGTATTCGTTCAATTGACTGGACCTTATACCAGTGGGTCGGGCGGAGATACCGGTTTACTTTTCCAACAGGAAGATCATACTTTTAAATTTCTTCAAAAGTTTACCTTATCCGCAATCCAATTATCGTAAGTACGGAACAAACGAATGGATGGAATAATCTCATACTTCAAGTGTCTGGCGGTGGGGTTGCCTCCCACTACGTTCAACTGAAACATGATGGTACCCAATATCCCAATCCGTCAGATGCTGTTGAAATGGATGCAAACGCAAAAATAGAAGGTACAAGCATAATTAACTTGGATCATATCGCGTATGAGAATAGAGAAGGATTGCATTTAAAATAAGATAAACGCTCCCCACATGGAACAGTCAATTATGGTCAGATACCACCATGATTGAACTGTTTTTTTGTTTTTCCCGTTTTCTCATCAAGTGAAACGGTTGGTTCTCCTTTCTCTTTCATGTATTGACCCAATTGGAGCAAGTGCTACAATGAGTGAAGATCTCATCGGACCTGAAAGGATACCCATTATGTTTGAACTAAATAAGTTAGCCAAGCTTTCATATAATCAGGATAATCCCAAATCTCCTTACCTATTTTCGGGCATTTCAGTACAGATTCAGCAAGCGGAACGTATCGCCCTTATCGGTTCATCAGGGCAAGGGAAAAGTACATTTCTACGTACCTTGGCCTTACTGAGCTCACCAGATGAAGGAATGATGCTATTGGAGGGTGCCTCCTATCAAGAGGTTGGGGCACGAAACTGGCGGAAACGAATTTGCTATGTTGCTCAGCAAGCGGTCATGCTGCCTGGGAGCGTTGAGGACAATTTGCGTACAGCAAGCCGATTGCATGGCAAGTCATATGAAAGGAAGCTAGCTGATGAATTGCTAGAGACATCGGGACTGAGCGAGTTGGATCTTCAAAAGAATGCCCGTGAATTGTCTGGTGGAGAAATGCAGCGGATTGCTTTAATTAGATCTATGCTACTGCGCCCAGCAGTACTGCTTTTAGATGAAGTGACATCTTCCTTAGATGCGATGAATACAAGGGCTGTCGAGCACTTACTTCAGAAGTGGCATGAAAAAGAAGGAACTACCCTGATAGGGGTCACGCATGAGCTTGAACAAGCGGCGCGTACGAGTGAACGTGTATGGTTTATGTCAAGCAATACGATACTTGAAGATGCGCCAACAGCGCTTTTCTTTAGCGAGCCGTCTACAGAGGCAGCGAGAAAATTTATAGGGTTAATTAAAGAAGAGGTTCAATTATGACGATGTTATCACTTAGTTTTACCTTACTATTCATACTGGCAACGATGTTGATATCATTTTGGCAGAAGCTTGGATTGGAAAAAGAGATCGCAATTGGCACGATACGATCAACTCTGCAATTATTATTTATTGGATATGTGCTGCATTACATTTTTCAATCGCAGCATGTTGCGTACTTGATGCTCATTATTACGCTTATGATTTCTGTAGCCTCCTGGAATGCGGCCAAACGCGGCGGCGGCATGCCTGGCATTCTATGGCGAATCGCCTTGTCGATCATGACGGTGGAGATTCTTATGATGGGTATGCTTCTGGGGCTGCATCTCATTGAAGCCACACCGCAATACATCATACCGCTAAGCGGCATGACCATCGGAAATGCTATGATCGTATCGGGCTTGTTTATTACTCAACTTAAGAGAGAAGTTCTTGCATCGAAAGGCGAGATTGAGGCGCTATTGTCACTTGGTGCCTCCGCAGGACAGGCACTGCAAGACGTTAGGAAACGGGCGGTTAAATTCAGTATGATCCCGACCATTGACGGCATGAAGACAGTAGGGCTTGTTCAGCTTCCAGGGATGATGACAGGTATGATCGTGGCTGGAGCTGAGCCAGTGGAAGCTGTGCGTTATCAAATTTTAATCGTATTCTCCTTTACCGGCTCCGCTGCAATTACTAGCATACTGTTAAGTGTCCTCATCTATAAGTTAGTGTTCTCGGAACAGCTGCAATTAAAGGTATTTCACGAGGGAAGATAAGTAGTTATTGTTTTGGATAAAATAGACAGCACAAGAAACCTGAGGAATTGCTGCCCTCAGGTTTTTTATGCATTCTGGTAAATCTTCGATTGACGTAAAGGTGTAAACCACCTATACTGACCATGATTCTCATTCTCATGCTTGTATTTAACTTCATTCCAAAGAAGGTCTCAACAAATATGCTGACAAAGAAACGAATGATCCAATCTATAGCGATCTTTCTGGTCGTTTGTTCCATTGTTATCACATGGCAATGGTTCGATTCAAAGGAATGGATTCGCGATGTAGGGCTGCTCTTCCACCGGCCCAAGTGGTTGGTCTTTATGGTAATCGCATACCTAGTTTCCTTTCTTCTCAAAGCGGCAGCTTGGCGAATTTACGCGGGACAAGATGTCAAATTCGCGGTCTATTTTCATGCGATTAGCTACAGTTTGCTCGTAAACCATGTGCTGCCGATCAAGGTGGGAGATGGGGTTCGAACCGGTCTATTAATGAAAAATGGCGGAAAGTCATGGGAGGATGCACTCCATTCCGTAGCGGTTATGCGCCTGCTGGATATGCTTGTGCTGGCGGTCATTGGAGGCATTGGTATCGTCCGCATGGGTCTGCCTTCTTCTTGGATGTGGGTGACGCTGCTGGCCTCTGGCACAGCGATTCTCGCAACGGCTCATTATTTACCTGTGATTCGCAAATTCCCATTTGTCGTCAAACATTCTGCCTATTTTCATCTTAAAATGCTTTCGGGCAAAGGGCTCGCCATTCTGGGCTTCATCACATTCAGTTGGGTACTAGAAGCGGGAGTCATTCTCGCAGTCTCCCAAATTATTAATGTGCAATTAGGAAGCATTTCGCTCGTATGGGCCAATAGCATGACGATTGCTGGGCAAATTTTTCATATTACACCAGGGGGCATTGGCACCTATGAAAGTACGATGAGCGGCTCACTTGCCTTATTGGGTGTGGATGGGAAAGACGCTTATCGAGCGGCGCTATTGTCACATACGTTTAAATTTCTATTTGCCTATGCGTTAGGTGGCTATTCTTTGTTGCGGATGCCGCTGCACTTTCGAGAAATGAAAGCTTGGATTAGCCGAGTCACAAGTCAAACTAAATCACAATCCTATAACAAAGTGCGGAAGGAAGATTAATATGAAAAAGGCATCATCTTTTGAGATTGTTGCAGCCCGCTGTTGGAACCTATTGAATGAGGGGAAACCGTTTACACCAATTTTCGTTGTCGGCGTTTTTCTGCTGTACCATATCGGTGTATGGTCTGATTCTAGCTTTTGGAGCGCGGCGGGTCTAGGGCTAGTGATAACCATGCCTCTATTTGTACTATATTATTGCTTCGATTTTCCGCTCTTTTTACGCAATTATTTATGGTTGCCACTTATTGCCGCACTTCTTATTTGGGAACGAAATGAACTAACTCTATATGTGCTGGCGTTAGGGGTGTTTTATTTCTTTACGATTTATTTCTGGGGCACGTTTTACTACCATTTGCGAATTGGAACGACCTGGTGGAATTTCACACGCTTCTGGAAGCTTGTCCTGAAAAATAGTGACTCTACAAGCGGCAATGCGCAGGAGCAGATGCCTAAGTTTCTGCTGTTGCTGTTTGTATGGAGTCATTACTATGGTCAATTCGAGGCGGATGTTTCGGCTGATGTGGGTACAGGGCTGCTATTTGCAGGCGGTTTGTTGATCTACAGTTTTATTCTGCACCGTAACTTATTCGACTGGAAGCCATCTGAAATTCCAACGTATACACGTGATTCAAGCCCTGTACAAGCAGGCGGTAAAGCATTGAACCAGAATGTGATCGTTATCGTTGTGGATGGCATGCGCAAAGAACGCTTTGAGGAAGCGAATGCCCCATTTATGAAGAAACTGCGAGCAGAAGGAACCGAGTATGCGCAAATGGAAACCGTATATCCAGCGCGTACCGTTGTATGCTTCTCCTCGATGTTTACAGGTACATATCCACGTGAGCATGGGATTCGCTCCAATATGGTGTGGAGGCTGGGTATTCGGGTTGAGAGTATTTTCGATTCCCTGCGTAAAGTGGGCAAAAAAGGTCGCTTGCTGGGCATTGCACACTTGATTGACTCCATGGGAGACGATGTGGAGAGTGTGACGGCTGTCATGCACAACGATGTTGCCGATCGTAATATCATTGAGCGAGCGAAGAAGATTATGGCAGAGCAAAATCCTGACCTACTCGTTGCCCAATTAATTGGAGTTGACCAAACAGGTCACAGCCGAGGTGTTCTCTACGATGATTACACGCAAAAGATTGCCGAAGCGGACCAACTTATTGAAGAGTTCGTCGGTTGGCTCGAAGAGCGCGGTATGATGGCGAATACAACACTGATCATCTGTGCCGATCACGGACAAGCAGACGGCATTGGCGGACATGGGCATCTCGACGAAGGCGAGCGTTATGTGCCTTTCTTCCTGCACGGTCCAACCATCGAAGCAGGCCGTCGCATTGATGAGAAGCATTCACTCGTCTCTATGGCGCCGACGCTGGCTTATTTGCTGGGAGCACCCTTCCCAAGCCATAGTCGTGGACCTGTTCTAACGGAGGCTATTAAACATCATGACTAAGAAAAAAATCATCGTTTTCATGCCTGCACATAATGAAGAAGAGAATATCAGCGGGGTCATTGCCCGCGTTCCGAGAGATTTCCACCCGCAGTATGAGGTGGAAGTACTCGTAATCGACGACGGGTCTAAGGACCTCACCGTCCAAGTTGCGCGCGAAGCGGGGGCCGACCACATTGTGTCGTTTCCGCACAATCAGGGGCTCGGCGCAGCCGTTCGCGAAGGGCTGAAGCAATGCTGCCTGCTCGGCGGCGACATTGGCATCATGATTGATGCGGATAATGAGTATCCGCCGGAGCAAATCCCGGACGTCCTTGCGCCCATTATCAGCGGGCGCGCGGACTACACCTTTGGCTCACGCTTCAAAGGCCACATTCAAGGGATGAAGTTGCATCGCCGCTTAGGCAACTATACCTTTACCCTGCTGCAGGCGATTTTACTACGCAGATGGATTTATGACGGCCAGTCAGGGATGCGTGGATTCTCACGCGATGCCATGGAGAACGCCGTCATTATCCATGACTACAATTACGCCCAGGTGCTCACGATTAATCTGGTTCGTCAGGGCTACCGTTTAGAGGAGATTCCGATCTCGTACCAAGTACGGACCAAGGGCCAATCCTTCATCAAGTTCAGACAGTATGTGTCTTCCGTAATTCCGGCGATTTACAAAGAAATGAGACGTCCCGTCTCCCGCAAGCGCAAGGCCACTGTCCAAATGCATCGGGATGAACCGAGCTTATGACACGCAACGCGTTAGTAATGGCGCTTTTTGCAGCTGTGGTTATAGCCAGTGTGATCTGCCTTAGTCTGCTATATGCGAGTCCTTATGTGCGCACATGGGACGAGGTGGACTTCACACTCGCATTGCATCGGTATGATTTACTGGCCATGCAGCCTCATTTTCCTGGATATCCCTACTTTATTCTGGGTGGTTGGTTTATTAACCACTGGATGAATAATCCCGCTATAGCCTTATCCGTCTTCAATACCTTAGCGGCATTAAGCTCCGCGATTCCTATGTTTTTATTAGCACATCGTCTGACGGGCAGCGGCATCAGGAGCCTTTTGCTGCCCGCACTCGTTTTAAGCAGCCCCTACATTTGGCTTATGTCCTCGCGTCCCATGTCGGAATGCGCAGGCATGGCCATGCTGTGGTGGTTTCTTTGGAGTATCCGCTTTGCGATGGATCGTCCGCACGCTGTGCTGCGTCACGGGCTAGCGCTGCTGATGTTCAGCTTCTTAATGGGGATACGCCTATCTTTCTTTCCTTACGGTTTAGCCTTAGTTCCCCTCTGGTATTCGCTTTGGCAGCAGGGGGCTACCCGTTGGAGGAGATGGCTCCGAGTAGGAGGTTCAGCTCTGGCAGCAGGGCTGTTTCAATTGATTTGGGTAGCTGGCTTGGTACTTTCGGAAGGAAATGTGGCTGGCTTCTGGAAGTTGTCCCTAGCTTTTGTAGAGGGGCATTTCTCTGAGTGGGGCGGTGGCGTGATCTCAACGCCGATGCCCATGGGGGAACGAATCATCCTGCTATTCGGGCAAAATTTGCTAGGTTCTGCCCTTTTCGGTGGTTCCATTCTTATTGGTATGAGTCTCGCGATTTTGGCTGTCATAACGTTGATCGTGCGAGGATTCGCCGCATCGACAGGGCATCTTAATAAAGAGAACAGGAATTACTTACTTTGGTTGGTCGGTTGTGCTGTTCTTTATTCCGTATGGGCGTTAATAGGTCAAAATATCGAAAAGCCTCGACATATTGTTCCAGTGGTTTCGCCAATTTTATGCCTCCTGTTTGTCTACATCATTCGAACGGCAGATGCTGTGAAGGCCTCAGATCCTAAGTCGCGTCTGTTGAGACTAGCACCAAAGTTACTATACACGCTCTTCATTAGTCTCATCGTCGTACAGGTTTTCTATGGCTCGCAGCTATTAAAAAGGCAGGCTTTGGACGAACCAGCGATTTATCAGCTGCATGACTATCTGAGTAGCTTGCATGAGCCACTCATTCTATTTACATGGGAAGAAACGAGAGTCMTACAGTACTTACAAGCAGATTACGAACATGAGCGCATCTATACGTATGGGTATTTTCAATCATTGGCAGGAGCCAATTCGGAACGACGCGTTTTTCTAACCGATCATGTTGTGCAAGGTTTTGCGGCTCAAGGGAAATCGGTGGAATCGCATTTAAAACAGATTGCCGAGTTTACATCCGATACGTTGTTTGACCCTGCCTATGGACACGTGACTTTATTTGAATGGGTTCGTTAGTTACCACTATGAACGGACGATGAACAATGTGTGATCAAATTGTAAAATAAAGGTTGACATAAAAATGGACAATGATTATCATTATCAATGACATTGAGAATCAAATTCATTGCAGAGGTGAAGTTATGAAAAGATGGCTACTAGCCGGATTGACTCTTGTGTTTGCGGCATTATTAATCCTGCCGACTTCCGCGCTGGCCTACTCTTATGGTGATGCGAATACCGAAGATGTAGCAGAAACCTTTAAACTGGTGCAAACCAGTATTGGCGAGGGTGCGAATGATTGGGGAGCAGCCGAAGGTGCCTACAAAGAGCGAAGAGCAGAACTTGTAGCACACTTTGGTGAAGAGGTCGGTAAGACATTAGATGCAAATTTCCAGGCGAAGGATAATAAATTAGTCATTGCTAATTTCAAAGCTGTCCTGGTTATGAACTTAGATCGTCGCTTTACCTATGCTGGGCAAGGTATTTCTGACTATGCGGAAGCAAAACTTCTGTTGGCTAAGGCCAAGGCAACCTATGATTCCCTAGAGCCTTACATGGGATCAGGTAAAGCGGAAATTGATAAAGCATTTGATGCTGCTTTGGAAGCACTGGGTAATCCAGGATTGTTCGGCGTTGGGAAGAAACCCGTGCAGCCTGCTGTATTTAAGGAAAAGGTTGATTTTATTTTTGGTAAGGTAAAGCCGCTATTTCCTTATAAAGCTTACAGTGCACCAGCACCAGTTGCCACAAGTACACCGACGCCTACTGTCAAGCCGGTAGAGACGACAAAGACAGACCCCGTTGTGAAGGCGGAAGTTAGCCCTAAGCAAGAACAGCCTGCTGCAACAACGGATGCCAAACCAGCAGAGACGAAGGCACCAGACGCAACGGCAACAGTTGCGACAAGTTCTCCTGAACCGTCTGCATCAGCATCAGCGAGTCCAAGTCCAACACCGACTACCGAAGCTGCTAATCCTACTGCAACAGTAGAAGCACCTGCTAAAGCTACGGAGACAGCTAGCACAGCTGTGAAAGCTGAGCCTGCGAAAGAAGCAGCCGCTCATGCACCTATGCAACGCACAGACAAAACGAATCCGTGGGTCAGCGTGTCCGTGATTGGTGGAGTTATCGTTATACTGGGCGGGGCCGTATGGTTTGCTCGCAAAAGAAAGTGGATTTAACCGTTAGGTCAACCTAAAAATTGAGATGAATAGAGGAGAAAATTATCATGCGTAAATTTCTATCTGTCGTATTAAGTGCTTCAATCGCTCTATCTAGTGTTGTTACTGTTTCATCCGTTGCTTTTGCAGAAACGAAATTCCAAATCAAAGAAGATCAAACGATCTCCGCTAGCCTTAAATCTTTCTCGGATATTAAAGCACTCTTCACAGATAAAACCGATAAAGCCGTTCTTGCTGATATTAAGAAATTATATGTAGATAAATTCCAAACCGATGTTAAACGTCTGGATGTCAACATCAAAGCAGATGATCCTAAAATGGATGCTAACATCTTGCTTATTTTGGATGCTGCCATTAAAGGTGACTTGCCAGTAGGTCCAGCGAATGAAGCAATCGATAAAGGTTTGCAATGGTATTACTTCTTCGCACTTCGTGATTTGATGAGCAACCAAGTACGTCCTGCATTGACGAAAGGCGACATCGCTGGAGCGACGGCTGCTTTCGATAAAGTCGTTCAAATTTATGAAGGTGCTCTGCAAGCTAACGTTGTAAAACGTGATACGAAGTATAACTTGAACATGGTACCACTTTTGAAAGCAACAATTGAGCTAATCCAAAAAGATATCAAAGACAACAACGTGAATGACTTTAACTTCCACCGTCAAATTCTTGACAAAACATTGATCAAAAACTACGCGCTTGCAACATATACATATGCTGAAAATGTTGGTTTGGCTGCGGCAGCTGACCAATCCAAAGCAATCACAGAAGGTTACTTCCTCTACATGCCTGTTTATACATACCTCAAAGGTGGAAGCCCTTCTGATGCTGACTTCGTGAAGAATGCCTTCGCTTCAGGTGATGCTAGCAAAATCAAACAAGCTGAAATCGGCGATGCCCTTCAACGTACGATGATCGGTAAAGTATCTGAATATCTTAACCAAATTCTAGTTAAACAAGAAGCTGGTGACCTACAAGGTGCACGCGGATATGTTGCTGAAGGTACCATGTTCCTTGCTAGCCAAGAAGTGTTCTTGGGTAAAGAGAAATTTGCAGCTGCAAGTGTTGCAGCTACGAAGTTAAATGAAGCTGTTGATAAATCCGATGCAGCAGCTACGAACGCAGCTATCTTTGACATCGTAAAATTCCTCGTTGACAAAGATGGTTCCAGCTTAAAAGTGAATGACAAAGGATATAAAGTAAATGGCGCTGCTTTCACAGCTGAGAATGCTCCGTTCGTTAATCAAGAAAGCGGCCGTACGTTAGTGCCGGTGCGAGTTATTGCACAAGCGATTAATGCGCAAGTTGAATGGGTTGAAGCAACGCAAACGATCGTGATCACGAAAGATGGCAAGAAAACAGAAATCAAAGCTGGTTCCGATCAAGTTGTTGAGAATGGTAAAGTAAACGAGAAAGTTAAATTGGATCAGCCGGTTGTTCTTCAAAACGGCAGTTCATTCATCCCATTGCGTGCAGTAGCTGAGTTGTTCAGTTATGGCGTATTCTATCAAAATGGTGATATCATCATTCTTCGTTAATCATCTCGTTCGGAAGGGAGACACTTGTGCTGTATAAGCACAAGTGTTTTTCAATGTTCAGTGCAAGGAAAGAGAACAGGAGGCAGATCATGGATTTACAGGCATTTCTCATTACGTTTCGCGAGGCACTGGAAGCCATTCTCATTGTGGGTGTCATCCTTACTTATTTGACTCGAATTGATGCGATCCATTGGCATAAATGGGTATGGGTTGGCGTGTTTTTCGCCATAGTTGTCAGTTACGGCTTGGCTCTTGCTTTCCAGGTTTTATTAACTGGTTTTGCAAGTATGGGTAGTCAGAATTATTTGAAGATCGGGATTATGCTCGTCTCATCTGGTTTATTGACACATATGATTATGTTCATGGGCAAACAAAGCAGTGAGATGCAAGGCAAGGTTCAGAGCAAGGTAGCTCATATATTGACCATTGGCGGCGCTATTAATATGGTTGTTCATTCCTTCTTGGTTGTTGTGCGTGAAGGCGTGGAGACGGTATTCTTCTTCGCTGCTATTACGGGTGGCGACATTCAGAAAGCGCTTGAAAGCTGGGGAGCTTTATTCGGTCTGGTGCTAGCCGCAGTGGTAGGACTTCTCTTTTTCAAAGGGACAAAGAAGATTCGTTTGAGTACGTTCTTCCGGATAACCGCTGTCTTCCTCATGATGATTTCGGCTGGACTGTTTGTTCAGGCGATTGGGATTATGCAGGATTTAGGGATTATTGGCAGCCTATATCGAACAGCTGGTCACCAGATAGGTGAAATTTACAATATTACAGCCTTTATGCCAGAACATCCTATTGACGGTGTACAATATCTGCGTGATTATGGGAAAGAGCCGCTTATTAACGGCCAAGTCGGTATTTTCTTTAAAGCTTTCCTTGGTTATACGCAGAATCCTTCGCTGGAAGAGTTCGTAGGTTACTGGGGATATTACTTCTTAGTATTCATTCTTCTAGCTGTTCAGAAGAAGCGTCAGGAACAGCAACAGATCCAAGAAGATAAAGTGGCCGCGTAATACATAGGAGATACGACTGTTAATTGATTATCAACATGAGGAGCGAGGATAACGATGAAGATAGGAATTGTTGGATATGGCCATGTAGGCAAAGCGATTCATGCTTTATTTCCCAAKGCTGTTATATATGATGGACCTCTACAGATGGGCAGCCAAGATGAGGTGAACGCTTGTGACATGGTGTTCGTTTGTGTTCCGACACCCTCGCTTCCGAATGGTAAATGCGATACATCTATTGTGGAAGAAGTTATTGTATGGCTGACATCTGAAGTGATTGTTATTCGTTCTACTGTACCAGTTGGCTTCACGGATGAGATGAAGGAACGAACAGGGAAGAGAATCGTTTTCCAGCCTGAATATTACGGTGAAACCGTGGATCACCACTTCGCGGACTTGCGTCACCGTACATGGCTTACACTGGGCGGCGCATCTGCCGATGCTAGCCTTGTGGTTCGTGCGTATCAGCAGGTGTATAACGCGGAAGTGAGAATACGGTTGACAGATGCTCGTACAGCGGAAATGGCGAAGTACATGGAGAATTGCTTCCTTGCGCTGAAGGTGTCATTTTGCAATGAGTTTTATGATATCGCTGGTGCTTACGGCATTGATTACAATGAATTGCGTGAAGTTTGGCTCGAGGACCCTCGAATCGGGCGAAGTCATACATTTGTCTATGAGGATAATCGCGGTTATGGCGGCAAATGCCTGCCGAAAGATGTTAACGCACTCATCAGCTTCGCTGAGGATAAGGATGTTAACGTCGATCTAATGAGAACGGTACAGCAGAAAAACAATCGACTTCGGGATTTGAATGAGTAGAGAAATGAAGGAGAACTTCACATAATTAATGCTATACTACCGGAAAAGTTCATAACGAAGCCCAGTAAATTAGATAGTTAATTTACTGGGCTTTTTTGTGCAATAACGGAATGAAGCTAAAAGCTAAATCATTACGATGACAGCAAAGAATGATTACTTGAAGGTTACACATCCGCTAAACGCCCGTCATGTAAGGGTTTTCAAGGTTGAGTAAAAGAAGTTAAATGAGTACGATAGCCTGATATTCATTTCATAACTTATGATACGAGGGAAGCCAAACACATACCAGTCAGGAGGAAGTCGAGTGCCGCAACCCTTGGAAGCACAAATGCAAAGAGCTCGATTAAGCTCATTTAAACGATCACAGCTAGTGCGAGATCTCTTAAGAGATCGATGGATGTATCTACTTTTGTTTCCCGGGATCTTATATTTTGTCGTATTCAAATATGTTCCGATGCTTGGTCTGGTCATGGCGTTTCAGGACTACAAGCCTTTTACCGGATTTATAAACAGTCCATGGGTTGGCTTTAAACATTTTGAACGATTTTTTATGGAGCCCCAATTCTGGTCACTATTTCGAAATACTTTGTTGTTAGCTATCTATAATTTAGTCTTCTTTTTTCCACTTCCGATCCTATTAGCTCTTATGATTAATGAAGCGCGAAGAGAGATGTTCAAACGAATCGTCCAAACATTGCTCTATTTACCGCATTTCATTTCGTGGGTAGTTGCTGTAGGTATATTTTATGTGTTATTTACGACAGAGGGTGGCGTCGTTAATGAGTTGCTGGCACAATTCGGGATTGAGAAAATCCCTTTTATGCTAAGCGAAGAATGGTTTAGACCCATGATTATTGCGCAATCGATTTGGAAAGAGGCAGGTTGGGGGACGATTATCTTCTTAGCTGCTTTGTCTGGGGTCGACTTGCAATTATATGAGGCTGCTCGGATGGATGGGGCTGGTCGCTGGCGTCAACTCTGGCATATTACGATACCTGCGATCCGCAGTACGATTGTAATCCTGTTTATTCTACGTTTGGGAAGTTTCCTGGATACAGGCTTTGAACATATCTTCCTGATGTTGAACTCGATGAACCGTGAAGTGGGCGAAGTGTTCGATACCTATGTGTATATGAAGGGTTTGACACAGGCGCAATATAGTTACAGTGCTGCAGTTGGTTTGTTCAAATCGTTAGTGGGGCTGATACTTGTCCTCGGTGCGAACAAGCTAGCGAAGAAGTTTGGCGAAGAAGGCGTTTACTAGGAGGTGTAATCAAATGCCAACGAATGACAATACATTAAGCAATAAAATATTTGATTGGGTTAACTATGCCTTACTAACTCTTGTTTCCTTGATTACGATTATACCGTTTGTCTATATTGTTTCGGTATCCTTTGCAGCCCCTTCAGAGGTTGTCAAAGGCGGATTGCTCTTGATACCTACCAAATTTACGTTTAGCGCGTATAAATACATTTTTTCAACAGACACCATGATTAGAAGTATCGGAGTATCGATATATGTAACCGTTTTAGGAACATTGATCAATCTCATACTCACCTCGTTTACAGCGTATCCATTGGCTCGGGCCACGTTGCGTGGGCGTAAAACCTTTATGCTATTAATCCTCATTACGATGCTTTTCAGTGGCGGTATGATTCCGACCTATTTCGTCGTCAAATCGGTTGGTCTAATTAATTCGTATTGGTCTCTTATGATTCCAACAGCCATTAGTGCATTTAACTTAATCGTTCTAAAAAACTTTTTTCAGCAAATTCCAGATGGATTGGAAGATGCTGCGAGAATTGACGGCTGCAACGATATCGGGACTTTATTCAGAATCGTGTTACCCTTGTCCATGCCAGCTATGGCGACTTTCGGACTGTTTTACGCTGTGGGACATTGGAATACGTTCTTCCATGCCGTCATTTATATCAACGATTCTGAGAAATGGCCCGTACAGGTTGTGCTTAGGCAAATTGTGCTCATGTCTCAAGATAAAATTGGCGATTCGACCTCACAGTCCGATCCGACGGATTATTTGCCTCAAACGATTCGGATGGCTTCGATTGTCGTCGCGACAATACCGATAGTTCTCGTCTATCCATTCTTACAGAAGCATTTCGCGAAAGGCGTTTTATTAGGTTCGGTAAAGGGATAACCTATAAGGGTTCATCTTTGCATATGTACCATATTATTCATAATCATGGAGGGGTAAGAATGATGAAAAAAAGGTATATGGCTTTACTTTGCTCCATCGCGTTGACAACAGGTACACTTGCAGGTTGTGGAAACAGCACAGATCCGAAGAAAGAAGAAAAAACGGTGGATAACACACCACTAGAGGTAACCATTGCTACGCCGCAGGTAGGGGAAGCGCCTAAAAAGGGCAGCGATATTGAGCTTGCGATAGAGAAATATACGAATGCCAAAATTGATATTCAATGGATTCCAGATGCTGCTTTTGAAGACAAGAAGAACATCATGATTGCTTCTAGCGAAATGCCGAAAGCTTTTAAAGTAAAAGCTAACGCTTCGACCCTAAATGCCATCCAGTCCGGTCTATTCTGGGAAATTGGCCCTTTATTGAAGGATTACAAAAATTTATCCGAGCTTAGTCCGATGTACTACGACAACATTAAAGTGGATGGTAAATTGTACGGGCTGCCGTTATACCGAGACATTGGACGTGCAGGAATTATTTATCGTAAAGACTGGTTTAGTGGGCTCGGCTTAAAGCCTCCGGTTACACTAGACGATTGGTACAACATGGCGAAAACAGTGGCAGAAAAAGATCCTGATAAGAATGGTCAAGCAGATACTTACGGCTTCTTCTTGGATAAAAACTATAACGATCCAGTGCTTAGCAGCAGTTTTTTAACTCGTCTATCGGTTCCGAATGGCGCACCTAATAAATGGGGGGTTGAAAATGGTAAAGTCGTAGCTGAATTTATGACGAAGCCATACATGGACTCCTTGAAGTTATTGAAACGTTTGTATACTGAGAAATTAATTAATCAGGATTTCTCCATTGTGCAAACGGCAGATTCTGATAACAAATGGAATGCGGGTAAAGTCGGTATCCGTGTTAATACCGTAGCAACAGCTGCTGCACTTTCTGCTGATAATGTTTCGAAATCAACGCCAAGCGCGGTTGTGGATGTCGTGCCCTTTGAAGGTCCATCAGGACTTAAAGTTCCGGCTGAGTCTGGAAACAACGGTTTCTTCCTATTCCCTAAATCAAGCGTGAAGACGGAAGCGGAACTGAAGCGCCTATTAGGCTTCTTCGATAAGCTGCTAGATGCTGAAATGTCAACGCTGCTGACAAGAGGGGTTGAAGGCAAACACTTTACCAAAACAGAGGATGGCAAGGGTCAAATTAAAGATTTGACACTGTTCAACCTTGAGGTTAAACCGTACCGTGATAGCTTGCCGTCATTTGAAACAGCAGGAAAAGGACTTCCGTTGAAGCAAAACGAGCTGCAGGCAAAAGGTTCGAAGATCGCTCAGGATAATCTGAAAAGCGTCGTTCCGAATGTGGCCCAGACATTTAATTCGAAGACCTACGCTGAAAAAGGCGTTGAGCTCGATAACATGATTCGTGATGCCCAAACCAAATACATTATGGGTAAAATCGACGATGCTGGCTGGCAGGCCGAGCTCGATAAATGGATGAAAGCAGGCGGCGAGAAGGTCATTGCTGAGTACACGGCAGAATACGCTAAGCAGAAAAAATAGAGTGGTCCATAAATATCGAGTCTGAGAGACGGAGTGAGTACATGCATACAAATGTAAATGTCATCGAAAAAACCGCTTATATCAATGGCTGCTGGGTAGAACCCGGCAGCCGCCCTTCTAAGGATCATTACAGTCCCCTAAATACGGAGTTGTTAGTAGGACGAAGCCTTCAATTGAGCAAGGAAGACGTTGACTTAGCCGTAGTGAGTGCTAAGCAAGCGCTTCCAACATGGTCTAGCTTGTCAGGTACACAAAGAGCAGCGTATTTGTTTAAGGCCGCACAGAAGATAGAGGATCATCTCGAGGAATTGGCACAACTTCTTACAGCTGAGATGGGAAAACCGATCGGCGAGGCAAGAGGTGAAGTCAATCGCGCTGTCGTACTGTTCCGGTATTACGCAGGTGAGGGACTACGCAGCATTGGTGAGGTATTGCCTTCCACAGACGGAGTATCCCACTTATACACGACGAGGGTACCGCTTGGCGTCGTAGGTCTGATCACACCTTGGAATTTTCCTGTCGCCATTCCTGTATGGAAGATGGCTCCAGCTTTAATATTCGGTAATACCGTTGTATGGAAGCCTGCAGAGCATTCTACCATTACAGCAGCCAAGCTCATGCAGCTCTTGGAAGAGAGCGGCTTCCCGCAAGGCGTAATCCAGTTAGTCAGCGGCTCTGGCTCTGTTGTCGGACAACGTATTCTAGATCATCCTGATGTGACGGGAATCTCATTCACGGGCTCAGATGCTGTCGGCAAGCAAGTTTCGCAAGCCGCATCGTCCCGTCATGCGAAATATCAATTGGAGATGGGCGGGAAGAACGCGACCATTGTGCTTGCGGACGCCGATCTGGAGAAAGCGGCTGATGTCATCATTAGCGCTGCCATGCGATCTGCAGGTCAGAAGTGTACGGCGACTAGCCGTGTTATCGTCGAGAAATCCGTGAAGGAACAATTGACCTCCTTATTGATCGAGCGAGCGAACCGGATTAAGCTGTCTAATCCGCAGGAAAATGACTGCTATCTTGGACCTGTTGTGTCCAAACGCCAATACGAGTCGATTCTGGCATTTATCCAAATTKGTATTGAAGAAGGAGCTCAAGTACTTGCTGGAGGGAAAGCGAAGACGGATGGCGAGTTTGCCAAAGGGTACTATATTGAGCCTACGATTCTAGATCATGTTGACCCGCAATCGACGCTCGCACAAGAGGAGATTTTCGGACCTGTCTTAGTGATTAACGAGGTTGATCATCTTGATCATGCGATCGATCTGGCTAATAGCGTTCGTTACGGATTAGCAGCTGCTATTTTTACACAAAATCAAAAGCATGTTCATCACTTTGTGAATCGTATTGAGGCAGGCCTGATTAAGGTGAACGGTGAAACCGCTGGTGTGGAACCTCAGGCCCCTTTCGGCGGGATGAAGCTATCCAGCTCCTATTCTCGTGAACAAGGACGTGCAGCAATTGAGTTTTTCACACAGGTCAAAACCGTCGTGATTACACCATAGTCGTGGGAACGATACGAAAGGAAGAGAACTCAGATGGATTATGCTGCATTCAGTAAAAGGCTGGAAACGATTTCAGCTATTAATATTACACCTTTTGATGAAGAGACACGCCAGATTGATTGGGGAGGATTGGAAGCGAATATCGAGTTCTTGCTGGCGAATGGTACCGAAGTGATTGTGCCCTGCGGAAACACGGGCGAATTCTATGCGTTAACGCTGGAAGAAGCCAAGGAAGTAACCAAACGGGTCGTTGAAATCGTAAATCATCGTGCTATTGTTATGGCTGGCATCGGATATTCCGTTGAAACGGCGGTAGAGCTTGGTAAGCATGCCCAGCAGGTGGGAGCGGATTGCGTGATGATCCATCAGCCTATTCATCCTTATATTACGACGCCTGGCACGGTGTCCTATTACCGTAATGTGATTAAAAGCTTGGATATTCCGTCCATCCTTTATTTGAAAGATGCTCATGTTTCGGACGATATCTTGTTAAGCTTAGCGCCGTTGGATAAATGCGTGGGCGTGAAGTATGCGATCAACGATCTTCCGCGTTTTACCGCAACGGTGCGCAAGATCAGCGCAGCGTACAACATTGCCTGGATCTGCGGCACTGCTGAGAAGTGGGCACCTTACTTCTACAATGCAGGCGCAAGGGGATTTACATCGGGCTTAATCAATGTCAATCCCGGTATTTCACAGGGGATGCTGCAAGCATTGCGCGATCAAGACTGGCCTACCGTATGGAAGCTGTGGGAAGATGTTCTGCCTTTCGAGAACCTGCGTGCCAAATATAATGCCGGTAACAATGTGGTCGCTGTGAAGGAAGCGATGGAACAATTGGGACTTCGTGCAGGTGTTACGCGCGAACCTGTTGATCCTTTGAATGAAGCGGATAAGAAGGAAGTAACGAACTTACTAAGCGCATGGGGGCTGCTAACAACATGAAAATTTCAGATCTTAGACTTACGGTTATCGCAATGCCGCGTAATACAGGGTTTGTCTGCAAGCATGTCATCGTGGAGATTGATGCGGATAACGGATTAACAGGTATTGGTGAAATGTCGGACTTTTCTCATCTTCCTCATTATTCATTAGATATTCAGGACATGGCCGTGGTGCTCAAGTCCATCCTATTAGGCCAGAGTCCATTTGATATTTCACTGCTCAATAGGGAACTGCTCAGCAATTTTCCAGAAACGATGTTTTATTATGAAAAGGGTAACTTTATCCGTAACGGGATTGATGCGGCCTTACACGATCTTTGCGCGAAATCGCTTGGTATTTCCGTAGCTGAATTTATTGGCGGCAGAATCAAGGAGAAAATTAAAGTCTGCTATCCGATCTTCAGACATCGCTTTATGGAAGAAGTTGAAGAAAATCTGGCGATTGTCCGCGAGAGACTGAGTAAAGGCTTTGATACTTTCCGACTTTATGTTGGCAAAAACCTGGATGCTGATGAAGCATTTCTGGATGGCGTGAAAAAGGAATTTGGATCGAAAGTGACGATTAAATCGCTGGATTTCAGCCATTTGCTGGACTGGAAATCGGCGTTGAAGGCCACGAAGCGATTGTCGCAATATGATTTCCAGATGGTGGAGAGCCCAGCCGTTCAGAATGATTTCGAGGGGCTTCATCATTACCGAATGAACACGGAATACCCAGTAAGTGAGCATGTATGGAGCTTCCGTCAGCAGTCCGAAATGATAAAGCACGATTCGGTCGATATTTTTAATATTTCACCTATTTTTATCGGTGGAATTACCGCTGCTAGGAAAGCGGCTGCTGCTGCGGAAGTCGCTGGCAAATCCTGCTTGATCGGCACGACGCAGGAGCTGTCTGTAGGTACAGCGGCTATGGCACATCTGGGAAGCTCGCTTGTGAATTTGAACTATACATCAGATCCGACTGGACCTGAATTGTATATTGGCGATATTGTTAAAAGTCCAGTTCAATACGAGAACGGATATCTTCTTGTTCCGGGACGTGACTTGCCTGGTCTAGGCATGGAGCTTGACTGGGATCAAATCAACAAATACCGCGTGGACGATCTAAGCTGGGGGAACGTATCCGTTCATCAGCTTCAGGACCGTACCTCGCAAACCAAGAAGTAAGCATGCAAGCAGCCGTCCGCACAGTAACACCGGACGGCTGGTTTTGATATAATAAGGGTCATTGACACGAAAGTAAACAGAAGTGAGGAATGACATTGCCCACCTATTTATATCGCATGATCCTATTCGCTATGTTGCTGGTTGCCATTCCAGTCACGACAATCGGAATGATTTCCTATCATATTTCCTCTCAGGATATAGAGAAAAAGGTTAAAGAAAGCAATTCCCAAATTTTGCTGCAGAACCAGATGAGAATTGAGCAAATATTGAAAAATGTAGAAATGGGTGCCGTGCAATATTTAAATTCTCCGCTTGTAACAGACAACCTCTACAATGCGTTGACACAGGATGATTTCCAAACGATTACAAGCCTTGCCAAGGGTTTATATAACTTGCACTCTTTATCGGGCGTAGCTGACACGCACCTCATTAACCTGGAACAGGACTGGATGATCAGCAATTTAGGCTTCACCCATACGGCGGATTATTCCGATAAAAAGCTTTTGCAAGATTACGCAAAAAATCCTAAAAATTTATTCTGGTTAGCAGACGAATACGGGATTCGGATGGTTGTAAAGCTCCCAATGATTGCTCCGTCGGCAGCTCCGAAGGCATTACTGATCATAGAAATGTCGAAGACGGAATTGGAAAAAGGGTTAGCGCAAACGAAGCAGTTGGGCGACATCTATGTACTGAACCGCGATCACATCCCATTCTTAAGTAACGCGGGAGCAGACTACATTTCTGATTCGATCCTGGAGCCTTTGGAAACAGTGACAGATACAAACGGTTATTATGAAGGCAAAAAAACGGCTGTAAATTACAGAGTATCGTCCAATAGTTGGATCTATGCTTCCGTTGTTTCCATTGATCAAGTGACGATGGAATCCAAGAAGATTGCACTCGTTACAATAAATGTCTGCTTGATCGTCTTCCTTGTAATTGCATCTGCCGCATTCTATGTGAGCAGACGGATGTATTCTCCGATCCGACGTTTATTTCAGACGATGGAGCAGTACGGTGGCGAAACGACTGAGTCTCGCAGGAAAGATGAATTTGCTTATATCGAGGATAGATTTAATGCGTTATTCCGGACACGGAAGCAGTTTCAACAGCAGCTTCAAGGTCAAACGGGACAGATGAAAGAGTTCTTCCTGTTGAAACTGTTCATGGGACAGGTGACGGAGAGCGAATTTGCATTCAAGTGTGAAACCTACGGCTTTGCGGAAAAAGGGAAGCCCATGGGTGTGATTGCGCTGCAGATCGATTCCCTTCAGGATACGAGATACATGGAAAGCGATAAGGAATTGCTGTTATTTGCTATCCATAACATCGTCAGTGAGCTTCTGCCAGCTAATCGTTTGCTTGGGTCCTTATTGTTGGATCAGTCTCAGGTATCCCTGCTTACTGGGGATGTCGAAGATCTGCAGGAACTGCAATTGAGTTTTCACCAGGCGGCCGAGGAAATTAAAGATAAGGTTCACGAGCTTCTTCAGCTGAAAGTCAGCATCGGGATCAGCCGCGTATTTTCCCGATACACGGATGCCATGAATGCGCATGCAGAGGCTTTGGAAGCGCTGAAGCGAAGGATTCGTCTGGGGAGTGATATCATCATTCATTATGATGATATTGAAACGGTTCATGAGAATAGCAAGCATCTCGCAGCATCGCTGAATTATTTGGAAGATTATTTCGTAAACGCATTAAAAACGGGTGATTCCACATCTACGTTTGAACATTTTGATAAATACGTTGCGTTGATCATGGAAAGAGAGATCCGGTTTAACGATTTTCAATTCGTGATGATTGAACTGATTACTGAGATTCATGGCTTAGTCCAGCAGCAAGGCGGTAAATTGGAAGGCTTAATTGATACGAAATCCGTGCTCCATTCTTTTATGAAGTTGAACACGGTACAAGATATTACGTCTTGGTTTAAGACGGAATTGCTGCCGCCAGCACTCGCCTTCTTCAAAGGACGGGCAGATTCGCAATATATCAACCTCGCGCATCAAATGCTTACAATGATTCATGAAGGATTCGAGCAGGATATCACACTTGAATCGTGTGCTGCGCAGCTCAAATATCATCCTGTTTATGTCAGTCGTGTTTTTAAGAAAGAGATCGGTGTTACTTTTATTGATTATTTAACCAACTATCGGGTTAACATGGCGAAGAAATGGTTGAAAGAGACGGATATGAAGATTTCGGAAATTGCGGAGAGGCTGAATTATGCCAATTCTACGGGTTTTATCCGGACTTTTCGAAAGCTGACAGGCATGACACCTGGCCAATATCGGGACACCTAAGTTAACCATGTTAACCATTCGGGAGAGGATCATATGACATATCAATTGCTGGATCAACTTAGAGATCACTATATGGAAAGTGAAGGAACATGGTTTGCTTTGCGATGGCACTATATTGAGAACTGTATTCTCAAATCGTATATGGACAGCTATAAGCAATCGGGAAAAGAAGACTATTACCAGTTCGTCAAAAGCTTCGTCGACCGTCTATATGATGAGAATGGCACAATCCCGGCTATTGATGTGCGTTATTATAGTATGGATCAAATTAGACCAGCGACCATTCTTTTTGACTTATACAAAAGAGAGAGCGATGCCAAATATAAGCATGTGCTTGATTTGATCTATGAGCAATTGAAAACCTATCCAAGAACAGCATCAGGAAGCTTTTGGCACAAAGAAAATTATCCAAACCAAATTTGGCTGGATGGACTTTACATGGGACAACCATTCTTGGTTCGTTACATCAAGGAATTTGAGGAAAAGAAGGACTATTCCGATACCATAAATCAATTTTTAAACGTAAAAAAGTTTATTTTCAATGATGAGAATCGCCTATACTACCATGCTTACGACGAAAGTAGAGAGATGTTTTGGTGCGACAAAACGACGGGCATGTCTCCGAATGTCTGGGGGCGTGCTGTGGGCTGGTTGGTGATGGCCTTGGTGGACGTGCTTGAACTTCTGGAGGATGAACAGGTGGACAGCGAGCCTCTGAAAGTGATGTTGCAGGAAACGCTAGACGGTATGTTGCCTTACCAGCATAGCGGGGGGATGTGGTATCAGATCGTTGATATGGGGGACCGACCTGGGAATTACTTGGAATCTAGCGGAACCTTGATGATGGCTTATGCGATGTTGAAAGGTTCGCGCCTTGGCTATCTTGCTAGCGAATACGCCGAGCGCGGGAAGTCTGCCTTTGACGGTACTGTCCGGCAATATCTCCGTGAGGAGAATGGAGAAGTGCTGCTTGGTGGCATCTGTAGAAGTGCAGGACTTGGCACAAATCCTGATACGGGCAAGGTTCGTGATGGGACCTTTAAGTACTACACCGAGAACGAAATCATCGTGAGTAATAATGGACATGGCGTTGCACCGCTGATTATGGCGTATACCGAGGTTAAGCTTTCAGAGCTTTAAAGTCATGTTAGGAGAGAAACCAATGCTGAATAAATTAAACAAGAGCCTGGAGAAATGGCTTCCGCTGATTACTCCTACAAGTGTTATTCTAGGAATTATTTTGACAGTATGGTTAAAGTCCTTTACTTACTTAGTACCGTGGATCTTCGGCTTTATGACATTTACAGGCAGCTTAAGTATGAACTTTAAGGATTTAAAAAGAGTCTTAATTCAGCCGTTCCCGATTTTCGTCTCGCTGTTTGCTCTGCATGTGTTGATGCCTGCTATTGCATGGTTCATTGGCAATGTGTTTTTTCATGATGATGTTTATCTGAGAACGGGACTAATTCTAATGGTCGTCATTCCTACTGGTGTTGTAAGTTTCATGTGGGTTTCCATTTTTAAGGGGAATATTGCGCTGACGTTGTCGGTTATTTTGATTGATACACTATTATCGCCGTTTCTAGTGCCCCTTACGATGGATGCGTTTCTCGGCGTACAAGTGAAGATGGATGTGTTTGGGATGATGAAAGGCCTTTTCTTGATGATCGTCCTTCCGTCCTTATTGGGTATGCTGCTAAATCAACTTTCGCAAGGCAAGGTGAAGGAGAAATGGGGGCGCCCCTTATCGCCCTTCTCCAAAATAGGGTTAGCCTTCACTATTGCGATTAACAGCGCTGTGGTGGCACCTTATTTCACAAAAATTGACAGTAAATTGGTCCTGACAGCTTGTGTGATTGTCGTTATGGCTTCATCTGGCTATCTCATTGGTTGGCTGATCGCCAGATGGCTAAAGTGGGACAGCGATATCATGGTTACCATGGTGTTTAATACCGGGATGAGAAATAATAGCGCTGGTGCCGTTCTGGCCATTTCATTTTTCCCCCCACCTGTCGCAATGCCTGTTATTATGTGTATGCTTTTTCAACAACTGCTCGCTTCCTTGTTCGGGCAATTATTATGCAAAGCCCCCGATTCGATAAAACGGAAGCCTGTCTCACAAAAAGCGATATAAGGGGAAGGATTCCGGTAATTTGCCAGATTGATGCTATAGGAACTGAATCGGTCGATCTAACCTGCACATCTTGTGCAGGTTTTTTTGGGGAACCAGGAGATCACATCACGACTCCCGTTTGCGATACACTCTCTCGGGGCGACCCACGACGCCATATGTCAGATCGGCGAAAACTTCGCCAGAGGAGACCAGATGCTCCAAATATCGGCGTCCAGTTGAACGACTGACGCCTATTTCTTTGGCGATTTGATCCGCAGTCATCCCGTCTGCCGCGGTAGAAATCGCCTGAACAATTTTGACTAGCGTTAATTTGTCGATGCCTTTAGGGAGGTACGCAATCTCAGTGCGGGAATCCTTTTTACTCGTTCCCAAAATGAGGCGATCGACATCGCTTTGATTAATAGAGCCTGTATGATGAAGCCGATTCAACTCACTGTGAAAGTCTAGATAACGCAGGAGTGTTTCCTGCAGCCGGTTGAAAACAAGCGGTTTCATAATATAATCGAAAGCTCCGCTGCGAACGGCTTCCCGTATAGCCTCGACTTCTTTGGCAGCCGTGATCATAATGACATCGGTATCTCGGAAATGTTGACGAATATAGGAGAGCAACTCCAAGCCATTGGAGCCAGGAATGTAAATATCCAGCAGAACTAAATTTGGGCGTAAAATGTCTAGCTGTTCCTTGGCTTGAATATCGTCTGTCGCGATACCGACAACGTGAAAGCCGTCTACTTTTTCAATAAACCTTCGGTTAATTTCGGCGATTTTCACATCATCTTCGATGATCAAAACTTCAATGTTCCGTTGTTGGTATTCCATCAGAGGTTGAACTCCTTTCTGTGGACATCGGATGTTTCGGTATGGCGACGGTGAAGAGTGTGCCGCATTCCGGGTTTTTATGGAAAGTGATATACCCGTTAAGCTTATGGACAGCGTGTTGGACTAAGGCTAAGCCGATACCGCGATGTTCACCTGCTTTGGTTGAGAATCCCTTCTCAAATACGGCATTGCCTAACTCGTCGGGAATACCGATGCCGCAGTCCTCGCATTCGATAATCAAATCCTCGCCAAGATCGGTTAAAAATAATTTTACATACGGCGTTTGCTGTACCTCAACGGCAAGAACCGCTTCCATGGCATTGTCAATCAGGTTGCCGATGATGGTGACGAGTAAATTTCGATCAATTTCCGCAGGGATATCTCGAAATGAGCTTTCACGGTCAATTTCAAAGGTTAGCTTTAGCTCCTGCGCATGATTGAATTTGCCAATCAACAGCCCCCCGATCATGGGATCTGGAATTTCGGTCATGATGAACTGCACCCAGTTCTGATGCACGTCTGATTCCTTGGAGATGAGATCGACAGCTTCTTGATACGATTCCAGTTGGATGAGTCCAGAGATGACATACAACTTGTTGGAGAACTCATGTGTCTGAGCGCGCAGTGCTTCAGCGAAGCGTTTCACCTGAGACAGCTCCTCGGCCAACCGGTAGAGCTCGGATTTACTTCGAAAGCTTGAAACCGCACCAGTGACACCGTGTTTCCGGCTCACAATCGGCACGCGATTGACGATGACATCATGATCGCCGATCAGCATTTCATGGTCAAATTCGGCTTCGCCCGTACGTACCACTTCATGTAATCGCGTGTTCGGGATCACATCTTCAATGTGTCTGCCTGTGATTTTCGCACTCAGGGGCAGTTGCATAAGCTGCAAGGCATAGCGATTGGCCATTGTGATGATGCCATCTCGGTTTACCGCGATAATTCCCTCACGGATGGTTTGTAGAATGGCCTGTTTCTCGGTATACAGCTCACCGATTTCCTTAGGTTCAAGTCCATGTATGGAGCTTCGAACATTACGTGCGATTAGGACGGAACCAATCAGGCCAACGACAAGGACGATGAGGGAAATGAGCTCGATTCGCGACTGATACGTGTAGGTAATCGAATTGATATCTTTTGTAAGAAATCCGACGGACACAATGCCGATGACATTTCCTTGATCATCAAATAAGGGCGCTTTACCGCGAAGTGAAGGGCCGAGTGAGCCGATGGCTTTGGAGATGATCGATTGCCCTGCAAGCACAGGACCGTTGTCCCCGCCGACCATTTCTTTCCCAATTCGTTCAGGGAGCGGGTGTGAGTAGCGAATGCCTTCGCGGTTCCCTACAACGATATACTCGGCATCGATTTGATCTCGGATCTTCTCGGCGAGAGGCTGGATGATCTTGGACGGATCCGAAGTTTGAAAAGCCATACGAATATCCGACATATTTGCAACGGTTTCAGCCACCTTTAAAGCACGAGTTCCGATTTGATCTTCTAATGCTGTGGTCATCATGTAATAAAATATACTGCCTAAACTGATGATGACGATGGAAAGGAACGAACAAATAATGAGGATAAGCTTGGTCTGAAGCTTCATTTTCCACGCAAGCCTCCCCTTCTTGTTTCATTTAAAAGAATGTATGTGTTTGGTATTGTAACATAAAGCGTTCTCATTTTGATGGTTATAGGGTCTCCAGATCCGTGAACAATATGAACAAAATGGTCAAAACGCTGTTATTACAACTAATCGCCATAAACTTCCCAATAGGCACAAGAGGGTGTTATTCTGAAAACGCTTTAAAGAAAGCGGATACATGACAACTATTAATCAAATATGGAGGGGTTCATTTGATAAAACAACTTTTTTCAGCATCTTGGAAAGTAACGGCCATTAGTGTACTTGCAGTAAGTTTGGCAGCTTGCGGTAATAGCACAGCTAAACCAGCTTCGAAATCCAATTATCCAGACAAAGCATTAAGCATTATCGCGCCATCTGGCGCTGGCGGCGGTTGGGATATGACAGCGCGTACGATCGCTAAAGTATTAACGGAAACGAAAGCGGTCGATAAGCCCGTTTCAGTTGAAAATAAACCAGGCGGCGGCGGTACGGTATTTATGGCGGAATACGCGACCAAAGATATCAAAGATAACTACAAACTGTTCGTCAGTTCGCCTCCAATTCTCATTAATCATTTGAAAAAAGAAGGAAACACGCCTTACGGATACAATGATACGACGCCGCTAGCACAATTGACCAAAGATTATGGCGCTGTCGCGGTAGCGGCCAATTCGAAATACAAAGATCTGAAGTCACTGCTTGATGATATGAAAGCAGATCCTACGAAGCTAACGGTTGCTGGCGGTTCGGCACCCGGTTCCATGGATCACTTGGTATCGATTCTACCCGCGTTCAAATATGGGATTGACCCGAAAAAGGTGAAATACGTGTCCTATGACGGTGGCGGCGAAGCCGTAACTGCCTTGCTTGGCGGTAATGCGGATGTCTTAGGTACAGATGCTTCTTCCTTAGACCAATATGTGAAAGCCGGAAAAATCCGCATACTTGCTGTTGCAGCACCTGCCCGTCTTGGTGGCAGCCTGAAAGATGTTCCGACAATGAAGGAACAAGGCGTTGATGCCGAATTCCTGATTTGGCGTGGTTTCTTCGGACCGAAGGACATGTCAGCGGACGCCAAAAAATACTGGGAAGATACGATTAAGAAAATGGTAGATTCCGATGCTTGGAAAAAAGAAATGCAAGCGAACAGCTGGCAAACGGATTATAAGAAGGCGGATGATTTCAAAGCCTTCTTGAGCCAGCAAGAAACGCAACTTAAAGACATGCTGACAGCGCTTGGTATGCAGAAATAAAACCTAACGAGACAAGGGAGAAGAGGACCTCTTCTCCCTTGCCCTTAGTAGGGTAGGAGGCAGAGAAATGAATACAACGTTTGATCGATATGCAGGCATCGTCTTTTTCGCCATTGGCCTTGCCTTTGTGATCGGTTCCTTAGGTATTTCAACAAGTGCTTACGGCAGTAATGTAGGTGCTAATATTTTTCCGATGATTTTGGGTTCGTTCTTGTCTTTGATGAGTTTGCGYCTTATTTATGAGACGTTCCGTAAGCAGCGTGCTGAGAAGGGCAAAGAAAATTTGGATTACAAACGATTTCTCATTATTTTCATCGCGGCTGTGTTATATGCCTATTTCCTTGAAGATATCGGGTTCGTGATCTCCACGTTCCTGTTCCTAATGATTGGATTTCAAACGATGCAAAAAGGTAGAGTATGGGTTTCCTTGCTGATCGCAGCTTGCTTCTCATATGGCGTGTATTACTTATATGTGAATCTGCTGGATGGATCGCTTCCCGGATTTCCAACATGGTTAGGGGGGGCATAAGATGAGCACGTTGGATTATGTGTTGAACGGTTTGGGCACGGCGATGCAGTGGCATAATGTTATTTTTGTATTTTTAGGCGTTTTGATTGGTACGGTAGTTGGCGTTCTTCCTGGGATTGGTCCGATGAGCGGTGTAGCTCTCTTGATCCCGATCACGGCAACAATGACAGCTGGTTTAGGTCCAGAAGAGGCCGCTACGAGTTCCATCATTTTGCTGGCAGGCGTGTATTATGGGGCGATGTACGGAGGCTCGACGACGTCGATTCTGTTGAACACACCAGGAGAATCGTCTTCAGTCGTCACAACACTCGATGGCTATCAAATGGCCAAACAGGGAAGAGCCGGAGCAGCGCTCGCGATTTCAGCAATCGGTTCCTTCGCTGCTGGCATTATTTCGTTGATCGGTCTTATCTTCTTGGCCCGTCCTTTATCGGCAGTCGCGATCAAGTTCGGTCCTGCGGAATATTTCTCCTTGATGGTGCTTGGCTTGCTCGCAATCAGCGGACTGGCTGGGAAATCGATGGTGAAGGCGCTCATGATGACGGCATTTGGTCTGTTGTTAGCAACGATCGGCATCGATAACGTGTCAGGCGTGGAGCGATTCACATTCGGTATTCCTGAGCTATATCAAGGCTTGGAATTCCTGACTGTGGCCGTGGGTACATTTGCTGTCGGTGAAGTATTCAAAACCATCCTTCAGCGTGAAGGAAACGATGGCGAGATTGCTAAGATCAATCGCATTCTGCCGACAAAACAAGATATGAAAGACAGCGCGGCACCGATTGCGCGTGGTTCTGTGCTGGGCTTTTTCATCGGCTTACTGCCTGGCGCTGGTGCTATTCTTGCTTCTTTCTTCGCTTATATCGTGGAGAAGAAGATTAGTAAAAATCCAGAGAAATTCGGTAAGGGAGCCATTGAAGGAGTGGCTTCACCAGAAGCTGCGAATAACGCTGCATCGGGTGGCGCGATGATTCCGCTATTGACATTGGGGATCCCATCCTCAGGAACGACGGCTATTCTGATGGGTGCTTTCATTATGTACAACGTCCAGCCAGGTCCATTGCTATTCCAAGATCACCCACAGTTAGCATGGGGTGTTATTGCAAGTATGTTCGTCGGCAATCTCATGCTGCTGATTCTTAATATGCCGCTGGTCAAAGTGTTTGCCAAAGTCATTGAAACACCTGCTAAGTATTTAATTCCGTTAATTATCGTCTTTTCAGTATTCGGCGTGTATGCCGTACAGTATTCAACGTTTGATTTAATGCTCATTATGGGCTGTGGTCTTGTGGGATACTACTTGTCTAAAAACGACTATCCACTAGCACCACTCGTGCTTGGTCTTATTTTGGGGCCAATGATGGAAAACAACATGCGTAGAGCACTTACCATTTCAAATGGTGATTTCATGATCTTCCTGCAAAAACCGGTTTCACTTGTATTTCTCATCATCGGTCTGATCTGGATTACCATTCCACTAATAATGAAGCTTAGAGGTAAAAATGTACTTGTGAATGAGGAAGGGTAACCAATATGAAAAATACGATGGCTGGCAAAAGTATTATTTTACGTCTGGAATTGTTAACTGAGCAAATCCATTTCGGTCAATTAATTACGTTAATTACCGAAAACGGCGGGGATGTAATCGCGATTGACGTTATTCAAACCGGTGCGAATTGGACGGTTCGAGACATTACCGTATCCGCTTCCGAACAGTCCCAACTGGACAGTATTGTCGCTAGGATGAAGGATCTCGCTGGTGTACGACTCGTTCACGTGTCGGATCGCACATTCCTGCTTCATCTCGGCGGCAAAATCGAGATGAAGCCCAAATCACCGATCCAAAACAGGGACGATTTGTCCCGTGTGTACACGCCGGATGTAGCCAGGGTCTGTATGGCTATCCATGAAGATGAGACTAACGCCTATAAGCTGACGATCAAGCGAAATACGGTCGCTGTTGTATCCGATGGCAGCGCCGTGCTCGGTCTTGGGAACATCGGCCCCTATGCGGCGATGCCTGTCATGGAAGGCAAGGCGATGTTGTTCAAGCAGTTTGCTGATGTCGATGCCTTTCCAATTTGTTTAAGCACGCAAAGTACCGAAGAAATTATCGCAACCATCAAGCATTTGGCACCAGGCTTCGGTGGTATTAATCTGGAGGATATCTCCTCTCCACGATGCTTTGAAATTGAGTCGAGGCTGCGTGAGGAACTGGACATCCCTGTGTTTCACGATGATCAGCACGGTACGGCCGTTGTGTTGTATGCAGGGCTCATCAATGCGTTGAAAGTAGTCGGCAAGCAGATTAGTGAAGCTAAAGTTGTCGTCTGCGGTATTGGCGCAGCGGGAATGGCTTGCTCCAACATTTTACTGGCTGCAGGCGTGAAGGAACTGATCGGGGTTGACCGAGAAGGTGCGTTGGTGCGTACGAAAGAGTACGCCAACCCGCATTGGACGGAATACGCGGAGCGGACGAACCATAACCTCCGGTCGGGCTCCCTGCATGACGTCATCGAAGGAGCAGACGTGTTCATCGGCCTCTCAGCAGGAGGCTTGCTGAAGCGGGGGGATGTTGAGCGGATGGCGGCTAAGCCCGTGGTGTTCGTGATGGCGAACCCAACGCCTGAAATTCATCCCGATGAAATCGAAGATATCGTAGGTGTCGTTGCAACGGGGCGTTCGGATTTCCCGAATCAGATTAACAATGTGCTGTGCTTTCCAGGTATATTCCGTGCAGCCTTGGACTGCCAAGCCTCTACAATCAATGAAGAAATGAAGCTGGCCGCTTCCGCCGCGATTGCGTCGGTGGTCACACCGCAGGAATTGAACAAGTTATATATTATTCCAAGTGTGTTTAATCAGGAAGTGGTTAGACGGATTCGTGAAGCCGTCATCCGTGCGGCTATTCAAACAGGGACAGCCAGGCGGATACCGCGTGAGTTCCGACAGGCGGAATAGTCCTACCGAAACGGATGCCAACGATGGAACTAAAGTGGAGGGATTCGTATGGGGGGCTTGGAAACAAAGGCCATTGTAGAAATCAATCAAGCGGCGAACCAGTTTCAATCCAGTATCGTCATTCAGGTGGGTACGAGATTTATTGATGTGAAAAGCATTCTGGGTCTGAGCGTTACGCTATTCAACAATCAAGCGTATAAGCTTGATATTCATGGACCTGATGAAAAGGATGCCATTGAGGTCATGAAGAGGATTTTTGACAAACATGGTCTTAATTTAAATTTTAAATGAAGACAGAAAAGAAGCGAAGGGCCAATTGCCTTTCGTTTCTTTTCTGTCTCAAAGTAAGTGTGTTAAACTTTCGAATGTATTAGTTAAGTACGGATACCAGTGCTTCAAGTGACGCTTTACACGCATTAGCATCTGGATGAACAGCCCGTACTTGTCTTAATACTTTATCGATGGCACTGTCAACCGTATTCCATTTCGTTTTATTTATTGACTTAAGCCGGGCCGCAGCTTTGTCCCAAGCGGTCTCCAAATCAGTCACGCGTGTCTTTGCGGCTGAAGGATTTCCTGCTTGAACAAGACTTAATGTATCTTCCGTAATTTTACGGAAATTCGAAATGTCATCTTGTGGGAAAGCTTGCGTGACGGAGCTAGAGGAAGACCCCTGCGGTAAGGCATCTTGGAGACTATTATGCCGTAAATAATAGCCTGTACCTGCCGCGATCACTAGCACAGCTACTACCACGACAACTTGCCACAGAACGGTGGATCGTTTGGGTTCCGTTGCTGTCTTGGCTGATGTTGATAGCGTTGGTATCAAATCTCGCTTCGTGACAGAAAGGTAAATGACCAATAGCAGAATCGCCACAATGAATATTGCGCTTGTTACCGTTGCACCTAAGCCTAACCCGCCATTATCTTGTGTTTGGGAAAGGAAATCCCCGATTGAAGCACCCAATGGACGCGTCATGATATAAGCAATCCAGAAGGCTAGCACAGCATCAAGCCCCATTCGCCACGCGACAGTCATGACGGCAATCACCGCACAAACGATGGCGCCTGTTACGACATAACCAAGTCCCAAGCTTTCAGCCATGAGGTCTCCAGCTGCCGTCCCCAGTGCAAATGTGAACAAGATGGTTAACCAATAAAAGGCTTCCCTTCGCTTCGTAAATATGGAGTGAATCGAGAGTGTTTTCTCGTTGGCGTACCAGAAAACAAAGGTCAATACTAAGGCTACACTGAAAACGATCGTGCTTACCTCAAGAGGGATCCCCAAGTTGTCTGTTAAATTATCCGTAACAAGTGTGCCAAAGATGCTGATCAAGAATACCGTTAACCAATAGATGCCCGGTATATATTTCTTGGACTTAAACTGAACATACATGGCTGCAAGCAACAAGACGCCAGTTACAATGGAGGTACCCGTTAATCCAAAATTGAGATTTACGTTGAGGAAATCAGCAGCAGTTTCCCCGACTGTGGTACATAAGATTTTTATGATCCAAAAATAAATGGTGACCTCTGGGACTTTACTTAACATCCGTTTTAYTTCATTCGATTGAATCGGTTTCATCCTCAATCCCCTTTTCAAGATTTTTTAAACCCCTAGACTTACTTAGTCTACTTGCTCCAGATGAGAAGAGAATGAGAAATCGTTTATTCATGCAGCTGCAGCTTTTGCGGTAGCTGCCTCTATTTGGCTTTAGCGCCGAAAAGAAGGACGGGCTTGGTTTGTTCTTGCCGCGCTCATCGAATTTTCCCGGATTTGGTCTGGGATTCACTATCCATTAGATATTATTGGAGGCGCGATTTCTGGGACTGTCGTCGGAATCTTCATTAATAAGACTATGCGTCTGCAAGTGCTGAAAAAGGTTTCGGAGTCCGTAATCCGTCTCTATGAATCCATTGAACATAAGGAATGTAAGCCTTAGCAACATAGACAAGCCAGGACAGAGAATGCTCAGTCCTGGCTTGTCTTATATGCCATATCTCTTACTAAATTCAGAAAAACTTAATAATTAGTCCGTAATGGTAAATTGAAATTTGTAGCCTCTTGTGAAAATCAGCTAGATCTTTCTACCAGTTTATAGTAAAACGAGTGGTATCTTCTTGTACAAGTTCATCACCTAACAAGACTTCCATCAACTCAAGATTGGTAACTGCCTTGATTCCATGTTTAATGCCTGCTGGAATCTGTAAAGCTTCGCCTGCCACAAGCCTATACAGTTTGTCCTCCATAAGGATTTCCGCGCTACCTGACAAAACCGTCACGATTTCTTGGCGTTTGAGATGCAGGTGATAGCTCGTAGAGGTTCCTTTGTTGAGACACACTTTCTTGATCATTGTTTCAATGCCATTATCATTTTTCCAATAATTCAGTACTTGATAGGAACCCCATCTTTTTTCTCCATACATCGGTAACTGAGGCACTTGAGCGAGTAAATCCTTGATTTGATTAGCTTTATCTTTATTAGCGATCAAAATTCCGTCAGAACTTGCAGCAACAATGATATCGGGAACGCTAATAATTTCAATGGGATAGGGAAGTTCGTTGACGAGATGGGAACTCACGGAATCATCTGATATCCGTCCCGATCCGATAACTCTATTTTCAAAATGACTGCTAAGCGAGGTCCAACTTCCCAAATCAGTCCATTGACCTTCATAGCCCATGACAACAACAGGCTGTATGTGCTCAACGACTTCTCGATCAAAGCTTAGATTTGCATGTTTTTCGTAATTTGCTAACCAAGACTCAACTTTGACAGGATGTCCATTGTCTTTCAAATACGTCAACATGAATGCCAAGTTGAATGCAAATACACCGCAGTTCCACATAGCGTGTTGCTCAATTAATTGACTGGCAGCAAGTATATTAGGCTTTTCAATGAACTGGCGCACGAAAGCATATTCATCATTCTCCTTTGGGAGAACTGGAACAATATATCCGAACTGATCAGAGGGTTGATTTGGCTTCGTACCAAGGAGAGCAAGATCTGCTTTAGAATGTGAAAGGACTACAGGAAAGGAGTGGAGTAGCCGAAAAAAATCGGTATCAACATAAGTATCTACTGGAAGAATACAAATGGTTTCATTCGGATCCACTTGCATGATCTCATGATGATAACATACAGCTAAAGCGACTGCTGTAAATGTTCCTCTTTTATAAGGTTCTTCTATGATCGGAATGTGTTCACCAACATAGTTACGCGTAATTTCAACTTGACTTTGATGAGTGACAATACATGTGGATTGTAGTAGGCCCACCTCATCCAATTGTCTGCATATTCGCCCAATCATCGATTCGCTGGCACCATTTTCGGCTTTCAAAAGTTTAAGAAACACCTTGGAGCGAATCTCGTTGGATAAAGGCCATAGCCTTTTTCCCGAGCCCCCGCACAATAGTACTATACGCATGCCAATTTCTCCTTCCCTGGGGAACATCACCCTGCATTCTTAATTCTTAGATTGCATTACAATTTCAACAGCACGCTTCAGTAACTTTCCCGCTCGATCCCATGATAATTGAAACATATCTCTTCTGCCTTGGAGTCCTTTTGCTTTACAAAGTCCTGGATTCTCATAAGCTTTCCTCATGATCTTCTTCAAGCTGTGTAGGTCCGGTTCCGCCCATAGTTGTCCTTTTTGCGCAAAAAGATGGCTGAACTTTCTTGAGATGGCATGCCGACTTTTCATGCTGATTGATGGGCTCCTCAACTTAAAAGGAACTAGAAACGAGTTGGAGGGTGTAAGGAAGTCCATTTGCCCGCCCCAACCTGTTGCGATAACCGGCACACCGCTCGCCAACGCTTCTAGAAAAGGTAGTCCGACACCCTCGCCACGAGTGGGGAGAACGAAGGCATTACCGAGCGTATACAAACCCTTCAGCTGGCTTTCATTGAGTCGCCTGCCAATGATGACAACAGGGGCTGTATCTTTGCGGATACCAAGCCTTTTTTTATATGTCGATATCTGACGCTTAATMCATTGCTCATTCTCATAAGCTGCATATCCATTCGTTTTGATTACAAGAATAACGTTGTCCTTTGATGAAAATTCCTCCCAGTAAGCCCTCAGCAAGCCTTCTGGATTTTTACGATGCTGGAAGCCAAAGACAGACACGAATGTAAATTTTCCCGCCGCACGAGGCAAGGTCAACTTCTTATTGTTCGGATGAAACTCCCTAATGTCTACACCATGAGGAACATTAAAAATCGGTATTTTTACACCGCTATTCTTTAATGCCCTTTTATTATGTTGTGAAGGTACACAAACCGCATCAAATTTGTTCATATGGGGACGCCATCTCTTGGGGATCCTGCTTGTTTCCCAAACGGTATTCAAAATAATTCGACCATAAAGACTTCGCTCTTTCTTCCATTGAATATGACTAGGAATATGATGATAAATAAGTGCTTTTCGTCTTTTTACCGTTATGCCATGTCTTAAAGTACCAACTCCAACAGTAACACCCTGGCGCTTTAGTGATCGGACATACGCTCTGCTTGCACGACCAAGCCCGCTTCTTTTGTGTATAGGTCCTTTCCAGACAACAGAATAGGGCTTCATATTGACATCAGCTTGTTGGATTTCAGATAGCCTTTACGATTGTGAACCGTATTTTCATGAACGAATCTACACTGCTTTTTTGAACAAATCACCAGAATTCGTTGGACTAACACTTCAATTTGGTTTGTCATTCGCTCATCTCCATATAATCAAATGTATTTATTATGATATGTCGAGAGAAAGAAATGGTATGGAGTAATTAGTATTAATTTGTACTCATAATTTAAGTGGATTGGAGAAAGGAATTGATAGAATACATCGTTACTCAAGACTTTTGTATGGATACTCAGTTCTACTGTTAATCTTCCAGGGTTCAATCGGTAACGAAGAGTCATAAGTGGTGATACAATACGATAATCAAGTCATGTTACATATAACCTTTTCAGAGCGGACATACTACTTTTCGACGGTGAAAACAGCGAGGTGTCGTGTCCCAGAACATTCAAAGATAAAACACCAGGGAAGTTGTTTTTGAATCCATATTGAAGCGAGGCGATGTGCCGTGAGCTCATTAATGTAGTCTTGTACTGCAATTAGTGTGATGAGGTAGAGACCGAGCAAAGTAAGGTTCAAGGCAAGAGTACCATCAATTTATTCACCGTCGAAGAGGACTCCGAAAGGAGTTCTTTTCTTGTTTTAATTTTTTAAATACCAACTGCAATAAGGAGTTGAACAGCACGCGGCTCCATGTGCTAATTTATCATTATTTCTTAGGGACGTGAATGAAGTGAATATCCTACTTGCAGAAGATGATCTAAAGCTTGGAAAGCTGGTGAAATATGTCCTTGAAAAAAAAGGCGGGTACCAAGTTGATTGGGTAGAAAATGGAGAAGATGCTTTGGTTTATGCAGAAGGATCCATGTATGATGTCCTAATTGTTGATTGGATGATGCCCAGAATGGACGGCATTGCTGTTTGCAAGAAACTGAGGTCCGGAAATTATGGTAGAGCTATTCTGTTGTTAACGGCAAAAGATGCACTTCAAGATAAGATTGTTGGTTTGGATGCCGGAGCAGACGATTACATAACGAAACCTTTTGAGATGGATGAATTACTCGCGCGTCTTCGCTCCTTGACACGGCGCAATTTTGCTCCTATTCAAACGGATGTTGTGACATTCGGAGCATTTTCATTAAATCGGAGTTCCCATCAATTATTTCAAAATAATGAAGAGATTATCCTCAGTCAGAGGGAGTATCAACTGCTTGATTTATTTCTTCAAAATAGTGGCTACGTTTTGACGCGGGAAGTTATTTTAGATCGTATATGGGGAGTTGGCAGTGACGTATCCTATAAAAATGTGGATGTTACAGTAAAGATGCTACGCGATAAATTGGAATCAGAGTTTGAACAGCCGTTGATTCACAGCATCAGGGGGGTTGGTTATCGATTTGAAAATGAAATATCTGAAAAAGGCTGATGTATTTGTTCAAACTGAGCGAAAATTAACCTTTACCTACACCTGGCTAATCATTCTATTCTTGGTGCTATTCTCGATCATAGTTTCTGTCTTCTTTGGTGCCATGGCATACCGAGAGAATCGTCAATTGATTCGAACTACGATGTATGCGACGGAAAATGGCAGCCCACTGATTCCCGATCTAGCTAGTTCAGATCATGAGGATTTATACTTTTACTATCTGGTGAATAGCAATGGGAAAGTGGCTGGGGGCAGTGAAGTTTTTCCGCCGAACAATAGCATTAATCTAGAAACGATTGAAGAATGGCGACCAAATAAGGAGGAGTTTCGCTTAAAATGGCTGTCTGTTCCTCATAATCATCGTGAGGGTAAAACGTTAATGGATAGGGACAGGCTGCTATTTGTTGGGGCACGTCCAGCGATTCTGCAAGACGGCCAGAAAGGTATGATTTACGTTGCTAAAGATGTGACTTTTTATTTGGATGTATTTCAAAATCTTCTAATCGTGTTTCTTTGTATTCTTGTGATCTTTTTTATCGCAGCGGTATGGTTAAGCTTGACCATGTCCAAGAAGGCGATGATTCCCATTCAGCGGTCATATCGGCAGCAGCAGCAATTTCTTGCGGATGCCTCACACGAACTTCGAACTCCGTTAAGTATTATGAACACCTCACTGGATGTCATAGAGCTAGAAAACGGGAAGGATTTCACTTCGTATACGAAAGAAGTCATCGTGGATATGAAAGAAGAAGTAGGACGGATGAGCCGTATGGTTCAGCATTTGCTGTTATTAGCGCGTTCTGATTCTGGATCTGTCGAATTTGAGATTGTTGTTTTTGACTTAGTCCCTAGGATGCGCCAGTGGGTACAAGCCTTTGAAGCAATTGCCAACCAGAAGGGAATTGTTTTGAACGCGCATTTGCCGAATGAGTTGTCCGTTATAGGTGATATTGAGCGCATTAAGCAGCTGGTATATATTCTTTTGGATAATGCGATCAAATACACACCTAAGAATGGGAACGTTGTTGTAGCCGTCGATCAACAATCTAAACAATGGAGCTTAGCTATCCAAGATACAGGTGTTGGCATACCTATAGAGGAAAGGCAGCGGATATTCGACCGGTTCTATCGAGTAGAGAAGCATCGCTCTCGGGATGAAGGTAGCGCGGGACTTGGATTATCAATTGCAAAGTGGATTGTGGAAGCACATCACGGCTCAATTGAAGTTGAGAGTGTTGTCAATCAGGGAAGTACCTTTACAGTGAAGTTCACATACCTTGAATAAGCGGTGCCCTTACTCTTGATATCAAAGAGGAGGGCATTTTGTTTTTCATTTACCGTACTTTTACTTTTCAAAGTTATAGTTACTTATGTGAAGAACATGAACAAGATCAACTACGAAACGAAAGGATGGATGTAGAGAATGAAACCACGTAAGACTTGGATAAAAAAAGTGTTTCTTATCGTTGTGATTGCCGGAGTAATCGGAACCGGTGTAGGTGTGGCAGCAAAGATGGACAGGCCTGACTTTAAGGAGGCCTTCAACCATGATAAACAAATTGCCCAGCAATATATTCCGAAAGGTAACGATAAGGCGTTGGCAGGTAAAGGTGAACAACATGAGAAAGGCATGCGAGAAAGTGGCCATGAGCATCATGATGGAATGGAAGCTGGCATGGCGATAGGCGGAACCGTCCTAGCAGCTGGACTGTTGTTCTGGATTATTAGAAGAAGAAAGAGAAATGGCGGAATGCTCAAAACGAATAGTACGCATGCCATAATCAACACATCAGATTTCTTGGATCAATGGGAAAACAAACAAATCAATTCAAAGGAGACAAACTAATATGGGTATCTTAAGAAGAGTGAAAGAGTTGTTTTTAGCGGAGACGAACGGACTGTTAGATAAGTGTGAACAACCTCTCAATATGGTGAATCAATATATGCGCGAATTCGATCTAGAACTTGCGAAAGGACAAAAAGCATTAGCGAATCAGTTGTTCATAGAAAGAAGACAAGCCGCGCTAATCGCTGAGACCGAAAATCAAATTGAAAAAAGAGACCGCCAATCTAGGCTTGCTGTAAAACAAGGCGAAGAGCACATTGCAAAGCTGGCCATTCAGGAGAAGCTGCTGCAAGAGAAAAAACTGGCCACTTACCAATCACAATATGCAACGATCCAAGAGCAGACGAAGGTGCTTGAGGAAAGAATCGCTCAATTGCTTGTTCAATCTGAAGAATTCAACCATCGTCGTTTATTGTTAGCGTCACGAGCAAATGTGGCTAGCTCCTTGAAGGAGATGTCTCAAACCGTCGTTTCCTTCCAAACCGAGAATGTATCTAAAGGCTTTGCACGCGCAGAAGAGAAAGTCATGTTGATTGAAGCAGAATTGGAAGCTATGCAGCGGTTTCAATCGCCTGTCAACCGGTCCGCACCGCAATATTTGGATCCAGGCCTCAAAGACAATATTGAAAAAGCTTTGGAGGAATTAAAGCTGCAAACAGAAGATTAACTATGTAAAGATTCAGGAATTAATAAGACTATGATTAATTTCGTAGGAATAAGTTGGCTGCTAAAAGGCAAGCGAAGACGTATCTCAAATTGGGCGTGAGTTTGGTAGATATCCATAGGCTGGACACTTTGAAAAGTGATCAGCCTATGGATATTTTTTTAATGGGTTAACTTGCTTTCATGCACGCATCCTGCTTCAAAAAGGTTCATCTATGCATTGCGCAAACGGAGATACTCCTCATAGTTTTTGATGATAGGTAATGAATCTGACACACCGCCAGCTGCATATTTCATGGCATGCGAAGTATTAAAAAGGACTACGGAATCGGAGAGACGCAGCCAGCCGCATCACAAAGGGCCAATAAGCCTGCCCAAGAACCTCATTCTGTCCATTGTGGAACAAAGCGGCGGCACAGCGATCGCTTTATCCAAGCAACAAATTGCTGAAGCTGGTCAAACCTTAGGCTCGCAAGGTATTTCCTCATCGCCTGAAGGCTCGGCGGAGCTTCTTTGGTCATTGTTTTGGCAACAAATTCTAAGTCATAATGGACCAGTAAGGTACCACCGCATACACATTTCATGTCTTGAGTTCAAGCGTGGGGCTAGGTTGACTTCAATGATCCAAACGCGTCCTTTCGTATCGAGAGCCATATCGAAGCCAAACGTATTTACCCATCGATAGGAAGGACCTAGTTTAGCCGCGCCATGTAAGGCAACTTGATCTAACTTCCTAAGCAGTTCAGAAGTTTTCAGAGTAGGAAGATTGGATAGCTCGATCGCTTTATTTTCTTTTAAGATGGGTTATTTTGCATGGAATACGTTCAGAATACAAGGGGAAGGAGCGGTTCATTTGGGATTTTTAACAAATTGGTTAGAGCAATATGGCTATTGGGTGCTCTTTTTTGCCCTATTACTTGAAATGCTGGCTTTGCCGTTTCCCGGTCAAGTCTTGATGAGCTATGCAGGCCTACTTATCTTTCAGGGGAAGCTAGATTGGATCGTTGCCATATTGACAGCTGGTGCTGGTGTATCCACCGGGGTGACGCTATCCTACTGGATTGGGTTTCATTTAGGCACACCATTTTTTAATAAATACGGCGCTCGCTTTCATGTTGGACCTGACAGGCTTTCCCAAATATCTAATTGGTTTCAAAAGTATGGCAATAAATTGTTGATTGTAGCCTGCTTTATTCCTGGCGTTCGGCATTTTACTGGATACTTTGCTGGGATCACGCGGATCCCTTTCCGGATTTATGCTTGCTATACCTATACTGGAGCTTTCATCTGGGTGACAGTATTTATATCGCTCGGCAAGGTATTAGGTCCACAGTGGGAGCAATACCACCATACGCTTAATCGATACCTGATTTATGTAGGGATTATTGCGGCCCTCATTTTTCTGCTCGTATATGTCTATCGGAGAAATAAGATTCGATTTATTGAACTGCTGACAAGCAGCCTTCAGAAGGGGATATCTCATTTTCATTCGATGGGGAAAGTAAAGTTTATTGTCATTGCTGCTTTTACAGTGTTTGCTGCCTGCCTATCCCTCATGATTGGCATGATTCAGGAGTACTTAGAGAATGAATTCAGGCTTTTTGATGAAGTCGTTAGCTTTATTATTCATGAGGCGTTTGACCCAAGCTGGGGGGACTGGATGAATCGATTTGCTCTGCTGGGATCTTATTATGTGTTCACGCCATTAATTGGGMTAACCATAATTTTGATAGTATGGAAGGGCAAGGATCGCATGCTTGAATTGATGTGTTTTGCCTTCGTTATTATGGGAGGAGAAGCGCTGGATGAGGGATTGCGTGTGTTATTTCAGCATGTTGGACCTTCCACAGGTAGTCATGAATTTCCCTATACATTTCCTAGTGAGCAAACCTTAATTTCCTTGACGGTATGCGGCTTCGCAGCTTACTTACTAGTCAGACATAAAKGGAATCTAAACATTCGCATAACAGTGACCTTGGTAGTAATTACGCTATGTTTGCTAGTCGGGATCAGTCGTATCTTCTTTTATGTCCAGTATCCAAGTGATGTTGTCGCGGGTTATGTATTTGGTGGTATATGGCTCAGCTTGAACGTGATCCTTCTGGAGACTCTTCGTATGCTGCGCAGAAATATAATTAGAGAATTTAACCATAGTAATCTATGAAACTCGCCCTCACATCTATGAATCAAAAGAATAAGATATATTAACTCATTTGAAAGGAGTTGATATATGATGCTTTTTGTTAACCAGTTTTATGGCATAGTTTATAGAAACGCCAATGGAACAATCACCGTTTTTAATGCGCGCGTCGTGGCAAAAGGGTTAAACAGAATAAGAATTAAATTCATGAATGAAAGAGGTTTTATCGTGTTTAGATTTCTTTTTCTTCGTCAAATTCTTAGATTTGTCTTAATCTAAAGAATACGCAGACATTGACTATACGAAATGAAGCTGGAAGATGGACGTTTATAACGACCATCTTCTTTTTTGTGTTTTTCCAGGGTTCAAACCCCTTCCTTTAAGAATATAAAGAAGTAATTGAGATTTAAAAGTGGAGATTGAGATAGGGGAGAGGATAGCATGCCTGGTAAGTTAGGTTTGCACTTATTTTATTCAAAGGATCCGCAGATCCGAGCTTACTTACCGCCGACATCGGTATTGAATCGGGGTTCTTTTTATCGTTTAATGAGACGGTATCAATCCGTTTTCATAAAACCGAATATGTCTCACATGGGCAAAGGTATAATAAAAGTTTGGTCTACGAAAAAAGAGTTTAGGTTTGTTAAAGTAAAAKGGGATGTCCGATCCTTTAGGAACCTTGAGTCCACGTATAACGCCATACAAAAGCAAACATCCACAGGCCTATATATCATCCAGAGAACGATTGATTTAGCAATACTCAATACGAGACCTTTTGATATCAGAGTCATGATGATGCGAAACGCACAGAATCAGTGGCAGTATGCAGGAATGTTAGCCAAAGTTGCTGGGCGATCTAGTGTGATTACGAACGTAAATAGGGGAGGGGGATATGCAACTTCGATTGGGAATGCGTTAGACATATCACTTCGTTTATCCCCTATTCAGAAACAAAGAATTATTCATGAACTAATTCGTTTAAGCCATCGTATATGTAATCGATTTAATAAATACAAATATTCTTCTCAAATTGGCATCGATTTTGGTATTGATCAACATCACAAACTATGGATCATTGAAGTCAATTTTGACTATCCATCTCATGAGTTGTTTAACAAACTCAAAGATAAAACGATGTATCGAAAAATTAAAAGCGTAAGAAATACTTATTTGAAAGCTCTCCGAGCTGGAAAGATTAGTAGAAAGTGAAAGGGGAGCTAAAGAGGTGGTTTGCTAGCTTCGATTCTCCTCCAAAGCAAAAAAACTCCAATCCCATGTTTAAGATGGATTGGAGTTTTTGGGTTTACTTCCGTCGCAGACGTAAGAACCGACCGTTTGCTCGCGCGTAATGCAGAGCTTTGAAGAACATCCTTTTATCCTGTAGTTGGTTGAAAATAAAGGGATCCGGTGATGTATTAACTTCTAGTACCCATGGTTTCAATTTTTTATCGATGCCAATGTCGATACCAATCTCTTTGAATCTCGGATAACTCGTCTGATAGTGCTTAGCAATTCGATATCCTAAATTTCGCAGGCTATGGATATAATCCTTTTTCTTCTGTCCATTTACATAGGAACTAAGCAGCAATTCTAAGGGTAACGGTTTCCCGCTATTATGAAAGTTCGTCACTATTTTTTTGGGATGCGCCACTCGACCGATATAACCAGTAGTCTCCCAAGTTTTCATCTGGTTTTTTTGCACCATAATACGTATATCGAATATTCGCTTGTGATGGGTTAGCAGATGAATGCCTTGTTGAACGAGGTAAGATCGGTTTAACTTGGCTTTGTTCAGAGCAGCGAATAAGCTTTGAAACGTTCCAAATGATTTAGCAACTTTACCGGCTTTTAAGTGGTATTTATCACTTTTCACCACTCGAATAATGCCATTCCCAGCAGTACCATGGTCGGGCTTCACATAAACCATCTTATGTTTGATTAACATCTGAAGCAGGTTGGTTTGACTGTAGGTTCTTGTTTCCGGAACAAATTTGCGCAGTTCTTTATGGCGTAATAGAACTTTCGTTTTTACCCATTTACTTCCTACTGTTCTTGCACGATTCATTGTCAACACAGCACCTTTACTTGGGAATTGGCTTGGATCATACCCATTATCATATTCAAATAAAGTGGAGTGACTTGGAGTGGAGTCTAAAAGGAAATTATTTTTTTTGGCTAGCAAACCTCAGAGTTAAGAAAGATTTAAGAAACGGTTCATAAGCACTTCATTTCTCTTGTCTATCCTTTAGGTGTAAGCCCATCATACCAACTATTAGGAGGATAACATGAAAAAGAAGTGGATTTTGTTAGGCAGCGCTGTTGGCATTAGCTCTATTGTCATGGTAACAACGGGATTTAGTGCATTAGCAAGTACATCGGGTTATGACGCTTATAAGTCAGCACTTAAGAATACGAAAACGATCCAAAACGTAGCGGTTCAAGCGGCAGCTTCCTTGCAAGACAATGGCAAAGTGCTTGCAAATGCAAGCGGCAATTTCAAGCTTAGCTTGGATTCAGAAACGGCAAGCGGTACTGCAAAAGTGACAGCCAATGGGACAGACCAGTCGCTCAGCTTCTATAAGCAAAGTAATCAAACCGTACTTAAGACTGATGCAAGCGATGTGTACTTCGTAAATCAAGAAATGGAGAAGCGACACAAACAGGAGAAATCTGTGAACGAAACGGAGATTCCTCAACAAGTTGAAACCGTGATTGATGCACTTGTTGGGAATTTGAAGGATTTTGTAACTGTTGACACGAAAGCTGATGGATCCAAGGATATCTCGGTTCAACTGACGAATGCTCAAATCCCTACGGTTGTTAATGCCCTAGCACCAATCGCTTTGAAAGAAGCAACCAAGGATGAACACGATGGCGAAAAAGAAGCGAATGGCACGGATGCGAACGAATTACCTTTCAATGAAGATTTCTTGAAAAATGCTGCGCCGCAGTTGACACAAGATATTAAACTTGAAAGTGTATCCATTAAAGCAACCGTTAATGCTGCGAATTATATCTCCCATCAAGAAGCGGATCTAACGGTTTCTGGTAAAGATGATAGCGGTGTTGCACATCAAGTTACGCTTCATTTGCAAGCAGATCTATCCGATTACAACAATACAACACCGGATACAATTGATCTTACGGGCAAAACCATGCAAACGGTGAAGCATGATAGACATGGAAAAGAGCATGACGCGAACGATTAATCGCAATTAGTCATGTCATCAAGCAGATAGGTTAGGATTCTAGCCTATCTGCTTATCTCATAAAGAAAGGGGAAGCCTGATGAATACGATTTTAGAGACATCCCATTTAAGTAAGGTATATCAGAATGATCGCGGAATTCGAGATATGAATCTCCAGTTGCATGAAGGGGATGTTTATGGTTTACTTGGGCCCAATGGCGCTGGTAAAACGACGTTTCTTAAGCTAATTACGGGACTTATTCGCCCTGATCAAGGGACGATTTCTATGTTTAATACCAATCTTGCCGATAATTTCGCACAAGGGATGCAGCAAGTTGGCAGTATGATTGAATCTGCTGATTTCCATGAATTCCTAAGTGCCTGGCAATATTTAGAGCTTGTTGCACGCTTCTACCCCAAAGTCACACGCGCTCGCATGGAAGAAGTGTTGGAAAGAGTTGGCCTGTTCAAGGTTCGCAAAGAGAAAATTAAAGGCTTCTCAACGGGCATGAAGCAGAAGTTAGCACTTGCCGCAGCCATTCTTCCAGAGCCGAAGTTAGTCATTTTGGATGAACCAACCAATGGTTTGGATATTGAAGGCACGGTAATGTTCCGTAAGTTAATTAATCAACTTTCCTCTGAGAAGGGGACGTCATTTCTCATTTCGAGCCATATGATTCATGAGTTGGAGCAGTTGTGTAATCGCGTTGGGATTGTCGTAGAAGGACAGTTGAAAAAAGAAGGGTACGTGTCTGACTTATTGCAAAGCAATCAATCCTTAGAACAATTCTATATTGATGAACTGCAGTTGTCGGAGGAAAAGGAGGGGCTCGATTGTGCATAGTTGGCGCGCTGGTTACTTAAACGAACTTTACTTAATGTTCTATCGAAAGAAAATTGTGCTGTTTGTCGTTCTTTCAGCTTTACTGCCGATCTTGCTTGCCCTTTCGCTCCATGCCTTACAGCCTATTCTAGGGCTTATTGCCGTGAGCCAGACTTTCCCGATACAAATGCTGAGCATTTATACAAGCTTGTGGATTCCGCTGTTTATTTTCACCATGGTAGGCGATTTGTTCCCGAATGAAATCGCGGCTAAAACATTAAAACTTGCCTTACTTCGCCCGAATTCACGCTATCAAGTCTATGGCACGAAAATCGCTGCGCTAGGCTCAGGTATAGCAGGCATACTGATTATTCTTGGCATCGTGACCTTCATTTGCAACCTGTTTACGGGGACATCAGCTGGTTTCACAGATACCTTCCACATCTTCATTGCTTATCTAGCAGCGTTCGTTTCGATGTTTGCCTTGTCAGCCGTATTTATTTTTGTAGCACAGTTTTTTAAAAGCGCAAGCAGCTTTATGGTCTTCTCCATCGTCTTGTACGCGGCAGCGAAAATAGCGCCATTCCTATTAAGCTCTGTATCTGCTTTCTCACCATTTTCCTATACAGACTGGCATGTGTTATGGTTAAGTCAGACCGTTCCATCAGGTCGATTAGTGACCTCACTTTTGTTCTTACTCTCTAGTTGGTTATTATTTTTGGCAATAGGTTACTATAAATTCGATAAAAAAGAAGTCTAATGCGGGGAAACCAAACATGTCCATTCGGCTGAGATTATTGCTATCCTATGCGGCCATGCTGCTCGTTCCACTCGTGATGATGATCATTACGGCTGCATTACTCGTTCTTGTTTTCCGCGGTGATTTCCAGGGCATTCGTGATCAACTGCGAACAGGGGTCGGACTCTTTGAGGATCAGAATGTGGAGCATACGTTTAAAGAATTGAAGCGAACTTCGGAGAAAAATCCGAATATCCTGACAGATTTGAGCTACTTGGCAGAACTTGATCAAGATCTTCAAACCAATCAGGCAAACTTAATTGTTCGCAAGGGCAATACGCTGATCTATGTATCCCCGACTTTAAAAAGCTCGGATATTCTCTTGCAATTGCCTGAATTTAAGCACCCGGGTCGTCCGGAGCATGAAGATGCTAAGCGTTATGGCAAGGAATTGTTGGAAGTCAATTCATTTGATTTTCTGGATAATGGGCAGCAGCCCAGCAGTATGTTTATTATCACCACAGTTAGCCCTCTCGTTAACTTTACCCAAAAGTTTTTTCCGATCCTATTTCTAATGTTGTTTATTATTCTGATTCTCACTCATACGCTTCTAACGATTTATGTCTCAAGAAGTATTGTCCAGCCGCTTCGTAAGCTAAAAAATGCCATGAAACGGATTCAAGCTGGAGATCTTGATTTTCAAGTACACATCACGAATAAAGATGAAATCGGGCAACTAAGCATTGCTTTTGAACAAATGCGGAAACAATTGAAGGAATCGATCCAAACCCAGATTCAATATGAAGAAAATAGGAAAGAGCTGATTTCTAACRTCTCGCATGACATTCGTACACCACTTACGGCCATTAGGGGCTATGTGGATGGTTTAGGCGACGGGATTGCGGATACACCAGATAAAAAGCAGAAATATATTGAAATTATTTCGGCCAAAGCGGAAGAGATGGATCATTTAATTGATGAATTATTTTTATATTCCAAATTGGATTTGAAGCGTGTACCTTTTAACTTTGAAATCGTAGATTTCGCCTCATTTTTATTGGACTGGTCAGATGAATTGGATTTTGAACTTGGTAAAAAAGGCGTTCATTATAAGTCGGAAATCACTCTGCAGGAACAGGTTCTGGTCTCACTGGATCGGGATAAAATTAAACGCGTTTTCGCTAATATTTTGGATAATTCGTTGAAATATTTGAACAAATCGGAGAAATACATTACTTTGCATGCGAAAATAACAGGGGAATACGTCATGATTGAAATCACGGATAACGGAATTGGCGTTGACGCTGAAGCATTGCCTCATATTTTTGATCGGTTCTATCGGGCAGACCCGTCTCGTAACAGTCAACAAGGTGGAAGCGGACTTGGGCTCGCGATTTCGAAGCAAATGATTGAAGGCCATGGAGGAACTATTGGGGCGCGCAGTGTGAAGGATGAAGGAACTTGTATTTCCATAAAATTGCCGCTTAGAAGGCTCAAAGATGGTGGATCAGCATGAAACAAATTCTAATTGTCGAAGATGAGGAACTTATTGCGCAACTCGAGAAGGATTATTTAGAAGTGAGTGGCTACAAGGTCGATATCGCGAYGGATGGGGAGAGAGGCCTGCAGCTGGGGCTAACCGGGGAGTATGACCTCATCATACTTGACGTGATGCTGCCACTGACTAACGGGTTCGAAGTCTGTAAGCAAATCCGTGAAAAGCATCAAATTCCTATCCTGATGGTTACCGCCAAAAAAGAAGATATCGATATGATTCGTGGTCTTGGACTAGGTGCGGATGACTATATTACCAAGCCATTTAAGCCTGTAGAGTTGGTCGCTAGGGTCAAAGCGCATTTATCAAGATACGATCGTTTAATAGGGACGAAGGAATATAAGGATGAGATCCGCATTCATGGACTGCTCATTGATAACGGATCGCGCCGCGTATTCGTTCACGAGCAAGAAATCAATCTAACGACCAAGGAATTCGACTTGCTGTATTTCCTTGCGATGAATCCGAATCGGGTGTTTAGTAAGGATCACCTTTTTGAACGTATCTGGGGCATGGATGCCGTGGGGGATTCCCAAACCGTGACGGTCCATATTCGCAAAATAAGAGAGAAGATTGAAATCGAACCGTCCAACTCGCAGTATATAGAAACCGTATGGGGAGCTGGCTATCGTTTTCGCGTTTAGTGTATCTTAGAGCATATTCTTATCATTCCCGGAAAGTGTAGAGATCATGAAGCGAAGAATCTACTATGATGTATGGCATAGAGACCTCCCTCACTAATGAAGTGAAGGAGGTCTTGTTATTTAGGTTATCGTTATTTAATTACGCGGCGAGCCGTCTTGTAATGCGTGCTCCACCAACCAGCGTTCATATCCGTAATCGTTACACCCGGGCTGCCGTACGTATGCATAACCTTGCCATTCCCGATATAAATACCGACGTGATGAATTGGGGAATAGAAGAAGACTAGATCTCCTGGTTGTAGTTGATTTCTCGGTACATAAGTACCTACTTGTGACTGCTCTTTAGAAGAACGTGGCAACGTAATTCCATACTGACCATAGACATATTGCGTAAAGGAAGAACAGTCAAATGTACGTGTAGTTCCTTTCTGAGAGCCGAACTTATAAGGTACACCAAGGTATCTTTTACCCAAGCTAATGATGCTGTTAGCCTTGGTAGAGGCGGAAGTTGATGCCGTAGATACCGTATTAGATGTAGCTGCGTGAGCTGCATGTGGGACAGCCATGACAGTCATAGAAGCAAATAAGGAAACACTAAGTGTAATTCCTAATAGCGACTTTCTCAGGCGATTCGTTTTCATAGTATTCATGATTGGATATCCTCCTTAAGGATCGTGTATTAGGCGTTCACTTGGCCTGGGATAACCTTAACACACTTATAACCTCCTAAGGATTTCTAACTAGCGCTGTAATAGAGGGCTCACAGGGCTAGAGAAAGGTTTATTAGAAAACGATGAGAGTTTACTGAGCATAAAATCATTGACATCACAAAAAAGGCCCACAAACCTAGTTCATGTATCCCGTTTATGATAACATTCTAATCTAACTTCGTAGGTAGCTACCGTGATGGCTGAAATCGCAGGGTCATATACTGTACCATAGTTCATATCTGAATGGTGGTGCACCTATGCTTGATACGGTTGGTATCTTAGTAGATCGGCAAACATTCAAAGGAATCCCAAGCAGAAGAACGGGGAATGAGCGGCTTGCTCTCTATAATAAAGCGGCAAAGCAGCTTGGCTTAAGACTCTTTTACATGTCGTTAGATCATTTAGGGAGTAGATCAGCATCTGGGTTTATTTATCGTAAAAAGACATACAAGCTGGAACGCCGTCCTATTCCTGAAGTAACACATAACCGCGTCATTACTTTTTCGTCCAAGGAGAATGGGAAGCTCAAGCAATTATCGCAAGCCAGCTTTGTATTCAATCGACAAAATCGATATGACAAGTATAGGATTTATAAACTGATCTATCAGAATCCAATGTTACGAGCTTATTTGCCTGTATCAATGCCATTTACACAAGCTCAGCTGCAATCGGCAATGAAGAATTATTCCTCTTTATATATCAAGCCTACGAATAGCAGTGTGGGCGAAGGGATTATGAAACTTAAAAAGCATAAGAGCGGGAAATGGCTGTTTTACTGGAAAAAAGGGTCACCCAAGTTGCTATCTAGTAAAAAAGCTGTCTCTACGATCACGAGGTATGTGGGGAAGATGAGATATATGATTCAAGAAGCCATTCCTGTAGCAACCTACGAGGGAAGACCCTATGATTTGCGCGTAACTGTACAACGCGGCAGCACGGGGAGTTGGCAACTCATCGGAATGATTGGCAGGATTGCTGCGACAGGACGACATGTAACGAATGTGGCCAAAGGTGGAAAGGTAAAAAAGGTCGAGGAGTTGTTCCGAGCGAGCGGGTTTGAGCCCGAACAGATGAAGGCTGCTATCCGTGAAGCATCACTGCAGATTATGACTTATTTGAGCGGGAAATTGCCTCAATTGGCGGACGTCGGTCTAGATATCGGAGTAGATCGGCAAGGCGCTATTAAATTAATAGAAATCAACGGGCGAGATCAGCGCTATTCCTTCCAAAAGGCAAAGATGAGATCAACCTTTTATCGGACCTATGAAACGCCAATGAAATATGCGAAGTATGTATTGAATCAAAAGAATCAAAAACCCTCTAACTCGTAGAGGGTTTCTTCATGGGAGGGAAATGATAACTTCAGTTCCGCAATTCCGTTCGCTATTCAATTGGATGGTCCCACCATGCAAGGTTATGATCGATTTGGCTATGGCTAGGCCTAAGCCAGATCCACCTGTTTGCCGGCTCCTAGATCGGTCTACACGATAAAATCGGTCGAAAATGAAAGGTAAAACTTCGGAAGGAATACCGATGCCATCATCGACAATTCGGATACAGACATGTGATTCCTGATGTTCGAGGTATATGTCTATACGTTGATTCGCATATTTCAAAGCATTATCCAAGGTAATTAGCAGTACTTGTTTGATCTGTAAACGATCCGCTTCTATGAATAGACTTTTATCAGCCGGGAAAAGCAGGATCTTCTTACTTGAGAGTGGCTGCAGAAGCTGAATAGTCTCTGTATAAAGTGAGATGAGATCAAAGTTACAATAGATGAGCTTCGATTCATGTTCCAATTCGGCTAATTCGAGCAGTTGATACGTAACATGCTTCATTCGGTTGCTCTCTGCATGCACAGCCTCAAGAGCTTCTCGATGAAGCTCCATATTTTCAAAGCCCCATCTCTGAATAAGGGAGGTATAGCCTTCAATAATCGTAAGCGAGGTCTTAAATTCATGAGAGACATCGGAAATAAACTGCCGCTGTTTCCGCATGCTAGTCTCAATTCGTTCCATCATATGATTAAATGTCTCTGACAGTTGGTAAAGCTCATCATTTGACTTGGGATTTAAGGGCAATTTTCTAAACTCCAGACTGGATTCAATCTCTTTCATAATTTTTATCATGCGAGAAAGGGGTAAGAAAAGCAGTCTAGACAATAAGAAGCTTCCTGAAAGTGATAGAAGTATCGCGCCTAATGCAACATAACCAATGATTAGAATTAAGCGATATAAGCTTTGCTCTAACTCAGTTGGCGTTGAAATGATCTCCAAGGTTCCGATAATCTCTGTTCCATTGCGAATAGGTTCTCGAACAATCATGACTTTTTCTTGGTGATACGTATCTAAATAAGCCTCTTGGATATCCGCGTGTTGAGGAGGTATAGCCAATAATTCAAAACGGTTTGAAGCTTGGTTTTTTATCACAGATGTCTTGTCTATGGCGCGAATCATTGTGTGATTCGGGAGATAGGAATTCAGAAGCAGGTTATTCTCCTCGAATAGCAAGTCTATAGAAGATATGTTTTTGAAGATTTCATTTGCGGCATGTTGTAAGAGTTCGGTTTCCTCGTCTTTTTCGAACTGTGCGTAAAAATAGTAAATAACAAATATGAGGGGTAATAAGATTCCGATTAACCAAATGAAGGACAGCAGAGCGGCTTTTGTTTTTATTTTCATAGGTTACATATCCAAAATATAACCAACGCCGCGAATGGTTCGGATCGGTGGGAAAGAAGTATGCAGTTTTTTGCGGACATAACGGATATAGACATCCACCAGATTGGAATTCCCCAGAAAAGCATATCCCCACACATCATTCATGATTTGCTCCCGGCTGAGAACTTCATTCGGATGCTCGATCAAATAGATAAGAAGCTCGAACTCTTTGGGTGTTWAATCGATCTTAACGCCGTTTACTAATACTTCTCGTGTCCTAAGGTTCACGTTGGTTCCTTGAAGCGAATACCTGTATGCATCACTTTTATTATAGTCTTTATAAGGTTCACGCGGCCGTTTATGATGGCGTATGCAAGCACGAATACGCGCTAATAGCTCCTCCATGTGGAAGGGTTTAGTTACATAGTCCTGCCCGCCAAGATCAAGGCCATTCACAATATCGGCAGGCGTACCGCAAGCAGTTAGTATAATGATAGGTGTTTCTGTATTCACTTTACGGAAGGAAGTAATGAATTCAAAACCATTCATGCCAGGTAACATAATATCAAGAAGAATAAGACTCCAATCGTCATGCAATGATTTCTTTAAACCATCAGACCCCTCATTGGCAACCTCAACTGAATATCCGGCATGTAGGAGTTCTAACTGTAGAAGCCTTGCTATTCGCTCTTCATCTTCGATGACGAGTATTTTGCATGTCATGGGATACCACTCTTTTCTACCTATCGCTATAAACGCATTGACCATGCATTTTATGCTTCGGAAAGGTGGTAGGTTCGTTTTCTTTTTCTCATAAGATTCTCATGATTCATCTTTATAGTAAGGGCAGTAGAACTGCGTGTGAGTATGAAAAGGGAGGCTTGTTGTCATGGCAAAACCTATTCTTCAAATCTTAAATTTGACGAAGCGAATCGGGAATAAAACGATCATCGATAAATTAAATATTAATGTGCCTAGAGGCGAAATATTTGGGTTTCTGGGGCCAAATGGGGCTGGAAAGACAACGACCATTCGGATGATGGTTGGCCTAATGAGCATCACGGATGGGGATATTCTCATTGATGGGGATAGCATTACAAGGAATTTTAATAACGCGATCCTCAAAGTAGGGGCGATCGTTGAAAACCCTGAAATGTACAAGTATTTAAGCGGATATAAGAATTTGATCCATTTTGCCCGAATGGTGCCCGGTGTGACCAAGGAACGAATCGAAGAAGTCATTCGATTGGTTGGCTTAGAAAATCGCATCCAAGATAAAGTTAGAACCTATTCGTTAGGTATGAGACAACGGTTAGGTGTTGCACAAGCGCTTTTGCATAAACCATCCCTGCTCATTCTAGACGAACCAACCAATGGCCTGGATCCCGCGGGGATTAGAGAGTTAAGGGATTACTTGTACACCTTAACACGAGAAGAAGGAATTTCTGTTCTTGTGTCTAGCCACTTACTTTCCGAAATGGAGCTTATGTGTGATCGTGTAGCGATAATCCAAAATGGCAAATTAGTTGAGGTGCAGTCCATAAAAGATTTAATGAATGAGGGACTCCTCAGCTCGGTAACTTTCGAAGTAGACAACTTAGATGCAGCTGTACAATCACTTACTGATTTCCCAGAGGCACAGGCCAAGAAAGCGGAGGACGGATTAGTCTGCTGGCTAGAAAGAGAGCAAATTGCCTTGGTGGCTGAACGTTTAATGAAAGCTGGTATCAAGCTCTATGGGATTAAAAAGAACTCCCCTACGTTGGAAGATAAATTTTTGAAAATGACAGGCGGTGAGTCCATTGGTTAATCTGCTCTTAAATGAAAATATGAAGATATACCAACGTTTGCGTACGTGGTTATTAATCATTGGTCTCGTACTCACGACGGTATGCTTCTTGATTGCCCAACAATACAGTGTGAAGCCTACCCAAGTGGCTGATGCGAACTGGAAAGTCAATATGCAGCAACAGATTCAAAATGATACTGTGCAATTAACTAATATGAACAGAGGACCTGAATGGAAAACACGTGTTACTTCGCGTATCAATGTGAATCAGTATCATATTGATCATAATATTCCGCCTACGGAAGAAACACTTTGGGGGAACATGCTTAATGCTTCAAGTCTTATGATTGTGGTCACCTTGATGACGGTTATTATTGCAGCCGATAGTGTAGCAGGAGAATTCACCGATGGTACGATCAAACTTCTACTTATACGGCCCTCATCTCGCTCCAAAATTCTTCTGTCCAAATATATATCTGCATTTACTTTCTCGATTTTGTTATTTGTTATTTTGTTCGCTACAGCCTTCTTAGTGTCAGGCCTCTTGCATGGATTTAAAGATATAAGTGCTCCGTATGTCTACGCATCAAGCGATACGATTGCTCATGAAACCAGCATTGTGAAACATGCCATTAGTACCTATTTATATCAATGTATTCAAATGGTGTTGGTTGTCACGTTGGCCTTTATGATTTCTACGATTTCACGCAGCAGTTCGATCGCTATCGCGCTTTCTATCGGTATTATGTTTGCGGGGACGAGCATCGTTGGATTCTTGAGCCAATATAACTGGGCGAAATATTACTTATTTGAAAATACGGATCTAACACAATATTTGAATGGTGCTCCCAATATAGCAGGAATGACACTCGCTTTCTCGGTCAAAGTTATTATCGGCTACTTTATTATTTTCAATGTTTGCTCATGGCTTGTATTTAGGAAAAAAGATGTAACTGCATAACGAAGCTATGGGATTTTGGTATTTTCATTGGCATGCTTCTAGAAAGTGCCTGTATTCCAATTCCAAGCGAAGTCATTATATTATTTGGCGGTTGATGTACGAACTCTTTTAGCGCGATTTTCCATATACCACTGGAAGATCCAAATACTGAAGGTAAACCAGAAGCCGCTGGCAAAATAAGCGCCAACAACGTCACTCGGATAATGGACGCCGAGATAAATTCGGCTAATACCAATCATAAGTATCATGAGAATACTGATCAAAATGACGATCGTTCGGCCTCGTCTTGTAGGGACATGTCGCCACAGTAGAAAAGCAAGTGCAGCATACAGCGCAAAAGCTTCCATGGAATGACCGCTGGGAAAGCTGTATCCCGTTTCTTGAATGAGCCTGTGAAGAGAAGGGCGCTCTCTTTGAAAAATCATTTTCAAAATCAAATTTAAGATGGCCGTCCCCGCCACAAGGATTAGAAATAGAACTAACTCTTGTCTGTGATGCAGGAATTTGAAGAAGAGGAATAGGCAGACTATTGAAATGACGACAACCACTGGCGTAGAACCGATGAACGTAAAAATTTTCATGACGGAAGTCAGCCAGGGTCTTTCCAGGCCTTGAATCGAAGAGATCACGCTGCTGTCGAATTGTGCAATCGACTGCCCTTTTAACAGGGAAGCCACCACGGCAAAGCAAAGAACAGAAATAATGCTTAGAATAAGGAAAATAGTGACTTTTAATTTTGAGTTCATTGCCAAGTAAGCTCCAATTCTCTGATAAGTAAGATAAGGATAGTATAGCAAATTCAAGACGTTAATATGTCGCCACATAATATTTCGGAACTTCAAGGGTAAGGAGAGATCAATAATGAGTAATTCTACATCACCTACAATTAATCACATTAAACAATTGGCTGCCAAGGTTCCTGAAATTACACTCTACTTTTGGATCACCAAATTGCTGACAACCGGCATGGGAGAAGTCGCTTCTGACTACCTATTTGAGCATCTAAATCCGCTGATTTCAGCTCCGCTTAGTGTTCTTATATTCGTAGCAGCTATGATCTTACAGTTCAAAGTGCGCAAATATGTGCCAGGGGTTTACTGGCTAGTCGTCATCATGGTTAGCATCTTTGGCACAATGGCCGCGGACGTTGTGCGAGTAGGACTGGGCATTCCCTATATCGTTTCGACCATCTTCTTTATAGCGGCGCTAGCTGCTATACTCATCACTTGGTTTTACAAGGAAAAAACGTTATCGGTGCATAGTATTTTCACACGTCGCCGTGAGATTTTCTATTGGCTAACTGTTCTAACGACATTTGCTCTTGGTACTTCTGCAGGAGATATGACCGCGACGAGCATGCACTTGGGATACTTCACGTCCGGGCTGCTATTTACAGGTATGCTTATCATTCCAGTTGTGGGGTATTTCATGTTTGGGATGAAAGAAATTTTCGCATTTTGGTTCGCGTATATCTTGACGCGCCCGGTGGGTGCTTCGTTTGCTGACTGGTTATCGGCCTCGCAAAGTAATGGAGGAATGGGGTTTGGCAGCGGTGCGGTTAGTTTGGTATTAACCATCTTTATTGTTATCCTCGTTGTGTTCCGTGGAGGTTCTCCTGCACAGTCACAAGATACACATGCAGATATCAAAGTTGCATAAAATCAATCTAACCACCTGCCGATTGGCAGGTTTTGTATTTTCATTGTTTTCTCATATACTTCACTTATAGTAAGGAGAATAGTACGTGAAGGGAGATGCCGCTAATGAAGCGCATTTTATTAATAGAAGATGAAAAAAATCTTGTCCGATTCATCCAATTGGAACTCGAACACGAAGCTTTCATGGTGAAAGCTGCTTACGATGGGAAAACGGGCTTAGAACTTGCCCTTCAAGAAGATTGGGATCTGATACTTCTAGATATCATGCTGCCTCAAATGAACGGAATTGAGGTCTGTCGTCGAATCCGCGCTGCCCAAAAGACCCCAATCCTCATGCTTACAGCGAGAGATAGTATTGAGGATCGTGTTTCTGGTTTAGACAGCGGTGCGGATGATTATATTCCGAAGCCTTTTGCCATTGAAGAGTTGTTAGCACGTATCAGGGCTATCTTTCGCCGCATGGAGCTTGAGGGAAATGTGCAGCATGCACAGCTTACTTTTCAACATATAATGGTGGATTTGGATGCGAGGTTGGTTTATAAAGATAAGCAGCTCGTTGAACTGACGAAGCGGGAGTTTGATTTATTAGTCATGTTTATGAAGAATCATCATCTAGTTCTTACGCGAGATATGCTGCTGGACCAAGTATGGGGATTTGATTCCCTGGTGGAAACGAATGTGGTTGATGTGTATGTGAGATACTTACGCAACAAATTAGATCTAGATGGCGAAAATAGCTGTATTCAAACTGTTCGGGGAATAGGATATGTGATGCGATGAGAGGACGCTTAACGAGGTTAATTCAAAGTCTTCCTATCAAATGGAAGCTCATGCTGGGAGCTGCTTTGCTGATCTTTCTGCTATTTGCCTCCTATAATTTTGCGCAATATTTAGTACTGAAACAGTGGATGATGAAACAAGAGGAAGATAAAATCCAAGTCAATATGGTACAGCTCCAAGACTATTTCCAGGATAAATTAGCTGCAACTAGCGACTTTCCCATTGCGGACAGCCAACTTTATATCGAGAAAATGTCGGGGAAAAACCAATTGGTGCGTATCCTCGACAAAGAGGGTAAGCCGCTAGTAGCCGTTGCGAATCATTTTGTAACGAACTGGGTTGTACCCAAGTCAGTGGTTATTCCAGAGCTTTACGACACGACGACGCACAAAGAAGATCATATTCTCATATACCGCAGTCCGTTAGTCGCGGGGAGTTTCGTTGGAACCATAGAGCTGGCGAGTAACTTGGAAACTTTCGATCACTTCAGTGACACCTTGTTATGGGTAATGTTGATCGGTGGTATTTTGGCGGTGTTTATCAGCGTGATCAGTGGTTTAGCGATTTCTAGGCAGTTTATGCGGCCGATACGAGCACTGGCGTCAACGATTCGCAGCGTCAAAGAGAAAGGACTTTMCGAACGTGTTACCGATATTCAAAATGGTGACGAGTTATCTAGCTTAGCCAAGCTATTTAATGAATTGATGAATCAACTTGAGTTTTCTTTTCTTCAGCAAAAACAATTTGTAGAAGATGCCTCACATGAGCTAAGAACACCGATTACGATCGTGGAAGGCCATTTGTCTCTATTGAATCGATGGGGGAAATCAGACCCTGCTGTTCTTGATGAATCCTTGGAGGCTTCACTTCAAGAAGTTAGGCGGTTGAAAAAGTTGGTACAAGAGCTGCTAACCTTAACGAAAGTAGAAGCCAACTTAATAAGCGATAGCATCACGCCAATCCAATTGGAGCCGCTCATTCAGGAGACGTTGAAACGCTTTGAAGTCATGCATGCTGAATTCGAATTTATTGCGAACACGGAAACCATTAGAAACGTTATGCTACTGATGAATCCGTTGCATGTGGAGCAAATGCTGATGATCATTCTGGATAACGCAGTCAAATACACGAGTTTGACGAAACGGATTGTTATTGAAGGAATCCGCCTGAAAAATGAGGTGCAAATCAGTGTACAAGATCATGGCATTGGGATTCCGGAGGCTGATTTACCATTCGTATTTGATCGTTTCTACAGGGTCGATAAAGCGAGAAATCGTGAGATTGCCGGCACGGGACTTGGTCTCGCGATAGCAAAGCAACTCGTTCTCAATTATCAGGGAAGCCTGGCGATATCGAGTGTGGAAGGTGAAGGAACACGTGTACAACTGACTTTCCCTCTCCACCAGATAGTGGATGCTTAGTTTCTCATTTTCCTCTCATGTTCATCAAGTAAAGTTTAGACGCAATAAGGAGTTTCTCCTGAAATGTTGATGATGAAAGGTGGTTTCCATTTGCATGAACGCTAATCCTCGTGTATTAATTCTTACGGCTAGCTACGGGAATGGTCATCTACAGGCTTCCAAGGCCTTGTATCAGCAATTCATAGAGCAAGGAATAGAGCATGTAAAAATCGTTAACCTCATGAAAGAGGGGCATCCGTTCATCAATTTAATTACGACTACATTGATTAACACCAGTGTTAGAAGCTCACGCTTTGGTCTTGATTATTATGGCTGGTGCTATTACTTAACTCGTGAAACGAAGCAGACCGCGCTCTTTCAGAAATCGATGACCTATTTAGGTCAAAAGAAATTAAAAGAGCTCATTCAGGAAGAGCAACCTGATGTGGTCGTTAATACATTCCCCTTTGGGGCGGCTCCTGAAGTGTGCAGCTCCATGGGGATTCAGAACTTCACCGTACTTACGGATTATGCTTTGCATGCGAGTTGGCTGCATCCGAGTGTCGATAAATACTATGTGGCTACAGAGGAATTAAAGCAGCAGATTGTTTTTCATGGCGTTAATAAGGAACGCGTAGAGGTAAGTGGCATTCCAATTCGTCAAGAATTTGCTATGGAAAGTTCAATAGCTCGAAGTCGCAAAGGAAATCTCATTCTCATCATGGCAACCGATAACAGCGTAAATGGCTATATGGAGGACATGATTAGCGCCTTAGCCATGTTTGCTCAATTTCGTTTGGTTGTCATTTGTGGTCACAATGAGAAGTTACGTCAAAGACTACTTGAAATATTTGCAACGAACCCTCGTATTCGCATATTAGGATATGTCGACAACGTGCACGAATGGATGTCACAAGCTGCCTGTATCATAACGAAAGCGGGAGGATTGACAATCACCGAGGCCATTGTCCTTCGCTTGCCACTTTTCATTTATAAGCCGCATGCAGGACAGGAAAAAGAGAATGCTTTATACCTCTCGAGTCGGGGAATGGCCTCGATTTCGAATAGCCTAGAGGAATTAGTCTCGAATATGGATTATTTATTCCGACGTCCAAGCCTATATGAAGAGGTAAGAAAACGTATGGCAGACATGCAACGAAGTCAAGCAGCTGCTCATATCGTCAGTGATATTACACATAGATTGGCTAGGGAAGCGATCCCATTGTCGATCTAGAAGTTACGTAGGAGGGCCCAGATGAGGATACATGTACACAACAGCCATTATGGATCGCATATCATATGGACGATACTTATCGGACTTCTAGTCTATACAATTATACCGACAGCCATTGTTCGATTAGGTGGTTTTAGCGCTTATCGTAAAGGGAAGGGAGTGACTGGGATTGCGCTGACGTTTGATGATGGGCCAGATCCGGCATTCACACCTCAACTTTTAGATATATTAAAATTACATGGTATTCAAGCGACTTTTTTTATACTTGGTGCTAAAGCAGCGAAGTATCCGGAAATCATCAGAAGGATGCATGCAGAAGGGCATTTGATAGGCATTCATAATTATAGGCATTGGACCAATGCTGTACTGACCCCGAAAAAGGTAAGAAAGCAATTGCAAGATACCGTAAACGTGATCGACAACATATTGGGAATCAAACCAATCTACTATCGACCGCCGTGGGGGATTATTAACATATTTGATTTTCTGCACATGAAACAATTTCGACTCGTATTATGGTCCTTAATGGTTGGCGACTGGCGATGCAGCGGGGGAACAGATAGGATCAAGAAAAAGCTGTTTGCGAGGCTGCAAAATAACGACATCATCGTGCTGCACGATAGTGGACAGACATTAGGGGCGAATCCATATGCACCGATGTACATGTTGGAAGCATTGAAGGAATTCGTAGAAGAATGCAGAAATCAAGGTATTCCTTTTATGCGAATTGATCAAAGAATGCAGTTGGATGATCAAACGACGATTCACCCAATAGATCTATCTAGTCTAAAAGCTTGAATATCCCTACAACATACGAAAATAAAATAACGGCAGACTAGACCTAGTAAAGGCCATAGACTGCCGTTTTTAGTTTTTTTAGAAGCTAAGTTAAGTCTCGAATAAAATGCGTCCTGTCTGCGATAAATCATAGCCTTGGATAGGACGCAGCTCTTTATGGAAGGATTCCGATTGCAAGATTTGCTTGACACGTTCAATCCATGCAAGATTTTGTGGTTTTTTTAGCATGACAAGATCATAACGCTCTTGAATAAGCGGAATGAATTCAACGCCATTAACCATAGAGGCTGCTTTCTCTATCCCCACACCGAAATCAGCTTCACCTGTAGCAACTTTACCAGCCACGCCTAAGTGATTAGATTCCTCCTGCTCATAACCATGTAGCTGTTGTTGTGGAATTCCATGAAGTCGGAGTTGTTCATCTAGCAGAACACGTGCACCAGAGCCTTTTTCGCGATTAACCAATCGAAGCCCAGGCTTTTTAAGATCAGCCCAACCATGTAATTGTTTAGGATTTCCCGGTTGAACGTATAGACCGGCCGATCGTGACAAGAGATTCACAACAATGTACGAAGAACCAATCAGTAATTTTCGGATAAAAGGAAGGTTATACTCACCAGTGTCTCCATCCAGCAGATGCGTGCTGACAATATCGGATTCGCCCTTGTACATGGAGATTAGACTGTCCATACTACCAACATACGAACGAAGTGGTCTGTAATGAGATATGTTTTTTTCGATATGTTTGGCTAAAATGTCCAAGCTAACATCTTGTCCAGTTATCACAAGAGAGCGACTGGAAGATGAAACGGCTTGGAAAGAAGGATGAGTAACGGGTTCGACATACTCACTTTTAATCGTAGAAACCATACCATCTTTTGCACGTGTTTTATAGGCTTCAAGATCCGATGCATCCACGCGCATCTGCTTGCCAACACGGTAAGCGGGTAGATCGCCTTTTTTTATTAAATCATAAACGGTTAGTTTGGATATTTTCAAAAGTTTAGAAATTTCTTCCGTTGTATAGGACATGTCAGCTGTCATTGTAAACCTCCATAAGCTTGTCTTCTATAAAAGTAGCGTAGATTTACTCCTGCATCCGTACGGAACCACCATCATCTATCATAAGCTGATAAATAGGGTATTTCAATCCTGTTGTTTACTAATTAATTCTGGTTTTATATAATTATGAGTAATTATATAATTCTATTTATAATCAAATAGATATAAATTTAACCTTGGAGGGGACATAATGTTAAGTTTAAGAAGGTTTAGTTATGTTTTATATTGTTTTGTTGTCGCAACCATGATCATCACAGGTTGCTCCAGTCAAAAGGAACAACCCGCAGTAAGTACAACACCAACACAGGCAACTGTGGCACCTACAGCAACACCAGTGCCGACCGAGAAAGTAGAGCTGACTATATCGGCAGCTGCAAGCTTAACGGATGCATTTAAAGAAATTCAAACCAACTATGAGACCAAAAACAAACAAATTAAACTCAACTTTAACTTTGGAGCTTCAGGGGCGCTGCAACAGCAAATCGAACAAGGGGCACCTGCGGACTTATATTTCTCGGCAGCAACCAAAAATATGAAGACCCTAATCGACAAGCAATTGATCGAACCAACACAACAAAAAAACTTGTTAATCAATGAACTAGTCGTCGTAGTTCCAGCAGATGGTAAAGTAGCCATTCAAAAAGCAGAAGACTTAACCCATGAAAATATCAAACATTTGGCAGTAGGAGAACCTCAGACCGTTCCGGCTGGCAGCTACGCTAAAGAGGCTTTGACTAACGCGAAACTGTGGGACACGCTTCAAGCCAAAATCGTACAGGGCAAAGATGTACGCCAAGTACTTACCTATGTAGAGTCTGGGAATGCGGAAGCAGGTTTTGTTTATAAAACGGATGCGATGACTTCCAAAAGTGTCAAAGTAGCATTCAGTGTTGATCCAAAATCGTACACACCGATTGAATACCCTGCTGGTATTGTAAAAGCAACAAAACACAGCAAAGAAACGGCTGACTTTTATGGTTATCTCCAAACGAAAGAAGCACAAGATGTATTCATCAAATACGGATTTTCTATTCCTAAATGAGGATGGAACAGATGAATTGGACAGAATTTGTTTCACCGATCCTACTTTCGTTAAAGGTATCCGTTGTATCCAGCATCTTCGTTCTGTTCATAGGGGGAATAGCAGCTTGGGGAATGTCGCGGCGTAAGTTTCGTGGGAAAACGTTGCTTGAAACGGCCATTCTTCTGCCACTAGTGCTCCCTCCGACAGTTGTAGGCTTTATCTTATTAGTCCTATTGGGCAAAAAGAGTTGGATTGGATACCTAATGGAGAGATTTTTCGATCAGTCTATTATCTTTACATGGGGGGCTGCTGTGATCGCATCGATCGTGGTGGCTTTTCCATTAGTTTATCAAACGATGAAAACAGGGTTTTCACTAGTCAGCAAAGATTTGGAGGACTCGGGGAGATCCATCGGTGCAAATGAGTGGCAAGTTCTACGCTACATAACCTTGCCTTTGGCGTGGCGTTCTGTCACGGCAGCTTACATTCTTGGATTTGCTAGAGGCCTGGGAGAATTCGGTGCCACACTTATGATTGCGGGCAACATCCCTCACAAAACCCAAACTTTGCCTACCGCCATCTATATCGCTGTTGAATCTGGTAATCAAACTCTTGCCTGGTGCTGGGCAGCAACTATCATATTCATCTCATTCGGACTCATGTTTATCGCAAACCACAGGGCTAGGAGTTAATAAAGTTGGATTTGCCTCGGCTCTGTGTTCAGATTTCGCATATGCGTGGAAGGAAACCGCCGATTTACACGCGGGTGGGCACTGTTCTACACTTTCTTATGAATCACTTTGACAGAGTAGGTGTAGAAGAGGGGGAAAGACGAATGACTATTTTCAGTTTTGAAAGCGGTATCCCAGCTTGTTTTGCCTGTGACAGGCATTCTCGCTTGTCCATTACGAATCAGTACTACAAGGATGGCAACTACAGCTTGCAGTGGGATTATACAGAAAATTCATCCGTGATCGTCACGGAATCGATAGGGTATCGCCCGTTTCAGGAAGGAACGAAGGATCAGGCGCGCGACTCGTTTACGATCTGGATCTATAACGCTTCTCCAGTAGAGGGGGAACTTGTATTCGAGTTCGGGCGCGGTGGGCAAGCGGTGGACTGCTCCTTTCAATTTGGGTTGAATTTCAGTGGTTGGCGAACCGCTTGGGTTGCTTATGAACGGGATATGACGGGGATCMCTCACCCAGAAATGGATACGGTTACAATTCGGATGCCAATGGGCGTACAGCCAGGAACGTTGTTCATCGATCAGATGATGTTGAACACGCCGATCGATCCTAGGTTCCATACAAGGGATTTCCAGGTGCCGTTGGTAAACCTTCGCGCCGATGTATCTGCAAACGCACATTGGCTTGCGTTATATGCATTTGAACAGTTGACTCCGAAGCATGCGATCCCATCAGCGGTCATGCAGGAAGAGAAAGAGGCTTTTGAGCTGATGAACGAGCGATTCGAGGCGCTCTTCTTCAAGGAAAGGAGTGCGTTGAAGGATGAGATCACGTTGCTTCAGCAGCGTTTCGCCGAATATGGGATCGCGCGCAAAGGTGGAATTCTCACAGGCCGTCCAATCGAGCTGTTCTTTGATCATTATCCGCCTCTGTTAAAGGAGGAGCTGAAACGCCTTTCCAACGGTGTACCGCTAAGTAAGATTACTCAGTTCCTGCTGGAAACGGCGGTCTGTTTCCGGTCTTGCGAGGAGGCGGAACAGCGAGCTGATCTGCAGGCAATGTTTATAACAGTACTGGACTACATGGAGGATCAAGGCTGGACGTACGGCAGCTCGCAAGGAACCGTCCATCATTTTGGCTATAACTTCCGTGATTATTATCCTGCCGTTTTTCTTATGAGAGCTGAGCTTCAAGAGGCGGGAATCCTGGAGCGTACACAGCGGACGATGCGCTGGTTCAGCGGCGTGGGCCGCACACATACGCCTCTTGCAGAAGTAGAAGGCAACATCGACATCTACAACACGACACTGCACGGGATGCTCGCTTCCTTGCTTATCATGGACGACACACCTGAAAAAGTACGGGACCTGAAAGCGTTCCGCGATTGGCTCTCCCAGTCGTTATTGCCTGCTCCAGGTCTGCGTGCAGCGTATAAAATCGACGGGTCTGCCTATCATCACGTGAATCATTACCCTGCCTATGCAGTAGGCGGGTTTCAAGGCGTGACACCGTTGATGTACGTATTGAATGGTACCCCGTTCCGTGTAAGCCAAGAAGCACATGAGACGATACGAAAAGCCCTCCTTTCTATGCGGCTGTACAGCAACAAGCGGGAATGGCTGATCTCCTTATCTGCACGACATCCTACAGGTAAGTGGGCACTCGATCCGGAGCCTTTTGCTTTTCTAGCTGAGAGCGGCACGCCTGATGGTTGCAGCGAGGTAGATACAGAAGTCGCAGCAGCCTACCTGCGGCTGCTAGACCCAGGTGAGCGAACGGAAGCGGCACATCGCTTTAAAGAAGCGGGTATTGTACAGGAACCAGAACCGAACGGTAACTGGACGATGAACTACGCCGCGCTGGCCATTCATCGGCGAGGTTCCTGGCTTGCCGGCATGCGCGGACACAGCCGCTATTTGTGGGCGAACGAAACGTATGTGAACGCGAATCTGTACGGCCGTTACATTTCCCACGGTCATCTCCAGATTATGGGCCGTGGTGAGCCAGTCAATCATCAAGATAGCGGCTATCAGCAGGATGGTTGGGATTGGAATAGATGGCCGGGGACGACCACCGTGCATAAGCCGCTAGAGGAGCTGCGCGCTAACGTTTGCAATGTAGATACATTCAGCGGCTTTGAGGAAATGCTCCTTTCGGATGAGACCTTTGCAGGCGGACTTCATTTGGAAGGGCACAACGGGATGTTTGCCATGAAGCTGCATGAGCATCCCAAATATGAGGGAAGTCATCGAGCGCGCAAGTCGGCGTTTTTCTTCGATAATCGCATTATTTGCTTGGGTTCTGGCATCGAAAACGATAATGAAGCCTGTGTGACAGAAACGACGCTGTTTCAGAATCAATTGCCTATCATGGAAGATCCGCTCTGGGTTGACGAAGCGGCGCCGATTTATGATTTCCCTTATTTCCAAAAAAAGCAATTAGACAATCCCGCATGGATATTGGACAATAAAGGAAACGGGTATTATGTGCCAGCCGGACAGACGGTTTCTGTCTCGAAAGTAACACAGCATTCCAAGCATCAATCAACAGATGTTGATACACAAGGCGATTTTGCTGCAGCATGGCTGGATCATGGGACTTCACCGAATGAGGGCAGCTACGAATACGCGATCCTGGTTGATACGGATTGCGGACAGGTTCAGCGCTTTTATGAGCAGATGGCGCATTCGGATACAGCCCCTTATAAGGTGCTGCGTCGGGATCGATCAGCACATGTGGTGTTCGATGCAGAGAGCTGTACAACTGCATACGCGCTGTTCGAAGCGGACGATTGTCTGGGGATCGGTTACGTGACGGCAGTTGATACGCCTGCGATGGTCATGATCCGCGAGGAAGGCGGAACATTGACGATGAGTGCGGTCGACCCGGATCTTCGTTTATATGAAGGAATCGAAACGGATCAATACGATAGAAGCGGGATTCAGAAAGAAGTTAGTGTATATTCACGCAAGTGGGTGCATGCAGAAAGCATAGCCCATGCCATGCGAATTACGCTAAAAGGACAGTGGATGCTTTCATCACCTGATCAGGGAATTCAAGTTTTGGCAGGTGAGGGGGATTGCAGTATCGTTGAGCTAATCTGCCAAGATGGAATGCCAAAGGAACTTGTCTTGGTTCCAATCGTGTAATCATTTAGAAACGGTCAAACAAAATCGAGATGGGGGCGAAAAGATGAAAACGGCGATTAACCAACTACCGGTCTTTTATCGTTATCTTTTTTCCTACATGGCGCTATTTTTGCTTCCGCTGCTTGTATTAGGGGTGACTGGCTACTATCAACTGGTTCATATCGTTGGCGGCGATGTAGAAAGGAACAATCAGGCGCTTCTTAATGAATTGCAGGATGGGATGGATCAGAAGATGATCCTGTTGAATCGGATTGCAGGTCAATTAGAAGGCGTATCTGAGTTATCTCCATATGTGCTGACTCATGATTACTTCAACGTTTACCAAGGTAAGAAAGTGCTGGAAAGCAAGGTTGTAGATGAGAGCATCCGAGAGATTGCTCTGTATATTCGGGGGACCGATTTTCTGCTTTCATCGACAAGTATTTATAAGGTCAATGCATTCATTGGTGAATTTTATCAGTATAAGCAGTGGACCTCCGTGCAGTTTAATGATGACATGAATCTTTTGACAGCCCCTCGGCTCAGGCCAGCGGAGGACGTTAAAATCTCAGGAATTCCCGATCAGCGGCTTGTTAGCTACATCGTTCCGATTCCGATTAACAGTCTACACCCTTACGGTACGGTACTTTTCATATTAAAAGAAAACGAGCTGCTCAAGAGTTTGCCGGTACCGGATGGCAACGCTATTGTGTTCGACCAATATGGGCGTGTCATAGCGGCTCAAACGCCTACTGACTACTTGCAAGATCCCGGTTTCTTCGGCCAAATCGTGAACGGCAATGCCAAATCTCAGGATATTACGATTCAGCATATTACCTATGCAGCCTCTTACAAGAAATCGGACAAAAGTGGGTTTACTTACGTCACGATGCTTCCTAAATCTACCTTGGTGGCGCCGATTAACCGAGCCATTTGGCAGTGGGGGACCTGGATGGCTGTCATTTTCCTTGCAGGCTGTGTGCTCGTCTATGTGCTCATGATCTTTAATTATAATCCGGTTAAAAGGCTAGCTGCGCTTGTGGAGACGATTCGGGGTCAGTCACTCCGCAGAGCGAACGTCTTTGAAATGATCGGTAACGTCATTCATGATATGGCTGATTCGAACCGAAGTCTAGGGCTGAAGCTGGAAGCCAATCGTTCAGCTGTTATGGAGCACCTGCTTGCCAGTTTATTGAAAGGCGAGTTCGCTTCAGTCGAAGCTTTAAATGTACAGGGGCAAGAGATTGGATTCCTGCTTCCTTACCCAGAAACCGCTGTGTTAATGTTGGAATTTCCTGCTTCTTTTGTACCAATGAAAGGCAGGTTGCATGAAGAGGTGGAAGCCTGGTTCGGCGGGCAAATTGTCGGGTACCGCAAAGAAAGTCTCGAAGATCACCGGATGCTGTTTATTGTATCATCAGGCTGTTCGCCGGAATCTTGGAGGGAGTGGCTGAATCAGATGCATGAGCATCTGACAGCCGTGTTCCAAGCTCCCATCACGATGGGAGTTGGCAACCGATATGCGGAGTTGGTGCAAGCGGGCCGTTCTTATCTGGAGGCTTCAACAGCGATCGATTATAAACTGATCAAAGGCAATCAGCGGGTCATTTTCTTCGATGAACTGCTCGTGCACGACCATGCCGACMTATTAAGCCCCAGAAGAGTGCTGGAGGATTTGGAAATCGTGCTGCAACACGGAAACGCTGGCCGAGTCGCCGAAACCGTCCATCAAATTGGCACGCGGATGAAACAGAGTGGACTTACGCTGTTTGTGGCTAGAGAGCTCTGTTACGATATGATTCGTAAGTTTATTGCCTACGCGGATAAACGCAATTCAGGCGGGGCAACCGCCAGCTTTCCCGACGTGCTGACGCTGACGGAGTATATGACATTGGATGAAATCGTGGATCTTCTGACGACCGCCTGTGCGACCTTCTGTGATTTGCTTGAATCGAAGAAGCCGGCGAATCCATCCGCATTGATCCAGCAAATCACGCAGTACATTTCACGGCACTGTGGGGAATATGATTTTTCTGTGCAGAGGATCGCCGAGCATTTCTCGTTATCTTTATCGTATTTGAGCAGATATTTCAAGGAACAGACGGGCAGGACCATCATGGACTATATGAACGAGGTCCGAATCGATCATGCCAAACGACTACTTAAGGCAGAGGATTTCTCCGTCAAAGATATTGTTCAGCAAATTGGCTATAGTGATGTCTCTAGCTTTATTCGCAAGTTTAAACAGACCGTTGGTGTCACACCGGGTGAGTATCGGAAACAGCATCGATGATGGTATGATCTTGGGGCGCCTCTTCTTAGAAGAGGCGTTTTTTACTATTTCGTATTGAAATCGACATATAGACAAGTTAAAAATGACTTATTATTGGCCGAATTAGGCCAATAGCAAGAATGGCATAGTCCATGTAGCGATCTCACTTATATACGGACGGTCTAAAAGGGTGGTACAAATGAGGCATGAAGAATGAATATTACCAAATGGTCAACAGCTAGCGGAGGTGAATGAACAACATGACACAACAACAAATTTTTAAGCGTATCATCCGTAACTATGATTTATATTTACTGCTTTTGCCTACGCTGGCCTATTTCATTATTTTCCACTATCTCCCGATGTACGGGCTCCAAATTGCTTTCAAAAATTTCAACCCGGTAAAAGGCATCATGGGAAGCGCGTGGGTAGGATTCGATAACTTCGAGCGATTTTTTGAATCGTACCAGCTTGTTACCATTATCAGAAATACGCTAGGCATTTCTATTTATGAATTGCTTGTCGCATTTCCGGCGCCGATCATTCTCGCACTGATGATCAATCAGTTAACGAGTGAAAGATTCAAACGTTTTGTGCAAACGGTTACGTATGCGCCCCATTTCATTTCTACCGTTGTCGTAGTCGGTATCGTATATCTACTGCTATCACCTAAAACAGGTGCGGTCAACAGCTTAATCGGGATATTTGGCATCAAGCCAATCTTCTTTATGGGGAGTGCTGAATGGTTTAAAACTGTTTTCGTATTCTCAGGCGTATGGCAAAGCGTTGGTTGGGGGACGATTATTTACTTGGCAGCCTTAACTGCCGTCAACCCAGATCTACATGAAGCGGCAACCGTTGACGGTGCATCCAAGCTGCAGCGTATCTACCACGTGGATATTCCATCCATCATGCCGACGGTTATCATTATGCTAATCATGAATATGGGCCATATGATGAGCGTTGGATTCGAGAAAGTGTATCTGATGCAAAATCAGCTCAACATTGACTCGTCGGAGACTATTCAGACGTATGTCTATAAAGCCGGACTTGTACAGGGGCAGTACAGCTACTCCGCAGCCATAGGGCTGTTCAATACCGTGATTAACTTCATTCTGCTGATCAGCGTGAACAAAATCGCAAAATCGTTAAAACAAACTAGCTTGTGGTAAGGGGGAGAACCGATGAAACTGGCGAGAACAAGAGCGGATCTCCTGTTTGATATCTGCAACTATACGCTCATCTCTATTCTGGTGTTGTTAGTTTTGTATCCGCTTTATTTTGTGTTGACCGCGTCTGTTACGGATCCTGATCTGGTATATTCCGGGAAGCTGCTATTCTTTCCTGAACATATAACCTGGGACGGTTACAAACGGTTGCTTGCCGAGTCCTCCATCTGGATGGGCTTCAGTAATTCGCTCTGGTATACACTCACGGGAACGGCGATTAACGTCGTGCTCACGATCACGGCAGGGTACGTGCTGTCCCGCTCGGATCTAATTGGTAGAAATGTGTTTATGTTCTTGCTTGTATTTACGATGTTCTTTGGCGGCGGACTTATTCCMAGTTATTTGCTTGTCAAAGAGCTGCACATGCTGGATACGACTTGGGCGATGATCATTCCGAATGCGGTTTCGGTCTTTAATGTGATTATTGTAAGGACATTTTTTCAAACCAACATACCGGGGGAATTGCTCGAGTCAGCTCAGATGGACGGGTGTTCTAATCTCAAATTTTTCTGGAAAATTGCTATTCCACTTGCACTGCCGATCGTAGCGGTGATCGTTCTCTTCTACGCCGTAGGACATTGGAATTCGTACTTCCAAGCACTCATTTATTTGAAAAGCAACGCCAAGCAGCCGCTGCAAATCATACTACGTAATATCTTGATTATGAATGAGGGCTCCGATATGCAGGGTATGCTCGATGGTTCGCAGGAGCAGCAGAAACGGATGGAGTTGATGAAATACGGTATTATTATCATATCCAGCTTGCCCGTTATGATTTTGTACCCGTTCCTGCAGCGGTATTTCGTCAAAGGCACATTGGTCGGTTCCGTCAAAGGGTAATCGCGTTTTCTTCGCTTACTATAGGCAGGTTCATTTCTTAATCAGAAAGGGGAAAAAAAGATGAAAAACAAATGGTCAAAAGCTTCACTAGGATTAGTGTTAGGCATGTCAGTTGCACTTGTAGGCTGCAGTTCAGACAAAGGCACACCAGAGGTGAGCGGCAAGTCGGAAGGAACTGTACCGTCCAATATGAACGTGAGCGGCTTCCCGATCGCCAAAGAGAAGCTGACGCTCAATATTGCGGGGTTTAAACCGCCTTCAGGCAAGGATTTGAACGACTATAAGCTATTCCAGGATATAGAGGCTACGACAAACCTTCATATCAATTGGAATTTGACCCCGGGCAGCAGTTGGACAGAGAAGAAGAACCTCTTGTTCGCCGGCGGCGAGCTGCCTGACGCTTTCTATGCGCACGGTATTCTCAGCGAAGACACGGATATTGTGAAGTACGGTTCTCAGGGTATTCTCATTCCGCTTGAGGATTTGATCGAGAAATATGCTCCTAATATGAAGAAACTACTGCAAGATAATCCGACCTATAAAAAGCAATTAACCGCGCCGGATGGGCACATCTATTCGTTGCCTACGATCGACGAAAGCTATTCGCGGACGAAATCGACGATGTTTATCAATAAAAAGTGGCTTGACCAGTTAAAGCTGCCAATGCCGACAACGACCGACGAGCTTTATAAAACGCTAAAAGCTTTTAAAGTGAACGATTTAGGCGGTAACAGCAAGAAGGATCAAATCCCGCTATCGTTCCTACAAAACTGGAACAGTGATGTAAATTCCTTCTTCGGCGCCTTCGGACGAATTGATCGCGATGTACATAAAGCGGGCAATAATCACCTAGCTGTTGAAAATAATAAAGTTATTTACACAGCGGTACAGCCGGAGTACAGGGCGGCCATTGAATATTTCAACAAGCTTTTCGCCGAAGGCTTGGCAGATCCAGAAAGCTTTACACAGGATGGCAAGGTGCTCACGGCCAAAGAAAGCAAAGGGCTTGTAGGCGTCGTGTTCGATTGGAATCCAGCCAACCAGGACTACGTATCGCTGCCGCCGCTGAAAGGGCCCAACGGTAAGGATCCGGTATGGGCGGAATATGCAAACGGTATTTTGCTGCGAGGATCATTCGCCATTACGAACAAGAATCAACATCCGGAAGCGACGATTCGCTGGATTGACTACACCTATGATCCGAAAATTTCGATGCAAATGAGCAGAGGGGTTATCGGAGGCGACAGCTTAAAAGAGCGCTCGGATGGTAAATACGATGCGATTGCCCTTCCGCAAGGAGCTAACTCGGAAGACTTCATGAAGGTGCCGCCAACCGCTTATTCTGTCTGGGCACTCACTAAATCTGTCACCGATAAGATTGTGCCGCCTCCACAGACATCAATTCGCTCGAAGGTCGACATCGACAATCTATACGGCAAATACCTGGTTGACAATGCGTTCCCAAAAACCTACTTTACGGCGGAAGAAAGCGATCAGATTTCCCGCTACTTGACGGATATTGATGCCTATGTAAGTAAAATGTACGCGAAATGGATGCTTTCCGGTGGTATCGACAAAGAGTGGGACGATTATGTGAAAAAGCTGAACGACATGGGTATGGATAAAATGGTGAAAATTTACCAACAAGTTTACGATCGGTATAAATCAACGAAATGAGTGGGAAACCGAACATCATTGTGATACTGGCTGATGACATGGGGAGTTGGGCTCTAGGCTGCGCGGGCAACGACGAAATCCACACTCCGAATCTCGATCGGCTTGCAGCCGAAGGGATGCGATTCGATCATTTTTTCTGCACGTCGCCGGTATGTTCGCCGGCGCGTGCTTCTATATTGACTGGCCGTATGCCTTCGCAGCACGGCGTTCATGACTGGATTTGCTCCGGCAATGTGAATCGGAGTGAATTGCGGGAAGAGGTGCAAAGTCAGCCGATTTTTGCTGACGAGCGTACAGCTATTGAATATTTGGCTGGTCAGCTGACCTATTCGGAGCTGTTAGCCGAAGCTGGTTATGCTTGTGCTTTGAGCGGGAAATGGCATCTGGGCGCAAGCGCGGTCCCGCAGAAAGGCTTCGAACGCTGGTTTTCCATCGCCAGAGGCGGATGCTCGTATATGAAGCCTGATATGGTGGAAAATGGCGAGGTTACACTAATGGATGGCTATGTGACAGATTTGATTACGGATCGGGCACTGGACTTTCTGAATGAAATTTCCCAGCAAGACAATCCTTTTTATTTGAGCGTTCACTATACAGCCCCGCATTCTCCTTGGGATCGCTCTGAGCACCCAGAGTCCTATGTGTCCATGTATGAGGACTGCCCGTTCGACTCTGTTCCTGAGCTGCCGCTGCACGTGAATCAAATCACTTCTGCACCGCATGGCGAAGGTGAACGACGTAAGGAGTTGCTTCGCGGCTATTATGCATCTGTTACGGCTATGGATGATGGCATCGGCAGAATCATCGCATGGCTGGAGGAACAGGGATTAAGGGAGCAGACACTCATCATCTTTACGGGCGATAACGGTATGAATATGGGGCATCACGGCATTTGGGGCAAAGGCAATGGAACGTTCCCACTCAATATGTTCGATACGTCCGTTAAGGTTCCCGCCATCTTCAGTCACCCAGGCGTAATCCCTGCCGGACTTGTTCGTAGTGAACTGGTTAGCCAATATGATATGTTTCCAACGCTGCTGGCCTATGCGGGATTGTCCAATCCCGATCCGTACCCGCTGCCGGGTCGCAGTTTTCTCTCGCTATTGCGGGGAGAAGAGGACGACGGTCATGAGGATATTGTCATCTATGACGAATACGGACCGGTTCGTATGATCCGCACCCAAGCTTGGAAATATGTGCATCGTTATCCTTACGGTCCGCACGAGTTATATGATTTGCAAAATGATCCGAATGAGGATGTGAACCGGATTGATGATGCCGCATGCGAGTTGGTGTTGAAAGATTTGCGGCGAAGACTCGGGGAATGGTTCGGGAAATACACAGATCCAAGTAAGGATGGCCGGATTGCACCCGTGACAGGAAACGGCCAATTAGCACCGCTTGGGGTGGGGATTACCGAAGGCAGCGCCTTTAAGTAACACAAGTGGGAGAGATGCAGAAATGAAAAGACCTAACTTGGTCTATGTGTTCCCAGATCAATTGAGGCAGCAATCACTAGGCTTCATGCATGCGGACCCGGTCATCACGCCGAATCTGGACGCTTTTAGCCAAGAAAGCTTGGTGCTCGACAATGCGCTAAGCAACTTTCCAATTTGCAGCCCTTACAGAGGCATGCTATTTACGGGGAAATATCCGTATTCAACTGGGGTTATTGCAAACTGCAATAGCAACCGAAATGTCTACGGCGTATATCTGAAAAAATCCGAGCGTTGCTTTTCCGATGTGTTGAGTGAGCAAGGATTTGAGACGGGCTACATTGGGAAATGGCATCTAGATCCTGTAGAGCCATCCCAAGCGTCTCTGACAGAAGGATTCAGAGAAGATGGCGTACTGTGGGACTCATATACGCTGCCAGAGCGGAGGCACAATTTTCGCTTTTGGCATGCTTACGGTGCTAGTGACAATCATCTGGACCCGCACTACTGGGAGAATAATGCAGGTATTGAGGACAAACAGAAGCCAGGCGAATGGTCCGTCAAGCATGAAACGGATGTAGCCGTTCAATATATTAGGAATGCAGATGGCAAGTATCGGGATGACGATAAGCCCTTTGCTTTATTTGTCGCTTATAATCCCCCGCATCCGCCCTTCGATCAGGTGCCTGACAACTATGTGGCGATGTATGAAGGAAAAAGCGCGGAGGATTTATTGGTTAGACCGAATGTGACCGATCAAACGCCGGAGGCGTTGTCACGTATCGGATCCCATCCCCACGATGGCTTGAAGTATGGCAAGGAACATGTGAAAAATTATTTTGCGGCCATTACAGGGGTTGACGATCAGTTCCGAAGAATCTTGGAAGCCATCGAACAAAAGGGGATAAAGGACGAGACGATTGTTGTCTTTACGTCAGACCATGGCGATATGATGGGGAGTCATAACTTAGCTGGGAAACCGCATTGGTATGCGGAGTGCTTTAAAGTTCCCTTCGTGATCAGGTATCCGGGGAAAATCAAACCTAGCCGAGCTGATTTTATTTTCAATGTTCCCGATATTATGCCAACTTTGCTAGGCATGATGGGGCTTGCCGATCACATCCCTAATGATTGTGAGGGAGATAACAAAACGGGCTATTTCTATGGGGTCGAGTATGGGGAGACAATAGGCTTATTCATTAATCCGTTTACGAATATGCGGGGTTTGAAGACCCGGCAATACACGTTTCTAGTTAGCAAAAACTATGCAGAGCAAGAATCGTATCTGTTATACGATGATCTGAGCGATGAGTATCAGTTGAACAATATCGCAAATGAACAGGAAAACATGCATATTGTACAGGCGTTAAGGGATCAACTGGATGTTGCTTTGGCAGCGACTCGGGATATATGGAATGATTAGTCCATCTAGGCACGCTGCTGATCCAATTCGTTACCCAAGGAGGAAAGATGTATGTTAGCTAACCAAATGCTGCCCTCACCACGATCTGGTGGATTCCGAATGGATGACTATTGGGTATGGTGCGGTTCTGTTGTGAAGGGCGAGGATGACCGGTATCATATGTTTGCTTCCAGATGGCCTAAATACCTGCCGATGCATCCGGGCTGGCTAGTCGCGTCAGAGGTGGTGCGAGCCGTTTCGGACACGCCTGAAGGACCTTATCAATTTGAAGAAGTGGTTCTTCCTTTCAGAGGAGCGGAATACTGGGACGGCAGAAGTACGCATAACCCGCATATCGTGAAGCATCAGGATACGTATATTTTGTACTATATGGGGTCCACGCACCCATTTATGGATGTATCGCCTGAAGAGGCAGAGACCTATGATCTTCATGATCCAAGATGTATCGTAGCGCGAGCCAATAAGCGGATTGGCATTGCTGTTTCCAAGAGCGTATACGGGCCGTGGGAACGAATGGATTCTCCCATCTTACAGCCAAGACCGGATAAGTTCGATAATTTCTTCACCTCTAATCCTGCGCCGTGCATTCATGAAGATGGATCCGTACTTCTGGTGTATAAGACTAGAACCTACAAATCCAGGCCGTATTCTACCTTTTTACACAGTCAAACCATGTCGTTTGGGGTTGCGAAGGCCGATCATTACAGGGGACCGTACACGGCTTTAGCAGATGAGACTGTGTTTCCAACAGATAAATTCTGCTTGGAGGATCCTTTTATTTATCAGGTGCCGGGCGGCTATGAAATGATCGCGAAGGATATGATTGGCAACATTTGCGGTGAATATCATGGCGGAATTCTGGCAAGTTCACAGGATGGAATACACTGGGAAGCTCTTGAGGGAGAAAAGTCATACTCTCGGAGTATCAAGTGGGATGATGGCACGGAGCAGGTCATGGGGAGCCTGGAGCGGCCGTTTATTTTATTTGAAAATAACGAACCCACCCATATGTTTTTTGCGACAGCTGACGGCCCTGGTGAATTTACAAGTGCTGCGAATACATGGAATATGGTCATTCCTTTGAAATAGGATGAATAAGGTTAGGGCACCAAATCATACATACAAACCACATAAGAGTGTTGAAACGGCAGCCAGCATTGGCTGCCGTTTTCCATGGGAAGCTGATTTGGTTAGGATAGTGTCATCATATACCCACGAGATGTCGTCATAAACCTATAACATTGCTCACACCATTTTTTATAATTAGAGGAGAATGAAGCAATCAGGAATGCTAGGAGGTCTACTTGGATGATGTTGACGAATTGGCAGGCAAAGTGGATATGGGGCGAAGGGGAAGAGAGCCCGAGGAATGAATGGAGATGCTTTCGCAAATCGTTCATGGTTCCAGCTGGTGAAGGTGGAAGTGACGGCTTTTCACTCMGAATTACGGCGGATTCGAGATACGTTCTTTATGTGAATGGCACGCAAGTCGGGCGGGGTCCGGTTCGTTCTTGGCCTTTTGAACAGTCTTATGATACGTATGAAATTGGACATTTGCTACAACCAGGCGAAAGCAATACGGTAGCCGTTTTCGTGAACCATTTCGGCGTTGCAACCTTTTACTATGTGCGAGGGCGCGGTGGATTGTTGGCGGAATTGAACGATTCCGAGGGAAATGTGCTCGCGGCGACGGATGCTACGTGGATCACTTCTTTACATCAGGGGCATCATACCCGCTCATCGCGAGCATCCTGTCAGCACGCCTTTGCGGAATATGTGGATGCATCCTTATGGGATTCGGCATGGACAGGGCAGGTGTATGACACGGCAGACTGGACGAGTTCCGTTGTGCTCGGCCCTGTCGGCATGGAGCCATGGATCGCTTTAAAGCCGCGTGACATACCACTGCTGACAGAGGAAATCATTGCACCCGTTCGGGTTGAATCACTTGCGAAGGTAAAGTCATTTCAAGTCACTGCGACCCTTGATGTCCGTAACGCTTGGATAGACGGTAGTGAGGATCATGCGAATCGCATTCAATTTCTAGGCTACGCAGCAACCTTGATTCGTTCCACCCAAGCGGGTCAGGCAACTATAGGGTTCTTGCAAGGTAGGGAGTGTTTAAAGGCACTGTCTCTGAATGGCGAGTGGATCGATAGTGATCAGATGTACGGCTCTGCTCCAGAACGCTATGTCGATATCGACCTGCAAGCAGGAGACAATCTGTTGTTCATCGACGTGTCGAGTGATATTCACACGGGTAAGCTCCAAATCGGCTTATATGCGGAAGAAGACCATGTGGTGTCGTTTCAAGCACCAGTTGCATACAGTGACGAGCTGACTTCGGATTGGCTGCGAATAGGACCATTTGATGCCGTCGAGCTGCTTGATCATCAACATACACGTGAACTGAATCGGGAGCATCGCACCTATCTGGAGTTCCGCGACAAGGTGAGAAGTGTAGAAGATTTGCGCGCATACCAAGAGTGGATCAAGCCGATAGATTCTAAATATGTGTCTGAGGTTGATGTGTTCGCTCTGAGTGTTTGGAGAAAAGAAAACATTCGGTACGCTGTTCCTGCCCAATTGCAGAATGCGGTCATTCCGCACGCTGAAGCAGCGATTGTACCTGTATTTGAAGGATATGATACCGAGGTACTCTTCGATTTAGGGAAGGAATACTCCGGTTACTTAGGCTTTGAAGTAGAAGCCGAGGAGGGCGTTGTACTGGATTGGTATGGCTTCGAATATATGTCTGGTGCGTACAGGCAGGATATGTTCGGGCTTGACCATACGCTCAGATATGTATGTAAGGCTGGCCGTCAGCGTTATGAAACACCGATTCGCCGAGGTTTCCGCTATGTTTCCCTAACTGTACGGGGTGCACAGAAACCGATCAAGCTCTACGGCGTCAACATGATACAGAGTAATTACCCTGTAGCGGAAGTAGGACAGTTTACTTGCTCCGATGAACTCCTGAATGATATCTGGGAAATCTCCCGGCACACGACGAAGCTATGTATGGAAGATACATTCGTAGACTGTCCGGCATATGAGCAGGTATTCTGGGTGGGGGACAGCCGGAATGAGGCGCTTGTCAGCAACTATCTATATGGGGTACAGGATATTCTCAAGCGCTGTTTGAAGCTTGTGCCAGGTTCCAGTCACCAAACCCCGTTATTCGCGGACCAAGTACCGAGCGGATGGAGCAGTGTGATCCCGAACTGGACGTTCTTCTGGGCGATTGCCTGTGCGGAATACTATGAACAAACTGCGGATGAAGCATTTGCTGCAGAGATGTACGGGCATATCCAATTCACCTTGCAACATTATCTAGCGAAGATCGATGATCGGGGTCTCTTTGCTGTCAAAGGCTGGAATCTGCTCGACTGGTCGCCGATCGATCAACCAAATGACGGCGTTGTGTCTCATCAGAATATGTTTCTCGCGCATACCCTTAGAGTTGGAGCTCGTATGGCTCGCATATCGGGGGATCAAGCGGGAGCAGCTTCGTTCGATGAAGCGGCACTAAATCTGGAGACAGCGATCAATGAACATCTCTGGGACGCTGACAAATTGGCGTACATCGATTGCATCCACGCCAATGGAAGGCGCTCCGCTGTGCTGAGTATGCAAACACATGTTGTAGCTTCCCTAACGGGTGTAGCACAAGGGAACAGGAAAGCGATTATTGACAGCTACCTTGTGTCCCCGCCGGACAAATTTGTCCAAATTGGCAGCCCGTTTATGTCGTTCTTCTATTATGAAGCACTAGCTAAATTAGGAGAAGTCGAACGTGTGCTTGGGGATATTCGTCATAATTACGGTATGATGATTCGCAATGGGGCAACAACTTGTTGGGAACAGTATCCTAATTTTCTTGAAAATCGTGCGAATCCCGACATGCTTACGCGCAGCCATTGTCATGCTTGGTCTTCCGCTCCGGCGTACTTCTTGGGAAGGGAAGTGCTTGGCGTACGAAGTCTCGCACCAGGTTGGACAGAGGTAGAAATTGCGCCTGTACCAAGCGGTTTGACGTGGGCGAAGGGCAGTGTTCCGCATCCTGCTGGGGGAAGAATCGACGTGGCTTGGACGGTGGACGAATCCACCAAAACGATAGTACTTCACATCAGTTATCCAGAGAGCATAGCTGTTCGTGCTTCCGTGCCTGAAGGCTACACAGGCATCATACATGAAACAAAGCTAGCGCTTCTATAGCAGGCAAGGGGTTGTCTCCTATGTATATTACATAGGGACAGCTCTTTTTTTGACTAAACTTTAATGCTTCGCAAATGTTAAGAAAATAAGAGCGTTGTGGCGGGAGGGCTTCTGGTGTATCAGCACTTGTCATGAAAACACTAGAATTGGTAGAATTAAATATAGAATAATTTCCCTATAAAAGATTTAAAGGAGCCAGAATGAAATCTCCGATTTATCGAAATAACGAAGCACAGATTAATTCGGCCAACCAAGAAAACATTGTGCGGAGAAACATGACATCAAGAGGACCTGCCTCCCACATCCATCACCTGCAGAGAACGATTGGGAACAGGGCAGTTACTCAAATGATGAGATCAGATGTGATACAACGTCAACCATCAGAGACATTACTGCCCAGCGATGTTGGGCAGTGGTATGTCGTGACACTGCCATTTGGCAACCCGAATACAATGATTGGTACGTATTTGGGGACAGATGCTCGCGGGCATTGGTTCCGAGGACATAATAAAAATAATCGAGAGTACCATTTCTGTATTATTAGGGGTAATGTGGAACGGACGATGAATCCGGGCTGGGGTGGATCAGCGGGATATGGCGAAGAAGAAATGGATCTAGAAGATGAGATAGACAAGCGTCCATCTAGACCCAATTTGCATACAGAGGATGCAATGAAAAGTTATGCAGGTCATGTCAAAGGCGTTCAAAGTGATTGGAGAGCGATGAATGCCCAAACAAGGGCTGCAAAATTAGTAGAGGGTATAGAGCCGATGTTTGCGAGCAGCGGAGTTCCAGTGCCGACATTACGTGTAATTCCGAAAGGAACTGCCCAGAATGGCAACTTCGATTCGACAACATGGTCGGCTGGCATTTCTGAGGAAACATTAGAGAAGGAGCCTGAAAAGGCGGCTTCTACGCTATACCATGAAGCGAGGCATGGTGAGCAATATTTCCTTATTGCTCGATATATACACGCGCAAAAATTACCGGATCCGCCATATAAACAAATTCCTGATCATGTTATGATCGCGGCGGCTGATGCCAATGCTAGATTGAAGCTGACTGAGGAAGAAAATGTGGCTGCACAACGCTATCATACGAGTATTTTCGGTAGTGGCGCGAAAGAAAGAAATAATATTCTGAAGCGTACACAGATTTATACACAACAGGCTTTTATCTTAGCAGCTCAAACATATTTTGATGCTAATAAGCAGGTAGAAACATTGCGAGAGGAATTTCGGAAACTAAAAGAGACATTCGATAAGAGCAAAAATGAGGAGGACAGGCAAATTGCTAAACTTAAACAAACGGAATTATTGAGTAAAAGATCAGAACTACCAGCACTCAAAGAAATTGCTGAAGAAAAAAAACAACAATTTGAACGTACACTGGCAGAGTATAAAAACCTACCCGAGGAAGCAGATGCTTTTGCCGTGCAAGCGCAAGTCGATCAATGGCTTAGCAAATGATTGATACAGAAAATAAATGTGGTTTACTTTTTTATCTCCGTCTCCGTTTTCTCAAAACCGATATAGTTGCCGTAAAGTTCTTCTAACGCAACACCCACATGTTTGTGAGACTTTTGACCTTTCAAATCTGATTTTGCACCGTCACGTAGAGATCTTGCTCTCATGGAAGAAGCGACAACTAGCGAATACTTGCTACCAATTTCAAGTAGTTTATCAATTGAAGGATATAACATTCAATTTACCTCATCCATTGTACGATTTTTTCGTTCCTTTAATCATTATGTCCTCTTTAATAGCTATTTAACTTCCTTTTTCAACTTCGAAGGGGTATTTTATTTTCAGAAAATTCAAAATTATCTGCTGTTATCACTTTAACATGACCTTTTTTTCTTGTCAATTTGTTGACTCTCCAATCCACACCCTGTATATTTATGGAGGAGGTGTATGTGTGTCAGTCATACGCAGTAAACTAAAAGAAGTCATGGAAAATCATGATCCTAAATTATCGATACGTAGGCTCGCAAAAGAGATTAACTACCACTTTGACTCCGTTCGTCGTATGTATAAGGATGAGATGGTACAGTATCCTAGGGAATTATTGCTAAAGCTTTGTCTGTATTTTAATGTCCAGCCTGGGCAGCTCATTGGCATCGAAATGGATGAGGAAAGTGATTGGACGATAGATGCATCAATGGATTATCAAGAGGACGTCAATGACAAGGAAATCGATTAAAACGGAGAGTTGCAAACAGCTTCTGGAAACGTTTTATGATAACCCTTCGCGATGTATACAATATAATGGCCCCGTTTCAGTACGACAGGGAGGAAGTCATATTAGGAAGAGTTGAGGAACGGGATAGTGAGTTCTCTCAAGTCTTCTTTTTTATATGCAAGTCATTGATTCAATAAAGTTTGACTAGATTTTATGGTCATGGTATAATCGTTTTGACAAGAATTTATGGTCAAAGAGAGCAGGAAACAAACAAATGAGTAAATTTATTCAATTGAACAAGCGCACTGGTGAAACAAAGTCCCACATGAATCAAGCAAGAAAACAGGGGCGCATCCCGGCTGTGTTGTATGGGATTGGTAAAGATACTTTGTCTGTAGAAGTAAATGAAAAAGAAATGTTGGATATTTTGAAAAAACATCCACGAGCTATCCTACAAGGCAATACATCCGATGAGAAAGTAATTCCAGTTATTGTTCAGAGCGTCCAAAAGGATGCGATGTCAGGCAATCTGCTGCATATCGACTTTCATCATGTGAATATGACTGAAATTATGGATAGCAAAGTTACTATCCAGTTTTCTGGAGAGGCAATCGGGGTTAAATCCGGTGGGGTTCTGCAGATCGAAATCTATGAAGTAGAAGTGCGTTGTATGCCTGGTGATTTGCCGACTTCCATGGAAGTGGATATCAGTGGCCTTGATACTGGCGACAAGCTTCTCGTTTCCGACCTAATCTTCAAGGATGGCATTGAAGTGTTGACGGATGCGAATACGGTTATGATTCAAATCAAAACCGTGCATGAAGAAGTCGAAGCAACAGCCTAGAAATAAATCTTCCCCTTACGGCGGAGAGTATTTGAGCTCATGAGCTTAGATACTGCCTACTGTAAGGGTTTTTTTATCGTGAGTCAATTAAGGCTGAAGAACCAAGCAAGTCAACATAGGCATCCCTAAGCAATTGCCGCGTGCGGAGTTTGCGGGGATCTACTCGTAAAGAATACATTTATTCCAATATCTCTGGATGAGACCATTGAGTAGGAGTAAGCTTACCAGCGCTTGAGCCCGCATCGACTGTGATTGCTGAACCACTAATGTAACGTGCCAAATCTGAGGCTAAAAATAAGGCTAAATGTGCCACTTCTGTAGGATCTCCTAATCTTCCATTCGGGGATAATAACTTTGCATATTGTTGAATAACTTCTTCAGGTGCATCTCCCCAAATTGAAGTCTTGATTGTGCCGGGACAAATCGCATTGACTGTAATATTGTAAGGTGCATAATCGAGTGCTGCACTCTTGGTAAGACCTACAACACCATGCTTGGCCGAAGTATAAATAGCCATGGAACTATTACCTAACAAACCAGCTAAAGATGCAACATTGACTACGAATCCTGATGGTGATTTGGACTTGAGGATCGCCTCGATTCCAAACTTCATTCCCAGAAAGACACCCTTTAGGTCAATAGATGTTAACCTATCAAACTCAGATATTGAATATTCATGAGTCGGCCTACTCTCGGCGCTGATTCCGGCATTATTTACAATACCGTCTAGACGGCCATAGGTTTCAATAGCAAAGTCGATCATTGCTCTTACATCTTCCTCTTGACTGACATCCGTTTGAAAGAAAGAGGCCTCTCCACCTGTAGCTTTAATTTCTTCTACTACCTTAGAACCCTTTTCGGCATTAATATCCGATACAATGACCTTCATCCCATTTTCTGCATAGCACATAGCAATTGCCTTGCCAAGGCCATCTGAAGCGCCAGTAACAATGGCTACTTTGTTTTGTACACTAGTGAAGTCTGTCATGAATAAAATCCTCCTAAGATTCAAGTAGATTTAGTAATTCGGGTTTCTCAGTATAACTTTTCAGTTTAACTTTACGTTAATCGATGTTTCTTCACTAACGTTTTGACGACATCATAATGGTACTCAAACGACTATTCTAATAAATATTTTTCATTGTAGAGGCCTAGCGTTTAGGTCTCCTTTTTCGTTTTTAGAAAGTCGTCAAAACGTTAGTGAAGAGTCGTTGGATTGTTAGTTGCCGCTATAAGATCCTTATAAAATGAGATTGCAGCAATTAATCGAAATTGAGGAGGAGCAAACATGGCACGTTTTCCAGAAGGCTTTTTATGGGGGGCATCCACTGCAGCACATCAGGTGGAAGGCAATAATACGAATTCTGATTTTTGGCTGATGGAAAACTTGGAGGGCTCGGTGTTCAAGGAACCATCAGGCAGCGCAGTAGACCACTATAAGCGATTTAAAAGTGATATTGCTGAGATGGCTAGATTGGGATTGAATTCCTATAGATTCTCCATTGAATGGGCTCGAATTGAACCAGAAGAGGGACGATTTGAAGCGTCAGAGATCGAACATTATCGGGAAGTTCTACTCGCGTGTAAAGAAAATAACATAACTCCGATTGTGACTCTCCATCATTTCAGCTCACCACAATGGCTCATTAGTCTAGGGGGTTGGGAGTCGACGGATACGCCTGCCCGTTTTGCACGATATTGTACCCATGTCATGCGTGAATTAGGCGAGTTGATCCCCTATGTATGCACAATTAATGAGGCGAATATCTCCATTGGGATTAAGAAGATTATGAAGCGATACGCAATGAAGTCTGGTTCTCCTGGTGCACAAGTCGGCATGAATATGGAGAACATGGCAGAGAAAATGCAAAAATACTTTACGGGATTAAGTAAATCATTTGGAGTCCCTCCTACCGAAGTTCACTCGTTTTTAGCTCCACGTTCGGAGGAAGGCTTGGCAGTTATTTTTGGGGCGCATGTGGAAGCAAGAGCAGCTATTCGGCAGATTAGTCCGCAAACCAAAGTAGGAGTTACCTTGTCACTCTACGACATCCAAAGTGTTCCTGGCGGTGAAGAAAATGCGAGGGATGCATGGCAAGAGGAATTTGTTCAATTTGTTCCATACCTGAATGATGATGACTTTTTCGGGTTACAAAACTATACGCGTGCTGTATATGGACCGGATGGTCTTCTTCCCATACCTGAAGATGCAGAGACGACACAGATGGGGAACGAATTTTACCCGGAGGCACTTGGGGCAGTTGTTCGTTATGTAAGTAAGCATCTTAAAATGCCGATTATGATTACTGAAAATGGTATAGGAACGGATGATGATACGCGACGTGTTGCTTTCATTAATCAAGCTCTGAAAGGTGTCCAAGATTGTATTGCGGACGGATTCCAAGTTTTGGGCTATATGCATTGGTCCTTGATGGATAATTTTGAGTGGCAGCTTGGGTTCTCCAAGACTTTCGGATTAATTGAAGTGGACCGTAATACACAGGAGCGTACCACGAAGCCTAGTGGTATTCATCTTGGAAACATCGCTAAAGAAAACGCAATCTAAAAAGAGGAGGAAGGGGAAATGGGTATGAAACTGCAAAGTAAAGTAGCGATAGTAACAGGAGCCGCTTCAGGTGTTGGTAAAGCGATAGCAGAACTTTATGCAGAGGAAGGCGCCAAGGTCGTAGTAGCTGATCTGAATCAAGAAGCTATCTCGGCAGTTGTGGACGCGATTAGGCAAAATGGTGGGATTGCTATAGGCGTGGTCGCTAACGTCATGAAGGAAGAGGAGATCCAGGCGATGGTGGACAAAGCTGCCGGAGCATTCGGAAGAGTCGACATTCTCGTAAACAATGCAGGAATCATGGATGGCTTCAGATTAATCGAAACAATCGAAGACGATTTGTGGGACAGGGTAATAGGCATTAATTTGACAGGTCCAATGCGTGCGATTCGCAAAGCGCTTCCGTTCATGTTGAAACAGGGAGGGGGCGTCATTGTAAATATTGCATCCGCCGCTGGAATAACTGGGGGCAAAGGTGGAGTAGCCTATACTTCTTCGAAGCATGGTCTAGTGGGGCTTACTAAAAATGTTGGTTACATGTACGCGAAATCCGGCATTCGCTGTAACGCTATTGCACCAGGCGGTGTTCTAACCAGTATCATGAATTCGATGGGCAATATGGACATGGCAGCTTTACAGGAGTTCCAAATTGGAGCGGGTACGCAACGGCGCGAACCTGTAGATCCTAGTGAAATTGCTACCGTTGCTCTATTCCTTGCATCTGAGGATTCTAAGTTTGTGAATGGGACTGTCATCACGGCTGACGGTGGTTGGACGTCGTATTAAAGCAAATAATAGGCTGAACGGGTTATTCCCGATCAGTCTTTTTTTTCGAAGAAGCGAAAGTCGTTAAAACGTTACTATGTGGTCGTTAGATTGTTAGATGGAAGGGATCGTATCCCTTAAAATCAAGGTAAGACATGAGAGAAATAATAAACGGAAAGGAAGGGTTTCTAAGATGGAAAAAGCATCGGCAACTGTATCGCGGGTGGGTATCCCGTACAAGAAAAAAGAAAATCGTTTCCGTAAATACCTGCCACTTCTAATTATGATGGCACCTGGACTTCTATACTTGTTGTTCAATAATTATATCCCGATGCTCGGGATCGTCATTGCCTTCAAAAAAATAAACTTTGCTAAGGGGATCTTGGAAAGTGACTGGATTGGATTTAAAAACTTTGAATATCTCTTTAAGACATCGGACGCTTATATTATTACCCGAAATACCATTCTTTACAATTTATTGTTTATAGTCGTTGGAACCTTTTTATCTTTAGCCTGTGCAATTTTGTTGAATGAGATCAAAAACAAAGTATTACTTAAGTTTTATCAAAGTGTGATTACTCTGCCGCATCTGATTTCCATGGTCATCGTCAGCTATTTGGTATACGCCCTCTTAAGTGCGGATACGGGATTCATAAATCACACCGTACTTCCATGGTTCGGAATAAAGGATGGAATTTCTTGGTACACCGAGGAAAAGTATTGGCCTTGGATACTAACAATGGTTCATTTCTGGAAAAGTGTTGGCTATACGAGCATTGTATTCTTTGCAGCATTGATGGGAATTGATGAAGAGTATTATGAAGCTGCTAGACTCGACGGTGCAAGCCGATTGCAGCAGATCCGACATATTACCTTGCCGATTCTAACACCAGTCATTATCATGTTGACGCTGCTCAGTATCGGAAGGATTTTCTACTCGGATTTCGGTTTATTTTATCAGGTTCCGATGAATTCAGGTGCATTATTTAATACAACCGCCACGATCGATACGTATGTATTTAAAGGATTAACGGGCAATGGCGATATTGGCTTGTCCACAGCAGCAGGAGTGTATCAATCTCTCGTTGGATTCTTACTTGTTATGCTTGCAAACTATATGGTGCGACTATACAGCAAAGATAGCGCATTGTTCTAAGCGAATGCTTCCGAAGCGAGTTTTCTGCTCGTCAAGATGCGTAATCAGGAAGTACCGCAGAAAACTTTAAGGAGGTAGACACCCATGAAAAAAGAGAGTAGAGGTTTAACATGGCTCAGCCATATCACGATGTTCTTGTTCACCGTCATTTGTATTCTCCCGTTCATACTGCTCATTTCCGCTTCGTTAACGGATCAGAATGATATCATCGCGTATGGTTATTCGTTCATCCCGCATACGTTTAGTACGGCTGCGTATGAATATTTATACGAAAGAGGGGGAGAGATCGCCMGGGCTTACGGAGTGACAATCTTCGTTACGATAGTCGGAACTGTTTTAGGGGTAACCATGACGGCTCTTTTAGCTTATCCGTTATCCAGAAGTGGTACCCCATATCGCAATTTGATTATGTTTATCGTCTTCTTTACCATGTTGTTTCATGGAGGACTGGTTCCCTCCTACTTGGTTTATACACAGATCTTCCATATTAAAAATACGATCTGGGCACTAATTGTACCGKGGCTCCTGATGAACGGATTTTACGTGATGTTGATGAGAACCTTCTTCCAGACGACGATTCCTAGCGCTTTGATCGAATCCGCACAAATAGACGGAGCCGGCGAATATAGGACCTTATGGTCCATTGTACTTCCGCTATCGGGCCCTATATTGGCAACGATCGGGCTCTTCGAATGTATCATGTACTGGAATGATTGGCAGCTAGGTATGATCTATATTACCAATCCTAATCTGTACAGTGTACAAAATCTGCTGAATCGAATCATGCAGGATATCCAATTCATAAGCACGAATATGACGAATAATGCAAGTGATGCTATGCAACAAATGCCTACAGATGCTGTAAAAATGGCCATTGCTGTCATTGGGGTTCTCCCGATCTTGGTGGCTTACCCATTCTTCCAAAAATACTTTATCAAAGGAATTATGATTGGTGCTGTAAAAGGATAAGGTGCCAATTGGATTCCCCTATATGCGATGGCGCCACAACTGACTTATTATGGTTGTGGCGTTGCCTGTTCTTATAAGAGTATGATAGATCTGAAATTTAAATTTAAAGTAATAAAGGAGCCGAAACGATCATGAATACACCCGCATGGTACTGGAGACGAGCCTCGTTGAGAGTTAAGTTAATTGTCAGCGTGTTCATAATGACGATGCCGCTGGTGGGGATGCTCTTATACAACAACTACTATGCTATTCATGTCGTTAGGGGTCAAGTTGCGGATTCTTATAAGAACACGTTGAACCTTTATACGAACCAGAGTGATTCTCAATTAGACGACATTGATTCGTATATGCGTACGGTTGCCGGTACCGGATACGATTTGTTATCGCTTAGCCAAGAGGAGGCTGATGGCGAGTATTACAGTGCTAAAATATATTTGTTTAACAAGTTAAGTAAAGATATTAATTTGTACGATCCGATTACTTCATTTTTTGCCTATACGGATCATCGGCAAGATTTCTTAACTATTTCTAAGAAGAATGCTTCAGACATTAAGGGAAATGACATTATTGAAAAATATCTGATTGCCTATATGCATTCTGAGTTATTTTCAAAGGGAAGTCCTTCTAAAGTTTGGAAATATGTCCAAATTAACCAGGTTAATTACCTTGTTGATATTGTACGTGCTGGGGACACCTACCTTGGCGCTTTGATTAATACGGAGGAATTGGTAACCCCCCTTCATTCGCTTCAAATTGGAGAAGAGGGAGAGGTTATATTAGCCAATACACAAGGTGAACCTATTTCCGATTCAAAACTAGTAAGTGAATATGGGATTGAACTTCAACAGAAAGCAAATGAATATTATATATCAGGCACGAAAAAGAAATTTCTTGTGGTTGGCGCTCTGTCTAATCGAGGAGATTTCAGTTTAAATGTATTGATACCCGATCATTATATATTAGCAAAGCTTCCTTATCTGCAGTCCATAGTTTGGTTTATCACGATCGCTGCATTTCTCTTTATCCCTATAGGTCTGTATGCCATGAGGCAATCTGTTCTAGTTCCACTCTATCGATTACTACGCACAATGAAGAAAGTTCGAGAAGGTGACTGGAGCAGTAGGGTAGAGCTTAGCAATACTTCGGGAGAATTTCAACTGATGGGTGGGGCGTTTAATGCCATGATGTCCGAGGTTGAACGGCTCCGAATTAACGTCTACGAGGAGCAGTTGAATAAGCAAAAAGAGGAATTACAGCGGCTTCAACTGCAGGTCAATCCTCATTTCTTCTTGAATACACTCAATATTATTTATAATCTGGCTAAAATTAAAAATTATGATTTGATCTTGGATATGACCATGTCTCTAATCGAATATTTCCGATTTATGTTCCGGAGCAATACGTCTTTCGTACCGCTTAAAGATGAGCTTGAACATACGCGTAATTATTTAAAGATCCAGAATTTACGTTTTCCGGAAAAATTGAAGTGGACGATTCACTCACCGGATTACTTATTAGATGTCCCGATCCCTCCACTCGTCATTCAATCCTTTGTTGAGAATTCAATTAAGCATGCCGTTACGTTGGATGAGCCGCTCACCATTGAGATACAGATTGAATTTCTGATTGAAGAGCATGGCTCCAGAATGAAAATAAGCATAAGAGATACAGGACCAGGATTTAAGAACGACATACTAGAGAAACTGCAGGCAGGCAGAAGTGTGGAAAATGAGCGAGGTGAGCATACTGGGATTTGGAATGTAGAACGGCGATTACGACTCTTGTACGGTGAAGTCGCATCTATCTTATATGATAACGATCTTCAAACCTTTGGAGCTAAAATAGAAATAATTATTCCTACTAACCMCGGATTGGAGGAAACGAGATGAAATATCATCTGCTCATTGTAGACGACGAAGTTCTGGCTATTGAAGGGGTTAAATCCGACCTTGATCTGAATAAATTAGGCATCAGCAGACTGCATACAGCCATTAATATCAGACAAGCCAAAGACTTTTTCGTAAGGGAAAGGATCGATATTTTGTTGTGTGATATCGAAATGCCCCAAGGCAGCGGTTTTGATTTGTTAACTTGGGTGAGAGAGCATCATCCGAATACAGCAACGATCTTCTTCACAAGTCATGCTGATTTTAAATATGCGAAAGAAGCGCTTCAACTGGGTAGTGTTGATTATTTACTTAAGCCTGTTCGTGCAACTGACTTGGAAAATGCCATTCGAAAGGCGCAGGACATCATAAATCGAAACAGTGAGTTCAATAGAAACAGTCAATCCCATCAACTATGGCTCAAGAATCATTCCTTTATTATTGAAAGGTTCTGGGTGGACTTGATCAGCCATTCCATACCGAGCCAGCCCTCCGCGATAAGAGATCAAGTGGAATTGCATCACATTCCTATAACGGAAGAATCGGTCTTTCTCCCTATTCTCATTTCGGTTCAAAAGTGGAAAAAAGAGTTGAATCGAAGAGACGAGAAGATTCTAGCGTATGCCCTTAAAAATTCAGCCGAAGAAATGATCATCGGTAACGGTTCAAACGGCATATGTTTTCACTTGGATCGGGGAATGCTCTTGTTGATCATGGTCGCAAATAAGGGCACGAATTGGGAGTACGAACAACTATTCCGAGCTTGTGAAGAATATATCGATTCGTGTAACGATTATTTTTACTGTGATCTCTCTTGTTATTTTGGAAACGCCGTAGAAGCTTATGAAATGGCCGAAATGGTAGCAGAGTTAAGGAGACAAGATCGGAATAATGTTGCTTTCGTAAACCAAGTCTATCTTCAGCCTGATAACGGCACTTCTATGTCCCAAACAAAGCTGCCAACACTTAGCATAGTCGCCTCACTTATGAAAACAGCGACGAAGGATGCAGTCGTTCATGAAGTGGAAACGCTTTTGAACAGTCTTGTCAAAAACCAAGGAATCAATGCTGATATTTTACACCAATTCAATCAAAATTTTACCCAAGTCGTCTACTCCTTTTTGAACTTGAAAGGGATTGAAGCCAATCAATTATTTGGTGATGAAGAATCAAGACAGATCTCGGAATCGGCGGGGCGGTCTATCATAGATATGCTCATCTGGGCTCGTCATGCTGTTAACAAAGCGATGATTCATGCAGAAGCGATCAAAGAAACAGAGAAAATAGTCCAGATTGTGAAAACATTTATCTCACATAACCTGGATCAAGATATGACACGTGAAATGATCGCAGATCAAGTCTTTCTACATCCCGATTATTTAACGAGAATTTTCAAAAAAGAGACGGGATACGTTTTATCGGATTATATTGTGATTGAAAAAGTCAAAGTGGCGAAAGAGTTATTATCACATACAGATCGTCCTGTAAGCGCAATTGCATCGACGCTGGGATATACGAATTTTTCCTATTTTACAAAACTATTTAAAAAACACGTTGGCTTAGGGCCTATGGAATATCGAAGTCAAAATAACAAAGATCAATAAGTCGTGAAAACGCTATTATGATGTCGGTAGAGTGTTAGTCGCCCACTTCATTGAACGATATGATGAAGGTGTAAATGATTGATACTTTGGGGGGGATAAGAGATGAAAAGGAAATTAAAGTTGGCGACATTGTCGCTTGTCACAGTTATGTTAACGGGAGTCATTGCTGGGTGTTCATCTTCGAAAACGGATGAAAATAGTGGTGCAACTGCAGCTTCCAGCACAACTCCGAACAGTGCGACAAAAGATCCTTATGAGATCGCAATTGCCATGCCGGCGTTCGGAGCAGTTCCGAAGGATACCCAAGCCGTGCAAGATGAAATAAGCAAAATTACAAAGGCCAAAATTAACGCAACTGTCAAAATCATACCTATTAGTATCGGGGCATGGGCTCAACAAAAGAATTTAATGACTTCTGGCCGTGAGAAACTGGATTTGTCATTTGAATTTGGTGCTGGGTACAGCTCGAGTGTAGCAACTGGAAATTTTGTTGCAATCGACAATCTGTTAGATAAGTATGGCGACGGAATTAAAAAACAGATCGATCCTGCCTTCTTGTCTAGTGTTAAAATAGATGGGAAGACCTATGGCGTGCCTGTCTATAAGGATTACACGACAGGAGTTCCTGGCGTACTGATGCGGAAAGACTTAGTGGAAAAGTACAAAATTAATATAGCTTCCATTAAGACGATTGATGACTTGGATCAGGTGTATAAGACGATTAAGGAAAATGAGCCAACGATCGCTCCACTTGGAGCAGGACTATCCATGCCATCAGATGTTTATGTCTGGTATGATAAACTGGGGGATCGTTTAGGTGTGTTGCCTGAGTATGACAATGGTTTGAAAGTCGTGAATTTGTTCGAGACCAAAGAGTATGAAAACTATTTGAATAAAGTTCATAGTTGGGCTAAGGCAGGCTATATCAACAAGGATGCTGCTACAACCCAAGCTAACGCCTCAGATTTGTTGAAGGCTGACAAGGCATTTTCATATTTCATCGGCCTTAGACCTGGCAACTTGGAATCGGAAATCCGAGCGAATGGCAAAGAGCTCGTGTATGCGCCCTTAATGTCTAATATTTATTCGACTACGTCCAATACGCAAGGTGGTTTATGGACTATTTCCGTAAATTCTACGAATCCTGAACGTGTCATGATGCTTATGAATTTGATGTACACGGACAAGGATCTTGCTAATTTATTTATTTATGGCATTGAAGGGAAGCACTATGTGAAGGCGTCAGAGAATTCAATCGATTACCCTGCAGGAATTGATTCCAAGACAGTTGGATATTCGATTCAAAGTTGGATTTACGCCAATCCATCCATCGCCTATCTAATGAAGTCAGACTTACAAGACATGTGGAAATTGACTGCAGAAGMTAATCAAAAAGCGATCAAATCTAAAGCACTTGGATTTACATTCAATTCGGAACCAGTTAAAAATGAGGTTATTGCTCTTAAAAATGTAACAGATCAGTATGCAAAAGGTTTAGAGTCAGGAACACTCGATCCAGCCGATAAGTTACCCGATTTCAGAGCTAAACTGAAAGCAGCGGGTATCGATAAAGTTATTGCGGAAAAGCAAAGGCAGCTTGATGTTTGGGCGGTTGCAAACAAAAAATAAGAACGTTAAGACCAGGTTTCCATTTTAATGGGCCTGGTTTTTTTATTGGCAAAATAATTCATCTCAGGAAGTCGGTAAAACGTTATGGATGTGTCGTGAGAGTGTTAGTGCCGCATCTAGATTGACATTAAGATGTTAGTAGAGATTTAAACAAAGAAAGGGCGATAGCATGGTTGATTCGACGATTCAATATTCAAACCCGGTAATTCCCGGCTTTCATCCTGACCCAAGTGTTTGTCGGGTAGGAGCAGACTTTTATCTGGTTACAAGTTCTTTTGAATACTTCCCGGGAGTGCCGATCTTTCATAGCCGCGATCTCGTCCACTGGAAACAAATCGGACATTGCCTTACCCGCCAAAGCCAGTTGGATCTGGAAGGCTGCAGAAGCTCAATGGGCATCTATGCGCCAACCATTCGCTTCCATAACGGCCGTTTTTATATGATTACAACGAATGTTAAAATGTTTCGCAATTTCTACGTATGGGCTGAAAGTCCTGAAGGACCATGGTCTGAGCCGGTTTGGCCGGATTGGCCGAGCGTGGATCCGTCCTTATTTTTCGATGAAGATGGGCGTGTTTACATTACAGGAACCGGCGGTTTCTTCGGGGACGAGCCGAAKGGGATCTATCAAGCAGAAATCGACCTAGAGTCAGGGAAGTTGTTATCGGAACGGCGTCTCATCTGGCAAGGCACAGGCGGTAAATCGGCGGAAGGCCCGCATCTGTATCGAATAAACGGGAAGTATTACTTGATGATTGCAGAGGGAGGAACTGAGTATGGTCATATGACTACGATCGCAAGGAGCGACTCGCCATACGGACCGTTCGAAAGCAATCCTGACAATCCCATCCTGACCCACCGAAGTTCGGGGAGTTCCATCCAGGCAACGGGCCACGCAGATCTCGTTCAACTGGAGGATGGTAACTGGTGGGCCGTTTTCCTAGGGATTCGTCCCGTATCCGTTCCGTTTAGCGGGCGGCACCATCATTTGGGGCGTGAGACCTTCCTAGCCCCGGTTACCTGGTCAGAGGATGGATGGCCTGTGATCGGGGTAGGCGGTAGGATTGCTGAGAAGATGGATGCGGGAACACTTCCACTTGTAGTCGATGAGACACCAATGACTGAAATTGATGATTTTAATACCAACCGACTCCAGCTGGAGTGGAACTTCTTAAGAAATCCACGTGATGAAGACTGGTCACTGGAAAAAAGACCGGGTTGGTTGACACTTCAAGGCTCAGCATTGACCTTAAATGATATCGGTTCTCCGGCATTTATCGGACGGAGACAGCAGCATTTTCGATGCAGCGTTTCTACGCTAATGTCATTTGATCCTTTACAGGAAGGCGATGAAGCTGGGCTTACGGTTTATATGAATGAGCGGTTCCATTATGAAATAGCACTTACTTGTGGGGTTGAAGGACGTCGCCAAGTAATCTTTCGCAGGCGAATCGGATCACTTTGGAAAGTGGAGCTGGAAGAAGAGTTTGAAGGCTCGGACATCATTCTCGGTTTGGATGCAGAACCTTTCCAGTATTCATTTTTCTACGCAATACCGAATGGAGAACGTAAGGCTTTCGGTACGGGGGAGTGCTCGCTTATCTCCACCGAGGTAGCTGGCGGCTTTACAGGTGTGTTTTTCGGATTGTATGCGACGGGCAATGGCAAACCATGCGAAGCTCCTGCCTTATTCGATTGGTTTCAATATACACCTAATTATCAATCTTAGCTTTGGGAGGTTACCGAAATGTTGAAAGCAGTATCATTGCGAACGGAGTATTTGGAAAATCCCTTGGGATTGGATACGGAAAAGCCGCGTCTAGGCTGGCAGCACCGATGTGAAGGCAGGAACGTCATACAAACCGGATATCAAGTGCAAGCATCTGCAACCGAGAGCTTCACTAACATGATTTGGGACAGCGGTAAGGTTGAGACGGACCAATCGCAGGGTATTCTGTATGAGGGTCAGGAATTAAAATCGCTTGAACGGATCTATTGGAGAGTTAAAGTTTGGAGTAATCAGGAAGAGGAGTCACCGTTCAGTGATCCTGTTTTCTTTGAAACTGGATTGTTGAACGCTTCGGATTGGAAGGCTCGTTGGATTGAACCGGAGAAAGAAGTGGATATTCACGCCTATAAGCCGGCTCCGTATATCCGGAAGGAATTCACGGTAAAGAAAGGGCTCCAATCGGCTAGAGCTTGCCTGACATCGAAAGGGTTGTACAGCTTTTATCTGAACGGAATCGAGGGTACGGATCAACTGTTCACGCCCGGGTTCACTTCCTATTACAAGCGCTTGCAATACCAAGTTTACGATGTAACTTCATTCATGCTCGAAGGTACCAATGCGCTAGGTGTCATTCTCGGGGATGGCTGGTGGAGAGGGACTACGGGTGGAGCAAGTTTAAAGAACAATTTTGGCTATAAAGTAGCTTTTCTGGGGCAACTCATGTTGGACTACGAAGATGGAAGCCGCGAGATCATCGGCAGTGACGGCTCTTTTAAGACTTCCCATGGTCCTTTGTTGAAATCGGATATGAAAGCCGGAGATCTTTATGATGCCCGAATTAATGTAGAGGGATGGAATCAACCTTTTTATGACGATTCGACTTGGGATCCTGTCCAACTCGCAGCTGAGGATGGTTTCGACAATTTGATTGCTACCCGAAGCGTACCGGTAAAACAGAAAGAAAGATTTGCGCCACAAGTAATCCGAACACCAAATGGCGAGACGATTCTCGATTTTGGCCAAAATATCGCAGGTTGGGTTGACATGAAGGTTCAAGGCGATGCAGGAACTGAGATTATTCTAGTCCATGGGGAAGCCTTAGATAAGCATGGAAACTTTACCTTGCAAAATCTCTCAGATCATGGAACATTGGAGGATTTCCAAGAGGTTCGTTACATTATGGCTGGTAATGGTGAAGAGCGCTACTGTCCACGGTTTTCGATCTTCGGCTTTCGCTATGTTCTCGTTAAGAATTATTCGGGAGAACTAACACCTGAGAATTTTACAGCAGTGGCCGTGTATTCCGACTTGGACGAAACGGGTGATTTCACCTGTTCAAATCCATTAATCACAAAGTTGGTAGCTAACTCCAAATGGAGCCAGAAGGGCAACTTTATGGAGGTGCCGACCGATTGCCCAACCCGGGAAAGAGCGGGATGGACAGGGGACGCCCAAGTATTCTGTCGAACGGCTTCTGATTTCATGAACGTGTATCCATTCTTTGAAAAGTGGATGGCCGACGTTGCAGCGGAACAATTTGCTGACGGTTCGGTCGGCAGCACAGTGCCAACTGTTATCGGGCATCACAGCATGGAGGAATGGCAAAGATTCATGGAGCAAAATAAAAACCCGATGGTGGGCATGCGCAGGCCCAAACCCGGAACTGCCAGTATTCTTGATGGTTCTGCAGGCTGGGGCGATGCGGCTGTTATCATTCCATGGACAATGTATCTATGTTATGGAGACAAGACTATCTTAGAGAGGCAGTTTGACTCAGCGAAGGCATGGGTCGATTACATGGATACTAGCGCGAAGAATGCGAATGAGCTATACCAAGATACGCCTGCTTATCAAAATTATACAGATGGAGAACGTGATGCTGATTACATCTGGGATACAAGGTTCCATTGGGGAGAGTGGCTTGAAACGGATACAGAGTTCAGTGATCTCATGGCTGTTTTGAGCAAAACCAAAGGAAACCATCCAGATGTATCAACCGCCTACTATGCTTATTCCACCCGATTGTTGGCTGAAATAGCATCTGTGTTGGGGAAGGCAGAGGAAGAAGCCAAGTACCAGGCACTTTATGAGAAAATTAGACACGTATATAATCAGTATTTTATTAAAGCTGATGGCTCTATATTGGAAGGCAGGCAGGCACCTAATGTTCGTACGCTAGCATTTGATTTGGCGTATGAAGATAAAAAACAAGCAGTCGCCGACAGGCTGGCGCAGTTGGTTGTTGAACAGGATTATCACTTGAACACTGGCTTCCTATCGACACCTTTCATCCTTCAGGTGTTGGCGGATTACGGTCATGCTGATATCGCTTTCCGATTGTTAGAGCAGGACTCGTGTCCTTCGTGGCTGTACGCCGTCAGCAATGGTGCGACAACGATATGGGAGAGTTGGAAAGGAATTAAGCCTGACGGTGAACTATCAGGATCATTGAATCATTATTCGTATGGGGCTGTATGCGATTTTCTATTTGCGGGCATAGCCGGAATACGTCCTGTATGGGAGAAACCAGGCTACAAGCATTTCATATTGAAACCCATGGTTGGAGGAACGCTGACGCATGCATCCGCGACGTATGCGTCCCTCTATGGAACCATTGCATCTAGATGGGAAAAGACGAATCAGGCTGTAACCTATCGTTTCGAGATACCAGCGAATACGACGGCGACGATCATGCTTCCAGGCAATCAAGACGATCTTAAGCAAGTATTCACCGAATTCCCAGATGCCCGGTATGAAGATGGCCGAATTGTATGTACGGCAGGAAGCGGCGAATATCAGTTTACAATTTTGATAGGGAGAGTGGCTGCACAATGAGAAAAAGTATAGAGATTAACGAGACTTGGCGATTTATTCGTGGGGACGAAGAACACGCTGCAAGCGAATTGTACAAGGATGATCATTGGCATACGGTGAATATTCCCCATACCTGGAATGCGATCGATGGGGCGAATGGATACGAATATTATCAAGGTGCTTGTTGGTACAGAAAGGCTTTTGTGGTTGAGCCGTCTTACGAGGGAAGTAAGTTGTTGATTGAATTCAATGGTTCTAACAGTATTACGGATGTCTACGTAAATGGTCAGCATGTGGGGCAGCACAAAGGCGGGTACTCCACGTTCAGGTTTGATATGACAGACATGGTTAAACATGGAGCTACAAATGTAATTGCCGTAAAAGTGGACAATCGAGTTGTGGATGACGTGTATCCTCAGAAAGCAGACTTTACCTTCTACGGGGGGATTTATCGCGATGTGAAAGTGGTGGTCACGAATCCTGTTCATTTCGATTTGATGGACCATGGTTCACAGGGTGTTTATATTGTTCAGGAGAAGGTATCAAAAGAAAGAGCCCAACTAAACATTAGAGCAAATCTTGTAAATGACAGTAATGAAGAGAAGAAAGTTCGACTGTGGGCAGATATTTTTGATGCTGATCATCATCGTGTAACCTATGCTTCCAAGGAAGTTATACTGGCTGCAGGACAAACCAGAACAGAAGAGATGCCTTGCGTCATTGACCATCCAACACTTTGGAACGGTAGAAAAAATCCCTATATGTACAGTGCCAATCTATCGATGACTAGCTTTAATGACACAATCGATGAAGTAGCGATTCCTTTTGGCGTAAGATACTTTCATGTTGATCCTGAAAAGGGCTTCTTCTTAAACGGCGAGCATCTTCCTTTGCATGGTGTATCTAGGCACCAAGACAGGAAGGATATGGGCTGGGCGATTACGGAACAAGAACAAGTCGAAGATATGGCCTACATTCGGGAAATCGGAGCATCTTCCATTCGATTAGCCCATTACCAGCACAGCCAATACTTTTATGATTTATGCGACAAAGAAGGTATGGTGGTCTGGGCTGAGATTCCCTTCATTTCCGTTATGTCACAGAACGAATTAGAAGGGATCAATGCGAAGCAGCAGATGGTCGAATTGATCAGGCAGAACTATAATCACCCTTCCATCGTATTCTGGGGGATACAGAACGAAATTCAAATCGGCGGTGAACGACCAGCGGTCAGAAAACTTGTTAAAGAGTTGCATGACTTAACGAAAAAAGAGGACCCCACTCGCCTGACGACAATGGCTAATGTTTTATTTGTCAGTGAGGAAGATGAATATAATCGTATGACGGATGTGATCGGATACAATAAATATTATGGTTGGTATCACGGTCACGCGGATGATTTTGCACCTTGGCTTGATAAGTTTCACCGCATTAACCCCGATGTGCCTCTTTGTATATCGGAATACGGGGCAGAAGGTATTGTCCAATACCATAGTGCGGATCCCAAGGTAAAAGACTACACGGAAGAATATCATGCATTGTTCCACGAAACGGTTTGGAAGACTTTCGAGAAGAGACCTTATCTTTGGGCCACGTATGTATGGAACATGTTTGATTTCGGAGCGAATATTAGAGATGAAGGTGGCGTCCAGGGAAGGAACAACAAGGGGCTTGTCTCCTATGACAGAAAGATCAAGAAGGATGCGTTCTATATGTACAAAGCGCATTGGTCTGAGGAGAAATTCGTTCATATCACCAGTAAGCGCTTTGTCGATAGAGCGGAGAGCAACATTACCGTTAAGGTCTATTCAAACTGTGATAACGTAGTGCTATATGTAAATGGAAGCGAATTTCAAAATAAAACCAGTACGGATAGGGTCTTCATTTTCGAGCATGTATCCTTGGTTGAAGGCATGAATGACATACGTGCAGTAGCTACCGGAAATAATGCTCAATACGTAGATATGGCCAAATTTAATAAGGTTAAAGAATCGAATCCAAGTTATGAAGCTCCTGTGGAGGAAAAAGGCGGCGAAGTTACGAACTGGTTCCAAATGCCTGATTTGGATGGAGAGATGGAGGAATTACAGTTCACGGACGATGCTTATTCGACGCGTTGCACGTTTAAAGAGCTTTTTGAGAATAAAGAGGCGGAAGTGGTCTTAAATAAATATTTAGGGGAAAGTTTTAGGGAGAGACCAACGTATAGCATGACGCAAGGATTTAAGATTGATACCTTGGCTGAAATGGCACCTGAACATTTCACTGACAAGCTATTATATGCACTAAATAGAGAGCTCACCAGAATTAACAAGAACAAGTAATAGCAGAGTAACGGAAAAAAGCCGGTCATTGCGGCTTTTTTTCGCATTTAAAAAAACATGAAAATGACCCTGCAAAAACGTACAAATGCCCCTTTGATATCTAAAGATTATTAAAGTATATTCTGTTGTGAACGAATACAAAATGTGCTGATTTACATCACCAGTGAAACGCAAGAATAATTGAATACCCACTTTTTACATAAGATACTTCGGTAGCGTCGATTTCTAGGCATGTACATAGCTAAGCAAAGGAAGGGTAAAAATTATGGGGAAAAGTTGGAGACGAAGGGCAAATCTCATGATAAGAAACATGAAGTTCCAAAACAAACTAATGGCAGGTTACCTTCTGGCTTGTCTCATCCCTCTGCTCTGTGTAAGCTCCATTATATTTTACCAATCGGCAGCTGCCCTTGAGAACTCCTCTCAGGAATTCGCCGCTTTGTACACGTCCCAAATTAGAACATCTTTGAATGAATTTGTGAAAGAATATGATAAGGTCACGAAGTCAGTTCTGGTTGACAATAAATTGATTTACAGCCTCGGAGATGAACAAAGTTTATCCATGAACGAGCTGGTTAACCAAAGGGTTGCCGTCCAGAGCATGCTGATGAGAGTTACAATGCTTAAATCGGAAATCAGTACCGTGATGCTGGTCAGCCGAGATAACAGCGTTTATCATTATTCGGCGGCAACGAGCAGAGTGAATGGGGAAGCGCTGTTATCCCAGGAGTGGTACAAGCACCTTCGCAATTCAGCTGAGCCTTTTTTTATTACAGGGTTGCATGACCGGTCCTATTATGAGGATAAAGCGGCGGGGGCCGTAGTGACTGTAGGAAGGGTGCTGTTCAACTCAGGGGGAGCGTACGCGGGCCTCCTTCTCATAGATTTGGATCCATCCGCGTTGCTGCAGCTTGAACATGAATTCGTTCTGGCTCGGGATAAGTATGGTATGAGTGTCATCATAAGTAATCGTCAAGGTGAAATCGTTTACCATTCCGACGCGGCCAGTGGTCAGTTGTCATGGAAGCAGGTTCTCGAATCCGGCATCGGAGACCTCAAGGATAACGGAGACGACGATCGGATTATTTTATCTGGAAGTACCGCTCAACGAAATTTGTTAATTAAAACGGAGATCCCGCGCTCAAAACTGCTGCAGAAAATTAATCAGATCAAAGGAATGACCGTAATCGTAATCGTGTTGAGCAGTCTGATCATAACGCTCATCTCGTTTGGATTAAGCTTTACGATCACAAGACCTATTAAAGCGCTCCGCAGAAGCATGAAGCAGGCGGAAGCAGGMCAATATATGCCCATAGAGCAAGAGCAGGCGGGCGACGAGATTGGAAGTCTCGTACACAGTTACAACAATATGATTTTAACGATACGCTCCTTGATAAAAGACGTGTATATCGCGGAGATCAAACAGCGCCAAGCCAAGTTCATTGCGCTCCAGAATCAGATCAACCCGCATATGCTTTACAATACGCTCGAATCGATTCGCATGAAGGCGCTAGTGAATGATGACGAGGAAGCAGCCGATATGATAACGATTTTGGCCTGCATGTTTCGGCTTGCTTTAGGCAAGGAAGGCAGCCACCATTCGGTGAAGCATGAATTGGAGTATACGGCTAATTATTTGCAGCTTCAAAATATCAGATTTGATAATATGTTCCAATTAAATATTAGGGTTCCCGAGGAGATGCTGCATTGCCATATCATCCCCCTCGTAATTCAGCCTATCGTGGAGAACAGCATCAATCATGGTTTCTTGGACTACAGTCGGCCTATGCATATTGAGATTGAAGGTGTCTGGACCGAAGAACGGGATATCCTCATCCGGATTACAGACGATGGGAGCGGTATGTCCTTAGAGAAGCAAGCCCAGCTGTTAGCTACTCTTGAGAATGCGCAGTCGGACAAATACAAGCTCGAGGAGATCGATCAGCCGAAAAATCAAGGGTTAGGCCTCGAAAATATCACTGAACGCATTAAACTTCAATATGGAGACCGGTATTATTTGACGATTCGTTCCGGAGTTCATCGCGGAACGGTGGTTGAGATTTTAATCCCCAAGGTTCAGGGAGAGTAAGGTGCGAAAATAGAAAAGAGGTGCTTTGGGATGAGATTGATCTTGGTGGACGATGAGAAGGGCATTGTGAACGGTCTCAAAAAAATGATCGGTCGCTCTATTCCGGAATGTGAGGTTGTCGGTGAGGCTTATAACGGTTTGGAAGGGTCCCATTTAATTCGAAAGCTGCAGCCGGACATTGTCATTACGGATATTCGAATGCCGCAAGCAGACGGTCTCGACATGATCAAAATGCTAAAAGACGAGGGCAGTCTAACTAAATTCATTCTCCTAAGCGGATATGCCGATTTTGAGTACGCTCGAAGAGGCATGCAACTCGGAGTGCAATTTTATATTAATAAACCTGTGATTGAGAAGCAACTGCGTGACTGTATTCATCAGGTTATGGACTCGATTCGTACGGAGAGAGCGAAACTTCGGGAGGTTGACGATTTAAAGCAAGAGGCTCACAGCCGGATACAGGAGAGCGCTTTGCGCGACATTCTTGATCTCGGAAGTGATCACACAGACCTTGTGGAAGAGCTTCTTCGGATTGCCCAGATCCCAACGGTAGGGACAAGCTGCGCATGTGTTCTGCTTGAATTTGACGGTAATGTTGATGCGTTGAAGGAATTTGGACTTCAATCCTTCTATTTTAAAATAGACAATTCCCTGAGGCAGTACCGGAAAGTGTACCGTTTTCGTTATACAGGAGCTCAGGTGGCCGTGGTAGTTACCCATGATAGATCCATCAATTACGAGGAATTGATCCGGGCGATATATGTTATGAAGGCGGGAGTGTACCGGGAATTAAGCCTGTCCATGACAGTAGGAATTGGTACTCTTAAGAAGCAGGCTTTCGAAATCGGCCAATCCTTTGATGAAGCACGTCATGCATTAAGCTACAAAATTATCAAGKGAGCAGGTGCCGTGATTCCGTTTCAAGAGATCGTGAGTCTGACGGGACGGAGTCACATTGTTCCTGAAGAAATGATAGCCAAGTTGGAGGCTGGTCTCGACAATATGGACGAAGTGGGATGCGTGGACACCATTCGAGAGGTATTTCGTGGGATGGAAGCGCAAGCTAGCATAAGTCCGGCAGATCTTCAATTTCATTGCTTAAATATCCTTTTATCGAGCGTGCGCAAATTGTCTTTTCAGCAGCTGCAGCATAACGATTTCCTGAGCCGCCATATCCTGTCTTTAGAAGGCATCTCGCGGTTTCGGACGCTGGAACATTTGGAGGAATGGATGATTGAGGTTATCCGTGGAATTATTTCGTTCAAATTGAAGCATAATATACCCAAGAAGAAGATTATCATCGACGAGATTAAGGAATACGTTTCGACTCATTATAATGAGCCGATTAGTCTTGCCGATCTAGCCGCACGCTTTTTCATCAGCCCCCATTATTTAAGTCAGTTTTTCAAACAAAAAACGGGTGATACCTATGTGAATTTTTTGACGGGGATCCGAATCGACAAAGCGAAAGAATTGCTTGAGAATACCGATTTGAAAGTGTACGAAATCARCTCAATGGTAGGCTACTCCGATTCGCAGCATTTTGCCCGATTGTTTGAGAGGCTAACAGGTTGCAAGCCAAGTGAATATCGTAAAAATCTTCCTAAAATTTAAATGTATGACTGATGACAACCATCGCTTAGACATGGAAAAGATTGCAACCATCGGCTTAAGGAGGTCGAATAGTAGCAATCTTTTTATTTGCCCAGAAGTTGTCACAGTTTATTATTTGGAGAATTTTTGGGTACTTAGGCAGTCCAGACACTCCAAAAGACATGGTTTTTCAATGCACCTTAAAAATGACCTGTTTTTTCACATAATTGTCCCGTTGAGAGCTTTTCTGCCAGAATGTATAGTAACTGTGTAAGCGAATTCAGCAACTAGATACTGGGGGGAACAAGTTGAAAACAATGGCTTTTAATCGAATGAAGGTATATTGGCCACTTTATGTCATGGCGATTCCGGGGTTGATTTTTCTCTTTATTTTTAAATACATTCCCTTGGCTGGTGTCGTTATCGCCTTTAAGGATTATTCGGTTTTCAAAGGATTTATCGATAGTCCCTGGGTAGGGCTCAAGCATTTTGAGACCCTGATTCACCATCCTGACTTCGTCCKGGTGTTTGGCAACACACTGATGTTGGGATTTCTTAAGATCGTTTTGGTTTTCCCGGTACCCGTTCTGTTGGCGCTGATGATCAATGAGATTCGAAAGTCTACGCTGAAAAAAGGAATTCAGACTTCATTGTACATTCCGCACTTTTTGTCTTGGGTTATTGTTGGCGGTATCGTCTTTGACTTCTTTTCTACCAGCGGATTATTCAATATCGTCATGGGGTGGTTTGGTGTTGATCCTGTGCTTGCCATGCAAGAAAGCGCATACTTCCGGCCTATTTATGTGATCACTGCCATATGGAGAGATGCAGGCTGGGGCACTGTGGTATATATGGCTGCGATTAGCTCTATCGATCCCCAGCTATATGAATCAGCTATGATTGACGGCGCGTCCAAATTCAAGCAAATCCGACACATTACGTTTCCGCTTCTGCTGCCTACTGTGCTGATTCTGTTTCTATTGGAAATCGGTAACTTCCTGGATCTAGGTTTCGATCATGTGTTTAATCTTCTCACACCGATGACTTACAACGTTGGAGATATTATCGATACCTATGTGTTCCGAGCAGGCATTCAGCAAGCTCAATATAGCTTCGCTACTGCGGTAGGCTTGTTTCAGTCAGTGATCGGATTTATTCTTGTATTCATCTTTAATAAGCTATCGAAGAAGTTTTCGGATGGGGGGCTCTGGTAGACATGTTTGAATCGAAACGGGAAAAAGCATTCGGTGCTTCCATTACGGTTATTCTCATCCTATTGTCAATCATAGCTCTCATACCGCTCTTATCCGTGATCTCTACATCGTTTAGCTCCAAGAGCGCTGTCGATATGAATCTGGTAACGATTTGGCCGAAGCAATTTACGTTAGCCTCCTGGGGACATATCATCGATCGCTCCGACCTATGGAAGGCATTTTTCTTAACGCTCGGATCGACGCTAATCGGCACGGTGCTCGCTTTGCTGATGACTGCTTTGCTCGCGTATCCGCTCTCGAAGACGGAGTTTCGGTGGGGGCCAGTCATTATGGTTGGAGTGGTGATCGCGATGATTTTCAAGGCACCTATTGTACCTTACTTTCTAACAGTTCGGGGCATCGGGCTTTATAATAACCCGCTGGTTCTGATCGTACCGCATATATTGAATCCGTTTAATCTGATCATTATGAGAAGCTTCTTTAAGGAATTTCCTAAGGAATTGGAGGAGGCGGCCTTCCTTGAGGGCAGTGGATATTTCCGAATGCTGTTCCAGTTTGTTCTTCCGCTGTCCAAAGCTGTATTGGCGACACTTGCGCTATTTTACGGTGTCGTGTTGTGGAACCAGTTCCAGCACCCGCTCTTTTTCCTACAAGATCCGAATTGGTTCCCACTGCAGATTAAGATACGGCAGTTCATTACCGATGATAACGCGATTATGGCAGGTCCCGTTGCAATAGGTGATCTGAACTATAACGAGCGTACACTTAGAGCTGCGACTGTTATCTTTGCAATTATTCCAATCGTTTTGGTCTATCCTTTCCTGCAGAAGTACTTTGTCAAAGGAGCCATGATTGGTTCTGTAAAAGGGTAAAACGCCCATACCGGTTTATAGGCAAACAGCCTTAAACATATCATATTGATTTGAGGGGGAAGAATACATGAATTTTAAAAAGATGGGGTTATTATCAGTGGTAAGTATCCTTGCGATAACTGCTGCAACTGGCTGTAGCGGAAATACGAACTCTTCAGCGGGATCTACATCATCCGTTCAGAACCAAACTACTGATAGCAAAGAATCTTCTGTTGATATTGAAGTATGGGGAACCAATGTCGGCTTCAAGCCCATCACCAAAGACAGCAAGACATACACATTTCTGAAGGAAAAGTTAGGTGTGGGCGTAATTAACCCGTATGTGGAATGGGGTGGAGGTACTAACTACTTAAACCAGTTGAACCTGAAGATCGCAGCTGGTGAAACCCCCGATTTGTTTCTACCTTATGGGGGCTCCGAGACCACCTTGGCCAAAAACGGTGCTATCGCAGATCTGACAGAACTTTTGCCCAAATATGCACCGAATGTATGGCAAGCCATTCCTCAGGATGTTTGGAATGTTGTCAAAGCAAATGACCCTACTGGTCAGGGCAAAGTTTATTACATTCCTTTGGTAGTAGACTACGGAAGATACGCTAGCATGATTCGTCAGGATTGGTTGGATAAGCTGGGCTTACAGATGCCAAAGACACAAGAGGAATATGTAAAAGTACTTGAGGCATTTCGAGATAAGGATCCCAATGGAAACGGTCAGAAAGATGAAGTTCCGACCGGCGGTCGTCAAGAGGCGCGATGGATGGACCATCTGTTTGCTATGTACGGTGTAGCCATGCTCGAAGGTTACCCGGATTGGGACTTGTACGACGGTAAACTGACTTATTCCGCGGTAACGCCGAATATGAAAGCTGCTTTGGAATTCGCTGCAAAATTATATAAAGATGGATTATTGGATAAGGAAACTCTTCTTAACGACAAGTCCAAGTGGGAGGGTAAGGTTAACTCTGACAAGGCTGGTAACTACTTCCAATGGGTGGAGACACAAAATCTTAATTTGGATGCTTTGCAAAAGAACACTGGTGTGAAGGGCCAGTTCTCTATACTTCCCGTACCGGAAGTCCAAGGATATAAGGGCTTTTATACGCAGAAGAGGAGGATTGAACCACAGTGGGTTGTCAAGAACAACAAAGACCAGACGAAACTGATGGCCTCATTAAAGCTGCTTAACAATATGTACGATAAGAAGATTTGGAAAGATCTTTATCTTGGTGTAGAAGGAATGCACTATACGATGAAAGATGGAAAGGCCGTGAAACTTCCGGAGGACAAGAGTACTCAAGAGAATATTGGGCTATTTAATACGACTTCAAGTTTGGCGACACTTGACTTTACGATCGACCTCCTTAAGAGTACTGCATCGGCAGACACCATGTGGGAGATTGATCAGACTGTCAAAAATATGCAAGAAGCTCAGAAATACGTCAAGCCCATTGCCGGTGATGGCTTGCCGGCTACCATCTATGAGGGCTTCCCGGACATCAAAAATCGCAACTTGTATATCGAATACGCAAGCAAGATTATTACGGGGCAGTATCCGATCAGCAAATTCGACGAATTTGTAGACAAATGGAACAAATCAGGCGGCGAAGAAGCAACGAAGCTCGCGAGAGAATGGTATGCGAAATTAAAAAAATAATCGTTTGATCAAGAATATCCGCCTTGCTTCGATTCGAAGACGGGCGGATATTTCAATAACAGGAGGCTAGCATGAGCAATCGACTTAGGGAAGTGCTTGAAGGTCAAGAACGTAATTACATCCTTCCTTTTCTCTGGCAGCATGGGGAGGAAGAGCAGGTGATCCGGGAAGAAATAGCCCGTGTTCATGAATCAGGCATCGGCGCGGTATGCATTGAAGCTCGTCCTCATCCGGATTTTCTCGGGCCAAAATGGTGGGCGGATATGGACATTATTATGGATGAGGCTCGAAATCGGGGCATGAAGGTTTGGTTGCTGGATGATGATCATTTTCCAACAGGACATGCGGCAGGCAAGGTGAAGGAAGCTCCTGAAGATCTTCATCGCAAGTTTTTGGCTGAACGCTACATCGATACGCTCGGCCCTGCCAAAGGCACATCGTTGCTGCTGGATACCTTGTTGATGCGTGGACTTCGACCAACGATCTCACTTCCGGAGCGGGCAACTGGAAAAAATAAACTAATCTCCGTTATCGCGGTCCGCCGTCATCCAACAAGTGGAGATTTACTCAGCGATAGTATAGATATCACGGATCTTGTGCAAGACGGTATTCTGTACTGGGATATCCCTGAAGGGTATTGGCGCGTATTTATTATCACAGAAAATAAGGATGGCGGCAGTCTGCAACAGGAAGATTATTTGAACCCGCTGGATCGAGATTCCGTTCGTATTCTGCTCGATTCGGTGTATGAGGCTGTGTATGAAAGATACAAGGCTGATTTCGGCAAAACGTTTGCTGGTTTTTTCTCGGATGAACCTGGATTTTACAATGACAAGACAACTTTCGACTTCACTTCAAGACCAGGCAAAAAAGGCGTGCCACTTCCATGGAGTAGTGAATTGCCAGCAATGTTTGAGCGTGCGCTAGGCGCAGATTACCGCAAACACCTTCATCTACTCTGGCATGACGCAGGAGAACAGACACAAATTGTGCGGTACACCTATATGAATATAGTTAGCAATCTCTACGCGGTCAACTTTTGCAGCCAAATCGGAGAGTGGTGCAGAGCCCGTGGAGTCGAATACATTGGACATGTTCTGGAAGACAACAACGTGCATGCCAGACTTGGCTCAGGAGCTGGACATTTTTTCCGTTCCATGTGGGGACAAGATATGTCTGGCCTCGATGTGGTGCTTTGGCAGATCGTTCCCGGCTTTGATGAACTATCTTTTAGCAAACCGGGCGGGGATACGGATAGTGAATTTTTCCACTACGGGCTTGCCAAGCTTGGGGTATCTCTTGGGCACCTCGATCCGAAGAAGCAAGGCAGGACGATGTGTGAAGTGTATGGGGCGTACGGCTGGGCGGAGGGCTTGAAGCTCATGAAATGGCTGACAGACCATATGCTGGTCCGCGGCGTCAATTATTTTGTTCCGCATGCCTTTACCCAAAAGGATCCGGATCCAGATTGTCCACCGCATATGTATGCGGGCGGGAAAAATCCTCAGTACCGCTATTATAAACATTTAAATCATTACATGAATCGGATGAGTCACCTGATTTCAGGCGGAAGGCATGTAGCCACTGCGGCTGTCGTATATCATGCGGAAGCTGAATGGTCGGGGGAAGCGATGCTTTTTCAGAAGCCAGTGAAGCAATTGATGCAGCATCAGATCGACTGCGATATCTTGCCTATCGATATACTTCTGGAAGCAGCAAGCGTGAAGGACAGCAAGCTGCATGTTCATAACGAGGATTTTGCATGCCTTATCGTGCCATATGCAGAAGCGCTCCCAGCAGCGGCGATTCGCCGGTTGGCTGAGTTTGCCGAACTAGGTTTAGCTATACGTTTTGTCGGTGGGCTGCCGATACGATCGAGTGAAGGCAGTGAGGTTTCCGTTGAACTAGCTGGGCTTGCTGGTCACCAACATGTAAGAGTTGTTGCACTAGACGATTTGGCACAACAGCTTATCGTGGATGGACATTATGAGATTCAGACTGACGCTTATGAACCCTATCTTCGGAATTACCAATACGCACATGATGGTTTGGACGTGTTTATGTTCTTTAACGAACATCCGCATCAAACCATTCGCAGAAAGATTGTCTTGCCTCTCAAAGGTGATGTATATGCTTATGATGCCTTTATCAATCGACTGACAAGGATCAATGAAGAGCAGGAGAACGGTGCGAACGCAACAGTGGACATTGTTCTTCATCCGTATGAATCCATCGTACTTATCCATGGTACTGACCTTGAAGGATATGATCGATCACCGCAATATGCAGGTGGTTCGGAAGTTGAGATAAACAGCGAATGGACGGTGTTCATTGCTACGGCGGAACAATATCCTCATTTTGAGGAATGGGGAGAAACAGTGGCTTTAACCAATATGAGCGGAGCAGATTGCTTGCCGAGATTTTCGGGAACCTTCCGTTATGAAACAGAATTTGAGTGGCATGATACGGCGAATCAAGGTCTTCATTTAGAGTTAGGTGAGGTCTATGAAACCGCACAAGTATGGATCAACGGTCAAGAAGCGGGTGTTCGTATTTGTCCTCCATACTCTTTAGCAATCGATGGCCTTATACACAAGGGTAAAAATAAGTTAGTCGTAGAAGTTACGAATACGATGGTGAAAGAGTGCCCTGATTTCTTGTCGGCTTATGCGCAGCAGGAACCAAGCGGACTTATCGGTCCTGTTCGGGTGATTAAATAAAAATTAGTTACCAAAGAGAAGAAGAAGGTAAACCGATCTCCGGTGGACTTGTCATTGAAGTATCCGAAGATGAGTTTATTTTGGCAGGAATAAGGTTCACGGCAGAGTGGCTTCCTAAACGTGGTGAGAACGCTAAGGTCGATTATATCAGAATAGAAGAAGGGACCTTCGATAAGGATGTATGGATGACAAGTAGTATACTTAACGGCGATGAAGCGAGTAGGATCTCCATAAAAAATAAACCATCGGCGCTGAACGTTGAAATGTATAAATATGAGTAAATTCAGAGGGAGCATGGAGGACATTAGATTTTAGTTTCTTTCATCGCGAGTGCGCTCTGCATTGATTACATGTTTTTTCCTTTTTTTTGACCACGCCCCTTTATAGGGGCTTTTTTGCATATTTTCTGTTATATCTTGGATCTAATGAATGTTATTATGTTGCAAATGCAACATAATTGGGGTAGTATAGCTCTACTGATTATGTTGAATTTGCAACATAATAAATGGTTTAAGGAGCTTAATTATGAAAGAAATCCTTCGTGAGATTGGAATGATCGCTAGGGCATTAGATTCAATTAGTAATATCGAATTTAAAGAGTATGACCTTACAAAAGGTCAGTTTTTGTATCTTGTACGGATATGTGAAAGCCCAGGAATCATTCAAGAAAAGTTAGCTGAAATGGTAAAGGTAGATCGAACAACAGCAGCTCGTGCCATTCAAAAACTCGAAATGAATGGGTTTATTGAAAAGAGAGATGACATACTGAACAAAAAAATTAAAAAGCTCTTTCCAACAGAGAAAGGCGAAAATGTGTATCCTTTTATAAAAAGTGAACATGACTATTCTAATAGCGTTGCACTAAACGGGTTATCAGAAAGCGAAGTAGAAAGCATTTTTTTTCTTCTTCAGAGAATAAGAGAAAATGTTGTTAAAGACTGGGAATTCGTAAAAAAGGGAAACAAGAGGAATTATTGATTTTAAAAAAGGAGCGACAAAGTGGAATGACAATACATCTACAAAAGTGTATCTTTGACGACTTATGTAAACTTCAAGAAATTAGTGTTGAAACATTTACCGAGACATTTAAGGATCAAAATTCACCTGAAAGTTTGAAAGCTTATCTAGAAAGGGCATATAACTTAAAACAGCTAGAAAAAGAATTATCTGATCCCTTTTCGGAATTCTTTTTTGTTTATTTGAATGATGAAGTTGCAGGGTATTTAAAGGTCAACACCAATGATGCTCAATCTGAAGAGATGGGTGACGACTCACTTGAGATTGAGCGGATCTATATAAAAAGCAAGTTTCAAGGGCATGGACTTGGCAAATATTTGCTAAACAAAGCGATAGATACTGCAATGGAACGTGATAAGAAGAAAGTTTGGCTAGGGGTATGGGAAGAGAATGAGAATGCTATTGCTTTCTATGAAAAAATGGGATTTGTCCAAACAGGATCTCACTCTTTCTATATGGGTGATGAAGAACAAATTGATTTTGTAATGACCAAATTACTCATATAACTTTCTTTAATGGCTTTCAACAAATGGTATTATGCCAGAAAAGATAACAAGTTAGGAGTAAACAAAGAATGAAGAAAAGTTTAGGCATGTTCAATAAAGTTTACGCCATGCAGCTGGCAACCATTTTTATTGGATTTGTCATCTTCGGGTTCTCGGAAAATATAAAAGGTCCGGCTATGCCACGTATTCAATTCGATTTTATGTTGAATGAGTCCCAGCTCGGCACTTTATTATCTTTGAATGCCCTGGGTTATTTAATAGCCTGTTCCTTTACAGCATATTTGACCAAAATATGGGGGATCAAATGGGTCACCGTTGCCGCGTTCGCCTCTATGGCCGTATCCGGCATCCTAATCTATTTCTCTCATTTTTACACGTTGTTCTCAGCATCGTATTTCCTAATGTATCGGCAATGGGATGTTGGAGATTGGCCTGGCTATTCTAAGCGCTCGGATTTTCGTGAAAAACACGGGCATGATGATGAATATGACGCATGGCTTTTACGGCTTAAGTTCAACGGTCGCTCCACTTATCGCAACTGGCCTTATGAAAGTGACGATTGCAGGCCACACACTGGATTGGCGCGGGATGTACCTGGTGATGCTGCTATTGTCTGTGATCCCGATTATGATTGCGTTGTTCAGTACATTCCCAGTAGATGATGTCTCGCATGAAGACCGTATTTCATTAAAAGCCTTGTTGAAAGACCGGGTATTATGGTTAATGGTACTGGTCCTTACGTTTGGAGTTGTATCAGAATTGGCTGTAGGCGGCTGGCTCGTTAACTTTCTAGAAAAAGCTTATGACTGGGATACCGTTAATGCTTCTGGCATGTTGTCTATCTTTTTCTTATGCTTCTCACTGGCCCGGCTATTTATTGGACCACTAACAGACCGGATAGGGTTTGTATTATCCCTCATAATTTCTTCAGGGTTTTCGGCATTATGTACCCTAGTTGCCATAATAGGTGGGGAAAGTGTCGCGTTCATGTTTGCTGCTTCTGGTATAGGCATTGCGATGATTTATCCAACAGTGATGGCTTTTATCGCCAAGAGATATCCGAAGGGTAGTGATACAGTTATCACATTCACGGTAACGTTGATGGGAATAGGCAGCGTAATAGGCAATTATCTCATTGGGAGAATCACAGGGCTCGTCAAACACATGGTGGGGGAGGATTCGCCCACAAGCTTGCTTCGAGGACTTCAAGCTGGCTACGGCTTTATTGGATTATGTGCAGCATTATGTGCAATAACGGGACTTATTTTATACGTACATTTGTATAAGAGAAAAGAAGTCATCTAAATCATAGAAACGAAACGCCAATAAAAATAATTTGTTATTATTCGTTCATGCCAAGGCCCAGCGTTGAAATCATTATGTATACCCTGCATTAGTAACTACTATAAAAAACGCCCTCAATTTGGCCGCTTGTGCTCAAACGATGGCGTTTTTTTAGTTTACACTTTTATATAAGGTCTCGTCCGCTGTCACTTTCTGTATAGATGGATATAAGTACGATTGCCGTCTCTTCCCCTATATTTCTTACCACATGGGGTGTGCATGCGTTCCAACTGAACGAATCGCCCTCTCCGAATTCAGCCCCATCCTCTCCCTGCTCTGCGTAAATGCTGCCTTTAATAACTAAATGGACCTCTTCACCTTCATGTGCATGAGGTGTATCTCCTGTAGAGGCTCCGGGGGGAAGCTCTACAAGCATCATTCTAACGTTCTTCGTAGAGCTCAGGTGCTCCACCTTCAGAAATTCGGAGCCGCTTGTTGTGGTTCTTCGTTCATTCTTTCGAACAATATTCATGCGATCTTCTTTCTTAAGGAGCAAATAAGCTAATGGCACATTCAAAGCCTGCGCTATATGTTCCAACGTTGCTATAGAGGGGGAAGTTTTATTAGTTTCAACCTGACTCATGAAGCCTTGTGACAAGCCGGTCTCTTCGCAAATTTGAGCGATGGTGATATTTTTTCTCTTCCGAATCGCTCGAATAGTTGAGCCGATATCCATCCTCATGCACCCCCTTAAATATTAGTAATAAGAATTATAATTTTATATTAGCAATTTTCATATTGACAAGTCAATGTATTTTGCATTAAATTAGTTATATAAACTTTATTTTTTTATTACTAATATTTTATAGAGGAGAGATTACGAATGACGAAAACAGCAGTTATTTCAATCATTATGCGTGTGGTGATAGGAATCATATTTATGATGCATGGAATCGATAAGCTTCAAATGGGACTCAGCAATGTTGAGGCGTGGTTTAGCTCAATCGGTATACCGGGATTTGTAGCTTATTTCGTAGCAATACTTGAACTTGTCGGCGGTATTATGCTGATTGTGGGATTGTTTACTCGTTATGTATCTGGCTTGCTTGTAATTATGCTAATGGGTGCAATTGTAACAACGAAGCTTTCGGTAGGACTTCTGGGAGATGGGCAAATGGCTGGTTATGAATTGGATCTTGGATTTATGTTGGTTTTGTTGTATCTGGTTGTTGGTGAGCAATCGACGCTCTCAGTCGACCGTCTTATTATGAACAAACGCTGAGCATAACTTACAACGAAGGAGGATTTTTATGAATCCCACTTATCACTATGACATTCATTTACCGGCCAATATGGACCCGGACAAGAAATATCCAGTCATCTTTACCTTGCACGGCAAGGGCTCTAATGAAAGAAATATGTTCGGTTTGGTCGCTCCGTTGGCAGATGATTTCATCATAATCGGCATCCGCGGCAATCTACTCCTTGGCTCGGGTTATCAGTATTATGATTTGAAAAGCTTAGGCAATCCCATCCGTGAGATGTTTGATGAAGCGGCAAAACAACTCGAAGCTTTCATTTATTATGCGACGGAAAAATATCCAATCGATACAGGCAAACGGTATTTGCTGGGGTTTAGCCAAGGTGCAATTCTGTCGATGACATTAGCACTTACGATGGGAGTTGAGCTGAAGGGAATCGTTTCCCTGAACGGGTACGTTCCTGACTTTGTGAAGTCGGAGTATCCGCTGCGAAGTGTGAAGGATGTATCGGTATTTATTTCACATGGCGAGTATGATTCCGTATTCCCAGTTCGGATCGGTCACGAGACGGCGGCATATTTCAAGGATCAAGCGCCGCGCCTAACATTTAAATTATATCCTACCGACCACGGCGTTTCGGAAGAGAACCAATTTGATTTTCTGAATTGGCTTAAGCAGGATGCTGGTTTGACTATAATTAAGGAGTGAGAAGCGATATGATGCCTTCCTATTTTTTCGCGCATGGCGCCCCGTCGATCGTACTTGAGGACAACGCATACACACAAATGCTTAAAAACTTTAAGGACCATACACCTAGACCGAAAGCAATCGTGCTCTTTAGCGCTCACTGGGAAGAGTCGAAACAGACGGTCAGCGCTGCTGAGGCGTATGAAACCATTTATGATTTTGGCGGATTTCAAGATGAACTTTATACGATGACCTACCCGGCTAAGAGCGATCGTTCGCTAAGCGAGCATGTTCGAGCACTATTTGAAAAGCAAGGCATTCAGAGTGTTCTGAATGAGAGTAGGGGACTTGATCATGGAGCTTGGGCGGTTTTGAAGCTGCTGTATCCGGAGGCGGATATCCCGGTTGTCGCTCTATCCGTGAATCGATATCTGAGTAACGAGCAACAGTATCAGATCGGCAAAGCGCTGGGGGAACTTAGGGAACAAGATGTTCTCATTATCGGAAGCGGAGGAACCGTTCATAATTTAAGAAGATTGAATTGGCAGTCTGAAGGTAACGACGATTGGGCCGAGCAGTTCGACAACTGGCTTCAGAATAAGCTTGAGTCATGGGATACAGAGGCGCTATTTCAATATCAAGAGCTAGCTCCCAATGCCCAAGCAGCCGTGCCAACGAGCGAACATTTTATTCCGCTGTTTCTTGCAATGGGATCCGGGGACTCCAATCGTCAGGCAAAGCTGCTTCACCGCAGCTACCAATACGGGAACCTAAGCTTAAGCTGTTGGCAATTTAACTAATGAAGCTAAATGAAAGAGGGCGGATCGGATGAAATCCGCAGGTAAAGCGGCAATGGAGAGAATAATTATTTTCTCCATTGCCGCGGTTTATATTGTTCAGCAACTGACGCAACTGGAGATGCTGACTCCTGTGCTGGGATGCCTTGTCTTTTTGGCAATCGCTCTATTGTTGCCGAATCTGAAGGGGGTAACTTTCTGGCTTACAGTATCCTTTATGGTTGTCGGAACTGTCCTCATGTTGTTTCAAAAAGTGGAGGCTTCGGTTTGGTTTGAGTCAGCGGGAATTAACGTGACGATCGTAACGCTTTTTCTATTCGCGCCGTTGTTCGGGATTCCAGTCCGGATTCCCGAATACGTCGAAGCTCTGAAGCGTTTCTACGAAGAAAACTTTCGCAGCAAAGCAGCTTTATTCATAGGAACGCAATTTCTTACACAAATTATGGGTGTGTTTATCAACGTCGGTTCGATTCCTGTCGTATATCAAATGGTGTTTGTAAAGCCGCAACCCGGTATGTCTCGGCTGCTTGCCAATGCATTAAACAGGGGATTCGCGGGGGCGATACTATGGTCGCCGTATTTTGCTGCGATGACGCTCGTGACATCGGCTCTTCATCTGTCTTGGTCTTCCGTTCTTCCTTATATGCTCGGATTAGCTGTCCTAAGTCTTGTCGTAAGTTTGGCGGTCGATTTCAGAGAGCTGCGGGCGGCTGAAACGGAGCCACCTCAACAGGAAATGGCTGAGAAGCAGGGGAGTGCGGTGTTTCCGAAAGGGCTTGGCATATATTTAATATCCGCAATAATCGCCATTTTGATATTGGAACGGTTAGTCCAGTTGCCAATGGTGTTGTTAATTTGTATGGCAGCGGTATTATTTCCGCTAATTTGGTGCATGGCTAAGGGAGCGATGGCCGTGTACAGACAAGGGTTGAAGAATCATGTTACCGTTACGCTACCCGCCTTGCAGAAGGAAATCACACTATTTTTGGCTGCCGGATTTTTTAGCGGTTCAATTGGCGCAACCAGTTTCGGATCCTCAATTCCGGCAATGCTCGAGCAAATACCACTGTCGGTAACCATTACATTCTCGCTATTCACGGTGGTTCTCATTGCGGGATCATCGTTAATTGGTCTTCACCCGATTGTGCCGGTAACCATTCTTGCAGGCGGCATCGATCCGGCGAGCGTGCAGATAAGTCCATTGTATTTCGGAGTGCTGTTGTTGGGAAGCTGGAGCTTATCCAATCCCATATCACCAGCCTCGGCCGTGAACAATTTACTGGCGGGTTTGTTTAAGAAGCCGGTGTTTGAGGTGGCTGTGCCAAATTACAAATTCGCTGGCTGTATGGCAATCGTGCTCATTATTTATTTGATGGTTGTGTTAGGGAATTAAGAAAGATAGATGATCATGTGTCGGAAATCCCAATTGCAAATTGAAAAGGAGAAGTATCCATGCCAGTGGCTCAAAGATTTGATCCTAAAGTGATTTCACTTTTACAAGAGAAAATAAAACTGATCAAAACCGATGAAGGGGCGGTATATCTTGTCGGACCCATTAAGCTGCCAGTTAACTTATTTGGGGAGACCATCCAGTTTAATTGGTACTGCTGGCTCAATTGCAATGAAGTGACGGAAGACTTTGAGCGTATTGTCGCCAAATTATCTGCTGCTAATTTAGCGGAATATCAACAATCGAGTGTACTTGTTCATGGAGATTTTCAACATACAGATCATGCCTTGATTCGTTTTCACTCCATTTGTCATACCGGAGATATTTTTGGCAGTAAGCGATGTGACTGTGGATATCAGCTTCATCAGTCGTTGAAACATATTGCCGATCATGGAAGCGGCGCGTTATTTTATCTGGCTAATCATGAAGGACGAGGTATTGGGCTCTTCAGCAAAGCGCTTGCCTATATTTTACAAGAAAACGGATATGATACCGTGGATGCCAATCTTCAGCTTGGTTTTGTGGATGATTCACGTGATTATAGCGACGCTATAAAGGTGTTAAAAGCACTTCGAACGAAGCCGGTCACACTGATCACAAATAATCCAAAAAAATTAGATGCGCTTAGTAAAGCGGGGCTGGATGTAGAGGATCGGGTGCAGCTTTGGGGAGATGTCTCCGAGTATAACGAGAAATATTTGAAAACGAAAATCGAGCGGTCCGGGCACTTGAATGGAGAAGAAGGCTGTTGTAATAATGACTGACCACAGGTTAGTCAGATAGATCCAAACCCGCTTGTTGACTCTGTCGTTTTGTACGAAAGCTCCTCCTTCAAGTCATTTGTATAGGAGAAGTCATGGAAAATAGCCATGGCTTTTTTCTTGTCGCTAACGAGGGTATTTCATGTCGTTAGACTTTACTTGTTCACTTTTAGGTGTAGTATGAGTTGACAAAAAATCCTTCCTCCCGTATCATTTAAACAGTCGTTTTAAATGATTGTTTAATAAGGGGAGTGGTAGAAATGGGATCGTCAATAGCGGCTTTTTTGAAGCCTGCAACAACCAAGGTAGGGATTATTACAGCGATTACGTTTCAGTTGCTGTTTAGCATCATATGGATGACTGGGTATTCGGGAGTTTCGGATAATACGAAGAATTTGAAGATTGCGATCGTGAATGAAGACCAAGCCATGGGTGGCAAAATTGTTCAAAGCCTGCAAAGCAATCTCCCTTTCCAAACGGAGGTTATCGCGTCAAATGAAGAAGCTCAGAGCAAGCTAAACCTGCGTGAAGTGCAAATGGTTATGCACATTTCGCCGGATTTTTCGAAAAAATTACAAACGCCAGGACAGACAGCCCCAATCACCTATACGGTTAATGAGTCGAATCCGTCGATGACGAAGTCGATCATGCAGGCTGTGGCTGGGAACATTACAGCTACGGTAAATAAAGAAGCAGTCGCGGCAGGGGCATCGGCTGTCTTGACACAGATGAACCCTCAACTTCCAGCTGAACAAGCGACTCAGATTGCACAAGGGTTAGCGAGTAAAGTGAGTTCAGATATCCAAAGCACCAATAAAGTAAAGGATATGCCGAATCAAATGCTGCCTATGATGCTTGTGCTAGCTTCCATCGTGGGTACGATGATTATGGGGATGAACTTCAGTGTAACGACAAATCTCCTAGGTGCTTCTCTATCTAAAACGCAAAAAATGGCTGCACGTATTGGGATTACGGTGGTTGCTGCGATTGTCGTTGGACTCATCAGTGCCATCATGGTTGTCTCTTTGGGTGGGCATGTAGATAAAGGATTTGTTGCTCTTTGGGGCTTTGAATCATTGTTCTTATTGACGTTTGCTCTAGTTGCTCAAATGTTTTTGACATTGTTTGGGAACGCAGGTATGCTATTTAACATTGCTATGTTATCCCTGCAGTTGGTCTCATCCGGTGCGATTGTACCTAGAGAGCTTCTGTCAGATTTCTATCATTCGATCAGTAATTTCTTCCCGGCAACGTATGCAGTGAACGGGTTGATGAATATTTTGTTCGGTGGACCTGGTGTTGGCAGCGAAGTTGGCTTTTTATTTGTGATTGCCGCGGTGGCGCTTGTTATTGATATGGTGGTTGTATTTGCGAAAAAAGTAAAGACAGCTCCAGCGGTAGGGCGTGTTCCATCAAACGCTTAACTTAGAATTAGGAGGGCGCTAGGCATGGTTCATCAAGAGTCAGATATGAAAATGAAAATTCTATTGGCCGCGAAAAAGCTGTTTGCACAGCATGGATATGATGCGACTAGCGTACGTCAAATATGTGAGGAGGCCGGGGCCAATGTGGCTCTGGTTTCCTATTATTTTGGTGGAAAAGAGAGCGTTTTCCATGAAATATTTAAGCAGTTTTTTCCTATTATTAAATTAACGGAGTTTTATGAAGTGGAAGATCCACTTGCTGGCATCCAACAGGTGATTAGAGAAGTTGTCAAAATCCGAAACGAAGATCCGCAGCTGATTAGCTTGATTCAAATGGAGATTATCACGATTACACCGCGAGTGGATAAAATGAGGGAGCTTGTTTTCCCGCTGTGGAAAAAGGTTCGTGATTTATTGGACAAGGGTAGACAAGATGGAATCTATGAGTTTGAAGGGCTGGATAGTACGCTCATGTTTGTGTTGGGAGCTATGTTTTTTTACAAGCAGCGCGAGTTCTTCGAACCGATGTTTACAGAGGAACGTCCAGACATGGAGACGCTGATTGGGCAAACGACGGCATTCATCATGCGCGCGCTCGGGTATAACAAATAGCAGAGCGCTTTCATTTGATACCCCTAAATTTAATGTAAATAGATGTTGAAATTTGGAAGTTTATGTGATACTTTTAGTGTATTGTTTCGAACTGATGATCATATAGTTTGATTTGCGAAGAACGCAAATGTCGGAGATGAATTCTCCGGGGTTTGCGTTTTTTCGTTGTATTTGTAGGTGGGAGGAAGGAGGTGATCGATTGAATCGCAGGAGAAGCCTGCTGATTAGTGTGGTTGCAGCATTGTTGGCTGGATTGCTCGTATACGGGGTATATGTGTTGCAAGTGAATCAGGTCGAGCTGCAGCAGACGGTTCAGGTTGTGGTGCCGAAGGACTTTATTCGAGCGGGTCAGTTCATTCATGAAGATATGGTCGAGTTCAAGGCGATTCAGAAAGGCAGTTACACATCGAGTATGATGACCAAGCTTTCAGATGTTATTGGGCAGGAATCCATGATTCCTTTAGGCACACAGGAGCCTATTCTGAAGTGGAAGTTGAATCGTTATCATCTCCTTCCTAATGAGCAACAGGCCACTTTTCAAATTCCCAAAGAGTATCTGCTTACGGTTTCGAATGGTATTCGTGCGGGAGATCGTGTTCGTATGTATGTGTCGGGGAGCGATGGCAGTTCACGCAGGTTGTTTGGTGACAAGGAAATTACGGTGGCTTCTGTGAAGTCATCCGCCAATGTCGAGGTAGACAATCCGAAGAACTCCAATTTGCTTTCCAAGGCTCAGGGAGATGAGCAGAAGATGTATACCTCCAGACTGGAAGCTAATGGTGCCATAGATCAGATCAATTTAAATTTGACGGAAAATGAATGGCTCCAGATTGATCAATTATGCTCAGGGAAGAAAGCTAAGCTGGTCATTGCTTTTAGTTCCACGTCAATTCAAGTCCAAGAGTAACATGAAGTTTGGCAAAAAGAGAGGTGAAACCAAGTGCAAATCGGGCTGGTGTCGAAAGATCAGCGATTAATAGATGAGCTAACGAATGTGGTGTATGCCAAACCGTTCGGGTGGCGAATATTTACGGGGGCGAATGATTTACAGTCTAAATCATTGGAGCAGTCGTACTCCCATGTCATCCTTTCGGATCGGGAACTCTCGTACGGGGAGCTGGAGGAGTTCCTTGAAGTCATGCAAGGGCAAGAGTCAACGACGAAAATCATTGTGATGCTTTCAAATTATCACGATGCCTCAATCAACGAGAAGTATGTGAAAATGTGCAAGCTGATGAAGTTGGATTATATCCTTCCAGGGCGCAGTACGGCTGTGATTGCGGATGAAATCCGCGCCTGGGTTGATGGGTCAAACAGGGGGCAATTGAATCAGGCGCTTTCTGGTAAATTAATTACGTTCGTTGGCTCTACACCGAATATTGGTACGACGTTGGCATCGTTTGGGGTGGCTTGTACACTCGCGATGGAGACTTCAAAGAAGGTAGGATATTTGTGTTTGAATCTCAAAAGTTCAAAGCTCCATCGGTATTTGGGGCGTGAAGAGCACCTTTTTACGTTAGATGGATTGAGGGCGGAACTGAAGGCTCAAAGCTTAACGCCAGAAAGGTTGCTCCACGTTTGTGATAAGCCGAAAGAGGCACATGGCCTACATGTTCTTTATGGCAATATGCTGCGTGAACAGGCGGAATTCTTCACGCCATCAGAAATAATTCATTTGCTGCGTGTGGCGCGAGGCGCTTTTGACATCTGCATCATCGAAGTTAGCGCGTATTGGGATAATGCAGCGACTGTAAGCGGGCTGCTGGAAGCTGATAGCAAAATTGTCGTCACGACAGGGGATATTTCACATTTTCAGGAGGATTTCTCGAGGTGGATTAGGCAGGTTGGATCTGTATTTGGCTTGCAGCCAGATGCTTTTGAGCTTATGGCCGTACAAACGGATCGGCATGCGAAGCAAAGCGAGTTCACGCTCAAAGATATTCGCAAAGAAACGCAGCTTCATTTAATTGGACATGTCAGTCGACACGGGGACGCGCTTGCGCGTTGCAACCAAGGTAAGCTGATGGAACTGTTGAGCCCGGCCCATCCCATGCATCATGAGGTGAAAGCAGTAGCGCGGAAGTTTGCTGATTTTTACAAGCTGTCTCAGAAGACGAGTGTGCGTGAGGAAACATGGTTCCAAAAGCTCATTGCCGGCAAACGCGCGGTCAGCTAAATCATGATCAGGAGGGTAAGGGAGTGAGTGGAAAAAGGTTTTCGATGATTACCTACATGCATGAACGTAGGACGGAAGAGGCTGTGTTGGGATTGGGTCGCTACCCGACAATACACACAGCTGACGCTAATGATTTGGGCGATAGAGTGGTCGAACAGACTAACGGAGTGCGTGGAAATGGCAGCGTTCAGGATCAAGCGAGCGCAGGTGAGGAAGCCTTTTTCCAGCAATGGGTGCAAGAGATTCGAAGTGAGCTGGTTGCCCTGAAAGGTAGATCAGAGACTGAAAAGCAACTGTATAACGAGACGCTAAATCGCGCAATTCTAGGCTATGAAGAGGATCGTGGCAAGCTGCTGGCCATTATTCATGATCTCGTTTCGAAAAGGAGACTTTCGGACATCCCGCCTCGGACAAGTGGGTATACGACGCTTCCTGAAGCGATTTTTGCCGAAATTATTGGCTTAAATGTCCTTGAACTCGTTCTCAAACAGAAGGAAGGATTGGAAGAGATTCAGGTTGTGGGGAGGCAGATTTTTGAAGTGCGTGGAGGAATGGCGACACCATCATCTTACGAGCTTCCATCCATCCGAGAATTAGAGCGAATTCAACAAAATTTAGTGTTATTTAACCACGATACCCTTAATCCTAGAAAGCGTTGGGCGGAGGTCGTTCTGCAGGATGGGTCACGTGTGACGATGACAGGTTTCGGATTTACGGCTGAACCCACTTTAACGATACGCTTTTATACGGTAAAAAGATTTGATCTAGCTTCGCTAGCTTCCCCAGATTTGGCCACGATGGATTCCAGCATGGAAGTGTTACTTCGTTGTTTTATCCACACGTATTTCAATTTGGTCGTCATTGGACCGACAAATTCAGGAAAAACCAATTTAATTAAGGCGCTTATTGCCGAAATGGACGATAACGAACGAATTATCACGATAGAATCCCGATTCGAGTTGAATTTAAAGCGAGATTTTCCTCATAAAAATATCGTCGAATACGAAATTGACGAGGAAGATCCGAGGCATTCGGGTTTACAGGCTTTTAAACTGGCATTGCGGCAGTCTCCAAAGCGCATCTGTCACGCAGAAATTAGGGATGAAGATGCTAATTTATATGTTCGTGCTTGTACACGTGGTCATGAGGGCAGTTTGACGACGGTCCATGTGAGTGAGCTGGAAGATGTACCGGATGCGATTACTGACATGTGTATGCTGGATGGCAGAGGGATGGATTCGAAGCGTTTGACGAAAAGGATTACGGAATTTGTGACTCATATCGGCATTGAAATGCAGGTTGTTCACGGGAAGAGAAAGATTGTGCGAATCGTCGAATATCGCTATGAAAATGAATGCGTATTCGTCACGGATTTAGCACTTTATGACAACTCGACAGGCAAATGGACATTTCCCGGGAAATTGTCGCTTCATGCATCGCGAAAAATAAGGAAGGGAGATCGTAGACAGTATTCGCTGCTCCGGGAGCACGGATTTATTGGAAATGAAGGGAAAGAAGGCGGTTTTGAACCGTGATTTTCGCCAAATATGTCTTTCTCATGTTGTTATTTGTGCTCATTTATGTCGGTTTTCGTGCTCTGTTAGAGCTGCTTATTAGACAACGCAATGCTAGGTTCAGGCTGCACTATGTAAGAAATGCCACAGTTAGCGCGAGAATATCTACTTATTTGGAGACATATAGCTGGCTATACAAGCATATGAAGGAGTTGCTGGAATCCGTCGAATCTAGACTAAGCATGCAAGCCATGCTGACGATAAGTTTAATTGGATTGTTATTCGGCTTGTTGGTTGGTGGCGTTTTTTTTCAAACCTTTAAAGGCGCACTTATTATGACGATGATTGGCGCTTCGCTGCCGTATTTGCTGCTGCGGGTGAAGTTGGTAAGCGTCCGTTTGCGAACGAGACTAGAGTTCCTTCCGGCTGTTGAGGTGTTTTTCCAGTCTTACATGATGGACCCTAATCAAAATATGAAAATTGCGCTGAAGTATTGTATAGAGGAAAATCGTATTTTGTACCCGATTAAGCCTGTTTTCGAGCAATTATATCGACATCTAATGACGCAAAGGGATACCGAGGAAAGCTTGCGCATTTTCAATCTGACGCTGGGGCACATCTGGGCGGACTATTTTACAGGAATCATGCGAGTGGCCTTGAAAGAGGGGAGCTTTGTCGGAGATAGCTTGAAGGAACTGATCACCGACATGCGGAAAGCACAGCGTTTTGATCAGATGGAAAGAAATCGACTATTGGAAATTCGCATTGCCAATTTTACACCAATCGGGTTTATGGTCTTATTCATGTGGATTAACTTCAAGGTAAATGCGGATAACGCCTATTTATATTATGTGATTGATCCTGCTGGTCGTAATATGATTTTGGATGCACTTATATTGATTTTTGTATCGTTTCTGATGGGAATCTACTTGTCTATGCGAAGAATGTGAGGAGGTGAATGCTATGGTTATGGTCAATACCCAGCTGATGATGCTGCAATACGCTTCGCGTCTGCTCTTATTTATGCTTTTTATGATCATGATTTACCAGGGGTTAAGGTACATACCAGTACGCAAGAGAAGATGGCGATCTTTACGAGTAAAAAGTGCGCTAAGAGAGTTTCAAATACCTCACTGGTTATATAAAATGCTTGGGATGAGCACGAAAGCGGTGGAGGCGAAGCGCCAATTGTTGTTGGGATGCGGAATTTGGCTGAATGCGAACCTGTATGAGGGTGCGAGAAGATTTCTTTTAGCAGGAACAATGTTGGCAGGCTGTATGGGATATGCGGCTTTCGATCGACCTTGGATCACTGTGCATATGCAGCCTGCGTATGTGTTAGTTGGAGCGGCAGTCGTATCGATTTTTCTTATATGGGATGGCAAAGTGCTTGCACAGCTCAAAGAAAAGCGATCTCAGCGCATCGTGCGGGATATTTATGCGATCAGTCGACAGCTCTTGTACTATAATGATTCGAAATTGAATTTGCATGACAAATTGTCTTTATGTGTCGGTCAGACGACATCGACTCGAGCTCATGTTCAGCTGCTGCTCAATGAATGGTATCAAGGGGCTGAAGAAGCGATTTCCCATTTTAAAAAGAGACTAGGAACGGAAGAAGCTCATAGCTTTGGCGAAACGCTGAATGCGCTCAGGTTGAATGAACATGGGGGCTATTATGAGCTGCTAAAGCAGCGCATTCAGGATTACAAAGAGAAGATGGAGTTGATTCGCGACAGCAAGAAGGAAACGGTATCGTATGTGCTGTTTGTCCTTGCAGGTCTGCCGATTCTGAATACTTTTCGGGTGTTTATGTACCCTTGGATCGCCGAAGGGCAACGATTATTTGATGCAATTAACTAACATGCGATGGGAGAGCGAGAAGATGAGAAATATTTTGGTAACGGTGATGATGTTGATTGTGGTGGCTTTATTGTTTACAACGATTATTAATGACGGATCAACAGGAATGAGACGAAATATCGGGACCCATGGGACGACAGCGAATACGAATATTACAGCACTTACACCATAGAGATGGCAGGTTATTTATGAGGTCTATTCTTGTAACAGTGCTGCTGATGATTGTTGTTATCGGCATCTATATGGATGTTGTTGGGGGAAGTACGGGAACTCGCAAGCAGGTTAGCGACAGCGGGGCTAGAATTAGTGGATCCATTGAACGGATTAATCCATGAAACAGATTTTGGTGTTTATTCTTTTTGCGTCTCTGCTCTGTTGGTTCATGTTCGCGCCAGTGTACAAGCATATCATTATCGTTCGGCAGGCGGTGCTGCAAAAGGAAGTCGATTATTTGCTCGAGGTCGGAGCGAATGGCAGCCATGGGTATATCAATGCAGCGATGATAGCCGAATCCAAGGAGCGTATGGCGGAAAGAGGTTTCTTGGTTGATGAGCTTGCTTATATGGTGGCTACCAACTCAGGTGTTGGTGGCATGGATGCAAGTGCACCAGTCTGGCGAGGAACGGGCTTGCGGTTAACGATTACGTATCCGTATCAGCGGCTTTTTGTCATTGATCAGCTGGTCGGCATTTCGGTGCCGATGGCTTCCGATCGAATGGGTGCGACGGGTATGAAAATGAGTGAATATGTGCCGTGAGAGTTGAGGGAATGGCGTGTATAAGCTGCTATTAATGGTGCTAATGAGCGTAGTGTTTATGTCGCTCTATGGGCTACAAACGGATGAAGAGTTGGCCATGCATACCGTGTTTCAGGGAAAACATGGGCTGAACAATGCGGTGCATGCGGCTGCTCAACAAAGTGATGCAGCGAAGCTTGCACAAGGAATTCATGCGATTGATGAGACGAAAGCAAGAGAGGCGGCAATGGCGTATTTGCAGGCCAATTTACGATTAGATGCGGACAATGAGCCCTTGCCGGATACGTTTTTGCAGAGCTCCGTGGTGATTGACTTATTTAAGGTTGTTAATGAGGGGGAAATATTTCCCTATACGTATCGCGATGAAGCACAGGACTATACGGTCACACTGGAACGACCTGGCGTCATTATGTTTATTCGGTTGGTTTTTCCGCGGACGTATGCGGTTTTGCAGCCGCTTACGTGGACGATTAAGTCTTCGGCGGAGATGGTGTATTGAGGTAGGGCTTTAAGTTCAAGTTCAAAGTTCAACTACAAGTTCAAGTTCAAGTTCAACATCAACTTCAACTGCAACTGCAACTTCAACTGCAACTCCAACTCCAACTACAACTTCATCTTCATCCTCATTCGCACTCGGAATCACACTCGCCCCTCTCAATTATACCCCACGCCCCCATGTCGCAGGGGGTGAACGAGAACGAAAACGAGAGATAGAGAGAGAGAGTAAGAGTAAGAGTAAGAGTAAGAGTAAGAGTGAGATCGGCTTAGCCAGCGCCGTTTAACTGGAAAACATACAGCTAATTCGAGTGAAAAAGACAAGTATTGAAGTATAGATGGAAAATGTACAGGTAATTTCCTCGTAAACACTCAATTACGCAAAGTTCGATGAAAATAGCTGGAGGAAATCCATTTATTCTGCAAATGAGCTCAAAAGTGAACAAATTAGATACAGGAAATCCAGTTATTTTCGTTGGAGTTGGTAGATGTAGCTAGTGGAAGAGTGGTGGTAGAGTACAGTTAGAGTACCGGTAGAGCGATAAAGGTTATTTGGATGTATAATGGAGGTGAGGTGTGAATCTACGGCGTATAGGAGTCGATTTCTATGACAATTTTTGAGCAAAGGCAGCAGTGGCTGCAAAATGAGATGCGTAAGCGAGGGTGGTCAGGCTTCCTGGTCACGCACAATGTTGATATATATTACTACTGCGGCTCGATGCAGACAGGATATTTGTTCATTCCGACGGAGGGCGAAGCGATCTATCTCGTCCGTCGAAGTTTGGTCCGAGCGGAGGAGGAAGCGGCAGCGGCCGTCGAAGCGCTCGGCTCTTGGAAGACGCTCGGCGAGCGGCTTCGCGCTCGCATTGGCGGTGACGCAGCGGCGGGAGATCCGCTGCGTGTGGCGACAGAGCTGGACGTATTACCCGTCCAGCTGTACATGCGCTTACAGACCGCGCTGCCCGGCGCGGTCTGGGAGGACGGCTCGCTGCTCGTGCGAGAGCAGCGCATGATCAAATCGCCGGACGAAGTCACGGCGATTCGGGAGGCAGCGCGCGTCGCGGACGGCGCGCTGGAGGCGGTCATCCCCCACATTCGTGAGGGGATGGCGGAATTTGAGCTGATGGCGCTCATCGAGCATCAGCTCAGGCTGCGCGGGCACCAAGGGCTGATGCGCATGCGCGCGTACAATTCCGAGTTAATCACCGGAATGGTCGCTACAGGCGCTTCGGCAGCGGTGCCCACCTATTTTGACGGGCCGGCCGGGGGMACGGGGCTCCACCCGTCCAGCCCGCAGAGCTCGGGCCGCGCGCTGATTCAGCGCGGCGAACCGATCCTCGTCGATATCGGCTGCACCATCGACGGGTACTTAATCGATCAGACGCGTACGCTTGTGATCGGAGATCTAGACCCTGAGCTGCAGCGAGCCTATGACGTGGCGGAGGAGGTCCTCCGCGCCACGGAAGCCAGGCTGCAGCCGGGCACCATCGCCGAGCATCTGTATCTGCTCGCGCTGGATCAAGTCCAGGAAGCAGGGCTGAGCGCCCACTTCATGGGGTACGGCGCTGACCAAGTAAAATTCCTCGGTCACGGCATCGGGCTCGAAATCGACGAGTTGCCCGTTCTCGCCAAGGGCTTCAAATACCCGCTGGCGCCCGGCATGGTCATCGCGATCGAGCCCAAGTTCACCTTCCTTGGGCGAGGTGTCGTCGGTGTAGAAGATACGTATCTGATCACCGAAGATGGATACGAGAAATTGACGGTATCCCGTGATGGGATACGGCGTTTATAAGCCGAACACAGTCCTGCGGGACTTCGCAGTGAACCCTGCTGTTCTGTTTCTTCGGAAACGGATGGCGGGGTTTTGCGCTAAGTAGGGGGTGACGAGCCGTTGTTCACCCATAGAGGTACCTCTAGCCACTATCCCCTTCGCTCAGTTGAAGCATGATTTGAAGATGGTGGATAAATTTATTTAGGCTCATGACCTATTATGGCATAGCGTTAATGTCCTTCTAAAGGCTCTTATTCTATATAAAAGTAGAAATAACGTTATGCCATCCTTCTATTTTCTTTGAAAGTACGCTAGTAATCCGAATAACGTTATGGCACAGCGCTATTTTGGGTTACACCTAGGCCCCAGAAATACCAGGCCTTACCACGAACTGCATAGGTCATATTAGGCTTAGTACCCTTTATGCAACAGGAAGTTTGGCCTTTGGAAACTTAATGAGAAGCCATGGCTTTTGTATGTCCTCCATGGGTATTTCATAAACGGATATTATGTTTGTAGATTGATTAATTTGTTCTATACTGATTGCATAGATATTAGCCAAAAGTGAGGTTGTCGGACAAGATGAATCTTAAAAAGTTTCGTTATTTGCACATAGCGGATGATATTCGCTCACAGATCCATGCAGGGTATTTGAATCCGGGAGATTATTTAAGCTCTGAGAAAGACTTGTGTGTGAAATATGATTCAAGCCGCAATACGCTCAGACAAGCCCTGGATACACTTTTGAAGGAAGGGCTTCTGATCAAAATGGTAGGAAAGGGGACGATGATTGCCGATCGTCCTGATCATGTAGAGAATGATAACCAGTCCCTCTTGGTGATGTGCCCCCATTCCTCCAAGTTTGCCGATCAAGCGCTGCATAGGCTGATCAAAGCGTTCACGGAAGCGTATCCTCGCGTAACGGTAAATGTATTTCGTACGGATGAGATGAATCGAATGGATGTGAAAAAATGGCTGGAGCTTGGGATACAACCAGATCTGTTTCTTATCTGGGATCGAGATTATCATGAGGCAGACCTGAGTGACTATTTGCCTCTTGCAGAAGTCACGACGAAACAGACGACAGACTATGGCCGATTATACGAAGCATTCGCTACAGACGGAGTACCGTATGCGATTCCGGTAACACTTTCACCCGTATTTTTGACCTGCAACCGCCAAGTGTTTCAGGAGCAAGGTCTTGCGCTGCCGACCCATGCATGGACGTTGGATGAATTCACGGAGGTCGCCAGATCGTTAAATAAGGATTGCAACGGAGACGGCATCATAGATCGATACGGGTTCGGCATGTCAGACTCTTGGAGCAGATGGCCTGTGCTGGCATTTGCCAATGGCTTTCGATTCGAGCGAACGTCTGACGGAAGACTGTCTGAACGTGGTCTGGTCAGTTCACTTAGATTGCTGCAGCGTATGCTATACCGGGACGGAATTGCACCCATTGCTGCAATTGACGATTCCTCATTTATTAATGACATGTTCGAGAAGGGGAAGATCGGGATGCAGCTTTCTACCATCTTCACAACACCCATTTTTAAACAAAGGGATCGGTATCATGTTGCTCCGCTTCCTTCTAGCACTGAACATCCGGGGGAGCAAGGGGCAAAGCTGCTGATTGCCAATGCTTTTATGATCTCGAAGTATAGCAAGAATGCGGCAATGGCCAAACATTTCATTCAATTTGCAGTATCCCGGGATTTTCAGGAAAGGATGGTAGAGGAGACKGGTTTCCTTTCCACGTGGGATGAGCTTAATCAAAAAATACTTTCGAACGAGGAGGCAGCAGCCTTTAGTGTCAGTGAAAAAGGCATACAGGATTCACTCTTCCTGTCCCAAATGCTGCCTTCGAGCAGAGCATTTTCTGTGATCAGCCACAAGTTGAGAGCGTTCTGGGCAGGGATGCAAACGCCTGAAGAGGCAGCCCAAGTCATTCAAGATATTTTTCTGCAGGAAAGTGAAATCTGAACATCGACATTGACGGACTAATTATAATCGCTTAGTATTGGTATAGGTACCAAACCTATACCATTTTTGCGTTCAATGGAAACAGGTTGGAGGAATATGTTTCTATTTATACCATGCCTGTCGTCAAGTTAAAGGAGGATGGATGAAGATGAACTGGTTTAGAATTCGAAAAGCACTTATGTATTTCTTGTGTATGTGTATCGTGATGCCCGCGGGTTTCACAGGCAAGTCAGTGTCTGAAGCGGCGGTTAGTCCCACCTTACAGTCTTCTGCATTGGTCAACTCAGGATTTGAGCTTCCGGTTACGGATGGGAATATCCCTGGGTGGACTAAAACTGCGGGAACAGTTGGAAGCGTTGCCATTACAGATACTTACTATCGCAGCGGAGCCAACAGCTTGAAGATTTTTGATAACGATGCCGGCAGCTTTACTGTGGAAAGCGATAAAGTAGAAGTAACGGCAGGTAGTGAGTACTTGGCTTATGCTTGGTGGTATTTGGAGGGAAGTCCAAACGCAAATGCGCAAATGCAAATTAAATTTTATGACAGTGACAACAATCTTGTGCCAAATAGTAATGTGGTGAATAGTCAGACCTTCTCGGCTGGAAGCCCTAATTTATGGCAGCACTTTAGTATAAAGGCGACAGCTCCGCCAACGGCAAGCACAGCTGCGATCGTTCTGGTTACAGGAGCTGCGAGCATTGGGAATGTCTACATAGATGATGTATCTTTGGAACGCGTTATCCCTGTCGTAACGAATCCGCTCACTAATGCTGGCTTGGAGCAGCCGGTTACAGGTGAAGTCATCCCTGGGTGGACACCTATGTTTGGGGGAGCAGGGAAGAGCGGATCTCTCACCGTGGATAAGTCAAAGTATTATTCTGGCACATCGAGCTTAAGACTTGATGATCAGGACACTACGGTTATGTTTGGATCCATCAGCGATAAAATCCCTGTTACCCCAAATGCCAATTATGCGGCTTCCGCGATGGTGCTTGCAACAGGCGGGTCTGTCCAAATTCAATTGAGGTATTATAACAGTGCTGGTGCAGCAACTACCCCGCCGCCTACAGCAGTCTATGAACAGACGGTTCACCCTGCAGGATGGCAGCAAATTACAGTCGCCTCAGCTGCGCCTGGCAATGCTGCATTTGCAGCTATCTTTATATCATCATCGGCGAAATTAAGCGCTAAAGGAACAAGCTACTGGGATGATTTCAAGATCGAGGAATTGAAGCAACCAACAGCAGCGGTAGGGCCGGACCTCGGTACGTTCTCCACACTTCAGAATGCTGGCTTCGAGCTGCCTCTTTCTGACGGATTCATTCAACATTGGAGGAGCTTGCAAGACATGCAAGGCATCACCCTGGATTCGAATAAGAAGCTTGAAGGTACCCAAAGCCTGAAGCTTGATAATCCTTCGAACCAGCCGCTCGGGGTTATGAGCAATTACGTAACGGTGAATGCCGGAAGGAATCAGAGCGTTTCCGCTATGGTTTACGGAACAGGTACGGCGTCCGCCGAGATTCAGATGAATTTCTTCGATCAAGCTAATCGTTTGCTCGATCAAGCGAATCAAACGTTGACGCCTACCGCTGGAAGCTGGTCTAAGCTATCCGTGACCAAAGCCCCTCCGGCTAATACGGTAACGGCAGCAGTGTACGTAATGAACGTAGGCCAAGGCACGTTATATGTCGATCAAGTGGAATGGACGGAAGAGGTTCCGCCTTCACCCCCCTCTCCAAAGTATTTCCTGTTGAACGGAGGCTTTGAAGCTCCAGCAACAGACAGCAATATTCCTGGATGGAAATTCAAAGCGGGGAATCCATCTATGAATAACGTACAACACAAAGAAGGAMAGAATAGTCTTTATGTGGGTTATGCGGCCAACTCCGGTTTAGGAATCAACATGGAAAGTGAGCTAATGGATGTGCAGGCAGGTGCGACCTATCGTTTGGGCGCTCAAGTCCTTTTGCAATCAGGGAATATGCAGGGATTGTATGTATATGTATACGATGATGATGGCAAGTTGATAAAGAGTGCCAACAATACGGACTTTCACGCCTATTTGAGCGATACCTCCTTATCCGAGGATTGGGTCTATAGGGAAGGATTGTTTACTGTGCAGCCTGGAGGAACTAAGCTTAAGGTGTCTCTAATTACTTCCAAAACGAAGTCTTATAGCTACTATTTGGACGATATCAGTATAACCAAAGTCGTTGCTAATGGAGATTTCGAGGAGGCCGTCGCTGATAATACGATAACAGGATGGGGCAAATATGCGCCTGGAACAGATGGCAGCACCTTCGGAATTACGGGCGAGCTTTTCAAGACAGGAGCCAAAAGCTTGTATCTGCAAAATGAGCCAGGAAAGTTTCTAAATGTCATCAGCGAATTGATTGAGGTGGAGCCGGGTGGGATTTACACCGCATTAGCCGATACTTATATTGAATACGGTTCTGCGGATATGTATGTACGCTACTTTGACAAAGACAAGAAATATTTGAGCAAGCAAGCCTGGAGCATTAAATCGGATCCGACGAACGCATGGTTCACCAATTCGGTTAAAGTGGAAGTTCCGGATGAAGCGGTTTATGCCGCGGTCATGTTCGCAGGAAGCGCCAACAAAACCTATAAATATTATGTGGATAATGTAAGGCTGTTGAAAGGGACTCATACCGTTGCGGCGAGTATTCCTCAGAATTCCATTGTGAAGGTTGCTGAGGATGTAGGTRTGCAGATTCGCAACGTTACCCTTATGAGAGGGGATATCGGGAAGGATGCTAACGGGCGTAGTGTCATTTATTCAGTAGCCGTAGGATCACCTGGGATTTTTACGGTTATAGACGTCGAAACTGAGCAAGTAGTCAAAAGCATGCCTATGCCGGATGTGACGGGGGCTTGGTCGGTTACAGTAGCTGATGACGGAACCGTTTATTTGGGCGGATACAACCAGGGGCTGCTCTATCGCTATTTCCCGCAGACCAGCGAGCTAAAAAACCTAGGTCATCCATTACCGACCAAGGATTCTGTGCTATACCCGATGGCAAATGGAAAAGACGGTAAGATGTATGGAAGCACTTATCCAACAGCGAATTTGTATGAATACGATCCGGTAACGAATTCATTTGCCGATTTCGGAACGCTGTCAGCCCAGAACAGCGGTGAGCGCTGGACTCGTGTTGTTGTCTATGATCCGGATACACATAAAGTGTATGCTGGAGTGGGAAATCAGGCTCGTTTGGTGGAATATGATATTGCGACAGGGGTGAAGAAGAATATTCTTCCGAGCAAATACAGCAATATTATTTCTGTTTACGATCTCAACCTTGCGGGCGGCAAGCTCTTCGCCAAGAAAGAAGCCAACAATGCGAATGAAATGTTCGTCCTGAATGCGGCAACCGGAGCCCAAATTGAAATCACAAATGCCGACACTGGCGAGAAGAGCTTCGATGTGCCGATGTTCTCGAGAGGTGTTTCACCCAAGTCGCCTATTGCCAACAAAGTGTATTACGCAGCAGCTGCTGGAGCTTTGTATGCGTACGATCTTAACACGGATACCATTCAGTCCTTGGGAGCCAACATCGATGGCGCCGCAATTGGATATGATTTTGTTCAACTTCAGGAGGAGGGCTTTCCAGGGTACAGCCTGGTTGGTTTGACTGGAAATGGCGGCAAAATGTACAAATACAATCTGCAGACGGGTAAAGTTAAAATTACCGAAATCCAAATTCCTGCAGAGCCMGTTAACATTCATGATATTGAGAAAGGACCAGACGGGAAAATTTATACATCGGGCTATTTGGCAGGCAATGTCGGTGTGCATTCTCCTTCAACTGGTCAATCGATGTATCTGAATGGCTTGGGTCAGCAAGAGGGGATTACTGTAATTGGGAACAAAATATATTACGGGCTCTACCCGGATGCCAAAATTTATGAATATGATCTTTCCAAGCCTTGGAATCGTACGAATTCAGATAAGCTGAACCCTGTTGTTATTTTCGATCTTAAGGCAAATCCAGATATACCGGGGTATACGCTTCAAGATCGGCCATTCGGAATGGCGGGTTCAGAGGACATGAATAAGCTGTTTGTGGGTACGGTTCCAAAGAACGGTCTATTGGGCGGCGCTCTGGCTGTCTATGACTTGAGTACAAGAGGCAAACCGGATGTGTATTGGAATCTGGTGCCGGATCAAAGTATTATTTCGCTCATCTATAAGGATGGTAAATTGTATGGCGGTACTTCCATTCATGGAGGTCAAGGAGGCACGCCAACAGCGAGTGAAGCCGTGCTTTTCGTCTGGGATGTAGCAAGTAAACAGCTTGAGCACCAAGTTGTTCCAGTGGCTGGCAAGCAGGCCATTACAGCTCTTCACATCGGACCAGACGGAAATATATGGGGATTGGCTAATGGGGCCCTGTTCGTCTACGATCCCGTTAAGAAGCAAGTCACCTACAGTAAGAATGAGTTCCCTGATGCAAGTGGCCGCTGGATCGACGGATCAATGGAGACAGGGACAGATGGGAATGTATATGCAACTGTGGGGGGAAGATTCTTCAAGGTAGACGCTGCTACCAAAGCGGTGACTGTGCTGGCGACACAAGTCAGGAAGCTCGCCCAAGACGATTTCGGAAGCTTCTATTTATACACCGAGCCAGAAGGACCGAACCTTTATAAGATCAGCATTCCTGAATTGCTTGTTAAATTGACAGGTGCTGAATTGACCATACCCACAAGCAATTTTAAAGTTGGCGATATCATCCCAGTCAGCTTGATGGGAATTCTTGAAAAAGGCAGAACCACGAAGGAGCTATCGGGAGCAACAATTTCGTATGCCATCAGCGATCCTAGTGCAGTAGCTGTTGAAGGGGGCAAGCTCATAGCCAAGCATGCGGGCAGCGTCAAGATTACTGCTCATATAACGCTTGCTGATCGCAGCGTGCAGAGTGATGAGATTACCGTCATGGTGCAATCGAACAATTCTGGCAGCGGCGAGGGAGGAAACGGAAACAACGGAAATAACGGAAACAACGGAAATAACGGAAATAACGGAAATAACGGAAACACTTCAGCGATCATCGTAACGCCGCAAGCTTTCCAAGAGGCGATGCAACAGGCTGTTGCTTCCGGGCAGAAGAGGGTATCCTTCCAGATTCCTGATTCTGTTACGGCTTCTCAAGTTTCGCTGCAGCTTCCTCCAGATGCACTAAAGCAAATAAGAGAGAATGGCGTTTCAGCCGTCCAAATTGTCAGCGCGATTGCGAAAATCTCTATACCGCTGGCAGCATTGGGTGATCAAAGTGCTCCAATTGCGATCCATATGTCAAAGGTTGATGTCAAGGGGCTAAGCCCAGAGGCTGCTCAGGCCGTAGGCGATTCTCCCGTCTATGATTTCACAATTACGGCAGGCGAGCGCAATATATCTGCCTTCGCAGACAACCAATTTGTTGAAGTTACAGTACCATACACGCTCCAACGAGGAGAAGGTGCTAATAAAGTGGTCATGTTTTACTTGAATGAACAAAGTCAACTCGAGGTTATGAAGTTTTCCTCGTATGACGAGAAGACGGGTCAATTAATTTTTAGAACGAATCATTTGAGTAAGTATGCGGCCAAAGAAGCATCCTTTACGTTCCAGGATGTAGAGGACTCCCGCTGGTCCAAGCGGCACATAGATTCACTGGCTGCCAGAGGGATTATTAAAGGGAGAAATGAAGCTCAATTCGCTCCAGACGCTCCGATTACCAGGGCTGAATTCATCAAGCTCGTCATGGAAACCTTCGATTTGATCGATGCTAAGGCGGAAGCCAGATTTAGTGACACGACCCAAGGAGAATGGTACTATCAAGCGGTAGCGAGTGCTCAGAAGCTCGGGATCATATCGGGTGTGGACGATCTTCACTTTGGTACACAGGAATTTATTACTCGCCAGGATATGGCGGTTATTCTTCAGCGGGCAGTTGCGGTTGCTCAAGTGAAGATTGCTCCGGTTAAAGTTCCATTCCTCTATAGCGATGCTTCAAGCATCGAGGATTATGCTAGGGAGAGCGTGAACATGTTGCAGCAAGCAGGAATCTTGGAAGGTATGGACAACGGTGTGTTTGCTCCTCAGGGAATAGCTACAAGAGAACAAGCAGCCAAATTGTTAGATTTACTGTTTAGTAAAATGATGTAAAGAAAGCATTTTGATTTTATAGCAAATAACCGCCCGTTTCAGGGTGGTTATTTGCTGTCAATGATCGTAGGCCACAATATAGAAGTGGATTGACACATTCGATGTATACATGTAAAATACAAGTATACAAATAACTTCTTGCAAGTATAGAATGTTTCGATGTAAGCGCCTACCATTTGGAATTTTTATGATGCAAGTACGAAAGAAGGGGGCATAACATCTTATGAACCATCTCCATTTGTCTAGACCCATATTACTAGAGATTGGAGAAATAAGCCATCTGGCCCTGTTTGAGATCGATGATGAAGGAGCTGCTAAGGCGATAAACGAGTCTGAGTGGCTCATTGAATCCAGTGATCCTTCGGTCATATCGATAAACGGTCTGAGGCTGACCGGAAAGCAAATCGGAGAAGCGCAGATTTGTGTGAAATCAACGAAGATTGAATCCGACGCAGACCGAACCTGGATGATCCGGGTTATTGCTCCAGCTGTCCCCGCATACAAGCTGAGTCTCATGGAGCGGCCGTACATTTTATTTTCTGCTGATGAGCTTAAAGACTTTAAGGAACGTGTAAGTTATGAAGATCAAGAGGGAATTGCATATTCTTCTTTGTGGGAGGCGCTGCTGCAGCAAGCTGATGCATATGAGCGGGAGCAGCAATTTCAAGTGAGTTATCCTTCGGTCTCCGACGTTATGATGGTGCCGTTGCCGTTAGTTGAGCCCAAAACGATACCGAATCCAGCGGGTTATGTGGATTATCCTTATTGGACTATGTTTTCTAGAGCGGTTGAGGAGAGAATGTATGCGCTATCAATTGCTTTTCTGGTTACGGGTGAGTCGCGTTATGCGAAGAAGGCTAAAATGTACTTGGTCGCTTTAGCAGGTTTTAGCAAGTGGTATGAATTTGATCACCGTGGAGCGGAAGGGAACTTAAGCAATGCTCATTTTATGATTGGTGCTGCCATTGCCTACGATGCGATACATGGAACTCTCACCGAGGATGAGCGGCAATCCCTTAGTGAAACGCTGCTGTCTAGGGGACTTCAGCCCTTGGCAATTGATATCGACAACACGGATATGCATAATATTATTGCAGCTAAGCAGGTAGCTATGATGTATGGTGCTGCAGCGCTGCAAGGTGATTCTCCTTATGCTGCTAAATACATGAATCAAGCCTTCAACTATCTGGTCTCCTTTCAGGATAAGAAGCTGCTATCAAGTGAGACAGAGGGGATTCTGTACGATAATGTCGCCGCACGGCATATTTGGATGGCTGCGGATTTATACCGCCGTGTGACTGGGGATGCGATATTGTGCAATCATCCTTATGTGAAGGATGAGCTTCCTGAACGGTTTTTCCGTTTTCTGTCTCCCGGTGGAATGAATACATTTCCCAATTTCTCCGATTCCTTCTATAAGCTGGACTTGTCCTATATGATGTCCATGGTTGCGTCGCATCATCTTCACCCGGTTGCGATGTGGTATATAAAGCAATTCGAAGCTGATCGGCCGGTTGTGCTTATGAATTTGCGGCAGCAGCTGCAGGCTGTTGCTCCGGATGTATTTTACAGAGAGCAGGTATCTCGGACTTTCCAAKGGATTGGATGGGCTTCGCTTCGCACAGGCTGGGGGGAACAAGATCACCTGTTATGCTTTACGTCTAGCCAATCAGACAATGGCCATAATCATAAAGACCAGAATAATATGATGCTCAATGTAGCTGGAGAGTGGCTGCTGACTAATCCGGGGTATCAGGATTACGTACCCGGTCCAGGAGCGGATTATACAACAGGGACAGTTGGACATAATTCGTTGCTGGTAAACGGTCAAGGACAACCACGCTATGGTGGTGGGAAATTGACGGAGTCTTGGATCGCTTCTGGCTATGAAGTCGTACAGGGCAATGCGTCAGAAAGCTATGGAGGGTTGCTGGAATCCTATGTACGTACTATTTTCCATTTGGACAGATCGTATTATGTTATTTGGGATGAAGTGATGATGAACCAAGAGGAAGACCATCCCGAACTGTTATTTCATACGAAGTCGAGTATTTACGAAGATGCGACGAAGCTAATGCCAGGCGACTCTGTACAGGGCGATGAAGTTATCCTGCAGGGCGAGAAAGCTTCGCTCCAGATGAAATTCCTTTTCCCAGAGGCGCCAACCATTCAAATAACGGAATATCCGGGGGCAGAGTCTTATGGTCCTTATCTGAACGTGTCCAGCGATTCGAATGGCACAAGGAAGTGCTTCGTGACACTTCTGAAGCCTTCCACTTGTGGTGAGCGTTTGCAGATTGCGGAGTGTGTAAAACTTACAGAAGATGGCAAGCTCGGTTTAACTTTTGAAAAGGAAGCGGGGGCTAGAGATATTCTGCTGCTCAATAGCTTCTTGCAGGATGGAAATGATGCGGGGATTCACTATGCGAGCTGTAACATGCAGGGGCGAACAGCTTGGCTTTCTTACTGTATGGGTAAGGATCAAGCGCCATATCTAGCGAAAATAGCAGCATGGCAAGTTACAGAGCTAGACGTTGGCCCGAGCTTACGCTTTCATTCTGAGCGCCCAGTGAATATAGTGGTCGATTGCAGGGAGAGCGCCTGGATCATACAGAATGACAATGAAGGTTCCGTCATTCTTTTCATCAAGACGTTAGGTCTTGATGGGAAAGAGTGGACGATTCCTACAGGTGAGCACCGGATTGCATGGCCATTTGAAGATAAAGAGAGGTGAGTCCCTGAATTGAATACTGCATCGAACAATCATACGAATCATACCAAAGGCGGCATTGGATTGCAGCGTAGTAAGTGGAGGCGCATTCAAGCCAGACTATGGAAAGATCGCTATATCTACCTGCTTCTTTCACCAGGTTTACTTTATTTTATCGTATACCGCTATGTTCCTATGCTCGGTATTTCGATTGCTTTTAAAGATTACAGCCCCTTCTTAGGGATTAAAGACAGTCCGTGGGTAGGTTTTGCGAATTTTGCCCGTATCTTTGAAAGCCTGGAGGTCGTGCGCGTTCTTTGGAATACGATCGTGATCTCGCTCCTGCAAATTATTTTTGCCTTTCCAGCACCTATTATGCTGGCCGTCATGCTTCATGAAGTGTCTCGCTCAGCCGTCAAACGTATCATTCAATCAATCATTTATTTGCCCCATTTCTTATCATGGGTAGTCGTGGTCGGAATCGTTACGATTTTCTTCCGTAATGATGGACTGGTAAATGATTTTATGATCCAAGTCATGGGTGCTGAACAGACTATACCCTTCCTGACGAATCCAGATAATTTCAGGCTATTTCTGGTCTTGGAAGTTATCTGGAAAGAGGCGGGCTGGGGGACGATCATTTTCTTGGCTGCTCTAGCGGGTGTGAATCCTTCTCTGTACGAAGCTGCCGTTATGGATGGTGCCAGCCGACTTCGCCAAATATGGCATATTACACTTCCGGCGATTCGGAGTACGATTATCATTCTGTTAATAATTCGGTTGGGCGATGTGCTGGAGGTTGGCTTTGAGCAAGTGTTCCTGCAATTGAATCCATTCAATATGGAGATAGGGAACACTCTGGACACCTTCGTATACTACAAGGGGATCCAACAGTCGGACTACAGTTTATCCACGGCAGTGGGTGTGTTTAAAGGACTAGTCGGCCTTGTACTAGTTGTGGGAGCCAATCGGATGGCCAAAAAGTTCGGAGAAGAAGGAGTGTACTGACACGAATTCGTGCTTAATTGGATCAAAAAAGCTTTCCTACGGAAAGCGCAGCCCATGCCTACGAAGAAAGCTTTCCTACGGAAAGCTCTGAGGAGTGAACACCTTATGAATGTTTTAAAACGCAAATCAATTTTCGATCGAATGTTTGATACCGTCAATATTACGATCTTAATCGTGATTTCCTGTGTGATGATTTTCCCTTTTCTCTATTTGTTTTCGGTATCCTTCTCTTCCTACGAGGATTTTCTAGGCAGCAAGCTGCTGTTATGGCCGTCCACTTGGACGACAGATGCTTATGTATATATCCTGGAGTCCAGAGCTTTTCGTCAAGCACTCTTGAATACGATTCTAGTGACCTTGTTTGGAACGATAGTCAATCTCATGTTTACAGCGACGATGGCGTATGCACTCTCACGGCCCATTATCGGTCAACGCACTTTCATGATCATGGTGGTCTTCACATTGCTCTTCTCTGCAGGAATGATTCCTACGTACCTAGTTGTGAAAGGGACGGGGCTGTTGGATTCCATGTGGTCGTTGATTCTCCCTGTTGCGATTACGCCTTTTAATCTTATTGTGATGAGGCAGTTTTTTATTGGCATACCCGAGGACCTGAAGGAAGCTGGCGTTATTGACGGAGCTAATGATCTCCAAGTATTCAATCGTATTATTCTTCCGTTATCGAAGCCCTCGCTGGCTGCATTCAGCTTGTTCTATGCAGTTACGCATTGGAATAATTATTTTGCTCCAATTCTTTATATCAATGATTCAGATAAGTGGACGATTCAGGTTGTTTTGCGACAAATCGTAGTTATGGGAGAGGCTACGGCTACCCTGTCAGACTCATTTGTTGAGAATCCTCCCCCGCCAGAGACGATTCAGATGGCTGCTATTTTGCTTGCCACCTTGCCGATTCTGCTTGTCTATCCGTTCCTGCAGAAATACTTTGCCAAAGGCGTTATGCTTGGCGCGGTGAAGGGCTGATATCCTATGATCCGTTTCCTGCGGATAAGTGTCCCTCCGATGGTTTTACTAGCTTCATCCAATAATTTTATGAAAAATGGGGGTAAAAGTATGAATGGAAAACGCACGACATTAGTAGGAGTAGCCGCATTACTTGCAGTGGGTACGATCGCATGCTCCAATACAGAGAAGCCAACTCCGGCAGTTTCAGGCAAAGCATCGGAGACGCCTAAGGCAAGCGCTGCTCCGACGAAATATTCGATTACGGCGCTCGATTATCGGTACGGTGATCCACCTCCGAACGCAACGCCTGGACTGAATATGATTAATGAACGCTTCAACATTGATTATAAAGTTACTTATGTTCCCAACACGGCTTATGACGAAAAGATCAATGCAACGTTTGCTTCAGGGGATATCCCGGATCTGTTGGGGTTCATGTCGCCTGATTTGAAAAATCGCTACAGCAAATTTGCTAAGCAAGGCGCATTCCTTGCTTTGGACGATTACATCAAAGACTATCCGTCGCTGAAACTGGTTCCTGATTTTATATGGGATTCGATGCGTGTGAACGGAAAGATCTATGCCATTCCGCAATATTCACCGAAATATCAGACGGTGACGGTTATTCGTAAGGATTGGTTAGATGCTCTGGGATTAAAGGTTCCTACTAATTATGAAGAGCTAAAGCAGGTAGCCATTGCATTTACGAAGCAGGACCCAGACAAAAATGGGAAAGCTGACACTTATGGGGTAGCCATTGGTCAAGACATTAACCCGAACTTCAATCAGGGCCCGTACTGGGATCCAGATGCTTGGTATCACAAGGATTCCGAGGGTAATTATATCCCAGGAATCGTTGGAGCCGGACGTAAGGAAATCGTACAAATGCTTGCGGATCTGTATAAGGAAGGCGCTATGACGAAGGACTATGCCGTTCTGAACTGGGCGGATACCAATAAGGAATTCTACTCCGGCAAAGCTGGGATTTTCATCGGTACGCCTCGCGGAATGTCCCAAGCTTATATGGACGGATTGCTGAAGATTCAACCTAACGCTCAGTTCGTGAGCTTGGCGCCATTCACAGATGCTTATGGCAATGCTGGCTTGCAATCGGGTGCAGGCTATAACGGATTTGTTGTTCTGAACGCGAAGCTTGCAAAAGAGCCCGACAAACTGAAGAGAATTCTTGAGCTTCATGATTTCGGCCGTACGTTCTACCCAGCGGCAGATCAAAATGAGAAGAATGCGAATTTTGACTGGTGGTCTGGTAAGGTTGGCGTCGGGTATAACATGGAGAATGGACTTCCTGTCAATGCCAAAAATTTCGCTTCGGACGGCTTAGCGCCATCCACTTATTTTGTAGATAATGCGGCTTGGGCACCTAAGGATACGGACGTTGATTATTCGCTCACATATCAAACCAAGCAGTTGATTGATTTGGTTAAGAGCATTGAAACGATGTACAAGTCCGCGAAGCTGTATGCAAATCCAATCAATGGCTTGGATTCTGCGACGGATGTTGCGAAGGGCGCCGAGCTCAAGAAGTATGTCATGAACGAGCAAGTGAAAATGATTGCCGGCAACCGTCCGATTTCGGATTGGGATAAGCTTGTCAAGGAGTATATGGATAAGGGTGGAGCCGATATCGTCAAAGAGTACAATGCGAACATCAAGACGAAGGATCCGAAAGCATTATTTAAGTAACATAAATGTCGATGAAGGGGCAGCACCTTGCCCCTTTTCTTTTTTCCAATAGAGAGACTGAGAGGAGTGGAACTATGCAGCGTATGGTGAAAATCGGAGTTTGGGCTGATCCGGGTCCCTCTGAAAAAAAATGGAGCTATGGGCAGAATGTATTTGAGCTTTATTTGGAAGAAGTGCTTGCTCACGCAGGTCTAGCCTTTCAACGGCTGGAAAGTTGGGACGCTCTTCAGGCCTATAAGCCTGATGTGCTCCTTGTTGCCCAAAGCGATGAGAGTGATATGTCGCAGCACAAGCTGAAGAATTTCGTACAGGATGGAGGAACCTTGATCTCTTATGCCGGTTTAAATCGKATGGCAGGTGGTCTAGGTTGCAGGGAGACGATTTCTAAGGAAGCCGTGTACGCAGAGCTTCCTAACTTCAACACAGCAGCGGATGGAATTAGACTTCGAGCATTAAGTGCCAAGCCTTGGCACACCGCCGAAGCCAATGGCAGTCAGTTTGTTGCAATGGGGAACTTATACAAGGGAAATTCCCATAGCGAAATGATGGGTCCCGCTTATTTAGAGTTCAAGTTAGGAGCAGGTAAACTGGTCCGCTGGAATATCAATATCTTGGAAACAATTGTGATGCTGCAGCAAGGGGGCGGCCCCGTATTTGAAGATGGCCTACCTGCACCGGACGGTTCGGGGAACCTGGATGAAGGCATTTTGAAAGCAGATGATCGCTGTGAGATGGATTGGGAGCACGATCGCAGCAAGACTGAAACAGGGATGTCCTACTACACAGTTCCCTATGCGGATCTGTGGCGTGAAACGCTTTTGTCCCAATTAATTCGTGAAGCGACTGCTCTGGGACTCCTTGTTCCATTTATCGATTATTGGCCAGAGGGCGTCGAGCAAGTGGCTATGATCTCACACGACAGTGATCTCAATTTGGATGAGTCAGCCCTGATAACCTTGGATGTTCTGAAGGAATGCGGCGTGCATTCGACCTGGTGCATGATTGAACCTGGATACTCGGATCATGTGTACGATCGCGTAAGTGCGGAAGGGCATGAGCTAGCCTTTCATTATAACGCGTTGGATAAGGATAAAGGAGTTTGGAGCGCTAAAGAATTCGAGCGTCAATTGGCTTATATTCGTTCTGCTACTAAAGCGCCAATCGTCTCCAATAAAAACCATTACACCCGTTTCGAGGGATGGGGGGAGTTATTCCGCTGGTGTGAGGCTGGGGGGATCGAGAGTGATCAATCGCGTGGACCAAGCAAGAAGGGGAATATTGGTTTTCTATTTGGGACTTGTCATCCCTATTATCCAATTGCTTGGGCGGATGAACGAAATCGGATGTACAATGTGCTGGAAATCGGTTTTTTAACACAGGATTTAGATCATTCTACATTGGCTGATACTTCTGTTATTATTCCTTTCCTGAAACAGGTTAGTCATGTAAGGGGCGTTGCCCATTTCCTCTTCCATCAAGTTCATATTCTGCAGCAACCGAAGGTGCGGGAAGCATTAAGGAAGGTTGTTCAAGAAGCAAAGGCGCGAKGGTTCGAATTTTGGACTGGTGAGCAGATTGTTCGTTGGGAGAAGTCCCGCAGAAATGTTGTCATTCGTGTAGACTCGGCAGGCAGAATTTCGTTAGAGAATGCACCTGTTGGAGCTGTAGTAAGGATCCCGGTCTTCGACCAAGAAGGCAAGCAGGATGCTGGTACAGAGCTTCGCTTTGGCTTTACATGCAGCAAGTGGACTGCCAAGCAAAGCATATACGCTGAACCACAACCGTGAGAGGAGTGAGGAATATGGGGGAACTAGCAATTCATGGGGGCTCGCCTGTCAAAACGGATGAATTCGCAACAGGCAAACGATTTGGCCTGGAGGAAGCGAAGGAGCTTCTGGAAGCATTGGAGCAGAATACGCTATTTTATCATTTTGGCACGAAGGTTAAGCAATTCCTAAGTGACTTTAATGAGATCTACGGAGTGAAGCGCAGTGTGGCGACATCCTCCGGCACCGCTGCTCTCCATGTAGCTTTGGGTGCGGCGGGAGTGACGGTAGGGGATGAAGTTATCACGAGTCCGATAACGGATCAAGGTACACTAATCGGTATTTTGTATCAGAATGCAATTCCAGTATTTGCTGATCTGGATCCACATACGTACAACATGACGGCAAGTTCCATTGAAGCACGAATTACGCCAAGAACCAAAGCAATCGTAGTTGTTCATTTAACAGGGAATCCATGCGACATGGATCCAATTATGGACATTGCCMGCAAGCATAAGCTGAGCGTGATCGAGGATTGCGCACAAGCCTATTTGACCCGGTATAAGGGACGGCTTGTCGGTACAATTGGCGATTATGGCTGCTTTAGCACGAATGATTTCAAGCACATTTCGACAGGGGACGGGGGAATCGTAACTGTTAATTCAGGTGATGAAGCGGATTATCAGACGACTCATGCGTTTGCCGATAAGAACTACAGTCGTTTTGGCAATGCCGTAAACCGGGATCTGAAATCGGTGGCACCGAATTATAGGATGACAGAGCTGCAAGGGGCAGTAGGGATCGCACAATTGAAAAAGCTGGAATGGATATGCGCTCAGCGGCAAAGCTTTGGAGACCGCATAACAGAAGGGTTGGGAGGTGTAACCGGGGTTACACCGCCTAAAGTCGATAAGGATAATGCGTGTACGTATTGGTTTTATATGTTTCGGTTGGACGTTGAGCTTTTTAACTGCAGCCGTGATGAATTCTGTGAAGCGCTGAAGGCAGAAGGCATTCCCAATCGTGCTGGTTATATCCCTGAGGTTTGTTATATGCAGCCGTTGTTTCAACAGAAACAAGCTTATCCGGGGAGTCATTTCCCGTTTGAGTTAAGTGATGCGACCTACGAACGTGGACTGTGTCCGAATGCCGAAGGAATTCTGAAGACAGCGATACAAATACCGATGAGTGAGTTTTATTCCGAACAAGATGTGGAAGATATTATTCGTGCCATTCGTAAAGTTGCGGATTTCTATACAAAAGGGTGATAAGAATGGAGCGATTTGTTTGCTTGGGGACACCGGTGCAGGCAGATGAAGGAAGGTCGGCTGCTGTGTGTCAGTCAACCTCCGGGATGCAGCGTGTAGTCCTAGCAGCAAGAGGTTATGTGTTGATTGTCGATGCGGTTTCCAGCAAGTGCACGCAAGTTGCTTTTCCGGAGGGACTGCACGATTACTCCTATGCTTCTATGAGCAGCCGCTCTGGTCTATATTATACCGGTGCTGGGCCCATGCTAATGGTGCTGGATCCGTTTCATGAGCGCTTCGTGACTTGGGAGAAACCTGCACCGGAGGAGGAAATCGTCGGATTCGCCTTTGCCGAGGATTCGGAAGGGCATGTGTATTTCACGACATATCCGAGCTGTAAGCTGTTTCGCATAGATGCAGCGTCAGGCAAGGCTTCCGTTGTGGGGCGCTTAGCTATGGATCAGAAGTATGCAATGACGCTAGCCGTTGACTCAGAGGGGTGGGTTTATGCCGGCATAGGTACCACGGAGGCTGGGATTGCTACCTATTGTTTGACGGACGGAAAGCTGTTTACGCTGAAAGGCAGTGGGCCAAGTGTTCGCGGGAGCGGCCATGTGCATATGGGCAAGGATGGTCATGTGTATGCAAGCTTGCCTACCTACAGCACAGAGAAAGACTCGCCAGTGTTGGAGTGGTACCGATTGAATGGCGGCAAGGCCATATCCGTAAAGGAAGCAGATGTATCTGCCTCCTTCTACAAGGGAACCGGTTATCACAAGCTTCACCAAGATTTATCCGATGGAAGAGAGTTGACCAAATACGAGCTCGCGGAGGGTGAACTGGTTATTCAGGAGCCAGACGGGAGACGAACTGAGTTACCACTGTCTTATCAAGGGAATGGAACAGCACTTTCCCCGATGATCGGCGGACCGGATGGCAGGCTATACGGGACTTCCAATCATCCGCTGCATCTATATCGGTATGATCCAAATGAACAAGAAATGCTGAATTTTGGCGGGAAAGTCGTAGAGCAGGGGGGCGGAGGGAATATTTGTGCCTACGCTTCTCTTGGACCTTATATCATTGGCGCAGCCTATGCTGGCGGGCACTTGCATATTCTAGATACGCGGAGGCCGCTGCAGGCAGGAGCTGAAAGCGGACAAAGTCATGATAGGCATTCTATCAGGAATCCCCGCTTAGTTTATTCGGATGAACGAATACATCGTCCCAGATGCGCCTTGGCACATCCTGATGGTACTCATGTTCTAGTCGGCGGTTTTCCGGGTTATGGTGCTGTTGGCGGCAGCTTGATTGTTTTGGATATCTATACGGAGACGACAACTGTATACGAGCAAGATGTTGTTGTCCCTCATCAAAGTACGCTGAGCTTGGGAGCCCTTAGCTGTGGGAATGTGATTGGAGGAACGAGCATCGAAACGCCTGGTGGAGGTGTGCCTGCAGCACGTGAAGCTGTTCTATACCGATTCGATTGGCGGGATAGACTGGTAACGAAGCAATGGTCACCCATTCCGGATGCGCGTGAGATCTCCTTGTTGGTCATCGATGCGCAGGATCGGGTTCATGCACTCACTTCTGATTCGATATACTTCGTATTTGACCCTGCGCGAGAAGGCTTGCTTTATTGCGAAGATGTATCGAAATGGGGAGCTATTGTACGTAACGGTCTGCTCCTTGTTAATGATGCAAGTGGGTCACAAGTCGTGATTGGGCTGCTAAGCAGGGGTTTGTTCATGGTTCAGCCGGACTTGATGACACCACGCCTGATCACTGAGCTTCCTAAGGAAGCAACAAGTGGGTTCGTGTTGTTGCAAGGGAAGATTTATTATGGCTGTGGCAGCGAGTTGTGGAGCTATGCGTGGATGGAAGGAACTGGTGAAGGATGAGCTATAAACTTTCTGAAAGGAATCAAGGCAATATTCCGCATCTGCTAGATCGGATTGAAACAGTTGGGCAATGGGAGTTCAAGCGAGAGTCCATCAAAGCAGCTTGGTTGAAAGTACTTGGTACGCCGCCAGACTCATTTGCGGCAGCAAGCGCTATAGGGTATGAAATCATGAGGGAAGAAGCTATGCCTGATCACCGAAGGCTCGATATCCGTTATGCGACATTTGATGGGGATCAGGTTGAGGCTACATTATTGTTGCCGAATCCTTATGTTTTCGGCGAAGGTAAGCATCCTGCCGTACTCGCACTCCATCCGACAGCTTCCGAGGGAAGACTAGATATAGCGACGCCTTCCGGGCGTAAAAACCGCCTATATGGTCTGGAGCTCGTATCGAGAGGCTATGTGGTGCTTGCTCCGGATGCCATTACGAGTGGCAGCCGGATATATCCGGGTTCAGAAGCCTTTCAGTCAGCCCCTTTTTATGAACGAAATCCGAGATGGACAGTTGTTAGCAAGATGCTGTTTGACCATATGCGAGCAGTCGATATACTTTGCTCCGTTCAGGAGGCAGATTCGGAAAGAATAGGCGCAATCGGACATTCCTTGGGAGGTTATAATAGTTGGTTTCTAGCTGGATTGGATGAACGAATCCGAGCCGTGGCATCGAGCTGCGGCTTCAGCATGTTTACGGATGATCCCGATCCGAACCGATGGGGACAACGCGATTGGTTCTCGCATTTTCCATCGATATCGGATGACTTGAGGGAAGACCGCATTCCATTCGAGTGGCATGAAATAGCTGCGCTTGCGGCACCTACTCCTTTGTGGATGTGGAGCGGGATCAGTGATCACATTTTCCCGAATTGGTCCGCCATAGCATGCGGGATGAGGGATCTGGATAGCTTGTATAAGCTGCTAGGGAGAGAGAACTCATTTACATTCTGGATGGGGAATGCAGGTCATGATTTTCCTGAAGAGGCCAGACAACTAGCCTATCGATTCTTAGACCTGCATTTGGGATATCATCCCAAAAATGCTTAGATCCCTCCTCGAAAGAATGATTGGTAACCATGTAAAGCACATGGTATACTGTGTCATAAACACATGTATAGGAGCGGTATACATTGCTGCGAAAAAGAAATAATTTTCAGGAGCGTTACGACCAATTTCTCCAGGAATTACGGGATGAAATCGTCAGCGGAAAGATTCAGCCAGGGGAATATATATTACCGGAAAACGCACTAAGCGTAAAATATCAGATTAGTCGGGTATCTATTCGCAAGGCTTTGACCGAGCTTGTTGAGGATGGATTAATTGAAAAGATAGCTGGAAAAGGCAATCGTGTAAAGCTGCCGGATCAGGGGCATACGCCGGTTACGCTGCGACTTGCATGGTTCTCCAGCTCTTATGAAATCGACATTATACATCGTATTGTCCATGCTTTTGAGCAAAAGTATCGCTTTGTTAAAGTGGAAATAAATGTACTGCCAGAAGATAGATATACCAATTCCATTATTCAGATGATGGAGCAGAAAGAGGGACCGGATGTATTTATGATGTCCGACTCTCATTATCGGGAGTGGTTGGAATCGGGGAAAACAGAGCATCTGACGGGTTATGTCCCACCGCATTTGAATCCGCAGGAAACCAGTTATCCGCAGGTATTCGATATTTTCACCCATGAAGGGCAGATGCTGGCTGCGCCATTTATTTTTTCTCCAGTCGTGATATGCTTCAATCGATCGATATTTAGGGAAAATGGCCTGTCAGAGGAGACTCCGCTTGTTGATTGGAATGATCTATTGCGAGTAGCCAAGCAATGTACGCATGATTTGAATGGTGATGGTATTGTKGAGCAGTATGGTTTTTGCTTCTCTTCCTCTATCAATCGCTGGCCTGTCTTTCTCCTACAGAATGGTGGGGAAATTATGTCAGCGGATCGAAGTCACTGTACGATGGCCAACGAAGAAAATATTCAAGCGCTTGAGTTCTGCACTTCGTTGATGTACAAGGATCAAGTATCACCCATCTATTCGCATGGCAGCAATCATCTAGCAGAAAGCCTGTTTATGAAGGAACGGGTAGCGATGATAATGACGACCTATTATTTTATGAATGAATTCCGGGACTACTCGATGGAGTGGGATATCCTTCCTGTGCCTGAGCAGCGCAAACAAGCAACGCTCCTGCTGGGGGGAGGGTTAGCGGTGAATGCGAATAGCGAGCATGCCTTGATGGCTGAACGTCTGGTGGAGTTTATGACAGGCGTTGAAGCACAATCGCTGCTCAAAACATATGGCTGCACGATCCCAGTACTTAAATCTGTAGCAGAAGATGATAGTTTGCTTCATCCGGATATTCATCCACAGCATTACAGCCGATTTTTGGATGTTCTCCCTTACGCTCGCACACTGCATAGCCTCAATCTTCAACAGAAGGAAATTACTACACTGTATGAAGAGCTGAACCTCCTGTGGGCTTGTATGGAAAGTCCAGAGGAAACCTGCAGAAGAATTGAAGCTAATTTTAACCTGAGCTTGAAGCAGCAGTCCCTTTCTGTATAGCCTCCCGGCATTCCGTACGTAATGCATTTACTAATAGATCTTATGAATCTGGGAGGAATGAGGAACTGACTTTCTTCTGCCCGGCACATGTTCTATATAAAAAAGACTACCAAAAGAGATGAGTCCTCTTGGTAGTCTTTTGTGATTTAAACCCGATATTCGCTTAAATCCGCTCAATCACCTTATCGATCAACCCATAAGCCCGCGCCTCTTCAGCATTCAGGAAGTAATCGCGGTCAGTGTCCTGCTCGATCTTTTCGATCGGTTGCTTGGTCGTTGCGGAAATGATACCGTTGAGAACGCTGCGCGTTTTGAGAATATGCTGAGCCCGAATGTGGATATCACTTGCCTGACCCTGCGCTCCTCCCCACGGTTGGTGAATCATGACTTCGGCATTCGGAAGGGCAAAACGTTTACCCGGAGCACCAGCTGTTAGCAGAACAGCGCCCATGGATGCGGCCATACCTACGCAGATCGTGGATACATCGGGTTTGATGAAGTTCATCGTGTCATAAATTGCGAGACCAGCTGACGTAGATCCGCCAGGCGAGTTGATGTAGAGCGAAATATCTTTCTCAGGATCCTCTGCGGAAAGGAACAAAAGCTGGGCAATAATCGCATTTGCGACTCCATCATTAACTTCTGTGCCAAGGAACACGATGCGGTCTTTCAGCAATCTGGAGTAAATATCATACGAGCGCTCTCCGCGCGCGGTTTGTTCGACGACCATAGGTATGAAGCTCATTGAAATCATCCTTTCTATAATGAAGATGGGTTGTTTTGTTTACGAGGTTAAGGTTTAGCGTAATTAAGTTGCTTAGCCCATTAAGCGGCTTTGCATTGGATTGTATTGGTATGCACGGTAGTCTTCTGGCCAAATCCAGAGGAAACCATGATGAGTCGAATAGGTTCTTCATTTTGAAAAGAAGGGAACTCGCGAACCGTAACGGTTGCTTCGGAATCCATGGATGCGGTATCTTGTCGGCGATAAGATTCAAGCTGAATGACTTTGCTTTTGGAGGAATCGCTTGATTTGGTGGGGATCTGTTCCCAAGCGATGACAGGTGATACGGATGATAGAGCAGTATCCTGCTGTGGTAGACTTGTTTGTTTCTCCTGTGCTTGCTCATGCTCATGACTCATGGTAATTGCCTCCTCATTCCTTTGGCTTGGGATAAACGGTCAGTAATACCTGATAAGTATCTTGAACGTCTCCTCGAACACCTGCGTAGCGTTGCACTAACTGCTGGGCCATTGCCGTGTATTCTTCAATGAATGCATGTCGCTGTTGCTCCGTGCATAGCTGCACTTGAAGCTGCAGTGTCGCGCTTGGAATCACTTCACCGACATCCGACTGCTCCATGAGCAGCATAGCATCTCGGCGGATTCGCTCGGAAGTCGTCACGAGATGGGCGAGAGAGCTCTGATCCTTCAGCTTTTGCAAGGTTTCAGGCTTCATGCTGAGAGATTCGGCCAGTACAAAGGTTTTGGCGATTGAACGGTAAAGCACCTCAACCAGATTGCGCACTTGGCGTGTACCTACGCGTGTAACTAAGCCGGCCTTCTCCAACGCTTTCAGGTGATAGTTGATGCGTTGAGCCGTCTCACCTAAGGTGCGCGCCACTTCCGCGGCGGATCCCGGCTCTAGGAGCTGCGCGATGATTTCTCCGCGAAGCGGGTTAAGCAGCACAGTCGCCTGCTCGGGGGACTCAATATAGTAGCTGTCTTGGATCTCATTTTCTTGTGGCATGGAGTGGATAGCCTCCGTGTACAAAATATATGTTACGTACAAATATTTTATTACGTGGAGGTGGGAAAGTCAATGGGCGGGGGTAATAACTACTATCGGGAGACAAATAAGTTTTGAAGTAGACAATAAAGTTTTGAAGTGACAAATAAAATCTTGAAGTAACAAACAGAGTCTTGAAGTAACAAATAATGTTTTGAAGTAAACCAGTAAGCGTTCAACCAATCAACAGGGTGAACGCTTATTACATTTTGTGTAAGTAATGAGCTAGCTAGTTACTAGTTACGCCCGGGAGGGGGAGGGTTTAAAATAACGGGCAGGTGTAACGTTTAGTAGTCGGCCTACAGTCGTGGAGCAACTCGGACCTCATAGTTTTCTCATTTAATCCTCGTAAGTAAAAAAAACGCTTTACGAACTTATTTGGTAATTGGTTTACTCATTTCATCGAGCATAGTTTTCGAACGATTATAGGATTGAGATCGGGAGATGAGATATGCTTCACATAGTCTGAGGCGCTATTTTCGACGTCGCCAGATGCTCCATAGAATTTATAATGCGGCAGAAAAGTGATTGGAAAATACTTAAAGGGGGCGAATCAGTTCGCTGATCGTATAGCCAATTAAGCCACGTAATTCCGCCATCCAGCGTTTATTTACACGCGACTGTTCGATATTCGGATGGGCCGAAACAACTAGAATTCTCATTGATCTCCTCCTTTCGCTTCGTCCTCAATGGTTGCGGAAGCCGAGATGGAGCTCACGTTCCGGTTCAAGATGGTCAAAGAAAACCTTATGGTCTGCCTCGAACAGTACTTGCAGATCCTGGAGAGGAATTTCAAAATAGTTGCAGACTTTGAGTGGTATCTGTTACAGCACAAGCCAGAGCCTGAGAAACAGCGCGTGCAGCTACTGCGGGTGTTCGATCATCGCAAGCGGATGGGAGAGGTAGAGATTCAATGGATGAAGGAAGAAATAGAGAAAGTCCGGACAGATGAAGTCTAAGGAGGATGACATGGAACGACTATGGACAACGTCTTTTATTCAATTGACGCTAGGGATGCTGGTCTAATTCACAAGATTCTATATCCTGCTGCCCACGATGCCGTTATTTATTAAGCAAATAGGCGGCAGCGAGTTGCAGGTCGGACTAGAGGCTGAGGTGTTCACACTGACCGCTGTTGTCTTTCGTCCGATTGTCGGAGGGCTGCTTGATCGGTACGGCAGAAGGCAGTTTATGATTTGGGGGCTTGTCTTCTTTGTTATATCGATGTATCTATACGACTGGGTTGCCGGCATAGTAATGCTGCTCGCGCTGCGTGTTCTGCATGGCGCCAGTTGGGCCTTCTCCACGAGTCTATCAGTACATCGGTCACTGATATCATTCCGGACTCGCGCCGGGTGAAGGCATGGGTTGGTTCGGCATGGCGATGACGGTCGCGATGGCGATTGGTCCGCTGCTCGGCTTATGGGTGCTGCAGAATGGTTCATTCCAGACCTTGTTTTTACTCGCAACATGACTGTCTGCGGTTTCGTTTCTGCTAATTTCCACAACCAAAATCCCGTTTCAACCGAAAGGTGCAACGAAAAAGATCGAAATGTTTGAAAAATCGGTACTCCCCGTTACTACAGCGCTCTTCTTTCTGGCCGTTGCCTATGGCGGCATCACAACTTTCCTGCCGTTGTTCGCGGAATCCATCAGGGTCAACGCCGGCACATTCTTCTTGGTATACGCCATTGCGCTTACGGTGGTAAGGCCATTGGCCGGCAAGCTGTCCGACTGGTTCCAGGGAGTAGAATGCCGTGGCAGCTGCTTCCTTGTTTGCATTCAAGTAACGGGAGTTGTATCTGACAATCAAATCGAATTTCTCTAAATGGAAAATTGATTCATCTTGTTTCTGTGAATTCTGTAATGATCTTTACGACATGCTTTTAAATCTTTATCGTCTAGATTATGGTTTGCACCATGACACCAGCGCAACTAACGGAAGAATTTATTTGGATTTTGCATGAAGTTCTCTCCCTAGAAAAGCATACATCGCCGAATTTATCCACCCTGCGCCGGAGAGCGCTGCAGTTCCATTATGCTCCAGCATCCGCTGAGCGTGTAGGTCCGAAAGTGTATAAGCGAATGTTTACAAATGAGCTTACTGGGCGGATAACCAAAATGAAGGCATCAAATCAAAAATGGAGATATTTTATTATACGAGTACGAACTTTAAAGTGGAGAGGAGGAAAAGAAAGCGCTGTCATCACTCATCTCGGGAGGGGTGGGGATGCAGCTTCATAAAGGGAGAATTGAGGACATGATGACTGACTTCAAGGACACAAGCTTAGCGGGGAATCCATCGGCAAGGGCAAACCGGCAAAAGACGGAGAAATACGACGTTGTCGTGTGCGGAGGCGGGCTGGCGGGCTTCTGTGCAGTCGTTGCTTCGGCCAGACAGGGGGTGAGAACCTGTCTCGTTCAGGACCGCCCCGTCTTCGAAGGGGACAGCTCCTCTGAGGTCAGAGTGACCCCGCATGGCGTGGCTGCTTTTCACGTGTATGCCAAGGAAACCGGGCTCATCTCGGAGCTATTGATTGAGGAACGCGCACACAACCACGAGACGGTCTTTGAGAACGGCTGGACGAACAGCGTGTGGGATATGACGATGTATGACATGGCGCAGCGGACAGAGAATTTGACCTTTTATTTGAATACGACCATTCTGGATGTTCGGATGGCGAATGCGCGCAAGATTGCATCAGTCGTGGGTTATGTTTTAAAACGAAGGATATGGGCTACCCGGTGCCATTCACCGCGCCCGATTGGGCTGCGAAGCTTGATAATCCGGACTTTTTCTATAAACAGGGTCGAAATCCCAATTTAAATCACTTAGGGGTTGAAAGGAGGGGGTTTATGTCGCACAGATCAGCGACTCTGCCGAGAAAACATGAATGGGTTTTGATAAAAGTGTACAGGAGGATTGAAAAATGAGAAAAGGAATGATTACTAAGGCTTCAGTAACGCTGGTTATGGCTTTACTCCTGCAAATAGTGGGGGCTGCAGGTATGGAGGGCCCTACCGCAAATGCAGCTCCCATAGTTGCTGACAGCACATGGAAAGCTATTGATACGACATTAGCGGTAGCACCTGGAAGTGCGCTGGACTTGTCCTACTTGAATCAAACACCAGCTGGAACGAAAGGCTTCGTAAAGATTGATGCGGATGGCGATTATTATTTTACGGATGAGCCCAATAAGAAAGTAAAGTTCTTTGGTACCAATCTTAACGGCAGCTATGGTACGGATCCAACCCGGGAAGAAATGGTTATTATAGCCGACCGGCTTGCTGCTATGGGTTATAATGTGGTGCGATACCATTCCAATGATGATAATGTTGACTGGGCAGTAGGACTTATGGTGAAACCTACTTCCACTACGGTTACATTAGATCCGGTCAAACTGGATAATTTTGAGTACTTCGTTTCTTTGCTGAAGGATCGAGGCATTTATATCGATCTCGACATTCTGGCTTATGCGGATTACTCTAGTGTACCAAGCTTAAGCGTCTACGGCTCATTCGCTGCCAAATATATGGCAACGCTTTTTCCGGAAGGTAAAGCGATTTGGCGATCATTTGCTCAGCAGTGGCTTACTCATGTTAATCCTTACACCGGACTTGCCTTGAAGGATGATCCTATATTGATGGGGCTGTCTCCCATGAATGAAACGATTCTTTATAATGCTAATTTTTCAAACTCAAGTGTAAATGAATGGTTAAAAGCAGACTTTAATACGTTTCTGGCTGGTAAAGCACGTCCGCCTATCACAACATTTCCAAATATATTTTGGAGTGCACCTGCGAGTATTCGTGATGATCTTGCCGAATACTTCACAGAAAAAACGTTATCTTCCCATAATGAAATGAAAAATTACCTTAAAGATGTAATTGGAGTAAAGGTACCCATTGGAGGAATTAACTACATTAATGATTCTTTGGCCAACTACTGGCGAACACACACAGATGTTCATGAAACACACTTATATAATGGGCTTGTAGATGGAAGGGGAGCAACATTCTCTTTTACCCCGGCGTCACATCCTCGTTACAGTATGGTATTCGCTCCAGAATCAGCAGCTAATTATGTGCCGCAATCTGGAGGGACTATATTTAAGAATTATATTCCTGGTCTTGCCCTTGGGCAGCTGTACCAGAAGCCTTTTGCATTAACTGAATATAATCAGGAGTTTCCGACGAAAGGCAGAGACGACCTTGGATTGATGGTGGCCGCGACCGGCGCCTTCAATGGCTGGGATATGCTAAACAGGTTTCAATATGTTTCCCGTGTAAGAGAGGCTACTCAACAAAGTGCAACTTTGGGTGGTTTTACTTCATTTGATACCCTAACAGATACCTTGGTAACGATGTCCGAATATCAAAGCACCCTTCTTTTCCGTAAAGGTCACATCACTGCAAGCGAACCTAAATTTGTCATTGTCAGGGACCAGACATCGGTTAAGACGCATGCGGCATCAACGGAGAATGAAGATTTAGAGATTAATCGAATGTATATACCGCATCTGTTCAAGATGGTTACCGTGTACGCAGATAAGCCTGGTGAACCCTATGCCATCTATAAAATCACACCTGAGCTTACACCTGAGCAAATCGCAAGCGGTAATTTTCCTGCCCAGAATAAGATATCCATTACGAATAGCATGACTTTAAAGCAGGTTGCGGAGACGTTTATAAATGCAATAGATGATGTCAATCTGAAAAACAACATGCTCTCTAATCTGAATCAAAATAAGCTGGTTTCGGACACGGGTGAGCTTATATTTGATCTTAATTTAAATACCTATCTGATCAATACCCCTTACGCAATTGGAGCTGTAGGCACGTTGAATAACAACAAATTCGAGCTTGGTCCTGTATCCATGAAGGCAAGTGTGGATAAAGGAACCGTATCCGCAGCAACGCTTGATGATAAATCGCTAGACAAAAGCGAGAGAATGCTGGTCATCTACACAACCGATGCAGCGGCGACAGGGGAAGATACGATTCAAGATCTGACGGATGCCAACAAACGGACCTATGTAAGAGGGAAATTGCCGACACTTGCCAAACACGAGACAATGGAATTCCATCTGAAGACGACACTCATCCCAGCAGCGTACAAAGCTTACAAGCTGGCGACAAACGGTGTACGGCTGCAGGAAATTCCCGTGATCGCCACAGGAAAAGACGTATTTGTCCAGCTTGATACGGATAAAGGCTTCGCCTTTGAACTGGTTTACGATCCATTGTACACGAATGATTTTGAGTCAGGTGTGGCGGATTGGACCTCCGTTAAAGGGAACTTTGCGCTTCAAACAGAAAGTAGTGGCAATCATGTGTATCAGTCAACGAAGTCATCGACAGCTGTGGTCGAGCAGACTGTGGGTACAGACTATTTCGTAGAGTCAGATGTGAGGATTGTCAGTCATAAAGATACGGTAGGACTCCTCGCCCGGTATGTAAATCCAGACCAGTATTATAGCTTTACCTATGATGCGTTATTCGGAAAGGCAGTCATTGAGAAACGCAGCAATGGTACATCCGTTGTGCTTCAAACAGCGACCGGTGTGACATTACCGTTGGATGTTATGAACAAGCTGAGGTTTGAAGGTGTAGGCAGTAACCTATATGGCTATATCAATGGTCAATTGGTGGTCACAGCAACAGACAACTCGATTACAAGCGGCTCCGCTGGGATCCTAACGAAGGATCTTGAACTGCCGGCAGGCTTCCCGTGGGGGACAGCAACACAACAATGGATAGCTGCACTAGGAAACGCGGTGAAAAGTGAAATTAATGCAACCCCTGGCTCTAATGGGGCATTCCTAATTGGATTAACCGAATTCTTGAAGCGGGTTAAGGGCCCAGTCTCCTATGATAATTTCATCATCTCGTATCGAGATATGACGGCGCCTTCCGCACCATCGAATGTGACAGCAACGGCGCTATCTTCTTATGAAATGTCATTGTCTTGGACCCCGTCTACGGATAATGACAGTGTGGCTGGCTACATCGTCTATCGGGATGGGCAAGAAATTGCGACCTTAAATGGCGCAACCACGAGCTATAAGGACACGGGCTTGAGCCTGGCCACGACTTACCATTACACGGTTCAGGCCGTTGACCCTGCGAATAATCGTTCTGCAGTAAGTGTTGAAGCTGTGGCTGTGACGAAGAGCACACTGCTCGAGGATAATTTCGAATCGGGGAGTGCAAGCATGTGGTCCGTTGTTTCTGGATGGGGAACTTTTGGCGTGGTGAATGACGGAGGCACGAAGGCTTACTTGTCCGATAATGCGGGTAAAGGGGCTACAAGGTCCGTAGCTGGACTCTCCTCGTGGACCAACTACCGTGTGGAAGCGAAAGGGAAAATGGATAAGCCGAGCGGCCGAATCGGGCTAGTGGGGAGATTCGTCGATTATAACAACTATTACAGCATGACTTATGAGAACTATACCCAAAAAGTCTACATCAGTAAGCTGGTGAACGGCACGACTGTCGACTTAGCGATTTCCAATCCGATAACGCCGCTTACCGCTGGAGCGTACCATTCGTTTGGATTCACGGTATCAGGCAATATCCTGCAAGCGTATGTGGATGGGCAGCTGGTGGCTATGACTACGGACAGCTCCTTCTCAGCTGGGAAGGTCGGCGTATATACGCACCTGTTGAAAGCGTATTTTGACGATATTGTTGTGAATCCCCTGCCGAATCCCGACGTCACAGCGCCTACTGCGCCAACCGGCTTGACGGCTGATGCGCTCTCGTCTGCGGAAGTTGCGCTGTCTTGGGCGCAAGCCTCCGATGATACCGGGGTAACCGGCTACATCATTTATCGGGATGGGCAATCTGTGGGCACGGTGACGGGCGCGGTGTATACATTCAAAGACACAGGCTTGAATGTGGCGACGACTTATCACTACACTGTCAAAGCGAAAGACGCGGCGAACAACATCTCCGAAGAAAGCAGTGAAGCCATCGTCACGACGAAAAGCACACTGCTGGAAGATAATTTTGAGTCCGGCAGCGCCAGCAGTTGGTCGGTGGTTTCCGGATGGGGAACGTTCTCCGTTGTATCCGACGTGTATGGGTCCAAAGCTTACCTGTCTAACAATGCGGATAAAGGCGGGGTGAAATCCGTAGCAGGATCCACATCTTGGACCAACTACAGCGTAGAAGCCAAGGGAAAAATGGAGACGGCCAGCGGTCGAATAGGACTGGTGGCGAGGTTTGTTGACTATAACAACTATTACAGTATGTCCTATGATAACTACACCAAGAAAGTATACATCACAAAGCTGCAAAACGGTGTTCAAACCGATCTTGCCATTTCAGCAGCCATCCCGCCTCTTGCCGCAGGAACCTATCATACGCTGCGATTCACGGTGAATGGGAATACGCTGCAGGCATATGTAAATGGTCAGCTTATTCTTACAGCAACAGCCAGCACGTTCTCAGCGGGGAAAATCGGGGTATACACACACCTGTCGAAAGTTTATTTTGACGATGTTGTGGTGAATGCAGCTCCGTAAATAGGAGGTCGCACAAGTAGATGTCTCTACTCGTGCGACCCCAAATACAGAATAACGTCGGACGGGGGCATGGACGGCTAGTTTGTTCAGCAGCCAAAAGATTGGCGCGGACTATTTGCATGACGGCAATACAGGGAAAGGGACATTGAGCGTCCAGTATACTCCTAACGTATTGTCGGCAGGCGCTTATGACGTGTATTTGTGGTGGAATGCCGATACGAATCGAGCAAGCAATGTACCGGTCACTGTCAAATATACAGACGGGACGACGTCTGGTTTGACCGTTAACCAGCAGGCGGGCGGCGGGATGTGGAACTGGATTGGAAGTTATCCCTTCTCTGCAGGGACGTCGGGTAGTGTGATTATCGGCAACACGGGGACAACCGGATATGTAGTTGCGGATGCGGTAAAATTTGTTCTAAGGCAATAAATGACAGCTGGCAGCCTATTTCTTTGTATTAAGCATTCACGGCGATACTTCTTGGCCGGTTCCCTTTGGAGTCGTACCTGGGATGATAAGCCGTTGACCCGGAGGTTGTTAAACTACGACGGGGAACGTTAGCAACAAGTCGACTGGTTATATTTAATTTGTCAGAAGTACTTCAAAACTAGACACTAAAGTTTTGAAGTGCGAAATACAATTGAAGTAGTAACAAATTATGTTTTGAAATTAAATAGGCGTTCACTCTGTTATTGGGTGAACGCCTATTTAATTTTATGTTTGGAGAGAGAAGAGGAAGTCCTCCTTAGTCGTATCCAGCAGAAAGACGGGCAGGAGGGGAGAATAAACTAACGGCAGAATAGCGTGGTAATCCTATTGGAAATAAAGATGAATTTATCCATATTTCTCGAATAATTATTTGAACTTGCAGTGATCATCCGGCGCTTTTAAGCATTAGAACTAAGGTTTGTTTTAGGGAGGATACTATGGAAATAGATTTAGTAAAATATCTGGGAGATCTGCTTTTACATCAAAATGACGAGTTGCTAATTAAATTAAGGATAGGTGACGGTTTAGATAAAAGTAAAGTTGATGAGATTTGTGCAGTATTAAGTCAATTAGCCATCGAGTGGGAAAATGATGAAAAGATATCGAAAGAGGCAGTTGATTACTTTATTCAAATAGATCCAATTATGAATGCAACCCTTGAGTCGATATTCCGAGAAACAGCAAGCAGAAATCTTAATACAATAAAAAACTGACTGGGGCTTTTAAAGAATACAAATACCAAAGTGAATCGGGGGGCTTTATGTACGATTATATAGGCATCCATTCTGAAAATTATGCGAAGAAAATTAAGTCGAAAGTTTTGGAGTCCAAAATATTCATATTATCGCCTATGAAGTGAATGCGGAGGGCATCCATTTTAGTGGCTCAAGCCACGGTCTCATTACAGGTGTATTTATTCGAACGCCTGATGATGATATTGTGATGTATCACTATGGCACAACCTCCCATAATACCGTGCAAAATAGTGTGCTATGGGGAGATGACGCACATACGATTCTCATAGGTCTGGGAAGTGTACCGGATGCCCATATCTCAGATTTAACGTTTCAGAATATCGACGTGCTGAATGAGCAAGGGGTGTATATCCTCGATAAATTTACTGGCGTGTTGAAATTATGGGCAAATGGGGGTGAACGCCTACTACTTTTTTTGCGTAAAAGTGTCAGGCTAACCATTTGAAAGGGAAATTTAGGTAACTAACAAAAATCGTACAGAAAGACCTAAAGATTCTTAAGGCCTGAAGTGGAGGGATCGCAGTAAAGTGTAAGCATCCATGGAGCGAGGCTTACACGGCAAATGAAAGCGGTTTATTTTTGAGCGATCATTTCCTTGCTGCCACAAAGCTCCACATACAATTCCCTAAGGAGGACATCATTGCAATGAGGAGAATAGGCTTTTTTGCTGTATCCCTGGCGTTACTGCTCGTAATGATACTGACCAATATCGCCTATGCGGACGTATCATCCCACTATCTTAACCCGCTGATGAAAGGAGCCGACCCGACCATTGAGCGGCAAGACGACGGATACTATTATTCGGCGGCAGGCGATGGCAACGTTGTATTGAAACGGCATGAAACCATTCTTGGCGTTTCCACCGCGAAGAGTAAAGAAGTATGGAAGCTACCTGAAAACCTGGAATTTATATGGGGTCCCGATGCGCACAGGATCGATGGCAAATGGTACATCTATTTCGCTTCCGGTCCGAAGGTTAGTGATGAAGCGGGGCGATTCGCTTATGGTCATCCCAGCGCTTATGTTCTGGAGAACAGCTCGCCGGATCCGTTTGAAGGGACCTGGGAACTAAAGGGAACCTATGATAATGGAGACGGACTGACACCCCAACAGGGACTGCTGAATACGCAAAGCTATGGACTGCCAACGGGCTTTGTCACCATCAAGGGGCAGAGATATCTTACGTACACCAAATATTTCTATTTCATAGATCCAAAAACGGGAAAAGAGAGATTTGATGAATGTCCAACAATTGTCAAAATGAAAAATCCGTGGACATTGGAAGGCGAAGAGATTACGTTAGCCAGGCCGACCTACGACTGGGAGAAGTATGTGGATAATGTGAATGAAGGCGCAGCCGTGGTAGAACGAAACGGTAAAGTTTATTTCGCCTATTCAGCAAGCAGCTACACGCATGATAACTATGCTGTCGGCCTGTCCTGGGCCAATCTTGCCMAAAGCGTAGAGAATGAAGCGGCATGGAATAAGCATCCCGAGCCGATCATGAAACGTTCGGATGAAAACGGATCTTATTCGACAGGCTCGCCGTTATTCCTGAAATCCGAAGATGACACAGAGGACTGGATTACCTACCATGGCATACCGACCCATAGTCAAGGCGGCAAGAACAGGGAAGTTCGAGCCCAGCGGATCAATTGGGACGATAATGACTTCATCAATCTGGGTATCCCGTCCAACCCCGGCACCGTGCTTAGCCGCCCTTCGGGGGAGGAGAAGAGCGAAGTCTATGAAGCGGAAGTCGCTGAATTATCAGGGGTCACAAGAGCAACGATGAACAGCATCTATGCCTCGTCCGGCAGATATGCCCGGTACAGTAACAGCAATGTCAACGACTATGTAGCGTTCACGGTCAACACGAATGCAGGGGGAGTCTACTCACTGGATTTCCGTTATAACAACAATACAACAGAAGAAGTTACCATGACACTTGGAGTGAACCAGGAGGCTCCTGCCACGCTTGTATTCCCTTCGAATGCCGGACCGGAGAACAAGCTGAACTTCGATTTAAAAACCGTTCATAACATCAGGCTGAATGCCGGCAGCAACATCGTACGTCTTTCCGGAAAAAGTACTTTGGGACTGGACGCCATTATTGCCAAGAAAAGCGTCTTATACGAAGCAGAAGGCGCAGAGTTGTCCGGCGGCACGGGAATTGCTCAAGATCATACCGGATTTAGCGGTTCAGGCTTTGTTAGAGGGTTCACGGAGCCGAACTCGGCGATCAGCTTTGCCGTAGACGCTTCTCACGCGGGCAGCTATTCGGTCAAGCTGGCTTATGGCTCTGGTCTAGTGGACGATCGAACCTTGTCCATGTATGTGAATGGCTTCAAGATCAAGCAATTGAATCTCTATGGTCTGAAGGACTGGGACAAGTGGGCTGACAGATATGACAATGTATTCCTGAAAGAAGGAAGGAATGTCATTACTTATAAGTATGACAGCGGCGATACGGCGAATGTTAATCTGGATTATATCACCGTTACCGATGCGACGACTTGGACATATGAAGCGGAATCCGCCAAAACGGCAGGTGGGGCGGATGCGGTAATCGTCCAGGCGCAGGATGGAAATACGGGAATTGGTTATGTGAGCGGTCTGTCTCAAGTGAACTCGTCCGTGGAATTCACAGTGGATACCGAGTATGCGGCCTCTTACGATCTCAAGCTGCGGTACGCTACAGAGCAGGGCGGCAAAACATTGTCGCTGGAAGTGAACGGCGCGCCTGTGCAGGAAATCGCACTTCCACATTCCGGAGGCGCTAAGATCTGGAAAGAACAGATTGTAACCGTTCCGCTGAACAAAGGGAAAAACAGTATCGCTTATAGAAGCGTACCCGGAGACTCAGGCGTCATCCATATCGATCATATTCATCTGAATAAACGTACTCCCTGGGAATATCAGGCGGAAGCGGCAACCCTCTCAGGCACGCCGGGGATCGGCAGAGACCGTCTATGGTTTGAAGGCAACGGTTATGTCGGCTTATTCCAGAAAAAAGGGGATGCTGTCCGCTTTGAAGTGAATGTCCCCTATACGGCGGCTTATACGTCAACCTTGCGCTATTCGGGTGTACAGTCGTCGAATCGTACCATGACCTTATATGTGAACGGTAACCGGGTCAAGCAAGTTTCCTTGCCGCCGACAGCGAATTGGGATACCTGGGCCGATGTGACCGAGACGGTCAGTCTGCAGGCCGGGAAGAATACGATTGAATTTCGCCGTGAGGAAGGGGATACCGGACAGCTCAATATAGACAGCCTGATCCTGGACAAATTCAGCGGTGGATTCATGAGCACGAAGGCCAAGGAGATTACCCCCGAGAAGATGGTGAAGATCCAGCCGAAGCACAGCGGCAAGGCGCTGAGCGTGGCAGGTGAGAAGTTCAACCAGGGTGCAGCCGTCATCCAATTTTCCAATGGCGATTCCAATAGTCAATTGATGCGATTCGTAGATCTGGGAACCGGCTATTACCGGATTTTGATTATGCGTGGCGCACGCTTCCTCGATATCAAGCCTGATTCTGGTATCCAAGAGCTTATTCTTAATCAGACTATTGAGGAAGCCCCCATTCCCTCTGATACCGAACAATGGCGCCTGGAGCAAGAGGGCGATTATTACAAAATAATTAACAAAAGCAATGGAAAAGTGATTACGGTCAATGAAGCGTCCAAAGGAAATAACGCTGTTATCCGGTTGGCCGATGATGAGGGGAAAGACCACCAGCGGTTTAAGATCGAGCTGCGCAACTTGTATGATAACACCTTCCACGCGGTGTCTGACATTACTGCTGCTCCGGAGGCTGCGCAGGCCGGCCAGGAGCTGACTCTCTTCGGAACCGTATCGCCGGATTGGGCCACACACAAAAGCATCACTTGGAGCATCAAGGATGCGGGTCAAACAAGAGCTGTCCTAGAGGGGAATGTGCTATCCGCCACAAGAGCGGGAACCGTCATTGTCACCGCTATGATTGACGAAGGAAGCGAGAACGGTGTGAGCTACTCTAAGGACTTCACCATTACCGTCTCCAAGAAGGATGCGGATGTTAGTCCCGAAAAGGCCACCTATGATCTCTATGTTCCCGGGGATATAAGCGCCAGCATTATCTGGAATGAAGCCAAGTCTGTGACCGGAGTGGTTTACGCAGCAACAGTAACTGGCACCGTATATAATGGCACATTAGGTACGGATGGTTATACAATTAGCGGTGATAGGTTGACCATCAACCGCGAGACTATGGCCGCTTTGGGATTAAAGAACGGCGATAAGGCGGACTTCTCAATCCTGTTTAATGAAGGGAATCCCGCTGTGCTAAGTGTCAATGTGGTAGATAGCTTCGAATTGACCAGCCATAGGATTACGGTGAAAACAGAAGGAAACGGCACTGCGGGCGCCAATGTGTCGTTGGCGATCAAGGATACGGCGATTACCTTAACTGCCACACCAGGTCCTGGACAGCTCTTCAAGGGCTGGAAGGTGAATAGTCCCAGCGGTCTCCTTGTGACTGACAATACCTTCACCATGCCAGACGAGGCAGTTGTGATCACAGCGATATTCGAAGCGCCGTCCTACAGCCTGACTTATAACAGCAACGGTGCGGCAAGCGGTTTCGTTCCGGTAGATAACAGCGGTTATGAGCAGGGCGCCACGGTATCGGTCTATGGCAACACCGGCAATCTGAAGAAGTCGGGGTATCTCTTTGCGGGATGGAATGAACGGGCGGATGGCAGCGGAACCAGCTATACGGATGGCCAGCTAATCACGATGGGCGGGGCGAATTTAATCTTGTATGCGCAATGGACGGTTAGTAATTCCGGTGGTTCTCCCGGAGAAGGCTCAAATGAGGATTCTTCCACTGGCAGCTTGCCTTCAACACCAACGAACAATGGCGTTATTTCGAAGGATAGCAGGCAATTTAAGGTTCCTGCAGATAAGAATGGCGAATACGGTATCGATGATGAGATTATGATCAAGATCCCTGCAGGTGCTTCCCATAGAGAATTTCAACTTAACATCAGCAAAATAACAGACACACAAAAGCTTCCTGCAAGCAAAGCTGCTCCAGCTAGTCCTGTTTTCGAGATTCAAAAGGATTTCCAAGGGGAATTTGACAAGGAGATCACGCTGACCCTTACTTTCGATCCTGCCCGAATAGAGAAGGGTCAAAAGCCGGCAGTATTTTTCTATGATGAAGTGAGAAAAAGCTGGATGAAATTAGATGCGCAAGCCAGTGGAGCCACAACGATTACTGTGAAGTTGAACAACGCTGCCAAGGTTGCGGTATTCGGCATCGATCAGGAAGTGAGTCTGCCCGCTCCGAAACCGACGGTAACCTTGAGCGACCTGACGGCGCACTGGGCGGAGGCCGATGTCAAACAAGCGATTGATCTGGGAATTGTCAGCGGTTATCCGGACGGCACGTTCAAGCCGGATCGAATCGTAACACGCGCCGAGTTTGCCGCCATGCTTATCCATTCGCTTAAGGCGCAAGAGAATCTCCCCTACAGCGCGCCGCTTATGTTCACCGACAAGGAGAAGATCGGGGATTGGGCCCTGAATGCTGTGGCGCAAGCGGTGCAAGCAGGGATCATTTCCGGATACGAGGATGGTTCATTCCGTCCGGATGCCGAGATTACCCGCAGTGAGATGGCCAAGATGATTGCGAGCGCTTTGGGTCAGTCAGACGCAGATGCCGAATCTACAGGGTTTGCGGACGACACGACTATTCCAGACTGGGCGAAGGGTGCTGTGGCGGCCTTGAGCAAGCGGGGCATTATTGAAGGCAAAGGAGGGAACCAATTTGCTCCCGGCGATCAAGCAACAAGAGCAGAGGCCATTAGAGTCTTGCTGAACATGCTGCGGAACAGACAATAGAAGTGTGAATGCTTTAGACAACAGGGTGAAATGATTCCAAGGAGGACAGCACATGGTCAAAAAAAAATTCAGACATCTGCTGCTTTGTCTCGCAGTACTGCTAATGCTGCCGCAATGGAGCGGATCGGCATCGGCAGCAGAGCCAACGCCGGCTAAGCCGGAATCAACATCCTCACAGGAGGGGAAACATGTGTCGGATTTTTACAATGTAATCATGCAGACAGGCGCCGATCCCTGGGTTTATAAGCACACGGACGGCTATTACTACAACACCTTTGCAAACGCCAGCGGCGTCGTGATCCGCAGATCGAAGACGATCACCGGCCTTGAGGCGGGCGAACGGCGGCTAGCCTGGACACCGGTCAAGGGCACCATGTACAGTTCCAATGTTTGGGCGCCGGAAATGCATTATCTTCAAGATAGCGACGGCAAATCCAAATGGTATATCTACTTTGCAGCTGACAACGGAACCAACGCGAACCACCGTATGTACGTGCTGGAGAACGACAGTGAGAATCCGATGACCGGCACCTGGGAATTCAAGGGGAAGATTACTGATTCCTCCGACCGCTGGGCGATTGACGGCACGGTGCTAACTGTAAATGGAAAACACTATTTCATCTGGTCCGGCTGGGAAGAAACAGATGGCAGTTTCCAAAATTTATATATTGCGGAGATGAGCGATCCACGAACCATAAGCTCGGAACGGGTATTGCTCTCGACGTCTGAATATGATTGGGAATCGTCGCCGGCCAGGATCAATGAAGGTCCCCAAGTCACGATAAAGGGCGACACGATCAATCTGGTTTATTCCGCGAACGGAAGCTGGACAGACAGCTATTGCCTCGGGCTGATCACAGCCAAGATCGGCGACGACTTGATGAGTCCCGCTTCCTGGGTGAAAAAAGACACGCCTATCTTCTCCAGCGCCAACGGTGTTAACGGCCCGGGCCATCACAGCATCGTCACGTCTCCCGACGGCACGGAGGACTGGATCATCTACCATGCGGCTCGCTGGCCGGGATCGGGATGGACCCGCAAGGTCCACACACAGAAATTTACCTGGAATGCAGATAATACGCCGAACCTGGGACAGCCCGTAGATCCGAACTCACCTATTGCCACGCCTTCAGGGGAGCCGGCACGTCAACGTTATGAGGCGGAAGATGTCCTGCTGGTGAAAGCTCCCGGCGTCGGAACCGGTCCCGCTGTCCGGCTGGAAAGCAGCGCTTCAGGCGGGATGAAGATTGCCAATATCAAGAACGATCATGATTATGCCCAGTTTACAGTCAACGTGCTGGAATCAGGATTTTATGTGATGTCCGTACGCAATGCCAACGGCTCGTCGAATGGGGCGGACGCTTCTCATATCTTGTCGGTTAACGGCGGCTCCGGCGCAAATTTGAACATCGTCTATGCCGGCTGGAATCGATGGGGAGTTTCCACGGCAAAAGTTTATCTTCAGCAAGGCGACAATAGCATCCGCTTCTCGAAGGGGAACAACCTTGCTGAGATCGACAGCCTGGATCTATTTAAGCTGGATGCATCCGAAATGTTATTCGGTGCTCCGGGGTACACGTTGGGGTTAGGAGAAACCCGCAGCTTGCCCCTGTATACCGTAAAAGGGACTACCTATAACACTGTTGACACAGGAGCAATCTTCAGTTCTTCCGATCCGAAGGTTACCGTTATTGACGGAGGGGTTAGGATTAAGGCAATAAGTGCTGGCAGTGCCACAATCACCGCCACCTATAATGGGAAAACGGCCACTGCCACGGTTACGGTTGCTGCGGAGCCTAAATCTGTGCAGTCCGTTGCCATTGGCGGATTGGACCGCATCCTGACCAGCGGGCAGACTAGCGGGCCCATGCAGGTAACGGCACTTTATAACAACGATGAGGTTCAGAATGTGTCAGCGGCTGCCCTATATACCAGCAGCGATCCCGGGGTGGCCGGAGTTGATTCCGTAACCCGGTCGGTCTATGCGGTTAAACCGGGCACAGCTCTTATTACAGCCGAATACAACGGGAAGAAAGCAGCGCTCAACTTAACTGTTATTGAAGCAACTGATACGGTTCAAACCGCTTCCTCTGTGAAGACGCCATCCGGAGTGGCTCCAGAGCTGCCAAGCGTTATTGATGTTGTTTACAACAGCCAGTCGAAAAAGGCCGAGATCGTCGGATGGGAGCCGGAGGGTCTTGATTTTAACACCATTGGTACTGTTCAGGTGCCTGTCACCCTGAAGCTGGATGGCCGTAATTTTCCATCCACCGTTGCCGTAAACGTTATTCCGGGATGGGGTCTTGATGAGGTTGTGAGCCAACTCCGCAATAAGCTTACCAACTTCTCTTATCCTCTGGGCGATGGGCTGGGCAATTATAGCCAATCCCAATATGATGCCTTCGTGGCCGAAGTGAACAAGGCGGAAGTGATGGCACGGAACGCAGGTCTGAGTAAAAGAGAGTTTGACGAAGAACTGGAAAGGCTGACTCAAGCGGAAGAGGCTTTGTTAAATTCGCTGAACAGCATTCAAGACGGCGTAGTGTTTAACGCTTACCGGGATTTCTCCGGCGACACGGTCGGCAAGTATCCTTACGGGTTTACAACCGAGGATTTGACCAATGGCGCTGCCGCCACTTTGCAGGAAGAGGCAGGGAATAAATTCCTCCGGCTGACCACAACAGCTGCTTCGGGCAAGGCCAACCTGATCCTGCCGTATGCAGGTGAGGTAAAGGCCGAGGCGGATCAGCGCATCGTAATCGAATACCGCGCCAGACTAAACACCAGCTTCCAGTACGCCAATGGCGCCATGATGCGAAACGACAGCGGCACAGGCAATTATTCCATGGTCACGGCTTTTGATACGGGTAAAATTGTCGTGCAGAATGGACCGTCGACGAAGGTTAAAGTCAAAGACTATCAGCTGAATACCTGGTACCAAGTCAAAATGGTGGCAAATTGGGAGGCCAAGACTTATACAGTCTATATCGACGACGTTGAGGTGGCCACCGACTTCAACTTCCGCCACACAGGCGGAAACAAGCTGACCGTTCAAAGGTTCGGTATCGATGGCTACGCCAACGCCTCCATCGACTTTGACGATTTCAAAGCGATGGTAACCGGAGTACCGAAAGCAGCTCCCGAGGGGCTCAAGATCACTAATGAAACAGCGGTTGGGGCAAAAGATGGACGTATCGCCGGTGTCAATCCATTCATGGAATGGTCCACCGATAATGGAAGCACCTGGTTGCAGATCGAAGGGGATACCCTTTCAAACCTTTCACCCGGAACTTACTGGGTTAGGTACGCCGAGACGGCTACACATAAAGCTAGTCCCCATGTGGAGTTGATCATTGCAGTCTATACAAAGCCGGTACATGTCACCGGAGTGAGCCTGAATCAGACCGCCGCCCAACTGTATACCAACCAAGGGGATTCGACTGTCCAGCTTACCGCAAAGGTGGAACCCGCTGACGCAGCCAACAAGACCGTGACCTGGAGCAGTTCCAATCCGGCTGTGGCCACCGTGGATGGACAGGGGCTTGTGACGGTTCATGCCTCTGGTAAAGCCGTTATTACGGTTACCACTGAGGACGGCGGCTCCACAGCTTCTTGTGTTGTAACAGTGGGTGTATATGATAACGACAGCGGTGAAAGTGGCGGAGGCCTCCAAACGGGCGGAAGTAATCCCGTTGTCCCCACAACGCCGTCTACTGAGGTCAAGAATGGGGATGGCAGCACGACCACCAGTGTCAAGGATCCAACTACCGGTACGATGACAGAGACGACTGTCTGGCCGAACGGCGATCGCAAAGTAATAACCAAAGAAAGCAATGGTACAGTTACCGAGATTATCATTAAGAAGAATGGAAGCAAGCGTGAGACGGTGAGCAAGCCCGATGGAAGCAGCCGCACGGTCTCAACGGATACGCAAGGAGTCAGGGTTGAGACCGTCACAAGTCCGCTGGGAGAAGTAACAGCTACAGTTCGACTGCCTGATGGCGTACAGCAAGCACGGGTCACAGTTCCGTTCAAGAATGCTTCCGCCTCCACGGTAGCCTATACGGTTCGGATTAATGGAACCAGGGAAGTGATAAACACGGTTATTACTGAAGCCGGATTAAGCTTCACTGCCAAGAGCAGTATGACGGTGCAGCTGATTGACAATAAGGTTGTTCTCCGGGATGTGCCTGGCAGCCATTGGGCTGCGGAGGCGATTGCCTTCATAGCAAGCCGCGAATGGCTGCTTGGAACGGAGAAAGGGATCTTCGCTCCCGATGTATCCATGAGCCGGGCCATGTTATTTACCGTGTTGGCCCGTGTGCATGGCGTTGAGACCGAAGGCGGGGAATATTGGTACAGCAAGGCGAAAGACTGGGCTACCGCTTCCGGGATCAGCGATGGCAGTGTGCCCGAAGCTTCCATGACCCGGGAACAACTGATTACTGTCCTGCACCGTTACGCAGGACAGCCAGCTGCAAGCAGCAATGGCAAGAACTTTGCGGACAGCGGTGAAGTGTCCGCCTGGGCCAATGATGCTATCGATTGGGCTGTATCGGCAGGTATTCTTAACGGCAAACCGGGGAACCTTCTGGAGCCTGCCAGTGTTGTCTCCCGGGCGGAAGTATCCGCCATGATCATGCGCTTTATAGCGTGGCGCAGCAATTAAAGTGATTGAGTGGATCACAGGACAAAACCAAGGAGCCAAGCGGGAACACCCGCCAGGCTCCTTGGTTTTTGTCTCTGCGCGGGCGGCCGGCTGGCTGGTTGCCATTTCCGGGAGACTTCTGATGTTTTGAAGGAGAAACAAAAATCGCACAGAAACACCTAAAGATTCTTAAGGCCAGGAATTGACGAACTGCGGTACATTATAAGCATCACATCCAACAAATACTTTCAACTGAAAGAAGGGGAGCCATGAGAACAACGCCAGCCGCCGTAGCAACGGATAGAGCACCGGCAGCCAAAGAGGCCTTTTACCAGACAAAGCGGTTTCGGCAGAATATTCCGCTATTTGTTATGCTTATACCGGGATTGCTGTATTATCTGATATTCCGCTACTTGCCTATGGGCGGTCTTGTGATCGCTTTCAAGAACTACAATTTTCACGATGGCATATGGTCAAGTCCGTGGGTGGGGTGGAAATACTTCGAGCTTCTATTCCAGTCCCACGTCACGCTGCAAATTATTTGGAATACCCTTACCCTTAGCGTTCTGAGCCTGATCTTCGGGTTCCCTGCGCCGATTATTATCGCCATTGCCTTGAATGAGGTCGGGAAGAGCTGGTTGAAGCGCTGGATTCAAACCATTATATATTTGCCTCATTTTTTGTCCTGGGTCATCGTTGCAGGCATTATCCTGACCCTGTTCTCCATCGACGGCGGCACCATCAACAAGCTGCTGGGCCAATGGGGGATGGAGCCGGTGCCTTTCCTGTACCGCGCAAACTCATGGGTCGCCATCTTTATTGGCTCAGGTATGTGGAAAGAGATGGGCTTCGGCGCTATTATCTATCTCGCCGCTCTCTCCGGCATTGACCCCAGCCTGTACGAATCCGCTGGGATGGACGGTGCAGGCAAGTTTAGGCAGATTTGGCATATCACTCTGCCGGGCATCCGTTCTACGATTATCCTGCTGCTGATTCTAGGAATGGGCCGTCTGATGGAAGTAGGGTTTGACCAGGTTTACAATCTGCAGAACCCCACTGTCCTGCAGAAAGCGGAGGTCATCAGCACCTACGTATACAAAGTGGGGCTGCAGCAGGCGCAGTTTGGCCTGACCACAGCCATGGGCTTGTTTGAATCCTTTGTCGGTCTGGTGCTTGTGCTGTCGGCTAATGCATTGGCCCGTAAATTCGATCAGGGATTATTCTGAAGAAAGGTGGGAATTCCTCTTGAGGGAATCAACAGGCGGTAAAATTTTTGTAATCGTTATTCACGCTGTACTGATCATCATTTCGCTCACCTGCATCCTGCCTTTCCTGCATTTGATTGCGCTGTCCGTAAGCTCGGGGCATGCGGTTGATCTGGGTCAAGTCTGGTTCTGGCCAGTAGGGCTTGATTTCACCGTGTACAGATACTTTTTTGAGAATACGCCGGCCCTGCGCGCCTTTGCCAACAGCGTGATCATTACCTTATGCGGAACGGCCTTGAGCATGCTGGCCACAGTGTTGACGGCCTATCCCTTATCCCGCCGTTACCTCTACGCCCGCAAGCCGATCACAACGGCTGCATTGTTCACCATGCTCTTCAGCGGAGGCATGATCCCTACTTATCTGGTCATGAATAGCCTGCATTTGACCAATACTTACTGGTCCCTGTGGCTTGGCGGGCTGATCAGCACCTATAATATGCTGATTATGAAAAGCTATTTTGAGAGCACCCCGGGAGAAGTGGTGGATTCCGCCCAGATTGACGGTTGCGGCGAGGTCCAGCTGCTCATGCGCATCATACTGCCCTTGGCTCTTCCCATGCTGGCTACGCTGACGTTATTCTACGGGGTGGGCTACTGGAACATGTTCATGAGCGTTATTCTTTACATTAGTAAGACGAATCTGCAGAATCTTACTGTTATCGTTCAGGGGATGCTGCAAATTCAGGGAAACTTCAATGTGTCCGCCATGGATATGATGCAGCAGCAGGAAATGGTATCCGAAAAGCTGAAAGCGGTTGGGGTTATGGTCATGGTCGTGCCCATGCTGGCGGTATATCCTTTCTTGCAGAAGTATTTTGTCAAAGGCATTATGCTTGGTTCTATCAAGGGTTAGCGGCAACAATGAAATTAATCATAGATTGAGGKGGATACCATATGTTTGGACAAACATCCGTACCAAAAATGAAGATCACGCTGGCGCTGGGACTGTCGGCGGTTATGGCGGCAGGGGCAACAGGTTGCAGTCAGAAGGAAGGGGAGACTAAGGGGCAAGCCGAAGTAAAAGCCACAATTACCGTTTCCAACTATGACAGGGGCAATATTCCCGCAGCGGAAGGAACAGTTGAGGAGAACCGTTGGACCAAGTGGATTAATGAGCATTCTCCCGTAACAGCTCAGTATGTGCCGATTTCCCGTGCGGAGGCAGTCAAGAAGCTGAATGTGTTGTTCGCATCGGGCAGTGCGCCGGATATCGTCAATGATTTCGACACGGGCTTCCGGAATTCTCTATACCAGCAGAAGCAGTTGATGCCTCTGGACGATTACTTGAAATATGCGCCTGAATACCAGAAGATGCTGGATAAGTACCCTCAGCTTCGCAAGATAGGCACGAAGCCGGACGGCAAGCTATACGAAATCGGCAAAATTAATGAGCCCCACCTGCAGAGTGTAGCCTTTATCCGGATGGATTGGCTGAAAAAATTGAACCTGGAGGTTCCGAAGACGACCGAAGAATTGCTTGTCGTTCTGAAAGCATTCGTTGAGCAGGATCCTGACGGCAACGGGAAGAAGGATACCTATGGAACCAATATGAGCTACACCTCGGACGGCATGGTGGACTCCATGTTCGGCTCGTACGGCTGGAAAATCTCCAGTGACGACAAAATTATCCGGACTTGGGACAATACGCTGGAATCTCTCAAATTCAAGAAACGATTGTTTGAGGAAGGGCTTATCGACAAGGATTACCTGGCGGACAAAAACGGAGCCAAAGCCAAGCAGGATTTCCTGAACGGAAAAATAGGCGTATATCTTCCTCCAGCTATCACCAACTGGTTTGAGAATACGGTAACGGACATCAAAACGCTTCGCAAGGTCGTTCCGGAGGCGGTAATTGCGCCGATGGCGCAGCCAAAGTCCCCCATGGGACAATTCGTTCACCATGTGGTCAATCCGGTTCAAATGACCACAGTGATCAATGCCGCTGCCAAAAATCCCAAGGCTGCTATGGAATATATTAACTTCATCATCAAGCCGGAGACCGGACTCATTCTGAAAAAAGGAATTGAAGGAGAGCATTGGAAAAAAGGGGCGGATGGTTTTCCTAAGGTCATTGATCCTGTCAAAAACGCCAAGGAACTGGATTGKGCCATGGACTACTCCATGTTTTACTCCATCCCCGAGAACCCGCTTCTGAATTCCACCACGGCGTTCGACGTCAGTGACCCTGACCAGAAGGCCGGTCTGGACATGCTGAAGAAAGCCGACGAGTTCTTGCTTAATCCCGAGGCCCAGTATCCCGCGCTGAGTCACTATGAGCATATGCCTACTCTGCCAAGTGAGTTGGTCGTGATCAATACTAATGTCGACAAGGAAATGAAGGACATCTTTGCCAAAGGCATTATCGGCGGGGCCAAATATACGCCTGAGCAGGCCGTAGCGGATGCCAAAGCGGCGTGGGAGAGAGGCGGCGGCAAACAGATCGAGGAATTCATGAATACCTGGTACAAAGAAAATAAAGATAGAGCCTTCCTGGGTAAGGATATCCTGGAGTTGGTCCGCTCCCAGCATAAGAAGTAAGGGCTGATGGGGCTGGAATAGAATGAATGCAGACTTGGTTCGGCAAAGGTCGGGCCAAGTTTGCTTTCGGAACATTTTATATGAGAAGGAGTATAAGAATTATGACAAACGAAATGCTGCTCCAAAAAATCGGACTGGTCGTAGACAAGCTTATGAATCTGGGCGGCAGCGACTATGAAAAGGATAAAACCGTGGTCCAGGCCGATACAAGAAAAGGGATTGTCCAACGGGATTTCGGCATTGAAGAATGGGACTGGCCCCAGGGCGTCGGTCTCTATGGTCTGTATAAACTGCAGAAATATTATAGCGATCACCGCTATATGGCGTTTTTTCAGAACTGGTATTCCCGCAATTTGGAGGTGGGTCTGCCATCAAAAAATATTAATACGACCGCCCCTTATCTGGCTCTGGTTCTGCTCATGGATCAGCTCGAGCCTTCTAACCAGCTGGAACAGCTTTGCCAAGCTCACGCGGATTGGCTCATTCATGAGCTGCCCAAAACCAAAGAAGGCGGCTTCCAGCATACCGTCACTGCCATTGGCAACCGGGATGGCATCCATTTACACAATGGGCAATTATGGATCGATACGCTCTTTATGGCGGTTCTGTTTTTGAACCAAGCCGGGCGCAAGTTCAACCGGCCGGAGTGGGAGCAAGAAGCCGTACACCAGATTCTGCTCCATATCAAGTACTTGTTCGACAAACATACCGGACTGTTCTTCCACGGCTGGAGTTTCGAACGCAATGATAATTTCGGCAGCATCTTCTGGTGCCGCGGAAATTCCTGGTTCACCTACGGCCTCATCGATTACTTGGAAACTTGCCAAGATACGATGAACCCGGGCGTTCGTCAATTTTTGGTTGATACGTATAAGGCTCAGGTCAATGCGCTGGTTCCGCTCCAGGCCGCTTCCGGTCTCTGGCACACAGTCCTGCAAGACCCARCCAGCTATGAAGAGGTATCCGGATCGGCCGCAATTGCTGCGGGTATCCTAAAAGGCAAAAAAGCCGGTATCCTGGACTCCTCCTATCAGGCTGTCGCAGACAAGGCTATCCAGGCGGTTTGTCAAAATATCGGCGGGGATGGAACCGTGCTGAATGTGTCGGCCGGAACCGGTATGGGAATGGATAAAGACCACTATAAAAATATTGCCATCATGCCGATGGCATATGGACAGTCCCTTGCTCTTATTGCCTTGTATGAAGCTTTAAAATAATACGGGTAAACCGGACCGGAATGTGACGCGCTTTCTTCCTACGTAGACAGGTAATATGAACCTTGTTTGCTTGGATGGAAAGCGTTTTATCATATAATATGAAATTAAGGGGGGGAGCTGATTGAATCCCACAAGCTGGCCGGGGTATATAGCCGGAAAAATAAAGGGCAGCTTCAAGATCAAACTGATCGTGCTGCTCTCATGTATGGTAACACTTTCCTTTGCCTTGGCGGGCTGGATGGTTTACCGCTCAAATATCCAGTTAATGGAGGGGGAAATTAGCAGGCAGTTCTCCATCGCCAACGAACAGGCTTTGGCCCGGCTGGAGATGTCCTTCCAGGAAATCAACCGGGTATCCCAATCCATTATCCTCAATCCGAACATTGAAATGTTCCTCAGGGAGAACATCGTTCCCGTGAGCGATTCTTACACCCAATTCAAGAACCGCAAGTATGTAGAAGAGCAGTTGAATATGCTGCTGGTAGATGCGCCGTCTATCCGTTCCGTTTTCCTGTACAATGAGAACGGCGAAATGACGGTTCTCTCCAAAACTGGTGTGTCGGGAGAACCGAGAACGGATGACTTGACCAGGATAATGGAAAAACTTAAGCCCCATCGGGGGAATATGGTCTGGGGCCGTGCCGAGGCGAACAGCACCATTGATCCGGACGGTCGCAGAACGGTTCTGGTTGCAGCCAGACGGATGCTCAATGAGAAGCTGATCCCGTACGGCACCATGGTGATGGTGATAGAGGAAAGCCTGATATCCAAGGTGCTTCGGGATCTTACGGAGAACGGCAGCGGCAAGGTGCTGCTGCTAGAGCCTATGGGCGGTATGCTCTACTCCAATGCCGACCAGAGCGAGATGGATCAACTCTTGCAACTGACAGAGGCCAATTATCCCCGTTACGTCAAAATGAATGGCATCACCTATTTGTTTGTCCGCCACGAGCTGATTCCAGCAGCCTTTATCCTATACGGAGGAGCTTCCTTGCAAGAGATACAGAGGAAAAATAAAGACATCATCCGGGTATTGGCATTTGCCGGAATCGGCGTGATCCTGCTCAGTGCACTGCTTATTATGATTTCCACCCGGACGCTCCTGACTCCTCTGGCCCATCTGATGCAGGGACTGCGTATGCTGCGTTCCGGCGATTTCACGGTCCGTGTCAGAGTGGATTCCGGCGATGAGCTGGGCTACATCGGAGACAGCTTTAACAGCATGGCAGAGCAAGTGAGCGAGCTGATTAATAAGGTATATTTGGCCCAGATCAGCCAGAGGGAATCGGAACTGAAGGCGATCCAGGCACAGCTGAACCCCCATTATCTGCACAACCTGTTCAATGAGCTGTATTGGAAGCTGTACAGCGACGACCAGGAGGAGGCGGCGCTTCTGATCAACGCAATCTCGGAGATGTTGAAGTATTCCCTTAAATCTGTCCAGACGGATACGACGCTTGGCGAAGAGCTGCATCAAATCCGCAATTACATCAAGATCCAGACAGAGCTGTTCACCGGCGAGATTGAAACCATTATTCAAGCTGAGGAGTCCCTGCTGAATCTGCGGATGATGCGATCCCTCTTGCTGCCAGTGGTGGAAAATGTTTTTGTGCACGCTTTCCGTGATATGGAGGAAGACCGGGTGCTGCGGATTAAAGCGTTCCTGTTAAATGAGGCGCTCCATATCGAGGTGGCTGACAACGGATGCGGCATGGATAAAGAAACCCTGAGAACCTTGACAGAGGCGGAGGCTGATCTTCCGGACGGCAATAAGACGGGAATCGGCTACAAAAGTGTGCTGCGGCGCATTCAACTGGTATACGGACCCGCATATGGCGTGGAGATTAGCAGCAGTAAAGGGAAAGGAACGGTTGTTCACATGGCGCTCCCTATTAAATCCGGGACACTGGGGAGTCATGAGGAGGGGAAAGGATGAAGGGCAAGCTGTTTATTGCAGAGGATCAGCCCAACTTCCGCAAGGGGCTGCGGAGGCTGGTGGGGAAGCGGTCCACCGAGTGGGTGGTGATGGGGGAAGCGGCCAATGGCCGAGACGCCTTGTTCATGATGGAGAAATGTGTCCCAGATCTCTTGCTGACCGATATCCGGATGCCCCATATAGATGGTCTGCGGCTGGCAGAAGAAATCAAAAGCCGCGGTTGGCTGACGAAGATTGTGATTGTAACCGGATTTAAGGATTTTTCGTATGCCCAGTCCGCCGTCAAGTTCGGAGTGATGGATTTTATCACGAAGCCTTGTGTAGAAACGGATATATTAAGCATACTCGACCGGATTTATGTGCAGCTCATTGAAGAAAACCAGTCCCAGCTTTTGGTGGAGGGCTGGAAGCGCCAGCATGAAGACAGCGTGCTGCGCTCGGCTATTATGGGCATGCCCTGCAACGGCGAAGAGGTGGAGGCTCTGCTGAAGCAATGCGAGCTGCATTTTCTCCGTATTCCTACCTATTTCCCCCCGGAAAAGCATTATACCGACCGGGATGTGCCGCTTTTGCAGTTCGCTTTCGCCAATATTGCCGGGGAGCACTTGAATAAACGGTTTCCCGACGGCTTTCGCCTGTTTCCTTTGAACGCATCGGAGTGGGCTTTATTGGTGGACCGGAGTACTACTCGGCCAGATACAACCCCCTCATGGCTGCAAATACTCACCGATTCAATTCATCAATATCTAAGGCTGCCTCTTGAATGCAGTGGACAAGGACTATGCGCCAGCACGGAAGAATTGCACCAGGGCTATAGACGGTATTGCCGGGGAGGGGAAAGGGAACACGGTTCTGCCAACGAATCACTGCTCAACCAGACGGCGCTTTACGAGAAGGAGAAGGAAATTGTAACCTGGCTTATGTCGGAGGATAACAACCGGTTGAGCCGTGAGCTGCAGGAGCAAGCCGTCCGTATCAGCCATTTGCCCCCGCAAACCGCCAAGATCGAAGCGCTGCTGCTGGTTGCGGCCATTCTCCGATTGGTGCAGGTCCAGTTTCCCGAATGGCAAATGGCCTTGCGCCCCATAGAGTGGGATTCTATCTACAAATGTGCGACGCCGGAGAATATTGCCGCATGGTTGCAGGGATACATCCAGGAATTCCTGCAATCCCACAATAACTGGCTTGCCAGCAAGAATGATAATCCGGTCAAGCAGGCCATCCGGTTTATTGAAGAATCATACATGGGAGTATGCGGCTTGGCCGAGGTAGCGGCCCATGTCCATCTCAACCCCAGCTACTTCAGCAATCTATTTAAAAAGGAAACCGGGGAAGGTGTAACCGGCTATATCCAGAACCTCCGCGTACAGAAAGCGAAGCTTCTACTGAAAAGCACAGATATGAAAATATTCGAAATTTCTGAGGCCACCGGCTTCAACGACTCCAATTATTTCACGCATCTGTTCAACAGAATAGCGGGAGTCTCCCCTAAAGAATACCGCAAGCAGATGGCTGGCCAGTGACTAGAAAAACATAACCTGATTATCATGAGCAGAGGCGGTAACGGCCCCAATGGGAGATACGTTCTCTTCAAAAAGTACCTGACGAAAAAGAAGCGCTCTGGCTTGGAGCAGAGCTTTAAGACTTATGAGTGTGAAGAATGCAGTGATTGTCCGATGAGAGCGGCGTGCACAAAGGGAAAAGGCAACCGCCAGGTTCACTGGAACACGGTATGGGAAGAGTTGAAAACAAAAGCGAAAAGCGCTCTTGGTGATGACAAGAAATCCGCAATCTATGCTCAGCGTAAAGTCGAGGTAGAGAGCGTATTTGGTCGCATCAAGGGCAATCGGTCGTTCCGCCGGTTTTCCTTGATGGGGTTGGAAAAGGTTCACGGAGTTTGGGATTGTGGCTATGGCCCACAATCTCCTGAAAGTAGCAGGCATTCGCCTCGCTGCTTTCCTACAAAACAGTGCCAAAAAAAGTTGGACGGAAAACATGTCGTTTTTTCCGCCCAACTTTTTTATTTTAGGGACTTATTGGATAGCACCTTTGGCATGCCAAAACCAATTTGTCACCCAACATCATGCAGATGGGATGGCAACTGCTCCTTCTGTCATTAAGCGAACAAGCAGGATTGCTCATATCATTCATTTGGCTACCGAATCTGCATGCACCTGCCGGTATTCCGTGGGCGTCATGCCGTAATATTTCTTAAAGTTGCGCAGGAAGCTTGAAAAGTTGGCATACCCGGTTTGAAGCGCAATCTCGTTCAACTTGAGAGCGGTTTCGAGCAGCAGTCCGCTAGCGGCCTTCATGCGCACTTCGATTAGGTAGTCGATGAAATTCATCGTCGTGTGCTCTTTAAACAGCTTGCTTAAGTAATTGGGGGAGATGCCGAACAGATCAGCCATGTAATTCACTGATATGTCGCTATTTACATAATGAACCGTCAAATAGGCTTGGATGGCTTCAATGAGATCATTCGTCTTCTTGCGGGCGCTCCGCTTCTCGATCATGGCCATAATCAGCCCGCACAATTGCCCGCAGAGCACCGAACGCATCTCCTGTATCGTTTCGCAATGCTTAAATCGGTCAAGTACGGTTTCCTTATCCTCTCGAAACCTCTCGTCCAGACTCGAATCCGCCGCGATCCGAAGCGCCTTGAGCAGCACCTGAAGGCAGAGCTGCACCATCATATCCTTGGTTAAATTAGAGACTGCCGCGTTGTCGAACAAGCCGTCCAGCTGCCGGTTCGTCCGATCGGCATCCGCCTGTTTAATGGCCTCGAGCACCGCGTCCACGGCCTCGAACACATCCATCATTTTACGGCTATCCCAGGAACCAGCCTGCTACGAGGTGATAATCGCATTCGGGCCGGTCAAAATTTTATATGCAATAAACGCCGACGATTCCAGATATGACGTTCGAATATCCCGAAAATCGGGATAAGGGGAGCCTACCCCGATGCTGATCGTCTTTTTGAACAACTGCTCGGTTTTGGCCCGCAATCGTTCCGCAAAGGACAGCGCCAGTCCGGCGTTATCGGCAGGACGGCCACAGGCGAAGCTCAGCAGAATGACCGCTTGATAATCGTCGATTTGTACGGCTGACCCTTTCATGGCCTCCCCATCTTGGAGGGAGCCGATCGATTCCTCGCCAACGTTGCACAGTGCGTAGAGATATAGTTGCAAATCGCCGGAGCTCTGCACCGACTTGTGATCGAATTCGGCGGTGAGCACGATATAGTAGGTTGTAAGGGACTTGGAAAGCAAGGGACGTTGCAAGAAGGGCTGTTACCCAAAACGGTTGCAATAAGGCATATGCCGAAATGAATTTATGCTTGTGAGGGTAGGTGCACGACCGAAGAAACCTCTGTAATGGATCTGGAGGAATAGCCCCAAGCGAATGTGGGGACATCACTTCGTCAGGAGGGATGCCATAGTGTAAGTTTTACGAAATTGGGAGATGAGTCTCAGACGTTCGATAGCCTCGTCCGAATGGTTGCGTTAGTTTATCGTCCTCTCTCTGGACATGCCGACTGTTAACAAGCCTTTCTTTTCATGGTAACGAATGGTGTGAGCTGTTACTCAGTGTAAATGGATGGTTATCATGAAGTAATTAATCGTGATTGGTTACTTTATACTCTCTTTCGAATGAGAGCCACACCAATCATGCATAAAGGAAGTAGTACTCCAAATGTGAAGGCATAGGGAAACCATATTTTTGATACGAAGTGAAGGAAATAGCTTTCGTTTGGATATGCAATGATAGATAACACAATCAAAATCATCCCAAAAGGGAAAAACAAGGGGCGGATTTCTTCCATTTTGATAACCTGAGCGAAACTAAGGACTGAAGCATAGAAACAAATCGTTAGTTTAAAAAAGATCGTAATAAACCAGATCCCCGCCATTATGACTTCTAATCTTTCTAGAAATTGTCCAACGCTAATCATTTTCGCTAAACTATAGCTTGGATACAAATTCCTTGCGGTAATACCTGCACCAAGAACAAGAATCGAGATCAAAGTTATCACAATCAATAATATTCCCGCGATCAGCGTCCCCACGAAAAACGCTTTATTTGCTTTTTTCACACCATTCACGAAAGGAATAACCATCAATAACACGATAAGTTCCATAAAAGGGGTTCCTGTAAAAGGTAAGCTCGCTCTGATGACAGGAATAATACCTTCGCCGAGATAAGGTTTAAGCTGAACAAGCTGGAATTGCGGTGCCAGAAATAAAACCATAGCAAAAAAGAATATCATAACCCATGGAAAAAAAATTTCCCCGGTACGTGCAATAGTTTCTATACCCTGCCAACTTGCCATTATAACAACTGCGAGAAAAATCATAAGTATAAATTGAAGCGGTGTATCGGGGAGAACCTGAGTTACCACAAAGTCGCCGATGTTCCGCAATACAAGCGCTGCAAGAAGGAAGAAGAAACAGAAATAAAGCAGAGAAACTATTTTACCTATCCAAATGCCAAATAAAGTCTCACACATCTGTACCAATGTTTGGTTCGGAAATTGTCTTACCAATGCTTGATAAAGAAAGACGGTCAGCAAACCAAAACACACGGACAGAATGGCGGCTATCCATGCGTTTTGCTTCGCTTCCGCTGCTAGACCAGAAGGGCTTATTAATATGGAGCTTCCAACTGTGAATAGTATGACAAGAATGGTAAATTGTCGGATGCCAATGATACTTTTTCCCATTTCTTTGTTATGCCTCCTCTCGTATGTACGCAATTTCACTGTAAAAACCCTAGAATGAAATCGCTACACGGTTGAAAAACAAAGGTGATGAGATCTAAGGGATTAGGCAATTCCATATGCATACTTTGAGCAATGCTTAGTATTGTACCTAGCAATACTAAACAACAAACGATAACGAATTCTTTATACAGCTTTTTTTTCATAAGCGATGGAAGTTCCAACATCGCGATAGTTGCAGAGGCCAAAAGTATCGCTGTAATCGTCCACATTTTTGATCATTCCTTTGTTTTTTGTACCAGAGAATCACTTACAGTGCCCAGACGACGAATTTTCACTTCTGTCTTCACAAGTACAGGTAAATCGGAAAATTGTTCTTTCCAACTTTCTTTATTTTTATTCCAATATTTAGGGTCTGCTCGATTTATCGCTTCACCAAAGCCGAAAATATCAACATTATATTTTTTTGCTTTTTGAATGGTGGCCTCCAGAATATTTTTCACGTCTTCTTGCGCCAATACCTCCAGATTCTGGATAGTTTCCGGATTAAGCAGATCGATCTTGCATTGGACTTCACCCACATTCTCCTCGAGAAAAACATCAACCATGATTTGCGGTTTGCCATTTTCTACTTTGCCTTTCATTTTTGTTTTAGTGCGTACTACATCTAATGCTAAAATACCCCCTTTTGGACAATCGATATGTCCGATCGTACTTTCAACGTTGTTTATTAAATAGTTGTAGCCTTTGCTTTCTTTATCATTAAGCCAACCGACAAGTTTGTCATTTTCAAAAAGCGCTAAACCCGCATATACCAAAGATGTAGGAGGATCTGTTCGGTATACATTACTCTTTTCACTACCTTTACTCGGATCCCCCTTAATTAGGATACCAGTTAGTACAGGATCTTTTCCCTCTGTTTGCAGATCGGAAATTAATTTGTCTAATTTTACTTTTACAGTAGGCGCCCAAACCTTTTCTGACATCTCCAACGTGGAAAATAATTTATTTGAGGGGATTTTCTCGATGGGCGTAAGTACATTTAATACATTCTCAGCGGTTGTTCCTCTGGCTATGACGATATAGAAATCAGAACGCATTTCATGATTTCTTGAAATCCCATCCAGAATCGGCGTAATCCCTTCCCTAGCCAATTCTTCACTAATCACAAGCATCCTAAGATGGGAAGAGTACACCTTTCTTGGACTTTGTGTGGTAATTTTCCTTAAAGATTCAAATATGGTTTTGGATGTAGCTTTAAAGGTGCTTACGGGTGTTGTTGTTCCACCCCCGCCCTTTTTTGAAGCCACTTCACTGGGGTTAACAACTTGAATCGTCACCTGCACTTGATCATCTTTTTTATCGAAACCCATACCAACCGAAATCGCGAGGTCATTAAGCTCGCGCCGACTCCAACATCCCGTGAGTAACCCAATTGTGACGAATAAGGCAACAAATACCATAACATATCTTCGCATTACCGATGACTCCTTTATCTATGGCCTGTTTTCAGGCTTATTCGAAGAGGCATTGTTTTCTCGAATGTTGTTTTTTTGACTAATGAGCCTAGGCCTAGTAGACAATGCCCATTGCGGGAAACGAAAAATAGTATCTTTCTGATCCGCTAAGATAAAAGGTGCCATAGGAGACATGTACGGAATACCGAATGACCTTAAACTACTCAAATGAATAACGATAGCGATTAGCCCTACAGTTACACCAAATAATCCAAACGAAGCCGCTACTAGCATCAATAGAAATCTCAAAATCCGAATCGTAATCCCCATATTGAAGGATGGAATAACAAAATTGGAAATGGCAGTAATGGCCACTATAATAACCATCGCAGGAGAAACCAAACCTGCTTCTACTGCTGCTTGACCGATTACTAATGCCCCTACGATTGAAACAGCTTGTCCGACAGTCTTCGGCAACCTCACACCGGCTTCTCGAAGGATTTCGAAAGTTACTTCCATGACAACCGCTTCGATAAATGCTGGGAAAGGAATCCCCTCTCTTTGAGCAGCTAAACTGATTAGTAAAGAGGAGGGCAACAATTCTTGGTGAAAAGTGGTTATGGCAATATATAGGGATGGAGCCAACAAAGATATGAAAAAACAGGCATAACGAAGTAATCGAAGAAGTGTTGCGAAATCTGCTCGTTGGTAATAATCTTCCGCCGATTGATAAAATTGAGTAAACAAAGCAGGCGCCATAAGCACAAAAGGAGTGCCATCGACAAGAATAGCAATACGTCCTTCCATTAAGCCTGCGGCGACAACATCGGGGCGTTCCGTATTGTACAGGGTAGGGAAAGGTGAGTATGTTTCGTCTTGGATCAGCTCTTCGACATAACCACTTTCAAATATCGCATCGATATCGATACGTCCAAGCCGTATTCTTGCTTCCTGTACCAACTTGTCATTCACAATGCCATTCATATACATGATGGCTACTTCTGTTTTACTTTTACGCCCGATTGTCATGGATTCCATCCATAGGTCAGGGTCTTTTATTTTACGTCTGACGAGTGCGGTATTGGTACTTATTTGCTCTGTAAACCCTTCCCGTGGTCCTCTTACAACCGATTGCGTGGTCGGTTCTTCAACGGAACGATGCTCCCCGCCTTGTGTATTCGCCGCTAACCCCTGCCCCCACCCATTCAATAAAATAACTGTTAACCMCGCTAAAATAGCTTGGTATAAGGACTCGAAATCGGGAATTTCGCGAACTTGACCGAGTGTACTCATTGCATTTTTTAAAGCACTCATCGGGGACTCACTTAAATCAACTTTTAAATTTTCGGTAAGCAGAGCTTGAATAGAACTTGGATTAATCAGTCCATTAATATAAATAAATCCAATTTGCGTCGAATCCGATTCATTCAGATTGATGGTTTGCGTTATGATATCGTTACTATTTCCAAAGGCTTTCTTAACTCTGTCCATGTTAAGTTCAAGTGACAGCTCAAGTGATTCTGTTGAGAACGACGAGCTAATCTGATCGAGCCTTGTTTCAACTGCGCGCTTCTTATTATTCCGAAAAATTCTCTCGATGAAATCCATGATAAATGATATCCCCTCCTACTCAAGTATTCTTATTCTTTGACAATGGCTTTCGAATGGCTCCAACCCCCAGTATGAGTAGTGGATACACTAGCCCAATAGTTATTACATAAGGAATATAAGTTTTGGAATCAAACTCTGCCATATAAGCAACATTGGGATAAACAACAAGTGAATAAACAACCATAATCATTCCTAATGGTAAAACAAGCGGTCGATAATCTTTTATATTCAATATTTGAGCTAGACCCATAACAAAAGCATAAAAATAAAAAGTTGTCTTAAAATAAACCGTTAGAAACCAAATCCCTGCAATTAGGATTTCAACACGTTCCAAAAAATTGCCAATGTTTATTTGTTTGGCTAAAGCATAGCTTGGAAACATATGACTTGCAGTTATTTTATTTCCCAATACGGTTATGCATAAAAAAGTGATCATTACGAAACAAAAACCGCCTAATAAGGTAGCAATCAGGAAAGCTTTTTTCGTTTTTTGATTTTGATTGACATGAGCTGGGAATACCATGAACAGCACGATAAAAGGAAGTGAAGAAGTACCAGCAACCGACAAAGCCGCTTTTATCAGGGGTTTATATCCAACTGTGAACATGGGCTGCAACTTATCAAATTGAATCTCCGGTACGAGACATATAACCAAAATAATAAATAGCAGAATGATCCATGGAAAAAAAATCTCTGCCGCGCGGACTATGGCTTCAAGTCCAAGACGCACACCCATGACAACGACGATGCCAAAAATAAGATTGAGAGCTTGAATGGGTGTATCAGGCATAACTTGTGTGTTCACAAAATTCCCCATATAAAACAAGACCGTAGTTGCGCCGACAAATGTAAAGAAAATAAATACTAGGGAGAGCAGCTTCCCCAGCCATTTCCCAAATAATATTTCATTATATGAAGTAAGGCCCATGTTCGGAAAATAATCTCCAACCTTGTTGTATAAACAGACGACTAATAAATTAAGGCCAACTCCGATTATAGCGGCGAGCCAGGCATCCTGTTTAGCATCCACAGCAAGCCCCGATGGAATAACCAGGATTGTAGTTCCAATCGTAAATATCATTACGAGTACTGCAAATTGGCTCACGGATATTTTAACGTCTTCCATACTTCCCTCACTAATGATTCAATTTATTGATACTATTCCCCATATTTCCAAAAATCATCAATAAAGACAGCTTACCCAATTGTTTGCACGATGATTGCCATAGAAAATACACCTCTTCGAATTGCAAAGGGGTGTACTCTACTACTTGTTATTTCATATCCATAATTTGGATTAATCAAAAAAATGTGGGTAAAATAAAGCTTACAACATGCGATATGTTGTATAAGATACGAAGGTGGTCAAATTCTATGCATGTTGTAATAACTCTATTTACTATTTATTCAGTTTGGCGTTGGGCAGATTGGAAGAACTGGCACAAGTATCACACAACTATGCTCTTTATCCTGGCTGGTGGTCTTCTGTATGAATATCTAACCAAGGACTTTACTTTGTGGGTTTTTCATCCCGACTTTCTTTATAATCATCAGATAACGGTCATTGTATATGCAGTAATAACAATGCCCCTAAGCGTTCTTTTGTTCCTCTCAAGATACCCTACTACGACTAAATTAAAGCAGATTAAGTACTTATTCAAATGGGTTTTTATTTATTCACTTGTCGAATTAGCTTTACAGATCTCTGGTAGAATCTCATATGATAATGGCTGGACTTTTTGGCACTCAGTGATGTTTGATGTCATGATGTTTCCTATGCTTAGACTGCATCATACTAAACCACTACGTGCCTACTTTTTATCGTTAATAATTATCGTAGTACTAATGTGGTATTTCAAAGTTCCACTAAATTGAATAGTCGATTGGTCAAGATGCTATGTTGTTACACCCCGTGTTACTTTCGATTGGAATGAAAAGAGAACTCAAGTGAGTACAATGGGACGATGTCGGGGGGACCGTGACTTCCAACCCTATAAGCTCCATTGTTATATCTAACATGTGGATTACTAATGCGATGGAGCATAGGGGATGCGCAAGTGCTAGGTCATTATTTCACCTAGACATGGTGTAGCACAAATGATTACTCTGATTTTCATGGACACGAAAGGCAGAAGTGAATAAACCGTGGCTATGAGGTGTACAATTCAAATGATGAATCGAATTGGGTGGGGAGTCCGTTTGTTAACGGATTTGGCAGCTATTAAGGGATTGGCAAGTGAAATGATTTCAGTAAAAATTTTGTAATTCTCTAATGCTGCACCTGCAATTTTTCATAATAGCAATATCTATGATTGTCAAAAATGTATACGGTACGCTTACATGGGAATCGTAAACAATATATATTTTTTATATCCGTGGAGGTTAAGTTCGTGGTGATATTGAATATTGTTTTGCTTTTTATATGCATTGGGATTTTGTATACATTGCGATTTATGCGTAAAATTTTCCGACCTATTGAGAAAATCATATATTATATGGTCATAGTAGTTGTGATTGAGCAGTCACAATCTGCAATTTTTGATAATTTAAATCTGATCGAGTTTTCGAGGTCACTTTCCACTTTTTTCTTTTATAAGATGAATCAGTTAATTGTTATGCCTAGTGCAACTATTTGGCTTTTATTTTCTTTTCACAATAAAACACGGTTTCTCATCAAAATGCTTTTTTTAGGGCTATGGTTTTTTGGTTTGACAGGTTTGTATGTTGTATTTCATTATTTAGGCATTTTGAAATTTATCGGATGGAATTTTGGGTATTCAATCGTCTTGTGGTATGTAGTATTGGTTGAGTCATTTTGTTTTAGCTTATTGTTCCGAAAAATGCTTAGAAAGTGTGATAACTGTGATACTATACCCACCCGAACGATTCGACATAAATGAATGGTTTACATTACTTTCATTTGCTGTATTGCTAACCATAGTAATATTGCTTCCAAAACGCTTTTGTTCACTATCAATAACTGTATTTTTTGTACTTACTGTATTTATTTCGCAGACAGTCGATTCACTTATAGCTGTTAAACCATTTGATTTGTATGACGTAAGTGATAGTTCAAAATTAGAGATAATGGATATTTTCATTTATTATTTTAATTATCCTTTATACACGTACATTTTTTTGTACTTTTATGATAAATGGAATTTGAAAGGAATGAATCGGATCCTCTTTTTAATCGGTTTTTCTCTAATTTCATTGTTTTTTGAATGGTTAGCTGATTTTTTCCAAGTGTTTACATATAAAGGTTGGAGATTATGGTATTCCTTCTTTGTCTATATTGTTACCTATATTTTGTATATTTTTATTCTTCATCTGACACGGAAATTGTTGAGTGCCGAGCAAGGAATGAAAAAGGTTGAATATTCAATAAAAGTGGGGAAGGGTAGTAAAAATTAGTTTCAAATAACGAAATCAGTCGGGACAGTGATTATAGCTGTCTCAATTGGTGTTGATTCCATTAAAATACAAATATTGTTAATCCAATGATTTCCAAATTGATTGTTTTGAGAGGATAGATTGTTGAAGATTTAGAAACATTTTGATTGAATGACTTATGTAACCTTTTGGTCAAGAGCCACGTTTTGCATAATACAGTCGTGGAAGAGCTTCTTAGTATCTGACCGCGAATACAGGAAGAAGCTATCCGAGAACAACAGCTTTGCATTTACGTTGACATCTTTATCAGTAAAACCTTGCGGAACAGGGAAATCTTCAGAAGTAAAAAGATTAGTCAGTACTTCAATATGATTATTGGAGATATGAAAGTCCTGATTCATGTATGTGTTTTACTTCGGTATCCTCTACTTTATTCTAGAAGTAGCGCAGTACACATTTTGCAATACTATCATCTAAACGCAGATTGTTAGTTAAATTAAATAACGAAAGTCTAGGATTTTATTTTCTCGTCCACGGCTGCCGCTTTTTCTATATTAGGGTACAGTCAAATAAGGGATAAAACCAATCAACTATTCACTCTTTTGGAATTTTGAAGTACCACATTAGGGCTAAAATGATTATTAGCGAAAAAAGGTATGCACGTAGTGGGTTGAGATGATGTAGTCTAAGCATAGGAAACATCATGCAATCAAACATCACACAATGCCAATAAGTMCAGCCATTTCGTACGTAATTCTACCGAAGATTTGTAAAGCTAATTCGACAATTGAATAAATAAGTACCCATTATCTGATGATTATAAATAAAGTCAGGATGAAAAATCCACAAATTAAAGTCCATGGTTTATAACGCTTTGGGGATCTTCTTATTCTTAAAATCTTTGATTAATCCCAAACTATGGATATTTGGAATGAATGGTCGTTTAGACTACTAACTTCTTGTAAGGAGAAATTGCATCCGCTGTTTTTGTTAAAACACATATATCTATTGAGGTCTGCGTGAGAGCGGATATTTTTATGGCTAAAAGTGTAATTTATTCATGTAGATCAAGAAATATTAGAGCGGCCCAAGCGAGAGCAAACGAATCTTGAATGAAGGAAGTCTAATCGCTTATGAATCCCCTTATGAGACTCGTACTTTTACAACACACAAAGAGGAACTCAACTTTTCAGAAACCTATCGGAATGAATTTATGAATAAGAAGATTACAGCAGTAATATTAATTTTACAACCGAGGATGGGAATGACGGAACCATGTATCCMGAAACCATCCCGCCAATACTCCTGCGTGCGTCATGTTTAACAGAATATGAGGTGTGAAGTACAAGGTAGATTCGGCAGAACGAAGGCTATAGCCATTCGAATAGAAAAAGGTATGCCAATGGATATGTCGCGCGGCTGAAAAACTAGATATGGTGAATCGTAGCCCACCTTGCTGCCCTCCCACTCGCCAAACTGAACTCAATCGCCAGAGGCCGTCCGCAAGGACGGTTTTTCTTATTGTAAAATAGTTAAAATAACTGTAGCAACTTACTTTTTCACTGCATGATTTTGAAGCACATGCTCAACACCAAAAATGGGAATTATGATTGTTAATGAGCAGGAGCTGAGAGATGCTGAAAATCATCTTTTTTTAGTTTGTCCAGATTGGATCAATTAAACGATTGAATGGGAGAGATGTTCATGGAATTGCACAATAAGACAGCAATTATTACCGGAGCGGGGAAAGGAATCGGAAAGGCGACTGCGATTGCTTTGGCCACAGAAGGCGTACAGCTTGGTTTAATGGCAAGAACGAACAGCGACTTGGAGTCTTTACAGGCAGAATTGACCCGAACTTATGGAATTAAAGTTTTTATTGCAACCGCTGATGTTTCTGTTAAGGCTGAAGTGGATGCCGCCGTTTCCAATTTGATCGAAAGACTCGGGTCCATCGATATTTTGCTTAATAATGCGGGAATGGCGCAGTTCGGTACACTGCTCGATATGGATCCCGATGTGTGGGAGAATATCATCAAAACGAATGTCCTTGGGACCTACTACGTAACTCGTGCTGCTCTGCCTGCCATGCTGAAACAAAGCAGCGGTTCTATTATTAATATTTCTTCCTCCGCCGGCGAGCGCGGAAACGCTACTGCTTCCGCCTACAGCGCCTCCAAATTTGCGGTGATCGGAATGACCGAATCCCTTATGCAGGAAGTACGGAAATCCAATATTCGGGTAACGGCCCTTACACCAAGTACCGTTAACACCGAGCTGGCATCCAATGCAGGGTTGAAAATAGGAGAAGAGGATCGGATGATGCAGCCGGAGGATGTGGCAGAGTTGATTCTGATGACTTTAAAATTACCACAGCGTGTATTCGTCAAATCCGCTGGAATTTGGACAACCAACCCTCAATAAGATTGGAATCGAATGGGACAATGAACTCGAAAATTAACTTTGGCCGGGTTATGGGTTGACATTCTGTCGCGAAGTAACTAAAATGGTTACAACGGTGGTGATGCTAAAGTGAAACAGATTAGTAGCAGATTTTCCATTGCTGTCCATATCCTTTCTCTGATCGCAGTTAGCTCCAAAGATTGTACCGGCGATTTCATAGCGGGCAGCGTGAATACGAATCCAGTTATAATCCGCAGGATAATGGGGATGCTTAAGAAGGCGGGTTTGGTAGACATTCGTCTCGGGGTGGGCGGCGCTTCCTTGCTGAAGGATTCCGATCAGATCACGCTTCTGGACGTGTACCGCGCCGTGGAAGTCATCGAGGACGGTCAACTGTTTAATTTTCACGATGAACCGAATCTCCAATGCCCAGTTGGCCGGAATATTGAAGCGGCTCTTCGTTCGGAAATGAAGGAAGCCCAAACCGCGATGGAACAAAGGTTGGCTCAAGTGAACTTAAGCCAGCTAGCTTCTCAGTTTGTGTAAAAAAGCTCTAAGAGCTTTTTTTTTGCCGTCGTTGTAACCGAAGTAGTTATGACGACTGTGATTATTAGATTCATACTATAGGAGGAATTACGATGAAAATTTTGGTGACAGGCGCAACAGGGAAATTGGGATCACTTGTAGTAGAAACTTTATTGGAAACCGTACCGGCTAAGGATCTTGCCGTCAGCGTTCGCAACCCGGAGAAAGCGGGAAGCCTTCGAGCTCGCGGCGTTGATGTAAGGCTTGGGGATTTTGAACAGCCGGATACGCTAGATAAAGCGTTCGCAGGTATCGACCGCCTCTTGATCGTTTCCACGGACGGCGACAACGAAACTCGGACTCGCCAGCATACTGCGGCTGTAGCGGCTGCTAAGCGCGCTAATGTCGGTTTCATTGCTTATACCAGTTTAGGAAACGCTAGCGAGAACACGATATTCCTTGCGCCGGTGCATCGTGCCACTGAGGAAGCCATCAGAAACTCGGGGATTCCTTATTCCTACCTGCGCAATAACTGGTACTTGGAGAACGAGACTAGCAGCATTCAAGCAGTCCTTGGAGGAGCACCTTGGTTGACTTCGGCGGGATCCGGCAAAGTAGGCTGGGCGACCCGTCGCGATTATGCACAGGCAGCTGCAGCCGTACTGGCGGGCGTTGGCCATGAGAATTCCGTGTATGAGCTGTCCGGCAAACTTGCTACACAAGAAGAGCTAGCTTCTGTCCTTGCCGGTGTCTTGGGCCGGGAAGTTCCCGTTCAACAAGTGGATGACGAAACTTATGCCAGCATAATGAGCAGCGTAGGTGTACCTGAACCGGTCGTTCCGATTCTGGTTGGAATTCAGAGTGCGATTCGCGATGGCGCATTGGAAGTCGAGAGCAATGATCTTCAGAAGCTGCTTGGACGTCCGGCCACGTCACTCGAAGAGGGTCTACGTCAAATCGTAAACGAAATTCAGGCTTAATTGAGCGTGCGAAACAGAGGTTGTTCCCGAAGGTCTAATGCGACCGGAGGGATTGCGTCTTTTTTATGCGTGTATGGAAAGTCTAGAGAATGTTTGGGGAATAGTACTTCATTATGAACAGTAATGGAGCGTAGAGGAATGAAAGTATTATCCATGATTCAACCGTGGGCGACTCTGCTTGTCCAAGGCGAGACTCTCTATGAAACAAGATCCTGGAAGACCCGGTATCGCGGACCGTTGGCCATTCATGCAAGCCAGAAAGTCGATAAGCAGGCCTGCAAATATGAACCCATCTGCTCTTTACTCGCCAAGAATTGCTATACGGAACAAAACCTCCCTACGGGGGTTATCCTTGCAACTTGCGAGCTTACCAATTGTTATCAAGTCATCGACGCTAACCATACGTCAGCCATTCTGGATTGCGGGAAGGTCGTGACGGGGGATGACTTCCTGTTAGGCGATTACAGTCCAGGTTATTTTGCGTGGGAAATAGCGGGTTTCCGTCTGCTGAAGCCCTATATTCCTGTGAAGGGAAAACTGGGACTATGGGAATATCCGATAGGCGAAGAGTTGATGATATGACCTATGTAAACAGTCAATTAATGGAGGTTCTGACTTGAGCAATCACTTATTTTCTCCTTATGAAATTAAAGGTTTACAATTGAAAAATCGGGTAGTCATGGCCCCCATGTGCCAATATTCCGTAACCGCTAGGGATGGCAAACCCAACGAATGGCATTATGTTCACTACCTTAGCCGCGCAATTGGCGGTGCAGCCTTGATCATCATGGAAATGACGGACGTTGAGCCGGATGGTCGAATAACCGACTTTGATTTAGGGATTTGGTCCGATGACCATATTCCGGCATTTGCCAGAATTATTGATGGGGTTCATGCTCACGGGGCCAAGATTGGGATTCAAATTGCTCATGCTGGCCGAAAAGCGGAAGATGCTAAAGAGCCAGTGGCCCCTTCCGCTATACCATATCCGGGATCCCGCTATAAGATGCCCCGTGCACTTACAGTCGATGAGGTAAATCAGATGGTACAGCTCTACGCTGATGCAGCCCGCCGGGCTGTTCAGGCAGGCGTAGATATGATTGAGCTTCACGGGGCGCATGGATATTTAATTCATCAGTTTCAATCCCCTTTTACCAACAAACGAGAAGATGCGTATGGACAAGACCTGACCAAATTTGGGGTAGAGGTCATACAGGCGGTCAAAAAGGAAATGCCTGCAGATATGCCGTTATTTTTCCGAATCACTGCCGTAGAGTATGCGGATGGGGGTTATGGTATGGAACATGCCATTAAGTTATCTAAAGCTTACCATGCAGCAGGTGTAGATGTCTTTCATGTAAGTTCTGGCGGGGAAGGACCCGTAGGGGAAAGAAAGCCTGGCAACTACCCAGGTTATCAAGTTCCTTTTGCGCGTAAAATTCGGGAGGCTCTTGGGGTGCCCGTCGTAGCTGTAGGCATGCTTGAGGACCCGGCACTTGCTCAATCCGTCATCTGCAGCGAAGAAGCGGATTTAGTGGCTATCGCCCGTGGCATGCTTCGAGATCCTTACTGGACTATCCATGCTGCTAAATCGCTTAGAAGTGAATATACCACCATTCCAAAGCAATATGAGCGGGCTTATCATTAATGGGAAAATAGGGAGGCTATTCGAATGTCATTGAAAGAGAAGCGAGTCATAGTTGTAGGAGGCACATCAGGTATTGGATTATCGACTGCCAAGGCATTTCTGGATGAAGGGGCAAAGGTAGTTATCGCAAGCCGTTCCGCTGCCAAGCTCTCGGAAGCCAAACAAACGCTTGGCGGGAATATTGAAGCTTACGAGCTGGATTTTCGGAGTGAAGAGAAAGCCGCGGAATTTTTCGAAAAGGTTGGCAAGTTTGATCACTTGGTGATCACCGCGGGCGAAGGCACGATGGGTGAGTTCCGCGAATTGCCGGTTGAACAGGCGCAAACTGCTTTCGACAGCAAGTTCTGGGGCCAGTATATCACCGTTAAAGCGGCTATCCCCTATTTGAATCAAGAAGGTTCCATCTCCTTGACTTCCGGCGTTTACGGCAAACGGCCTCCGAAGGGGGCATCCACGTTGGCTGCGATCAACTCTGCGTTGGAGGGTTTAATGCGGGGATTGACGGTGGATCTTGCCCCGATTCGGGTCAATGTGGTTTCTCCCGGAATCGTAGATACGCCTGTCTACGCAGGTATGCCGGAGGAAGACCGGAAATCCATGTTCAACGCCATTGCGCGCCAATTGCCTGTCGGACGGATCGCGCAGTCGGAAGATATTGCCGAAGCTTATGTTTACCTTGCGAAAAACGGATTCACCACTGGCTCCGTTATCCTGATTGAGGGCGGGGCGCTCCTGTCCTAAACTGAGTACGTAAAACATATTATAAATGCACTGAGAAGGTCATGAATATCTACGCGAGTAGAGTTCATGGCCTATTTTTCAAACAAGCTGGTCATTGGGCTTGCAATTGCGGTTGGGAATGTGCTTCTGCCTAGTTTAATTAAAAGGGACTTTCCTGACCAAGTTGGACCCATGACTGGAGCCTAATATATTCGGAGCGCTGGCCTCCGGAATAAGCATATCTCTCTCGGTTGGAGCCGGATTAGGTTGGAGAGGGTCATTAGGGTGCTGGGCATTGTTAGCAGGACTCGCGGTTTTGTGTTGGCTGCCGCAGCTGCGGAGTCGCCGCACCTATGCCTCTACTCCAGCTAAAGGAGGCTCTGTCTGGCGCTCCAAACTGGCCTGGCAAGTTACTTTGTTCATGGGTCTGCAATCTTTTCTGTTCTATATCAATGCCAATTGGTTACCGGAGCTGCTTCATGAGCGGGGAATGAGCATCGCTACCGCCGGATGGATGTTAGCTGGAATGCAGTTCATTAGTCTTCCGTTTCTGCGAAAGCGGGGAGCATGATGTTGTGCGCAGAGAAGATCCTTTCTTACTGGGGCGGCATGATGGAACGGGGAGCAACGTCCTTCTGGGAGGAGTATGACCCGACTATGGCGGATGATGAGCATTACGGGATGTATGGGATGCCTTTTGGTAAGAGTCTCTGTCATGCTTGGGGGGCTAGCCCAATTTACTTAATTGGAAAGTATTTCCTTGGCGTGAAGCCAGTAAGTCAGGGTTATGAAACCTTTGTCGTGGAGCCCCATCTTGGCGGTCTAGCGTGGTTGAAAGGAACGGTTCCAACGGCCAAAGGGGAGGTAGAGCTAGATATGAATGATGAACGTATTTGTGTAAGGGCAACAGTTGGGCAGGGTGTTCTTCGATATGACAAACATGGTGAGAAATTTGAAGTGGCGATTCCAAGTGATGGAAGTTGGCTGGAGGTCTACCTTGTCAAACGTGAAGTAAATAAATTTGTTACTGATGATCAATAAATCTATTCCTTATTTGAAGCGCGGTTGCAGGTGATAATGGAGTCACGACTGCGCGATTAAAGGAGAATAGATTCGTATGAGAGATAGACATCATCAAACAGATTTATGCATTATTGGCGGAGGCATGACGGGTATGTGTGCGGCTATAGCCGCTGCAAGGCGTGGTGTGAAGGTTGTTTTGATGCAAGATAGACCTGTTCTGGGTGGAAATGCCTCTTCAGAGATAAGGATGAATATAGGCGGTGCCCATGGTAAGAACAATCGTGAATCAGGGCTGCTGGAAGAGATTGAACTGGAGAACCTGTACCGAAATAACACCCCCAACTTTTCGATATGGGATAGTGTGCTTTATGAAAAAATGCGTTTTGAAGAAAATATTACGCTACTGCTAAATTGCAGCTGCTTGGGTACGGAAATGGAAGGTACTACCATTAAATCGGTAAAGGGTTGGCAATTAACGACCGAGACTTGGCATACCATAGAAGCTAATTACTTTGCGGACTGTTCAGGAGATGGCATCCTAGCTCCATTAACTGGCGCGGCATACCGAATCGGCAGAGAAGCGGCAAGTGAATTCAACGAATCGATTGAGCCAGAAGTGGCAGATGAAAAAACGATGGGCTTAAGCTGCCTATTCCAAATCCGCGAAACGGATAAGCCGCAGCCTTTTATACCGCCTACCTGGGCACACACCTTTACAAGTGATGAGGATCTACCGCATCGACCACACGATAAACGGACGAATTTCTGGTGGATTGAGCTGGGAGGCGATCGTGATTCCATTCATGATACGGAAGAAATACGGGATGAGCTTCTGAAAGTCGTGTTTGGTGTCTGGGATCATATGAAGAATCAGGGCGATCATGGTGTAGAGAACTGGGTGATTGATTGGATCGGTTTCTTGCCTGGTAAAAGGGAGAGCCGCCGCTATATAGGTGATCACATCCTCACGCAAAATGACATCGAAGCAGAAGGGAAGTTCGATGACCTAGTGGCCTATGGCGGCTGGAGCATGGATGATCACTTCCCTGAAGGCTTTTATTACAAAGGCGGTCATCCTACCATTTACCATCGTGCTCCCTCACCATACGGAATTCCTTACCGGAGCCTGTATTCGAGGAATATAGAAAACTTATTCTTCGCAGGAAGGAATCTTAGCGCCACGCATGCGGCACTTAGTTCAACCCGTGTCATGGGAACCTGTTCCATGCTGGGGCAGGCGATTGGCACGGCAGCAGCAATAGCGGTTAAGGAAAATCTGACGCCAAGAGGCGTCTATCAAACTAAAATACGACAGCTGCAGCAAATGCTGATGGATGATGACAGCTATCTACCTTGGCACCAAAGGAAACTGCCGCTAATAACGCAAATGGCCAGATTGCAGGCATCCAACGGAGATGCGGAAGCACTTAGGAACGGTTTTGACAGATCGATTGGAGACAATGATAACGGATGGACAGGAAGTGTAGGGGATTGGATTTCCTACAGCTTTGACCAACCTCAACAAATAAGTGAATTGCGGTTTGTCTTTGACAGCCATTTGAACCGGATCATCAGAAATATGCCGAATAGCTACCCACTAAATAATAACAAATGGCATGTACCATTAACGATGTTAAAGGATTTTAAAGTGGAGTTTCTAGATGGTAACGACTGTTGGATGGAACTACTGACGATTACCAATAATTATCAAAGGCTGCGGAAGCTGAAGGTCGATATTCAAACAAAAGCGCTGCGCCTAATCCCTTTATGTACTTGGGGATCGGACCACGTACATATTTTTTCATGGGACATCAATGAATAAAGGGTGGGGTGAGTTAAGATGAATAGATGCCTGAATATCGATGTAACAAAGCTGCCGGAAACAGAAGTGATTTATGCTACGAATAATCGTTCCTTGCAAACGCTATACGACCTGTGTGAAGACATGGCAAAGAAGAACATTCAAACTTTTTTAGATAAAAAGGTACTGGTAGAGGGGTCTTACTATCCCAATGTGTGGTTGGAAACGCAGCCGATGGGCGGAGAAATGTACGCCAAACGCGATATGGAGGCAGCGCTGAATAACCAACTGATTTTTATGGAAAATCAAAGGGAAGATGGCCGGCTGCCGGGGATGATTTCGGTCATAGAAGGAAAATTACAAGCGGATTTTGCTTGGTTCCAGGGCTATTGTTTTCCAGTGCCAGCGTTGAACATGTATTACTGGATGAAGAAGGATAAGAATTATCTTCAGAAGCTATACGATGTGCTAGAAGGATTTGATAGCTATCTCTGGAAATACCGAGATTCCGATGGAGACGGCTGTCTGGAAACCTGGTGTGTGTGGGATACCGGAGAAGATCACTGTACACGCCTGGCGGGGGCGCCGGATAGTTGGGCAGGCGAAACACCGCCATCTGGCTTAGGTCAAGTTCCTTACGAATCCATGGATGTCATGGGTTACTCCTGTAGTGGAAGAGATGTCCTTGCTGTCATTTCCAAAGAATTAGGGAACGGACAAGAGGCCTATTGGCAGGAGAAAGCGGACGAAGTTAGGCATAAAATAAGGTCCTACCTATGGCGTCCTGACAAGCACGCTTGTTACGACAGAGATTGTAATAACGAGTTTATGGATGTGCTTACCCATAATAATCTCAGGGTCATGTATTATGGCGGCTTTACCCAGGACATGGCCGATGAATTTATTGCTTTCCATATGCTGAATCCTGAAGAGTTCTGGACAATGATGCCATTGCCCTCCATCGCAGTCAATGATCCACTTTTTAGGAATATTGCGAGTAATAATTGGAGCGGGCAGCCGGAAAGTCTAACCTACCAAAGAGCGATTCAGGCGCTGGAGAACTATGGGCATTATGCGGAAATTACTTTATTAGGAAAAATTTATTTGGGTGTACTGGAAAAGCACTTATTCTTTCCTCAGCAATTTGATCCTTTCACAGCTGAACCAAGCAAGGCAAAAGATGGGTATGGGCCTGCCATACTTTCCGTATTAGAATACCATTCACGGCTTTATGGCGTGAGTATATCCAAGGATGAAGTTTATTGGGGTGGCCTTCAGGACGGGGAATTCGAAAGAAGCTATACTCAGCGATGGGCGCAAGATAGCTTTACACTTAAGAGTAAAGAAGGTTGTTTCAGCTGCTATATGAATGACAAACAAATGTTTAACGCTACAACAGGAGTTAGAATTGTTACCGATCTACAAGGGCAAGTCAAAGAAATCATCGGGATCGATACGGAGGCGACAGCTATTCATTTGCAAATCGAAGAGCAAAGCTTTGACTTTACAATCAAGCCAAATGAAGTGTATGTCATCGAAAATAATAGCGTGATCAAGAAGAAGCAAGTGGCTTTTGACTACCCATTTGCCAGATAACATGATGCCACGAATAGGTCTCTGCCAGAAAGAATGGCGGAGGCCTTTTTTGCATGTATATAGAGCCGAATGATCCCTAAAAGTAAGTAAATTTGTTACTGCTGATGAATAAATCTCTTCCTTATTTGAAGAGCGGCTGCATGGGATAATGAAGGTACAACAAAGAGTTGATGGAGGTAATGCCAATTGGCAGGATTGTGGAAGAATAGAGTGCTTTACTTCATGCTTTTACCGCTTATAGCCTGGTATGTCATTTTTAAATATATACCGATGTACGGTGCTATTATCGCGTTTAAGGACTATAACATTTTATCGGGAATCGGGGGTTCGGATTGGGCTCATCCTTGGTATAAATACTTTGATATGTTCTATAGTTCACCGTATTTCTCTCGGTTGTTTGGCAATACGCTGTTGATCAGCTGCTACAAGTTAATCTTCGGTATGTTGCCGTCCATCCTGTTAGCTATTTTGCTAAATGAGAGCCGAAGCGTTTTGTTAAAAAGATGGATTCAAACGTTGAGTTACATGCCCCACTTTTTGTCGTGGGTTATCGTGTATGGGATCGCGGTGGCGTTTCTTTCCGAGACGAATGGACTGCTGAACCGCTGGATCAGCGACCTAGGGTATGAGGCAATTTCATTTCTAGGTGAACCTGAGTGGTTTCGCTCAGTACTCGTCGGGACCGACATTTGGAAGGATCTTGGCTGGGGAGCGATCATTTATATTGCTGCTATTGCAGGCATAGATCCCTCGCTGTATGAAGCTGCGATGATGGATGGGGCGGGACGTTTACGACGGATCTGGAGTATTACACTGCCGGGTATATCGAATGTGATCATGCTGCTTTTAATTTTAAAATTGGGGTACATCTTGGATGCAGGGTTCGATCAAGTGTTCATCTTCTATAATATTCGAGTCTACGCTGTAGGCGATATCATCGATACGTGGGTCTATCGTACGGGGCTTGAACAATTGAATTTCAGTTTGGCATCTGCAGTAGGATTATTTAAATCGGTCATTGGTTTGATGCTTGTGCTATCCGCCAATAAGATTGCAAGAAGATGKGGTGGGGGCATATGGTAATCAATCGCGGGGAACGAGCAGCAGGTGCTGTTATTAATTTAATTCTTTGTGTAGTAGGTATTGCAAGTCTTTTCCCACTTCTCTTTGTGTTATCGATGTCGCTCACACCTTATGGGGAAGTGATTAAAAACGGGGGATTTCTTATTTTCCCCAAATCGATCACGTTTGAAGCTTACAAATATCTTTTCCAGACCAGAGAGTTGCCGCAATCCATGCTGGTGTCTTTATTTACTGCGACGGTGGGTACGGCTATTAACTTGCTAATTACGATGCTTGGCGCCTATTCGCTTAGTCGAAAATCATTACGAGGACGCACCTTTATTCTACTTATGATCGTATTTACGATGCTATTCAGTGGCGGATTAATACCGACGTACTTGCTCGTCAAATCCTTAGGCATGTTAAATACCATCTGGGCCTTGGTTATTCCAAGCGCAGTCGCAACCTATAACCTGTTGATTATGAAAACGTTTTTTGAAGGACTTCCCGAGGAGTTGTTTGAGTCTGCAAGAATCGATGGAGCTGGCGATTTGAGCATTTTGTTCCGCATCGTCGTTCCGCTGTCGGTGCCTTCGCTAATGACCATAGGTTTGTTCTATGCCGTGTCCAATTGGAATAGCTTTTTCCCAGCAGTTCTGTACATTACGGACGCAGATTTAAATCCGCTGCAAATTGTTGTGCGTAAACTGCTGCTCTTAAGTAATTCGGTGGATAACGCAACGGAGAATATCGTGCCTACGCCGACCTTGCAGATGGCTTCTGTCATTACCGCAAGTCTACCCATTCTAGTGGTGTATCCATTTATTCAGAAATATTTTACAAAAGGCGTTCTAATCGGGGCCATTAAGGGTTGAATCGAAAGTGTATAGCAAGATCTCGCATTCAGATAGACGAGACATTGCGTTCACATATAAAATAATAAGTGAAAGAAGGGGTAAACATGAAAAAGAAATCTGTAACCGCTATTTTTCTTGCAATGACGCTACTTGCAGCATGTTCGAGCACCAAATCCTCAGAAACCGCTGTATCAACGGGAGGAACGGCAGGAACGGCATCGACGAAACCAGCCGTAGCTCCAGTGAAAATTGAAGTCATGCAAGAAGGGACTGTCACTTCTGCCGATGGACCTGGATTTCCTAAGGAAGATTTTGTGAAGAACGAACTGAATAAAAAGCTAAATACCGATTTGATGATGACGATGGAAGCCAATGATTTTGTAACCAAACTAAACACTCGAATTGCGGGAGGAAATCCCCCGGATCTCATGCTGGTATCGAAAGATCTGGTACAGAAACTCTCCCAAAGCGGTGTGCTGCTTGATATGGGGCCTTATCTCGACAAGTTGGCCGATTACAAGAAATTTGTAACCGCAGACCAATTGCCAAAGGGCGTTGTCGGTGGTAAGCAGATTGCATTGCCTAAGGCGCCTGGCATTACCATTTTTACATACTGGATCAGGAAAGATTGGCTTGATAAATTGCAATTAAAAGCGCCAACAACAGTTGATGAATTGTTTAATGTAGCAAAGGCATTTACCGAGAATGATCCTGATGGCAACGGCAAGAAGGATACGCTCGGAATCACGGGGACAGGTATGGATACCTTTGCGCCTGTATATGGCGCTTACGGGGTCACCAATAGTTCCTCGTCGTTAACGCCAAGTATTTTATTAAATGGAAAATTAACTAACGCACTTTATGACCCGGCTATGAAAGATGCGTTATCTTCAGTGAAAAAGTTTATTGATGCTGGCATCGTCGATCCAGAGTTTTTGAGCAACAAAGGGAATGCATCCAAGGATAAGGCGTATCAGGGGAAAGTTGGCATCATTTATGATGGCTGGAGCGGTATTGTTCGTGATGAGCAGGTAAAAGTCTGGAAGCAAGCCAATCCAAATGCAGATTGGGTTCAACTGTCGGCGCTAAAGGGACCGAACGGTCTGCAATTTGCTGGTACCAAGGATGTTGGTGCTTCAGGCGCGATGATCGTTCTTCCGAAGTCGCTCGAGAAACAACCGGATAAGCTGAATAAAATTATTGAGCTTCTCAATTATGTTTCTACAACAGAAGGCAATAACTTAGTTGATTACGGGGTTAAAGATGTTCACTTTAAAGTGGACGGCGATAAGATCAGCATTACAGACCAAGGTAAGAAGGAAAATGGGTATACATTTGTTTACCAATTCACAGGTCGCCCTGAGCTTCCGTATTTAAAAACGAAATTCCCTGGGCAAGCATCCTTTATCGATCTTGAAGCTAATTTACCGCGTTTGCCCGTTGTGGATAAGATGATCGATTTGCCGACTGGCTTCAATAAAGCGGATGCGGACACATTCATTCAAGAAGAAATGACGAAATTCGTTTACGGCAAAACGCCGATCACGGACTACAACAAATTCCTTGCTACGTTAGAAGGGACATACAATTATAAGTTGTATACCGATGCGGTTACGAAGCAAGCTGCGGCTCTCGGATTGACCAAGTAAATGGAAGGCCCCCATCACACAAAAGCGGTGGGGGATTTTCCCACCGAGTGTGCGCAAACAGCACAATACAGGAGATGAAATCACCATGAAAACATACCCTTGCACACAGGAACCCATTAAAATTTATGGGCTGCAGCATCATTTATTGCCACATCGTTTTTGGCGTCTGCCAGAGGAGATGCTTGGGGAAGTGTCGGATGGGGTAGCAAAGCGAGCGAAGTCTCCCGTAGGTGGACGTATCCGATTCCGCACCGATTCAACGAAGATTACTATACATGTTAAGTTGAAAAACAATTACGTTGACTGGGCGATACCTCTATCGGGCTCAGCAGGTACAGATGTGTACATCGGTTCGAGGATGAATATCCGCTACGCAGGTCTAATTGCGCCTAAGCGTTACGAAGAAACAACAGCTTTGCTTACTTTTGAGAAAAATAATGAGCTAGAAGATATCACCATCCATTTACCCAGAAATGTTGAACTGGAAGATATGGTAATTGAACTTGAAGATGATGCCCATCTCGAACCTCCAACTCCGTACACTTTTGAACTGCCTATGGTATTCTATGGCTCTTCGATTACGGAGGGAGGTTGTGCTACCCGGCCAGCTAATGCTTACACGGCACTGCTGTCCAGATGGCTGGATGCGGATTATATAAATCTAGGTTTTTCAGGCGCGGCAAAAGGGGAACCCGAAATGGCCGTCTACATTGCCGGATTGGCAATGAGTGTTTTTATCATGGATTATGATCACAATGCGCCGACAATTGAACACCTTGAACGCACGCATGAACCGTTTTTCAAGGAAATTCGACGAGATCAACCTGAGCTTCCCGTTCTCTTCCTTACAAAGCCTGACTTCGATTTGAAGCCGGAGGAAGCGGCACAGAGAAGAGCAATTATTCAAAGAACGTATCACAATGCAAAAGAAGCAGGCGATAAATTCGTCCATTTTATTGACGGTGAACGCTTCTTCGGAGACACGAATCGAGAGTCTTGCACGATTGAGGGATGTCATCCCAATGATCTCGGATTCATGCGGATGGCTGAAGTCATTTACCCAATGCTTGACGACATGCTAAGATATCCAAAAAAGATCTAATGATGTGCCGGATCTAGAGGGGGGGACAGCATGTTTCAACAAATTCGGAGGCTATGGCCTGCTAAATTGCAAAATCGGATTTTCCTTACCTTTCTCTTAGTTATCTTCATTCCATTCTCGATTCTACAAATTCACAACTACAACCAAATTGAAACCATTATTGAGGAAAAAATTAGTGAACAGAACGTCATTCAGCTCGGCCAAATGAAATCCCAGCTGGATGAGTTGCGGCTGACCGCGTTGAATTCGGTTTTGCAAATTGAACGCAACAGCAGCATTCCAGAGTTAATTGCTGGGGCTAATCGCTCACCTGGAGCAGAACAGACCCGTGTCGTCGAGGAAAAGTTAGACGCGATTAAGAGTACATTTTTACCCACTAGTGTCTATATTCAGTATACGTTGGCCGATGAGCAAGGAAKGGCGTATACCTCACTTCCTCTCGCAGAGAATAACGAAGGCCCGCAGCATATCAGGATGGCTACTGAATTGTCGGCCAAACTCCCATTAGACGGTTTATTGCTTAAGTGGGAGTTCGAGCAAGTACTTACTGGATCGCTGACGGATACCAGGAGGAAGAACGTTCTCTCCTTATATTCGCTTTCACAGATGGCCGGCGGTGAATGGCTGCGCATGCACGCGAGCGTGGATATCGATCAATGGTTGTTGAATTCGGCAAGCGGCATACAAGTCAAACAAAACTACTACATGTTAGATCAACAAGGGAAAGTCATTTCTCAAACTAATACGGCATTCGCGATAGACTCGCTCTTGAAGCCTCTCATTCTGAATCAAGGCAAAACGAAACCAAATGAATATACCATAGATAAATCTGGACAATACGTTTATAACGCTACCTATATTCCTTCTATATCTTCTTACTTGGTCAGTCAATTCCCACTTGATTTTTTCTTTGGAGATATCCAAGCACTTAAGCGCCAGGTATTCCTTACGTACCTGTTGATTATCGCTTTTTTCATAGGCATCTCTTTCTTGACACTATCCACACTGACTCGTCCACTTCGACTTCTGGAATCCCGGATGAAGGAGGCTGTGGAGAAAAGAATGAATATCAAACAGCCCGAGCATCCACATCGAGGCGAGATATTGTCCTTTGTTCGCGCTTTTAATGGGATGGTCGACGATGTGACAGGCTTGATCGGGCAGCTCAAATTAGAAGAGAGACAGAAAGAAGCGATTCGGTTTCAAATGCTCTTAACCCAGATGAATCCGCACTTTTTGCTCAACACGATTAATACAATTAAATGGACTGCCAGTAATGCTGGCAACGAAACGACGGCAGAAATGTGCAAGGCGCTTGCCAAGTTGCTGGAGAGCAGTCTAAATACGGATAGGGATCTAGTTTTTCTGCAGGATGAAATGCAGTTATTACATTCCTATGTGTATATTCAAGCGTTCCGGTATGACCACCGTTTTGATGTGCAGTATGAGGTCCAGACTGAGCTGGACTATGCGTTAGTACCAAAGCTAAGTCTACAACCGCTTGTCGAGAATGCCATTCAACATGGGCTTGTACATCGTAAGCAAGGGGGGATTATTAAGGTGACCGTGGCTAGCGAGGATCGCTTTCTACTCATCGATGTACAGGATAATGGCGTAGGTTTTCAAAAGCAAACAAACGAATTACCTCGCGTACGTAAAGGTATCGGCTTAAGCAATCTGAAAGAGAGATTGTCGCTCCTCTACAAGGAAGAGGGCAAGCTCGAGTTGATTCCCCAAGAGGAAGGGACGCATGTTCGTATCCAAATACCTTTATTACTATCGAATCCGTATCAACCTGAACATGGGGTATGATTAAGAAGAAAGGGAGTGTAGGACATGTGGAATCTACTGCTTCTGGAAGATGAACCCTTCGTGCGTCGCTCGATTCGCCAAGCCATCGATTGGGAGGCACTAGGCTTCAGGGTCGTGGCTGAAGCTGAGGATGGCAATGAGGCCTGGGAGTACATGCAATCCCATCAGGTGGATGTAGTTTTATCTGATATCATGATGCCTGTTATGAATGGCATCGAGTTGCTTCGGCTGGTTAAGGAAAAGGGTCACGAGGTGGAGTTTATCATGCTTACCTGCGTGAACGAGTTTGAATATGCGAGGTTGGCCCTACAATACGGCGCTGTGGGGTATCTGCTCAAAGCCTCTATGGATACGGATGAGCTGCAGGCTATTTTACGAAAGACCAAACAAAGTTTAATTAAAAAGCGCGATGAACGAACCAAAGCGCCAATGTTTAATTTATATCTGAAAGCTTGGAGATCCCTGCATGGCAAGGAGGAACTGGAGTCAAGTGAGGCTGAGGGAGGGGGGCATCCCCTTCCCGCATATGTACGCTTATTCGTCGGTTTGGCAACAGATGCATCCCTAGGAAAAGATCGGATTATTAGCCGATTTAGCATGGACTGTCAGGACAAATTACTTGTGCATCGTTTTGTCGATTGGGGAATTGTGACCATATTTGTCTGGGCAGATGAGTCTGATATTCTTTTAAACGCGGCAGATACGGAACCAATCTCTTCGACATGGCTATCTTCCAAGGCATGGAGAGATGGATGGGTATCGGCGCTCCATCAGCTTAGCCTAACTTGGTATGGTCTGGATGCCACGTTGTGTAAGGAGGGCGGATTGCCAGTTGAGAGCTTTTCCTGGAAACAAGAGCGTTATATTCTTCAGCTATTTGAAGCTATGCAATGGGCGGAGTGTGAGAAATCACTAGCAATAGCATGGCATGAGTTCATGGATCAACAAACGGCAGCAGTAATTGTTAAAGAAACCGCTGATCGGTTGGATAAGTCGTTGGCTCGGTTATCCAATCAACTGCCTGCCGGAAAGGCTTTCTGGGCAGAAGCGGCAAGTCATCAGCAAGCTTTAGAACAACTGTTACAGCGCATCCGATTGTATTCTGATTACCGAATGAAGCCTACAACTTCGGATCATCCAGAGGTCAACAAAATCATCGAATACGTGAATAGCAACTATGATAAGGAACTAACGCTCAAAGGTATGGCGAAATACGTCAACATGGGAGAGCAGTATTTAAGCGGTTTGTTTAAGAAAAAAACCGGCGAGCAATTTATCCAGTATGTGCAGCGTATTCGCATCGAGAGGGCTTGCTTTTACCTGGCCACGACCGAATTGCGCGTTGCGGACATATGCGAACAAACAGGCTTTGTTCATCTCAACTATTTCCTGAAACAGTTCAAGAAACGAACGGGTGTAACCCCATCGGAGTTCCGTGAAAGTAAAAAGACAGACTCGAAGAAACTACAAGAAATGAATGAGCAGCTATGAGTTGTTAAAATGACTTGGCCGTTGCATAGTGTTATCCAGGAATTTCAGTTGCGCATACGGCCATCTCACAGTTCGCAGCATGTTTTCCAATCGATTGTGAAAGCGCTTTATATAATGAAGGGGGTGGTAGTAAGAAGGAGGTAAGGGGACGATTTGGTAAGTTCTTGCATTGGACGAAACGAAAATGACCACAATTCAAGGGAGGAATTTCGTAATGATGAACAAATGGATGTCAAAGTGCCTTCTAGGTGCTCTTCTAGTGGCCCTGGTATCACCTGTCTTCCAAGGGATTGGCGGAACCAAGGCCTACGCCGCAACCCCGGCTAATCCGAATGCGACACAAGCTGTAAAGGATGTGTTAAATTATTTTGATACAGTTTATACGAATAATCAAATCATTTCCGGACAAATGGTAACTGGAGATAAGTATGGCTATAACGAAATCGATCGCGTAGCCGAACTAACGGGTAAATTTCCTGCCATGATTGGTTATGATTTTGGATTTAAACATTCGTACGGGTCCCTAACCGATTTAAGTACAGAGCGGAGTACAATAGTCGAACAATCGGCAGATTACTGGAAGAAGGGAGGACTTGTCCAGATTTCATGGCATGAGATCAACCCTCTTGAGTGTATACCCGATGATGTCGGCTGGGATAGTGTCATCTGTCACATGTCACAAGCGGATTTTGATGCCATAACGACCCCTGGAACTACCCAATATAACAAGTGGTTGACGCATGTCGATATGATAGCGGGTTATCTGAAATCCTTGCGGGATCAAGGTGTTGTTGTACTTTGGAGACCTTATCACGAGATGAACGGCAGCTGGTTCTGGTGGGGTGGAAAAAGCGGTGCCAGCTTTAAGAAGCTATGGCAGAATATGTATGACCGATATACGAATTATCACGGCTTGAACAACCTAATTTGGGTTTGGTCTCCCGATAAGACAGGTACGCAGAACAGCACATATTACCCAGGGGACGCCTATGTGGATCTGGGCGGGGTTGACCTCTATACCAATAGTCGTACGGATACAGAATTTACGAGCTCAAATAGCGAGTTGACGACACTCCTTGGCAGCAAACGGTTCGGTCTAGCAGAGATCGGTCTCCTTCCGACTGAATCATCAGTTCAAACGAACTTTGATTATACATGGTTCCTAGTATGGACCACTGGATGGTCCGACAATAACTTCTATCCATACCCTACGTCAAATGCACCTGGCAACGATCCTGCCACTATTCAAAGCATGTATGGCAATGCTGTTACCATTACGAGAGATGAGGTTCCTGCACTTGGAAGGACGATCGATCCTGGAACGTTTATTTTCAAAGATACGATGAATACCTATCCAGCAGCAGGCGGTGCTCCGACGAACTGGACAACGGCGGCCACTGGGGGTGCCGTTACCGTGGAGAACGAGCCTAGCGTAGGATTAGCGGGGCCAGATCGAAGCATGAAAATCAACAAAACCGTCAACACGAATGACGCAAATGCGAAGAAAACATTCGGWCCGCAAACGGGCATCTTGACCTTCAAAGCTACGCTGCGCACAGAGGAAGCCAGTTGGAAAGATTTCCTCATCGCAGACAGCACAAGTAAAATTGCCTTGCAAATTGGCTTAAATAACGGTTATTTGAGAGCGTACAATGGAGCGACGCTTACGGCTTTAGAGCCAATGACCTATGGCAAATGGTACGATGTTAAGGTTGTAATGAATACCGCTACGAAAAAGTACGATGTGTATGTAAATGGCGCGATCAAGGCCAATCAATTCAGCTACAAAGATACGACAGCAGTAGATCTTAACAAGTTGGCGTTTGGTGTTGCTGGCAATGACACAGGCACCTTATATGTTGATAATGTAAGAATAACGAAGTAAGGGTATATTGTAAGAAGTACTTCAAAACTTATTTGTAAATTGATTTTATATTGATAAGCCAGCAAACCCTTATGTTTGCTGGCCTCTTGCGTTTCAAAACTTATTTGTCACCCAACAGGCCAGCAAACCCTTATGTTTGCTGGCCTCTTGCGTTTCAAAACTTATTTGTCACCCAACAGGTGACGTTTAGACTATTATCGGGTGACAAATAAGTTTTGAAGTAGACAATAAAGTTTTGAAGTGGCAAATAATCATGAAAAAAAAGAAAAGTAATATTCCGAGCGAAAATATACAATTTTTTACATATATAAATATTTCTCAAGTTTATAGGGAGAAAAGGAGGACAAACCTTGTGAAACGGGAAATGATAGTGAAATAAACAGAGAGCAGATTGCCGTGGCCGGTAACTGTTCCTTTTTAATATTGAAGTATCTGGTAGTTATTTATGGTAGAATATGTATTATTTTAAATGAGGAGGGGCGCTATGAAGCGGTTTCCGATGATGCTTCAATTAGCATTAATTCTGTTCTGCGTTATGGCCATTCCAACAGCGACGTTAACATGGTACAGCGGTGCACAGATTTTAGGGAATTCGGAGCACGCCATAGCAGAATCTGCTCTCGCCGGATTGAATGCCAGCCGCAATCTGAACGAGAATACGCTCGACAACTTTGCCCAGAACACGATACGTCTTGCCGCGACCCATTTCTTTGACAAGATCCGCCCTTACAAAACCTTTGAAGAAATCAATTCGAATTACGAAAATGTCTTTAACGCATTATCCGTACAGCAAGATCTGATGAGTCTTAACCGGATCGGCGACGGAGTTTATTCCTCCTTCTTTTACGTAAGCGATTCGGACTATGTCGTGTCGACAGATAAAGGTATCACGAAGTTGGAGCGGTACGAGGACTTCGATTGGATGAAGGAAGCTCTTGCCGAGCGGGAAGGAATCAGTGGGGTCTGGTATCCGCGTAAGCTTGATTCGGGTGTGGATGTTATCTCCTATGTGCTGCCGCTCAACCGGCTCTCAACTACCATGCGCGGTACGATTGTCGTGAATTTGCGTGAAACCCAAATGGAGAATAATATGCGCTCATCAAGTAGCGGTGAGCAAAGATACATGCTCATGAATTCAAAGGGAACCATTATCTCTCACTATGACAAGAGCATGCTGTTTAAGAACGGCAGTGAGGAGACCGTTATTCGTGAGATCTTAGGGCAGGACAAAGCAGAGGGATATGTATTACGCAAGCTTGACGAAGAACGGTTGCTCTACACGTGGTCTCGGTCGAAGCAGTTCGGATGGATTTACGTGAAGATTTATTCGGTCAATGAACTAATGACCAAGACACATACCTTACAGAAAAATATCATTTTCCTTACGGCGGGCATTATTTTCGCAGGGACCATTCTGACCGTCATTTTCGCAACATGGTTATCTAAGCCGGCTAGGGAATTGGTCCGGACATTACGCAAGCGCGGTCATTTGGGTGTAAAAGGCAGGAACGAGCTCGCTTATCTGGATGCGGCGTTCCGGCGAATGCAGGAGGAAGAGGATGCACTCCATGGGCTGCTTTATGTCCGTGAACAGGATGCCCGCAGTCTGGCGGTTCATAATCTGCTGCGGGGCGAACTGACCCCGCCGGCCGCCCTCATGTTTCCGGCCCGTTATTTTATGGTTGCCGTCGTCTCGATTGATCGATACAGGAAATATGTGACCAAGAACAATCCCGAGACGCGCAGTACCCATCGTCAACTGCTGATCTCCCAATGCGACAGTATGTTTCCGAATGGGGTGAATACACGATGTGTATATCAAGGAGATGGCTGCTTCGCTATTGTGATTAACTACGGGCTGCTGGAATTTGAAAGGGAAGGTGCTGGCATTGACGTCGCAATCAGCGATATTCGTGATAAAGCGGAGGAGCTCTTGGAACACTCTGTCACGATAGGTGTAAGCAGTCCGACAGAGTCGAGTGACAGCGTTGGGGAACGCGTGATCGAAGCGATGGAGGGAGTAAAGCACCGCATGATCGCAGGCAGTGGTGGAATCATCTATTGGAAGGAGCAAGAGGGGCGAGACAAGAGATATATTTATCCTGCCAACAGCGAAAGACGAATTCTAAACTACTTGAACCATGGTCAACTCGACAGCATCATCAAAGAACTGGAAATCATAAGCGGCGAAATCCGTTCCGCAGAATACATCTCCTACGATAATATCTTATTTATTTACCATCAATTAGTAGGCGTGACTATCAAGCACCTTAGAGAGAACTATGTAAACACGGCGCGGATTTTCGCGGGAAGAGGCAATATTTACGCGACCCTCGCATCCATCGATACGCTTGACGAGCTGGAAGATTATTTTCGCGATTTCTACGGGGAGATCGTGCAGCACCTGGCGCGTTCACCAGGCGAGACCAACAACTACGGTGAGCGCATCATCAGCTATATAAACGAACACTATCGGGAAGAAATCGTCTTTGAGGACATGGCGAAGGAAATCGGGATCAGCTACTCTTACATGCGCAAGATCGTGTACGAGATGACAGGCATGAGTACGATCGATTATCTCAACCAGTTGAGAATCGAGAAAGCGAAGCAGCTGCTCGTCGATTCCAGGTTGACCATCACGCAGATTGCACTCGAGGTTGGCTACTATAATGTACAAAGCTTCAACCGGTTTTTTCGTAAATTCGAAGGGATGCCTCCGAGCAGTTACAAGGCGGAGAAGACAAGGACATCCTGAAGAGAAATGAACGGCACTCCATACGTAAATCATGGGGTCATCAAGCTGTCTTTTCGGTCCTTATGGCCGTCGAAGGCAGCTTAACTTTTGCTCCTACCTATCAGAATTGATCATTAGAAAGTCCCAGGATAGCGATTTTGCTGCACATTAATCAAAAATGACGGGTTGAATCAATACTCATGATTTACCGATCAGCAAACTGAACGGTATGATGAGTCCGATCCGGAATGAACCGATGAGGTAAATCAACCGGAAACCCCAAGTACTGAGGAGGTGAGACTGTGAAATCAATGGCAACTTCTGATGCCAAAAATGTAACCGCTTTATCGTTGTCCAAGAAGTACAAATGGGGGATATATCACTATCTGCGCAGGGATTGGCAGCTCTACGTGCTGCTGCTTATTCCTTTAGCAATGGTACTGACCTTTAAGTATGCCTCCATGTTCGGACTCACGATCGCTTTCAAAGACTATAAAATCGCGAGGGGCTTCTGGGGCAGTGAATGGGTAGGATTTGAAGTATTTAAAGAGATTTTTGCCAAACCCGACTTTGGCCGAGCGATTCGGAATACGCTGATGTTGAATATATTGGACCTTTTGTTCAGCTTTACGATGCCGATTGTGCTCGCTCTTATTCTTAATGAGGTCAAAAACCTTATGTTTAAACGCATGAATCAAACGCTGCTCTATCTGCCCCATTTCCTATCCTGGGTGATTATCGGTGCCATCGCCTATCAGCTCTTAAGCGAAGGCAACGGCATGGTGAATAATCTCATCGAGAAGCTGGCAGGCATCAGGATCCCGTTTCTACAGGAGGATACCAATTGGGTAATCAGTTATTTGGCCATCGGCGTGTGGCAGAGTATGGGTTGGGGGTCGATCATCTACCTTGCGGCTATCAGCGGCATTAATCCAGAGATGTATGAAGCGGCTATCGTCGATGGTGCGGGCCGATGGCGTAAAATGTGGAACGTTACCTTACCCTCGATCCGGATGACGATCGTGACTTTGCTGATCTTGAGCTTGGGCGGTGTAATGGGTGGCTCCTTCGAGCGGATTATGGCCTTACAGAATAAGGCGACTACTGAGTTCACCACGACCATACCGGTTCTGGTGTACCGCTGGGGGATTGAAAGCGGCAACTTCAGCCGTGCGACCGCATTAGGTTTATTTCAATCGATCATTGGGCTCGTCCTCGTCTTGGTCGCCGACCGGATTGCGAAGAAACTGGGCGAAGACGGATTGATTTAGAGAGGATGCGAACCCATGAAATCATCTGCTGGCACGAATGCCGTAAAACGTAGATTTCGCTTTGACATTTGGGATGTGATGATCCACCTGGTATTGATTGTTGCCTCCCTTGCGTGCACGCTGCCGTTCATACATGTCGTCGCCAAATCTTTTAGCGATGACGCGTTTGTAATCGCTAACAAGGTGTATCTCTGGCCTGAAGGCTTCACTGCCCATGCCTACGAGAAAATCTTTGCTGACGACAGTATCCTAAGATCCCTTTACGTTTCTGTCCTCGTTACAGTGCTGTTCACGATTCTGGGGATGATCGTTACGATTTGCGCGGCCTATCCGTTATCGCGCAAGCAGCTGAAAGGCCGTACGCTGCTGACTTTTATCTTTGTGTTCACCATGTACTTCCATGGCGGGATAATTCCCGACTACATGTTAATGAATAGCCTGGGAATGTTGGACAGCATATGGTCACTCATACTGCCGCTTTCGTTCAGCGCATTCAATCTGCTGATTTTGAGGAGCTCCATCTCGAGTAGTATTCCGGTTAGCTTGGAGGAATCGGCAAGGATTGACGGAGCCGGGCACTTCCGAATTTTACTGAATATCGTCCTCCCGCTCTGCAAACCGATTTTAGCAACGTTATCACTCTTTTATGCGGTAGGCCGCTGGAATGCTTATCAAGATGCTCTGTTCTACATTAAACAGAATACCGACCTGCGGCCGTTACAGTTGAAACTCTATTATCTGGTTATCCAAGCGACCGAAAGCTTTCAGCTGGAGAGCACCCAAGTGGAGCTTAGCAATCCCGAGGTGCTCAAGGCTTCGGTCGTTGTATTCGCAACATTGCCGATCGTCTGCGTCTATCCGTTTATTCAGAAGTATTTTGTTCGGGGTACGATGCTTGGGGCCGTTAAGGAATAACCTTAAAGCGGCATTTGCATAGTAACTAATTTTATATTGGGGGAAATACGATGAGTATTAAGAAATGGGTCCCTGTGATTTTGGCCTCCGTGATGAGCACCAGTATTTTGGCGGGCTGCAATGATAACGGCAGCGGGAACAAAGCATCTCCATCCGCGACCACCTCGGCTAATCCAAGCGCGAGCGCAAGCACCAGCTTGCTTGATTCTTCGAATCGCTTCGCACAGACTGTCAACCTCGATATTCCGGTGTATGATCGAGCGTTCGAGGGTTGGAACGTAGCCGACAACTACTATACACGATGGATCCAGAAGGAATTCGGCGAGAAACACAATGTCAAAATCAATTTCGTGCCGATCTCCCGCAGTAACGAAGTGAGGGATTTCGAGCAGCTGCTGTCAGCCGGTAAGGCGCCGGATATGATCTTCCATTATGACATGCCACAGGCGCTTACCTACTACTCCGAAGAGGTCTTGCAGCCGCTCAAACTGGACGAGGTTGCCAAGTATGCTCCGACTTACTGGAAGAACACGAGCAAAACGATTGAACAATATGGTGTAGTGGACAAGAAGAATATGTTCATCTTCGCTAAGCGCCCTAACTATAACAACTTTGTGAGTCTCATCCGGAAAGACTGGGTCGAAAAGGTCGGCATGAAGGTGGAGGATCTGACGTCCCTAGAGAAATATAACGAGATGCTCATAAAATGGAAGGCAGCGGGACTCGGCGTATCAGGCGGATCCTTAACCCGGAACGTATTCAATTACAGCTATGCCTTCCGCGATTGGCCGATTGATCCGAAGTACCGTGCGCTTTATTCCGATCTTGCCGTTGCGGATTTCACGACCGCTGATACGGAGCGCTGGCTGAAGAACTTAAACTATCAATATAACAACGGTTTGATTGACAAGGAGTTTTATTTACGCGACGACGACAACAAGATCAAAGCCGAGTTTGTGGCGGGCAGGACCGGAACATATGGACTTTATCTTGCCAGTAATACTGACCTATTCGCCGCTACGTTGAAGAACAATCCAAAAGCCCAATTTGCCGTCATCCCTCCAGAGGCCGGAGTACCTCAAGGTCGCAAGCCGCAGGGACGTGCCGACTGGCCGTTTGGGTTCATCATGGGAATTAACCACAAATCAACCGAACAAGAACGAGTCGCCGTTTGGTTGTATCTCGAGTGGATGAGCCAGCCGAAGAACTTGTTCTTTCTGCAGAATGGGGTCGAAGGTCAGAACTATACCCTCGATGCCGATGGCTTGCCGAAGAAAGTTGCGGATTTCAAAGGCGAATCGAAGCTTTCCAACAACAACAATAAGGATTACTGGGCGCTTGTGACCGAAATCRCGGAATTCTCCACTCCGGAATTGACAACCAAGGCGAACCTGCGCAATTGGACGGTTCCTGGACAGGAGCAATTGACCGAACAGCTGATGAAAAATTGGAACGCTACCGCAGAATACCGTACGCCGGATGCTTTGTTCTCCGTTGTACTCAAGAATGTAACCGAGCATAAAGCGGACCTGAACGCCCTCTTCCAGGAACTCTACCTGAAGATTGTTATGTCTCCTCCGGATCAGTTTGATAAGCTGTATGCGGATGCCAAGAAGAAGTTCCTCCAGGCAGGCTACCAAGAGATTCTGGATGAGAAGAAAAAAGCGATTGATGCGGGTCAATTCCGCTAATCGCAATTACCGTGTCTAAGCTTCCAGAGCCCTTGCCGTAAGTAGGGGCTCTAATTAATGGAGGGCAACATGAAACTGAAACTTGATGCAACAGCGAGCGATTTGCGACAGATTGCCGGTCGTGTGGCGGACAATACTTTCGGGATGGATTTGACGTGGGATTGGCCGGGCGGCGTTGCGTTCTACGGCGTCAGCCGATTGTTTGAAGTGACGGGCGAACGCGCCTATCTGGAACGGATGGCGGCGTGGTGCGACGAGTATATCGATGCTGGAATTCCGGGTTGGACGGTAAACACATGCGCCATGGGGCACATGCTGCTAACCCTCTATGATCAAACAAACGATCAGAAATACCTCGATCTCATACTCAGCAAGGTGGACTATCTGGAGAACAAGGCGCTGCGTTTCGGGGACCGGGTGCTGCAGCATACGGTGTCTTCTAACAATGATTTTCCGGAGCAATGCTGGGCGGACACGCTATTTATGGCGGCCTATTTTCTGTTGCGCGTCGGTGTCAAGCTGAAGGAGAAGCGATTGATCGACGATGCACTGCATCAGTTCTTCTGGCATATCAATTATTTGCAGGATGAGGAAAACGGGCTATGGTACCACGGCTATACCCATATCAACAAGGATCACATGTCCGGGATCCACTGGGCGCGCGCCAATGCTTGGGCGGCCTATACGATGTCCCGTGCGGCAAGGTCGGTGCCGGAAGGCTATCTGTATCCCCCGATGATGCATATCTGGAGTTCATTGCGCGACCAGCTTGCAGCAATCAAAAAGCTGCAGAAGGAAGATGGCCTTTGGGGCACAGTGCTCGATTACCCGGATGCTTACAGCGAAGTGTCGGCGACGGCAGGCATCGCTGCAGCGATGGTGATGCAAGGCAATCCGCTGCATGCGAAATACGTTCGGAAGGCATTAGACGGCATACTGGCTAATATCACCGAAAACGGGCGGGTCGCGAACGTATCCGGCGGGACGGCCGTCATGAACGATATCGAAGGGTATCTCCGGATTGACCGTAAGTGGGCGCAAGGCTGGGGACAAGGGCTCACGCTCGCATTCCTCGCAGCGGTCATCGAGAGGGCCGAAACGGAGGAAGAAGCCGGATCAGTTCGGGATTGAATGTAAGAGATCCCCTAGAAAGCAACGATTGGAAACAAACCCATAATAGTAGAGAGTAAAGCTCTATTAGATTGGGTTGTATTTCTTTATAATTGGCGAAATTCACTGATTTTCGACAAAAAAATGTAAAATACGAATATAAATGGGACTATATATCTATTTATCTCGTGAATTCATTGGAATACTCGAAAACAGATAAAATGTAAGCGCAGTCAAAAAAACTGTTTTTTTAACAAACAGATCGATTTTTTACATGTGAATGACAAAGAAAACCCATTATGATGTGAGAAGGTAAACATTCCCAATAAAGGGGAGGTGTGAGTTGACGCAACGAGAACAAGCATCTGGGTAGAAGGAAAACCACGTAGAGAGCGAGGACTTTGTCTAATGAAAAAGCAAGCAAGTCGAATAGCAGCTATGCTATTATGTGGTCTTATGATTTCAAGCACTGCAATCCAAGTGCTGCCAAACGCTCAACCAACGGTACATGCTGCAGATGCATATGTAGGTAAATTTGATTTTGGTCCAGTAAGCAGTCCAGTCTTGGCGGGGTATAATCAAGTTCATGATCAAATGACGTATACGCAGGCGAGAGGCTACGGGCTTGAAACGGCATTGCCAACAGGCGCTTCAAGGAACCGTTCAGGCGGAACGGATCTGACGAACGATTTCATTCTGGGAACGCCGTTCACGTTCTTAGCGGACGTACCGAACGGGAACTATAATGTGACGATTTATTCGGGCGATCTCCTTGCGGGAACGTCGACAACGAAGACATCGGTTTCCCTGGAAGGTGTGGCGAAAGGGACGCTTTCAACGAAGACTGCAATTGCGCAAGCCACGTACAGCACAACAGTTACGGATGGACAACTAACGGTTGGCATCACAACGGGCTACGCCGGTACAGGAGCTGGCTATCTGAACGGTATCGTCATTGAACAGGTGATAACTGTGGCTCCTTCGGCTCCTACAGCGCTCGCGGTGACCAATATCAATCCGAGTGCGGGTGCAGCATCCGTATCACTAGCTTGGAGCAGTGTCACGGATGCGGTCTATTACAATATGTACCGTGCGACGAATAGCGCGACAAGTTATGATTTGATCTCACAAGTGCCAACGAATTCTTTCATTGATACAGCCGTATCGGCAGGAAATACATATTCCTACCAAGTTACAGCTATAAACGCAGGAGGTCTTGAATCCACAGCTAGTACATCTGTGACAGCGGATGTGGTGCAAACCGTCATCCTTCCAGCTCCTCCATCGAATGTAATGGTAAGCGGTGTCACTGCAGGGCAAGTATCCCTGCAATGGACAGCTTCAGCGGGTGCAACAGGGTATACCGTACTTCGTTCGGATTCTGCTGCTGGAACCTATACTGAAATAGGTACGGTTGCATCGACTTCTTTCACCGACACAACAGCTGATACATCAGTTGTGCATTACTATCAGGTGAAAGCTTCCAACACTGCAGGTATTTCTGCTGCCTCTAATGTGGCAGCAAGTACAGTATTTGTTGTTCCTAATGCGCTTCCATCTGACTTACCTTTGAAAATCGACTTCGGTCCTGGCGCCGTAGCGGACGGCTACTTTGGGATCACGGCTCCAGTTGCGTATTCCGATCAGCTCAAATACGGCTTCGCCGATCCATCGCTTGTCGGCTCTGGTAACAGCGGTACTGCAGATCCGCTGAAATCCGATTATTTGTCACCAGCAGGTACGTCCTTCAACGTGGATCTGCCCAATGGGGATTATGCGGTTTCCGTTACCTCAGGTGATGCTAGTGCAGCAACGGAAGTTGCTGTATCCGTAGAAGGAATGACAGCGAATAAAATTGCGCTCACGTCTAAAGCAGCTGGCGACTATTTGGAGCAATCGTTCGAAGTTGCTCTCGTGGATGGTCAATTGAACATTTTCTTCTCCGGGTCTGCGCCCAAAATTAATGGACTTGTTATTTCAAAGCTGGCGGATCGCGCAGCTGGAGAAACGCCTACAGTATATATTGCGGGCGATTCTACCGTGCAAACTTATGATCCGTACTGGAAGCCTCAAGCCGGTTGGGGACAGATGATTTCCCGCTATTTTACATCTGACATTACGTTCAGCAACCAGTCAATTGGCGGGCGAAGCAGCAAAACCTTCCTCACCGAAGGTCGATTAGATACCATTTTGCGTGCGATTAAACCGAATGATTATTTCCTGATTCAGTTCGGTCACAATGATGCGACGATCTCGGTTCCAGAACGATATGCTTCCCCTGCGGATTTCAAAAACTATCTGAAGACTTATATCAACGGGGCTAGACAGCGTGGAGCGATCCCGATTCTGGTAACACCTGTTGGTCGAAGAGACTTTAACGCAACAACGGGTCTATTCAATATCAGTTTCCMTGAGTATGTCGATGGGATGAAAGCAGTAGCACAAGAGATGGATGTCAAATTGGTGGACCTCAGTTCATTAAGTCGTGCGTACTATAACACGATCGGACCAATCGGGACACTTGCAGTCTTCCTCCATGTACCAGCAGGTACATATACTGCCTTCCCGAGCGGCAGTGCGGACGACACGCATTTCCAAGAGTATGGCGCCATCCAGATCGCGCGTCTGTTATCAGGTGGACTTAAAGATCTGAGTATCCCGCTTTCTAACTATGTCACGGATGTGGCGCCACCGGCAGCAGTTCCATCCAAGCCAATGGGCGTTGTGGCAGGCAGTGTCAGCAATGCAGGTGCAGTCCTGACATGGAATGCTGTGGAAGGTGCGGATATTTATAAAATATATAGAAAATTAGCCTCCGAAACGGCGTACGTCTTAGTGGGAACATCGACAGTGCCAACCAATACGATTCAAGGGATGACGGAAGGGCAGACTTATAATGTCGTGGTAACAGCGATCAACGGTAAAGGCGAATCGGAGCAGTCCGATGTCGTTGTGATCACAACGAAGCATGCAACGATGAAATACGACTTCGGTTTGGCCACCTCTCCCGTTCAAGAAGGCTATACGGGGATTAATCTTTCATCTGTGTATACGGCACAGAAAGGCTATGGAATCAAGGATCCAACGGGCATGATAGGCCGTGATCGGGCTACGGGCACGGATGTGCTTCGCGATTGGCTCGGCTATTTTAATGTCGGCTGGGAGTTCATGTTGGATCTGCCGAATGGTCTTTACTCCGTGAAGCTATACGTTGGTGACTATCTGGGAAGTGCAAGAACGACCGTTGCCATCGAGGGGACCGATTATGGAACCGTAACGGCAGGCAATAAGTCTGTGGTTGAAAAAATAATTCCGCAAACTTCCGTGAGTGATGGACAAATGAACTTCAAGTTTGGTGGTTCAACTGGCATCGTAAACGGATTGGAAATTACTCCTATTCTTATGGCACCTTCCGCGCTGAAAGTTGAGGCCAAGCAAGTAGATCCAGCGAATCCTTCCGTCACCTTGTCGTGGATTGGCGTCGAAGATGCTGCGACCTATAATGTCTATCGCAAAGTAGCCGGTGCATCGAAATTCCAGCTTCTTGGCAGCACAACAACGAACACCTATGAAGATCGCACTGTCGATGTAGGGATGGCCTACGAATACCAAGTGACAACCGTGGATTTGGCTTTAACGGAGACAGGGCCATCGGGGTCCATTACCGTTTCCATGATTGATCCGACTGTGCCGATCCCAGAAGTACCTGTACATCTACAAGCGAGCGCCGTGAATAAGAACGATCTCACCATTAGTTGGGATGAGGTTGCTGGTGCCAAGACCTTTAACATCTACCGGTCGAAGTCAGCTGGCGGCAGCTTCGAGTTGATTGGCAAGTCCAACCAAACCAGCTATACCGATTCCACTGTGCTAACTACCATTCCATACTTTTATAAAGTGGCGGCAGTAAGCGCAGGAGGTGTATCAGGACAATCTGAAACGCTGGCAACACCAGCTGTAACCGTGTTGAGTCGTCAAGCCGAGTATCTCGATCGCGCGCTTGTGGCGGTCAAACAAGATAAAGGTGTTTATGTGGGTTGGAAAATGCTAGGCACGGATGCGTCTGATATTGCCTTCAATTTATACCGCAGCGGTGTCAAAGTAAATGCAGAACCGATCACAGGCGCAACCAATTTGCTTGATGAAGCTGGCACAGATACATCGGTGTATCAGTTGAAAACCGTGAACGCAGGCATTGAACGCGTAGCTTCGAAAGAAGCGTCCGTGTGGCAGCATAACTACTTGTCTATTCCAATGCAGAAGCCAGATGGCGGAATCACGAAGGCAGGCGAAGCCTATACTTACAGCGCAAACGATACGAGTGTCGGCGATGTAGATGGCGATGGCACTTACGAGTTGATCGTGAAATGGGATCCATCAAACGCCCACGATAACTCACAAGCTGGTTACACAGGCAACGTATATATCGATGCTTACAAGCTGGATGGCACTCGCCTGTGGCGTATCGACCTTGGGCCAAACATTCGAGCAGGCGCACACTATACACAGTTCCAAGTGTTTGACCTGGATGGCGACGGGAAAGCAGAAGTCGCGCTCAAAACAGCTGATGGTACGATTGATGGAACAGGCATTGCGATTGGCGAAGCAGCCGCCGATCACCGAAATAGCTCGGGTTATGTATTGCAAGGTCCTGAATTTTTGACCGTCTTCGAGGGTTTAACAGGAAGAGCCATCGCGACGACCAATTATGATCCTCCTCGCGGAGTCGTGGCCGATTGGGGCGATGCTTACGGTAACCGTGTGGACCGATTCCTTGCTGGTACAGCTTATCTCGACGGCGAGCACCCAAGCTTGATCTTTAGTCGTGGGTATTATACAAGAACTGTCATTGTAGCCTACGACTATAAGAATGGTGCTTTGACCAAAAAATGGCGTTTTGATTCCAATGACGATGGACTTGGAGCAGCGTATACCGCTCAGGGCGATCATAACTTGTCCATAGGCGATGTAGATGGCGATGGCAAGGATGAGATCACATTCGGGGCTATGGCCATTGATGATGATGGCACACCGCTTTACAATACGGGGCTCGGTCACGGGGATGCTCAGCATCTAGGCGATCTGGATCCGTCTAGACCAGGGCTTGAGTTCTTCAATGTGCATGAGCATACGGATTCCCCTTACGGTATGGACTTCCGGGATGCGAAAACAGGTGAAATTCTATGGGGCATTCATACAGGCATTGATACCGGGCGCGGCATGTCGGCAGACATCGATCCGACCTATTTAGGTGAAGAAGTATGGGCTGCTACCATCACGAATGCTGAACATATTCCGCTCACAGGTCTATACAGTGCCAAAGGCGAGTTGATCTCCACGACGATTCCGAGCTCCACGAACTTCGGCATTTGGTGGGATGGCGACTTGAATCGTGAGTTGTTAGATGCCAATCGCATCGATAAATGGGATTATGTGAACCATACGACCAACAATTTGTTTACCGCTGAGGACGCATTGTCCAACAACAGCACGAAAGCAACACCGAACTTGCAAGCCGACCTGTTTGGCGATTGGCGTGAAGAAGTCGTATGGCGTAACACAGACAGCTCTGAGCTGCGGATTTATACAACGAGTGCATTGACCGAAACTCGGTTGCGTACACTGATGCATGATCCGATTTACCGTTTAGGGGTAGCATGGCAAAATACAGGTTATAACCAACCGCCGCACACAAGCTTCTATCTTGGCGTTGGTATGACGGAGCCAGCTCAGCCTCACCTTGCCATAGTGAACCAGCCAGCACCTGCAATTCCGCCTGTAACGACGGATGATGCACCGACAGGATGGGTGAATCACCCTGTAAAAGTCACACTTACAGTGAGTGACAGTGGTTCTGGTGTTGGCGGCACTTTCTACACGTTGGATGGGAAGCCGACTCAGCAAGGCACCACGATTTCTTTGTCAGATGAGGGTTCGCATGTGATTACGTATTGGAGTGTCGATTCTTTAGGCAATCAAGAAGACGTAAAAACAACCAAAGTGAATATCGATACGACAGGACCAGTGATCGTGCCAACCAGCTCCATGCAAGTATTCTGGACGGATGGCGGCAGTCTGACGTTTGATATCTCCGATCCATTAAGTGGAGTTGTTAGCAAGTCTTTCGAGGTTGACGGCACGCAAGTTATTCTTCCTTATTTATTCAATCCATTCTCTCTTGAGATTGGCGATCATAACGTGAAGGTGACGGCTGCTGATTCAGCAGGAAATGAAACTATTGGAACGTTTTCGCTGAAAGTCCAGATGGATGCGAATCACTTGGATGAGGCTGTGCGCTATGCGAACCAACAGAATTGGATCTACGCCCCGGCCACTTTCACTAATTTGTTAGATAAGATCGAGACCCTGCAAGCACATTTGAGTAAGCCTCAGGCTAAGAATAATTTCAATATGCTCGAGAATTACGTTCGTGCGCAATCAGGTAAAACGATCGATATGCAATTCGCAGCATCTATCATAAACGCGATTTCTTTTCTAAAAAATGGCAGAGATATTGTAAAAGCTCAATAGCACTATGAACTGGTACTGAAAAGGGGCTATAGCCTAGACATAATAATCAGCCAACCACCTAGTTAATCGTTCAAAGCTCGGTGGTTGGTTGTTTTTTCAACAAATTGATCAAACACGTCGGATTGTTGACAGAAGACCGCAAAATTTCAGGATCACTTCTTCCGCTTAATATTCGATCMAATATGATCATTTCCAACATCAATAGCTATATATCAGTGACATCATGCCTTTTTGCTCTTCGACTGGATGTAATGAGTAACACAGAATGAAAACATAATATTTTATAAAGAAGAAGTTAAATGAAATCGACGCAGGCTGGTTAATAAAGCCGGCATCGATTTATATTTGCTTCAACGGATTTGAAATTATCACAGACCTTAAGGTTTCTTTTTTTACAGAGGTATATGTCTTTATTGTGTGTCTACTCTTACCCCTCCGGCTTCCTTTGTTTTTCGTTGAGCTTCGGATTTCCTTTCTTTTAGACGTTAGTATACATGCAGTTTTATTATCCCTATGAATATCCATACCACTATGTTGTAAAGAAAAACGGCGATCAATTTTACCGCCGTTTTTCTTTATCCTGATGTATATTGATAACTGATGACTTATGTCGGGCGATCGTTGATCTAACTGGCAGTTTAGTTAAACAACCTTCCCTAATGCTTTATTTCAAAAATGAGCAATCGAAAAGAAATCACACCCACCGTACCATGGTATAATCAAAGATATACATATACAAATAATTACATATTCCTTATAAAGAAGGGAAATGAGCAATATGGCAAATATCGAGCACTTACAGACCGTGAATGTTCCAGCTTCAATGGTATATGAAGCATTAACCACTACAAAAGGACTTTCAGAAATATGGACAAATGAACTAATAGTCAATAATCAGATCGGTTGTATAAATGAGTTCCGATTCGGCGGCAAAGGCTTAACAAAGATGCGAGTTGATGAGCTTGTTACCGATAAAAAGATTTTGTGGCAGTGTGTGGATTCAGATCCAGAATGGATAAGTACGACAATTTCTTTTGATATGGAGGAAAAAAACGGGAAGACTTCAATCATTTTTCGTCAGATGAATTGGGAGGAAGTGACCGCATTTTATCGCGTATGTAATTATAATTGGGCTATTTTTTTGTACAGTCTTAAACAGTATTGCGAAGAAGGCGAGGGTCTTCCGTATCATAAACGGAAGTTTTAGAACCATTGAAAACACGGATGGGTTGGATACCTTAGGAAGAATTATAACTGCGTATCCTATATATTAACCTCTCTTAAAACAATATCATGAGAAAATAAGGTGTGATATGAAAGATGAAATATAACTATCGAGTTGAGGTTCTTAAAATTGGCGGAGACAAAAGCTTTGTATTCAGGCTGCCAGATGAGCTTAGGGTAGTTGAGATATTTATGAATTCAGATATTCAAAGTAAGTATATGAGTAAAAAGTTTAAGGATTTTGTAATTTATGAATTACTCCTAGCCCCCAACTGTAGCGATACAGCATCGGGGCTTTTTCTTTGTTTTTTGCGCTCCATTGCAAACACGGAKATTGACACCACAAATTCGCCTATACAGAACGGCATTGATCTCGTATCATGCTTTCCAGTCACATTTATCCCCGCCCAAGGAGCGAACATATTAATCAGTCTTGCCAGGGGAGGTACCAAGGACGCGCTGATCCGAATGGGATTATTGGCGGCGACGAAGAAGAAGAAAAAATGTACGGCGACACAAACATATGCGCAATCGCAGTGATATTAAAGGCTGGATTTGTAATGGATTATTCACATTCACTTGTCCATTAAGCTATCGGTGAACGATAGTTGAGGGGCTTGCTTCGCGGCAACTCCTCTTTTGTTTATAATAGAAATGGGTAGGTTTGTTTAATAAAGGGTCAAATGGAAATGTACAAGCTAAATAATGGAAGAAAAGAATTAAATTAGCAGACTCATAAGAAAGGGTGGCACATCTGAAAAAGTACAATATTATTCGTCCTATCATGCTGATTGTGGTTGCACTCCTAACGAAAAGCTTGGTTACCAATCTTTGCATGTTGCTGGGAATGGAATCCGAGTCAGCCAAAACCATGGGTTTCGGTGCGATGGTGATCGCCGCGCTCGTGGTCTTTTCCAGAAACCGAAGAAGTCCGAAATAGGATTTGCACCGCGCGCTAGGCATTTCGCCAAGGGTGTTCGGGATATTAATAAGAAGAAGCCAGCAAAGCCTTATGTTTGCTGGCTTTCTGCACTGTGCGCCCAGCATGGGTGCTATCTATAGGGTGTAAATCCCGAATGGTGAAGGCAGTAGTAACCATTAGCTCGTCCAAGCCAAAGTCCATACTGCCGAAGGCGAATGGAAGTAAATGTGGCAGATAGGTGGAGAGAAAGATAGCGTTCTTACCTGGGGAGATCTGTTGGTAAGCGAAGTGAACTTCGTAATCCTATTTGTGAGAGTAGGTTGAATCAGCGCAAGTCAACAGAAGCCATAGTACGCAAGGTGTTGCAACACCTTGAGGAAGGGCTGAACATGAACTAGGAATTGAACGACTTGGCATTCGAGGGTAAGCGATGAAAGCAGACAATTCAAGAGAACTTATCTGAGGAAAGTAGCGGTGAATACGCGAGGGTACTCAGAAGGGCTGAGCTTACAAACGGCATAAAGAGAAGACGGACAGATACAGTTTATTGCGGAAAAGAACATGAACCTCCGTATACCAAACGGTACGTACGGTGGTGTGAGAGGTCGGGGACTAGCCGTCCCCTCCTACTCGATTCATAACTTATTTGTCATCCAACAGAAGTTATCGGGTGGCAAATAAGTTTTGAAGTAGACAATAGGTGACCACGAGGTGACGATTAAACTCCCTCGAATTAATTCAGTATCCAGACTCATGAATGCAGGATTTCAGTCCAGTAAGAAATAAGCTGCGTATTGAATATCTACGTACTATAGACTTCTCTCCAATAAGGCTCCAACTTGTTTTGCCATGGTTTGCGGCGAATACGGCATTCCATTTCTAATCCACCATTCAATTACTCCTACATAAGCGGTGCCAGCATATTGCAACATAACATCTTCATTTAAGTCCACATTTCGCCCACTTTTTCTATCAATCTCGCCTTTGAATCCTTCCATAGTGTAATTAAGAAGCCGAGTCCTAAAACCGGAGGCCCCTTTACTGGCTAACATAGTTGAAAAGAATAAATAGTTTTTCTCAAAGTACTCAAAAAAAGGGATAAGTCCATTGCTCCAATCCATTTTACATGCCCATTCATCCATCTCACCTAATTCATCCATGTGCGATTCGATGAGTTTATCCAACAAATCGTATTTGTCCTGATAATGAAGATAAATGGTTCCGCGGTTTAGGTTTGCCTGGTCTGCAATATCCTGAATGGTAATCTCATCGAAACTTTTCTCATTCATTAATTCAATAACAGCTTTTTTCAAGGATTCCTGCGTCTTTACAATTCTTCGATCCATTTTTGCCATCGTATACTCCGCCCTTAGATAATTAACAATTTCGAATGCGATGTTGAGATCTCAACAAACTGCGTTTTTTTAACCATTGAATATAGGTTGCTCACCCTTATAATAATAGACATAGGTTGATTAAACAAATTATATCGTTTATCAGCTTCGAGTTAAAGTTTTAGTTTACCCAAAATAGGGGATGTTATCATAACTGCGTCCCGCATTAATAGATCCAATGGATTGATTAAACAAACTCTTTAAATCGTTGTTGAGATCAAAGAGTTCTTTTTTTAAAAAAGCTTATGAATAAAAATAAAGGGGATATGGCATATGATTGAAAAGAAAAAAGTAACGCTGGCAGCTTCTAGTTTATTTCATTCGAAAGGTAGGAGTTGGTTGTTTTGGAAAAACGAAATCATTTATTGATATTCATATTGACAGTAGGAGTTTTCGGTATTCTAAATACTGAAATGGGGGTTATTGGTTTATTGCCTTCCCTTGCTGAGCGGTTTGATGTCAGTGTCACTCAAGCTGGACTGTTGGTGAGTGTTTTTGCCTTAGGCATTGCCATTTCCGGCCCAATCATGCCTTTACTGTTTTCAGGAATAGATCGCAAGAAGGTCATGTTGCTTGTATTAGCAGTTTTCGTTCTAGGCAACACCGTATCATTAATTACATCTAACTTTAACATTCTATTAATTGCTCGTATCATACCAGCCCTTTTTCACCCCATTTATTGTTCTTTGGCGTTTACATTAGCTGCTTCCTCGGTAAGTAAAGAAGAAGCTCCAAAAGCCGTGTCCAAAGTTTTTATAGGAGTATCTGCTGGTATGGTAGCCGGTGTACCGATCGCAAGCTTTATTGATAGCGCCGTTTCATATGAAATGGCGATGGCCTTCTTTGGAATCGTAAATGCCGTTGTATTTATTGCTACTTTGGTATTTTTACCATCTATGCCTGTTAAGGAAAGGCTTTCTTATGGCATGCAATTTTCCGTATTAAAGAAACCAATTTTATGGATTTCAATCGTGACTGTCATTTTATTAAACTCAGCTGTATTTGGAGTGTATAGCTATATTACCGAATATCTGAAAACAGTAACCAATATGTCTCCTAACCACATAAGCTTAACGTTATTCCTCTTCGGCGGAGCCAATATGATTGGAAACATTGTCGCAGGAAGGCTGCTTATTCATAGTGCCGCCAAATCTGTCATATATTTTCCTTTGTTATTGACTGTTGTCTACATCATTTTATTCTTTACAGGACAGTTTGCTCTTCCTACGGCTATTACAACAATAATTTGGGGAATACTGGCTGGAGGAATAATGGCAAATATTAATCAATATCTGATTGCCTCTTCAGCTCCCGAAGCACCCGATTTTGCCAATGGATTATTTATATCGGCCTGTAACGTTGGGACAACAGTGGGTGCAGCTGTAGGCGGGGTGTTTATATCCCAAATGGGTACGCCATACGTTGCATTAGTAGGAATACTCTCTTTAGTTTTTAGTATTGTAACCATCTTACTAAGACATTACCTGTTCACTCCCGCTCGTCAGCTTTCTAGTCAATAAACATATATCTGGGATAAGTGAGGGATTAAATTGGAAAGACCATATATTATTTGTCACATGTTAACGTCATTAGATGGAAAAATTGCCATATCAGATGATGATGATCGATTTGGTCATCAAATTGTAGAAGTACTTTCCGAACAAGTAGCCGATGCTTATTTAGCTCATCTAAGAGAGCTAGTTATTTCTTATATTTTTGGTGGAAAGGAACGTTTAAAATTCACAGTAGTTGTAGAAAAGCTAAAGAAGTTATTTTCCATCGATAAACTACTACTTGAAGGCGGGGGCGTTTTAAACGGTTCTTTTTTAAATGAAGGTTTAGTTGACGAGGTAAGCTTAATTTCAATCCCAATTGTTGATGGTGCATCTAACTCTTTGACACTTTTTGAAACGAGTGCTCATCTTCAAAAGACTAAGCCAGTGAATTTCATCTTAAAGAGCGTTGAAAAACTGGACGATGGTGGATTATGGATGAATTATGTGATAAATCCATAAACTAAACGAGGGACGAGGAACTTTAGCTCAACAACAAGACACTTTTTTAAGCTTTCTGGGTTTTAAGAGTTCCCCAATACCTTTAGCCAACGTTTACCCTCCATACCTTCTAAAGATACTTAACATATTAATTCCTTATGTTGATTTATCAACAAATCACGTTTCTTTAACCATTGAATTAACGCATCTTGATCTTATAATAATAAACACAAGTTGATTAATTAGGAAACGGTGGAATTTTACTATACGAATATATGTCCTGCAACTATCCGCCATACAGTGTTTGCTTCTTTGACAATTTAGTTGATTATCTTGAAACATGTCAGGAAGTTTGGTTGAAGATAGGACCGTTTCATCGGATTTATGAGATCCGGATTAAAGAAAGGGAGGACTTAAGATTTATGAAGAAAAGAACATTGGGTAACAACGGTTTGGAGACTTCATTGCTTGGATTCGGGTGTATGGGGCTGAACTATCATCGGGGGCCGGCAAAAGACCGTAATGAAATGATTCAGGTCGTGCACTCCTTGTAACTCCTGCACAAATAGCAATTGCATGGATTCTTTCCCAGAAGACCTTTGTTGTTCCAATTCCAGGGACAACAAATGTCAGCAGAATCTCTGAAAATGTTGCATCAACTAATATCGTTTTTACTGAACAAGAGCTACAGGAGATCAATGAAGAAATCGCCAAGATCCAAATTGTTGGTGACCGTTATCCAGAAGCAGAAAAGAAGAGGACCGGCAAATAGGGAAATCCTAATTCTGCCGAAAGTTCAAATCAAAACAAAAAGTTTCATAAATGAAAAGAGGGTTAATTGGAATGAAAGCAAATATGATGTACGCTGCTGGTGACGTTCGAGTAGAAGAAGTACCCGTTCCGAAATTGCAAAAACCGACTGATGCCATTTTGAAAGTGGTTACCGCCTGTATTTGCGGAAGCGACCTCCATCCTTATCACAGCATGCATGCCCATGAGCATGGCAAAGGTGAAGCCATGGGGCATGAAGTGATCGGAAGAATTGAAGAAATGGGATCAGACGTTACCGGATTCAAAAGAGGCGATTTGGTTGTCGTTCCTTTTGCTTTTGGTGACAACATTTGTCCTTTTTGCCAAGAAGGATTAATGACTTCATGTATCCACGGTGGGTTTATGTCCGGTTGCCAAGCGGAGTTTGTTAGAGTACCTCAAGCACAAGGAAGTATGTTCAAACTGCCTGACGAAATAGATGAGAACTCTCCATTGCTGCCTTCCCTATTAACATTGTCTGATGTATACGGCACTGGTTATCATGCGGCTGTGAAGGGAGGCGTGAATGAAAATACGACAGTAACGGTTATCGGTGATGGAGCTGTTGGTCTTCTTGCCGTCCTGTCAGCGAAGAAACTCGGTGCCAAGAAAATCATTCTCATGGGTCGCCATAAGGTAAGGACAGATCTTGGTGTTGAATTTGGCGCAACAGATGTTGTTTCTGAGCGCGGAGAAGAGGGCATTACGAAAGTTCGAGAGTTGACGAATGGGGAAGGAACACACGTTGTTCTTGAATGTGTCGGACTAATGCCTGCTTATGAGATGAGCCTTGGTGTAGTAAGGGCTGGTGGGGTTATCAGCCGTGTTGGGGTACCTCAGTATGAGGATGCTCCCATCGGCTTTGCTAGTCTCTTTGGGCGTAATATAACGCTAACGGGGGGACCAGCGCCAACGCGTGCATATATGGAAGAATTATTACCCGACATCCTTAACGGTACAATTGAGCCTGGCCGTGTATTTGATGTAACTGTTGATCTGGATGGGGTTCCAGAAGGTTATCGTACCATGGACAAACGCGAAGCGCTCAAAGTACTAATTAGACCTCAATAAAGAGAAGTGTAAGAGAAAGAACTTGTACATTAGAGAGCATTACTATAGTGGTTAACAAAGGAGATAACAACTTTGCCAGAAAAACAAACAGCAGGGCGAGATTTACTTGGAAAATTCGCACCTAAGTTCGCAGAACTTAACGATAATGTATTATTCGGTGAAGTATGGTCCCGAGAGAATGAATTATCTCCTCGAGATCGCAGTATGATAACAGTTAGTGTTTTAATCGCTGGTGGGAACCTTGAACAATTACCAGCTCATTTACAAAGAGCAAAAGCGAACGGAATTTCACAAGAAGAGATGGCAGAAATCATCACCCACCTTGCCTTCTATGTAGGATGGCCAAAAGCTTGGTCAGCATTTAACAGAGCTAAAGAAATCTTTACTAAAGAGGAGGGTGAATAAATGGCATATGCAGTTATTGGGAATGTAACCTTTGCACCAGGTGCACGAAATAATTGGCATTCCCATAAAATTGGACAAGTTTTATTAGCCACAGGTGGAGAAGGATGGTATCAAGAAGAAGGGAAAGCTACGCGTCTCCCTAAACAAGGCGATGTCGTCAACATCCTTTGCGCAAAACTGACTTGAAGATCACTCCACCGAGAAAACTTAAGAAATGAGGTTTGGTGACATATGGAATATGTAAAGCTCGGAAATACTGGTTTGGATGTATCCAGGGTTTGTCTAGGTTGTATGGGTTTTGGTGTAGTTGTGCAGGGTGGACATCAATGGGTTCTTGATGAAGCGAACAGTCGTCTAATCATTAAACAAGCCCTGGAGCTTGGTATCAATTTTTTTGATACGGCGAATGTCTATTCAGCCGGAACAAGTGAGGAGTTTACTGGAAGAGCTTTAAAGGAATACTCAAAACGTGAAGAAATTGTGCTTGCTACGAAGGTTAATGGGCGTATGCATGATGGTCCAAACGGTGCCGGACTATCCCGAAAGGCAATTATGAGTGAGATTGATAAAAGCCTAAAGCGTCTGGGAACTGATTATGTGGACCTATACCAAATTCACCGCTGGGATTACCATACGCCTATCGAAGAGACAATGGAAGCTATGCATGATGTAGTGAAGGCAGGGAAGGCACGATACATAGGTGCTTCTGCCATGTACGCATGGCAGTTCTTGAAGGCCCTTCACACAGCCGAGAAAAATGKATGGACCCGGTTTGTTTCGATGCAGAATCATTACAACCTCATCTATCGCGAAGAAGAGAGAGAGATGCTGCCGCTCTGTAAGGCTGAAAAAATTGGTGTGATTCCCTACAGCCCACTCGCAGGAGGTAGATTGACAAAAGATCCGCAGGAAAAAACAAATCGTTCGGAAACCGATCAAATTGTGAAATTGAAATACGATGCGACTGCGGATACCGATCGATTAATCATCGATCAGGTGGCGGTTATCGCAGAAAAATACGGCGTTCCCCGCGCCCAAATCGCACTTGCCTGGCTGTTGCAGAAAGAACCGGTAACCGCCCCAATTGTCGGTGCAACAAAAACATCCCATCTTGAGGATTCAAAAGCTGCACTTTCTATTAAGTTAACATCTGAAGAAATGGCGTTGCTTGAAGAACCGTATGTACCTCACCGGGTCGTAGGTCATCAATAATGAACACTGTAGAACGTATATGGACGAAATCATTTATTCAAATGATGATAGGAAACCTGTTTCTATTTATCGCTTTTTACATGCTGTATCCGACACTGCCGCCATGGACGATTGAGCATGTTGCAGCCCCCGTTCGACCACAAAGGTGATTTCGCAAGGAAAGGAAAAGGTACGATTATGACTAAAATGAGAAACTGGATTAAAGTAACGACGATCTTAGTGATTTCCTTATCAATTGTCATGCCTTCATTCTCAACAAAGGATACGGCAGTCGGGCAATCGCCATTTTCATTGAATGCTGATTCTAGTAATTTGGGTCCAAAAATAGGTAAAGAGTCTATCTATGTTGACGGCATCCACACGGCGACAGGTAATTACGGGAGCTACGACTCGTCCATCTCCGTGACTATTACCTTGGTTGATGACGTCATCATAGGTATCCAAATCATTCCTCATGCGACGGATCGGATATGCCTCGACTTGGAACAACGCTTCGCCGACGTGATCCCGTCGGTAGTAGTCGGGAAGCATATCGACGAGATTGAAGTGGACCGACTTGCAGGATACAACCTTGTTACTGACGGACTTGAGTCAGCGATCGACCAGATTAAGGAGCAGAATCGGATAGGACCGACGATGCGTTGGAAATAGGAGGTTGCCTGTTCATATGGTCGGAAATTGAGAAAAGGGAATGCAGATGCTCCAGAACGAGATTTTTAAAAAATGAGTACTCAAAGCACTCTTTAATCATTGATCTATTCGAAGTAAATGTAAACAAAAGCTGAGCTCTGCTATCCAAGCAGACGCTCAGCTTTTCTTATGATTGCAACAAAAATTTACAAGTAGTTATGAAAGTGCACACTTAGGTGGAATTTAACCACACACTAAAAATGTCCTACTAATTATAATAAGTCTTAGTAATTATTGAATCCTCCGACTTACTGATAATTTGAAAGGAGAAACTGGACATGTCTAGTAAAGCAATATGGATGAAGGAAGCGAGACATTTCGGTGTAATGGTTCATTATTTAAGTAGCACACAACCCAGATCAGGCGAGCATGAACAAGACTTCAATTCAATGATCGATCGTTTTGACATGGAAAAGTTCATGAAACAGTTCAACCACACTGGTGCTGATTGGTTAATTTTCACCTTAGGTCAAAACACGGGTTATTATTGCTCTTATAATAGGTATCTAGAATCAATCGCTCCAGGATGCTGTTCAAGACGCGATCTCGCATTGGAGCTTGCAATCCGCGTGAAAGAGTCAAGTAATAAGTTTATTGCATATCTTCCATCAGAAGTTGATGCCAATATTGAAAAATTACGCGAAGCTTTTGGCTGGGATCTCCATCCCTCAGATAAAAGTGAATTTATGAAAAAGTACATGTTGTTTGTCAAGTAATATTCCAATAAATTTGGCCTTCTAGCAGACGGCTGGTGGTTTGACGGCTGTTACAATGCCACAGAAAAATCATTCTTAAGAACTCGTGAATGGGATAATACCCGCTTTGATCAGGATTTATGGTTCGCTGCTGTAAGATCTGGGAATCCCCAAGCAGCCATTTCGATGTGTCCGGGTGCGAACTCAATGAAGTATGTGTTTGATATGGAGGATTTTCTAGCAGGAGAGGCAGACTTCGGAAAACTTCCTAATGAAGAGCTTCCGGCTGGCATGCAGCCGCATGCACTTTTCTGGCTCGACTGCGCTTGGGGACACTGGGATGCACCTGGCGAGATTGTTCCCCCTAAGGTTTCTTTGGAGGAGCTATTCGATTATATAGTGTCCTGCAAGCAGAAAGGTGTAGCAGTAACGATCAACATTGGCATTTACGAGGATGGTTCGATGGCTGAACAATCTGTTGAAATGCTGCACCAAGTCTCGAATTTATTGGATGAGTGGAAGGCATAACATTTCCGTTTTAGGATTTAGGAATTATGGCTGATTCGAAAGATTGTATTAAATTTAAAATTGGAAAGGACAAGATTACAATGATGCTTTCTCAACAAATGATGCCCGCACCAAGAAATGGCGGATTTAAAATGGAGGGATTCTGGGTTTGGTGCGGTTCCGTTATAAAAGGTGATGACAACCGATATCATATGTTCGCATCAAGATGGTCCAAGGATTTGCCGATGCATCCTGGCTGGCTTGTAGCTTCAGAGATTGTACGGGCGGTTTCGGATACCCCAGAAGGACCTTACCAATTTGAAGAAGTTATATTGCCTTCTAGAGGGGCAGAATATTGGGATGGAAGAAGCACCCACAATCCACAGATTCTTAAGCATAAGGATACTTACATTTTATACTACATGGGGTCAACCCACCCCTTCAAGGATGTAGATTCGGAAGAACAATTTGATATGAATGATCCAAGGTGTATCGTAGCACGATCCAATAAGAGAATAGGAATTGCTACTTCGAAGAGTTTAACAGGACCTTGGACTAGGTTAGACAGCCCCATTTTGCACCCTAGACCGGACAAGTTTGACAACTTTTTCACTTCCAATCCGGCACCCTGTATTCATGAAGACGGTTCCGTTCTGCTCGTGTATAAGTCGAGAACGTATAAATCAAAGCCGTATCCGACATTTTTACATAGTTTTGAAATGTCATTTGGTGTGGCTCGTGCCGATCACTATTTGGGTTCCTATACGGCATTATCAGGTGAATCCATTTTTCCTACTGAAACTTTTAATTTAGAGGATCCGTTTATTTATCAAGTGCCAGGCGGGTATGAAATGATCGCCAAGGATATGACCGGCAATATATGCGGCGAGTACCATGGGGGGATTTTAGCACGATCCAGAGACGGCTTGAAATGGGAAGCTATTAAGGACCAGAAATCATATACGCGGATGATAAAGTGGGATGATGGAACGAAGCAAAAAATGGGAAGTCTAGAGAGGCCATTCATTTTATTTGAAGAAAATAGACCGACACATATGTTTTTCGCGACAGCAGACGGTCCTGGGGAATTTACAAGTGCTTCAAATACGTGGAATATGGTTATCCCTTTAAAATAATAATTTTATAGAAGCAGTCAGGTCATCCTGGCTGCTTTGTCATTATGTAGCACTTATCTAACACGCGAATGCGAGTATGCGATATGAGCCTAAAAGGTAAACATTGTGCACACTTGGGTAAAATCCATATCTCGTTGATTGTTATTTTTTTGATTATCATTACAGTATATCGATCGCGGAAACGTGAAACAACTAGAGAAGGAGTGAGTCGAAGTGGCAATGAATTTGGATATAAACAAGGTAGAAGTGCAGCCAAAGGTTCGTAAAAGATCCTATTGGACAAATCAGAGAAGAGAATCTGCTATAGGTTTAATGTTTGTTGCACCTGAATTTCTTGGCATAATACTATTAGGTGTTTTCCCGTTGCTATTCTCGTTATATTTGAGCTTTACGGAATGGAATTTGGTAGGTGGGGTAAAAGCCATTCATTTCATTGGATTGGATAATTTCAAAGCATTGTTAGCAGATAAGAAGTTATACCTCGCTCTAAAGAACAATGCGCTCTATACGCTTGTAACTGTTCCAATTGGCATGGCGCTTGGCTTAATTTTTGCGGTAATTATCAATTCGGCCGTATATCTCAAGGAGTATTTCAAAGTGGTTTTCTTCATTCCTTATATAGCAACCGGTGTTGCTGTAGCAACTGTGTTTACGGCGCTGTTCCACCCATCTAAAGGGCCAGTCAATCATTTGCTTATGAGCATAGGGATTACTGATCCGCCTAAGTGGTTAGGAAGCACAGATTTTGCCCTCTGGGCAATTATTATTGTAGCCGTATGGATTAATATCGGTTATAACATTGTGATCTACTTGGCAGGATTAACGAATATTCCAGAAGATTTGTACGAGTCTGCATCCATCGATGGGGCGAATTGGGTTCAGAGGTTTTTAAATATTACATTGCCGCTGCTCGGACCAACGACGTTTTTCCTTAGTATCACATCCATCGTCGCTTCCTTTAAAGTTTTCGATTTAATTGCTTTTTTGACAGATGGTGGTCCTAATAACTCCACAAACGTACTTGTGTATTATATCTACGAAGAGGGCTTTAGAAACTTTCGTATGGGTTATGCATCTGCATTGTCTTGGGTTCTATTTCTCATTATTTCCGTTGTGACTGCCATTACGTGGTGGATTCAAAAGAAACAATTTTAGAGAGTTGGTGAAACGATGGGTACAACCAAAATTACGAAGAGTGTCATTACTGTATTCATGGGACTCTTATCCTTATTATTTATATCGCCATTGCTATGGATGTTATCTGCTGCCTCGAAAATTGAAAAAGATGTGATGGTGTTCCCGATTCAGTGGATTCCTACGCAATGGAATTTTATCAACAATTTCAAAACTGTGTGGATGGGAACCGTTCCATTCGGTTTGAATTACTTTAACTCCTTTAAAATTGCGGCCATTTTGACATTACTCACATTGCTTTTCTCATCGATGGCTGGTTTTGCATTTGCAAAGCTCAATTTTCCTTTCAAAAATCAGATGTTCATCTTATTGTTATCCTTTTATCTTGTCCCAGCAGAGTCGACATTGGTTCCTCGATTCATTATGATTAAATGGCTGGGTCTCTACAATACACATGCTGCCTTAATTGTGATGGGGGCTTTCTCGATTGCCTTAACATTCTTAATGAGACAGTTCATGTTGAGTATTCACCATGAATATTTAGAAGCAGCCAAAATCGATGGGGCAGGTTTTTTTCGAATTTATTGGCAAATCGCACTGCCTATGGCTAAGCCGATCGTTGCAACTGTAGGAATCCTGAAATTTCTATGGACTTGGAATGACTATCAGAATCCGCTGATCTTCTTGCTGAACAAAAAATTATTTACAATTCCTCTGGGCATGGGAGCTTTCAAAGATGAATATGCCACCAGCTATGCAATCACTATGATGGCTTCAGTCTCAGCGATTATTCCGCTTGTCATTATCTTTATTCTTTTACAAAAACAAGTGATTAACGGAATTGCCGGCGGCGGGGTCAAAGGATAAGAGACAATAATAGTGCACAACCAAATCAAAATAGTGCACACAACGATAAGAAATAACCATATACAATAGGTTTATCAACACAGTCCAATTCAAATAATTCATAGGGGGAACAAAGATGAAAGCTTTAAAAATGATTTTAGTATCAGGGTTGGCAGTCTCCATGTTGGCAGGCTGTGGAAAACAGCAAACACCGAACGCGACGGTGACTCCAGCTGCAACTGCTGCAACCGCTGCCAATCCAGTGACGATTAATTATTACAACTGGGCTACTGGCCCATCCATTGAGCAGATCAATCAAATTATTGGTAACTTTGAGAAGAAGAACCCAAATATTCATGTAGAGAATGTACAATTAGTCAATAATGGCAACATACTGGATTTTTACAAGAAGCTTGATCTCATGGCTGCATCCGGAGAAAGCATCGACGTAACAGATTTTTCAAATGTTGACTTCGTAACTGAAAGAGCAGCTCGTGGTGTATTAGAGCCACTCGATGAATATCTGAAAAAAGACAATATCAATGCTGATAATACCTACTTCATGACACCGAAATACGATGGTAAGGTATTTGGACTGGAAAATAGCAGTCAGCTTTGGTTGGTCGCAATCAACAAAGATGCTCTTGACGCTGCAAAATTGCCTGTTCCAACATGGGGCTGGACTTGGGATGATTTCCGCGATTACGCGAAGAAGATGACGAAAGGCAGCGGTGATACCAAACAATACGGCGCTTTCTTCCATACTTGGGGAGAATATGCGAACATGACAGCCTATACCGAGCTGCCAAATCCATATTTGAAAAAGGATCAAACGCCGGTTTTCGGAGACGAGTCGTTCAAAAATTTCTTTAATCTTCGTCGTGCAATGGAGAAAGACGATCAATCCGTTAAGCTTTACTCGGACATTATTGGCGGCAAGCTGCGTTACGATTCCGAGTTCCTGGGCGGCAAGGCAGCAATGATTCCTACTGCAAACTTTGTCTTGAATCTGATTAAGGATACAACCAAATTCCCGCATACATTCAAAACCGTATTCGCGCCGATGCCTGTCTCCTCTAAAAATGTAGAGGTTGGAACTTCCAATCTCGGTGGAGGCTTTGTAAGCGTAGGGAAAAGCTCGAAGTATAAGAAAGAATCTTATGAATTTGCCAAATACTTGACACAGCAATTGGACCTTATCCGTGATTTGCCAGGTTTGAAAGATGTCGATAAAGATAAAGTTCTTAAAGCACTTGTCGGTGACAAAACGGATTTGATTGATGTTAACTCCCTTTCTGCAACGCTGTTCGACAAGCGCATTAAATCGGTTTACGACCCGTCCTACTCTACATCGTACTCCAGTCAGTTGAAACCGGTTCTGGAAAACGGATTAAGCACATTCTTGCTTGATAATCTAACACCGGAAGCTGCACAAAAGAAAATGATTGAAGATGCGAATAAAATTATTCAACAAAACAAAAAGTAGGTTAAAGGCGGCCAAAAGGCTGCCTTTCTCTGTTCTCAAGTATCCGAAAATATATGCTATAGTGGCTATAAAGAATTTTGTGAGACTGGAGTTAAGAGAGCATGAAATGGCTAATGAGATTTTCATTTTACAGGAAAACCCAAATATCATTTTCGATATTCATTTTACTTCCGCTCACGTTCGTTACTTTAGTGTCTTATACTTTGGTAAAGAACATGGTCATAGACAAAGTGCACGATACGAATCAGAGTGTCGTTAATGTCATTTCATCCGACTTGAACAAAAATGTGGAGGATATCATATACGCCTCTTATTTATTCAGTAACAAAAATAGTAGTTTTTACAATGATTTGGTTTCCTTCAAGGATGTTCAGAAACTGAGCTCATCGCTAGACTACTTCACCAGTAAACGAATTTCCGAATATCTAGATATAGCTTTTTCGAAAACTTCAGGGCTAAATGCACAAGTGTTCTATGTTAACAAAAGTAATTTTGTCAGCTATGCTACCAATAACTCTTTGGACTACACGGATTTAACCCGGTGGCTGTCACAAGTAAACCCATCTGAATTGAACAATATACCCACGAGTCCTGTCCAATGGTTAAAAAGTAAACGAATCAAACAAGTATACACCAATGTGTCAGAGTCATATTATTTTGCCGTGAAAGTAATTCGAAATGCTGACAATGGAGAAATGATCGGAACATTGTACGTAGGCATACCCGCTGAATACTTTGACCATTCGTTCGCCAGAAGCGGTTCAGGTCAATTTCAGCTTTATAACTCAGAGGGAGAACTGATTTATAGTTACCCCAAAGAGCACTCGTTATTGGACCGAATATCTGAACTAGAAGTGCAGTCCACAATTCCTCGAGCAGGATGGAGGTTAGTGTACCAATTTTCTTCAAAGGAGATTACCGCGGAAATCTCCAAGGTGTTCAGTTTTTATGCCATTATTTTATCCTTGTGCATACTATTATTTTTAATTATTTCCTTTTTCATCGCAAAAACGCTGCATACGCCGTTGAACAAGCTTCGAAATACGGCGGAGCAATTCGGCGGCGGAAACAGGCTGGTCCGTTTTCAAGTAAGTGGAAAAGATGAAGTGTCTGTTCTCGGGGGTGCCTTTAACCATATGCTTGATCAAATCAATCTGCTTATTACGGAAGTTGAACAGGAGCAGGAGGAGAAGCGGATTATTGAACTTGACGCGCTGTTCTCGCAAATCCGGCCTCATTTTCTGCTTAATACGCTGAATTCGATCAAGTGCAACTTGGTGACGGAAGGGGACTCTGTCAATAGTAGGCAAATTGATGCTTTAATGAGCTTACTGCGAGCGTATATGCGCGTTAACGAGAGATGTACATTATTGCAAGAATGCAAGCTGCTAGGCGATTATATCGAAATCATGCAAATGCGCAATGATATAAGTGTACAGTTAGATATCCATATCGAAAAAGAACTTGAGGATATGGAAGTTCCGCGTCTATGGCTTCAGCCATTGGTCGAAAATTCTATCGTACACGGATTTGCTGACATTTCAGTTCAAGCAGCTATTTGGGTTAGCGCGGAAAAACAGAAAGGGCAATGTCGAATCGAAGTGAAAGACAATGGGACAGGCATGAACGAAACGGAAATGAATGAACTGCTGAGGAGGGTGCTGCAATCTGGTTTGGAACCTCAGGCGTCCAATCAACGGATCGGTTTGGCCAACGTATATAACAGACTTCGGCTGACATACGGCAAAGATGTTAAGATGGATATTCGATCAAATGAGCTTGGCGGCACTTCAGTTATTTTCATTTTCAAAAATATAGATAGCACAATGGAAAGGTGATCGGAAGATGATGAATGTGATGATTGTTGATGATGATGCCCCGATGATCAAATATTTGCTAAATCTAATCCCCTGGAATGAAATGGGCTTGAAAATCGTTGCGACCGCCAATTCCGGAGTTAAAGCACTACAGTTATTTGAAGTCACCGGTCCTCATCTGGTTATTACCGATATCGGTATGCCGAAAATGGACGGAATCGAACTGTCTGAACAACTCAAAAAGCTTCAACCCCATGTGAGGATTATCTTTCTTACCTGTCACGAAGATTTCCATTATGCTCGGAAAGCTGTGAAATTAAATGCAGATGATTACTTAATAAAGGACGAATTAACCGCCGATACACTAAAGCAAAGCATTGAAAAAGCTGTGAGACACCAAGGTTTAATGAAGGAAGGCACCGAAAGATTGTCTTATCAGGAGGAAGTAGCCAGAAACAAAGATTTGCTGAAACGATCGTTCTGGAAACAGATCATATCTGGGGATCACTCGGAAGTGACTTTGACTACCGGAAGGAGACTTGGGATTGAGTGGAAAGATCCGTTCTTTATGCTTGGGCTAATCCATATAGATTATTCTACTCTAATCAAGTGCTATGAAATAAAGGATAAGCAGCTTATCTATTACGGGTTATATAACATTGCCCAAGAATTAGCCTTAAGCATGGATGGCATTTCAGTTTTTGCCGAAGAGGGGCTGGAGTTACATTGCATAATGAATTATCGTCATAATTTGGCTGTCAATCCTGCTGAGTCATTTCGTAGATTTGCGTTAGATCTGCAGAGTAAGGCTGAAACGTATCTTAGGCTTGATACCTGTATCGTGTTTAGCAATGAGTTTCAGGGTTTAACGGGAATTGGCAAGACTTATGAGGAACTGAAACAGTACAATTTAGGACTTTATTATGAAAGAGCTTCGCTCCTTAAGATGCCATCCAAATTTACTGGCTTAACGTTTAATGGTTTCGAGACCAAAGATGAGAATTTTAAAGAAAAGCTGCTTCATGCTTATCGTGAAGAAGATATAGTCGCCGTTTCAGATGTTTTGGATAGTGCGGCAGAGCGAGCGGCAGTTGAAAAGTCATCGTCTATTTCATTCATCTCACAAATATCTCAGTGGGTACGACTATTAGAGAATGAGTCAGGTTATGACAAGGATCTCTCCTCATTTCACTCAGACTTAGAAAAAACGGTACGTTTGCAAGAGACATTGCAAAGTGTAAAAGAACGGGTTCGTACTATCATGCACGAAGTTGAGTCAGAAGAAACACAAGGGATTGATAAACACAAGCAGCAAATGATTGATCGTTATATACTGGAGCATCTGTCTGAAAATATTTCCTTGGTCGCAATCGCCAATCATTTGTATTTGAATCCGAGTTATTTTTCAAGGTTCTTCAAAAAAATGACGGGACTCAACTTCACTGATTATGTACATCATTCTAAGATGAAAATTGCACTTCAAATGTTAAAAAACAGAGAGCTGACGATCGAAATGATCGCTGCCAAGCTTGGTTATTCCGATCGCACGTATTTTTCGAAGGTTTTTAAGAAATATAATGGAATAAGCCCGGTTGACTATAAGKGGAAGCATGGAAGGCTTTGATCCGATCGTACAGATTCGAAAAAAAATGCACCGACGCATGAAATAGGGAAATGGAAGTTGCTAGACCATCCCTATATAACCAAATGCGAGGTGCATTTTCTTTTGTTGCAAATCTTCTCTTTTATATGACTTTTGCTAAAGCAGAAAGGGTTGAGATTGCACATACAGGTAAAATATTCACACATTCATAAAGCAGTTTTTTTTGTATTCTATGATTATGCGGAGGTGAATGTTGGAAAGCGTTTTACTACAGTGAATGAAACTACCTGAATATAGCCAAAATTACCGGCAATGGACTTCTTGCAATGCATACAGGTGTGCCACGGTGACAGCAAAAATTCAGGTTATTTGACTCCAAAATACCACTTCAAAAATTAATTTGTAAAAAATCTATTTTATTAGAATAGCCAGCAAACCCTTGCGTTTGCTGGCTTCTTGCACTTCAAAACTTATTTGTCACCCAACAACCACCTGTTGGGTGACAAGTAAGTTTTGAAGTAGACAATAAATCGTTAATTCGTAACCTTATTCAGATTATATTTACGACTTTTCCCGGGGGAAATCGTTCCTTTCTCCGGTTTTTCCGCCTGCTTACTTCCTCTATAATCTTATTCATGTAAGCACTTTCTTTAACAGGTGCACCGGAGAGAATAGGAGGAGAACCGTTAGATCCACTGAAACGAAAGAGACCAACTGACGAGGAAATTCAAAAGGATATGGAAGTATGAGCTGTTATATATTTTGTTTTTTCCTGCGTTAGCATAGGTGATTGATTATATTTGATTTTCTCCCGCCAACTACGGTTCGACAGTAGAGCTGGAGTTCTTGTTACACATTCAGGAGGTGAATTAGCGCATGAAAAGAAATTTGATTCGGACTTTGTGTTTGCTTCTTGCCGTTCTTCTCTTGCCATGGTATTCGTTACGCGCTGAGGCGACGGTGGCGAATCCGCTATTTACGGACAGTTTCGCTGGGGGATTAGGCAATTGGGATTTATTTGGAAGTACAGCATGGACGATTGAAGGAAGTGGAGAAGCTGCACAACTTAAAGGGGCAACATCGGCAACATCTCCGCAGCGGGCGGTGGTCAAGTCTGCCAAGCTTCCATATAGTTCTACCGATTACATCGTCGGATTTTCGGCAAAGGGAGATCGGTTCCGTGTTATATTCCGGTATTCGTCCAGCACGAATTATTATTTTTTGGAATTTAAAAATACGAAATCTGTTGAGCTGTGGAAATACCCCAACTCATCAACTAACGTTCAGGTAGGCGCGTCTGTAGATATCGGTTCGCATATCTCTGGATTCAATTTGACAGATTGGCATCAGTATCAAATTGAGGTTAAAGGAAGCAACTTTAAGCTTTCCATAGACGGAGTTGCGGTGACAACTTTCACGGATACATCGCTCACCGCAGGCGGAGTCGGCCTTTCTGTAAAAAGTATGGGTCCGGCTGTCAGCTTAAATGTTGAGCAATTGACGGTTTCGCCTGTCGTCGTCGAGCCTGCATTTACGATCGAGCACACGMCTCTGTCAGAAATTCCGTATAATACCGATTTACCGGTTTCTTTTACACTAACGGGTTCGAGCACACCTGTATCCGCAGTTATCCATTATGGTTACGGAGACGAAGCCCTTGATCAGGACATTCAAGCGACAGGCAGCGGAAATGGCCCGTATACGGGGACGATTGCAAGCACGAACCAGTCCAGCCACATTCGCTATTACTTGACTGCTGGATGATGAAGGAAAAACCGTGAATGCAGCGCCTGCCAATTGGAAAGTGGGCGGTAATACCAGAGTCATACAGTTACCCGACGGCAACAAGGTATTCAACCTGAATGGTTCGGGCAGCGCCAAGCTGAACTTGCCGATGTATCAAAATGCAGACAATTTCGTTGTCAAGTCGGGCCTGATACAAAGTGTATCAGGCGGTAGTTTTGCTACGACAGCCTCATTACCCGCGAGGAAATGGCTGATCTGATGGTTAGAGCCTATTCATACCAGTATGGCGCCATGAGTTTACAAAATGACTTGCTGGTTGGATTTGTAGATGGCGATCATGCTGCAGATTGGGCGAGAAACGGTATTAATCAAGCGATTGAGCTAGGTTTGATGACAGGACAGGCGGATCGCCAATTTGGTCCCCGTATCCAAGCGAATCGGGCTGAAACGGCACAAGTAATATACAACTACCTGTATAGCCCAACTGTGAAACGAATAAAAAAATGAGATCATGCTGCGTTTTCAACAGGAGGATTAAATGGAAAAGATCAATTCGGAAAAATATGCCCACAAGGTATACTCGTTCATGATGCATAGTCAACAGAAGGAATGGGGCAATCACGCGTGGGCCGACTGGGCAATGAATATCAACAAGTGGGATTGGAACCCTGGAGTAGGTATTGTCGCTTTATTAGAATATGGAAAAGACACAAGGAAACATGAAATCTTTGGAGAGATTGAAGCCTGGGTGGGTAAAAATAGTGAACAAGCGGATAAAGTGAAGGTTATTAATGCTATGGCGCCTTATGCTGTCTTTCCGCATCTGTATGAAGTGACGAGAAACGCGCAATATGCAGAGAAGGCAGGAGAAATCGCGTCGTGGATGATCGAGCAGGCCCCTCGCACGAGGGAAGGCGCCTTTGAACATACGGTGACTGAGAATGCGACGTTTCGCGAACAGATTTGGGCGGATACCATCTTCATGGCAGTCTTGTTTCTGGCTCGCGCTGCACGGTTGAAATCGGACCGGCGAATAGCGAAGGAGGCATTGTTGCAGGTGTTATTGCATCTTCGCGCCTTGCAGGATGAAACGACGGGACTGCTCTTCCATGGCTGGAATTGTGAAACGAGCGATTGGATGTCCGCTTCCCAGTGGAATCGTGCGAATGCTTGGATTGCCATGGGAGTACCCATGATTCTGGAGGAGATCGCGGACGACTTTGTTGATAATGAATTGCTAGGAGAAATTAAAGACAGGTATCACAAACTCGTTGAGGCGCTTGTAAAGCGGCAAAATGACAGCGGATTATGGCCTACGGTACTGGATCGACCGGATTTTTATGAAGAAACGTCGGGCTCAGCTGGTATTGCCTGCGGGTTGTACAAGGCAGTTCGCATGGGACTGGTTCCTTCCTCTATGCAAAGTAGCGCAGATCAGGCTTTAACAGCCGTGATATCCCAAATTTCTGATAGCGGAGCCGTTAAAGGTGTATCCGGGGGTACTCCTGTGCTCGCGAGTGTTGAAGCATACAACGAAGTTCCTATTTTTCCTACCTTGTACGGGCAGGGCATGACCTTACTGCTTCTTTCAGAGGTGCTAGGTCATCAACAACGATAAACAAATAACCTGGGGGTACGCAATGCTACAATCCGCAAAACAATCCAAACATCGTTATCAGGTGACAGGCGGCGGCGACAAGTTTCAAGCTCTCTTAACCGTCGAGGTTCCTGAAGAAGGAATCGAACTCGTGCATATCTCTGTTACGGCGGAACAGCCTGAAACACCGTCTGTATTACGGCTGACTTGGGAGCAACCGATCATGGATATTCAGGGCGCATGGCATCCAAATGGGAATCGGAACCGCGGGCTGATGCCTGATTTTGTAAAAGGTGGCTATCCAAGTAAATCGACCAGTTCGGCGCCGGTCGTCTGTCTGTTTAACGGTGCAAGCCGAAATCGAATGACGTTCGCTTTGTCGGATACGCTTAATCCCGTTGTATGCAAAGCGGGGGTTCACGAAGAGACCGCAGTGTTCCATTGCTCCGTTACCTTGTTTGAAGAACCTACATCTCCGTTTGAAAGTTACGAAGCGACGCTGCGGGTGGATGTGCGTAATTTGGCTTATTACGATAGTTTACATGAAGTACAGACGTGGTGGAGCGGACTGACGGGGTTAACCTCGTCGCCGGTTCCTGCTTCCGCACGCGAGCCAATGTATTCAACGTGGTACAGCCTCCATCAATCCATCAATCCAGAGGCGATCGAGGAGCAGTGCCGTTTGGCGAAAGAACTCGGATGCGAGACGATCATCGTTGACGACGGCAGCAAACCTCCGATATTGCCCGCGGTTACGCCTTTTGCGGCGACTGGGAAGTATGTGCGGATAAAATACAGGATATGAGAGCCCATGTCGGGAGAGTTCACAGCCTCGGCATGAAATACATGCTGTGGTATTCCGTTCCCTATGTCGGACGCCATAGCAAGGCTTGGCATCGGTTCCGCGACAAGATGCTCTATACAATTGAATCGCGGGGCTACGGGGTTGTCGATCCACGCTATCMCGAAGTCAGGGAATATTTGATCAGTCTTTATGAAACGGCCATACAGGAGTGGAATTTGGACGGTTTCAAGTTGGATTTTGTTGATAGCTTCTACCTTCCCGAGGAGAAGAAGCATGACGTAGGCAGAGGCCGCGATTATGTTTCAGTACCCGAAGCGGTTGACCGTCTCATGTCCGACATCATGGATCGGCTCCGTAGAATTAATCAAAACGTGATGATTGAATTCCGACAAAGCTATGTAGGGCCTTACATGCGCAAATACGGAAACATGTTCCGTGCGGCAGATTGTCCGAACGATTCCATCGAAAACCGGGTGCGGACCATCGATATCCGATTGCTGTGCGGCGATACGGCTGCCCACTCCGATATGTTGATGTGGCACCCGGAGGAACCGGTGGAGAGCGCAGCGCAGCAACTGATCAACGTTCTGTTTGCGGTGCCGCAGCTCTCTGTGCTCCTTGAACGTCTGCCGGCCGAACACGTCAAAATGACCGCCTTTTGGCTCGCCTTCTGGAACGATCATCGAAGCGTTCTGTTGGATGGACGCCTTGAACCCCACAATCCGGAACTGATGTATCCGCTCGTCTTGGCGAGCAATACGGCTAAGTTGATTGCGGCTGTCTATCACCGAACGGTCGTAACGCTGGATCGTGATTTGCCGGAGACGATTATTCTTGTCAACGGTACGCGGAGCGACGGTGTCATTATGGAGCTGGACAGAGATGGCGGAAGCCGGACAATAGAGATTAAGGATTGCATGGGGAATGTTGTGGAACAATCCGTGTTTCATATGCAGGCAGGCGTCCATTCTCTTCCTGTTCCGCCAGCGGGTATCGCAACTCTAACCGGAGGGATTTGATGGGGGCAAACCCGAATGAAACGATCTCTTGTTTTAAAAGCTTACCCGGGTTCCTCGTCCAGTCTTGTGGGCAAATCGAATGCGACTTTTCCCCGGTACTATTGTCCTTCACTCCGGTTTTCCGATCATCTTATTTCAGGTAAGCTAACTATTGTAAGCACTTTCTTATTAAGTGCGGTTAGAGAGAGATAGGAGGAGAGTAAGATGGAGTTGGTGACCGCTAGGATCGCCGAGACTAGAAAGACGATGCTTAGGAAGCGGCTAAAGTGGATTTTGAAATACAAATTGTTATATATCTTGCTGCTTCCCGCTTTTGTATGGGTTTTCATTTTTGATTATCTCCCTCTTTACGGGATCAGCATTGCGTTTATGGATTATAACGTTATTCAAGGATTCTCAGGCAGCGAGTGGGTCGGGCTGAAATATTTCCGATTGCTTTTCGAATCCGAGATGTTCCGCAATGCTTTCAAGAACACGCTGCTTATCAGTCTGTACAAAATGATCAGCGGCTTCCTTTGTCCCATCCTGTTAGCGCTTGCACTGAACGAAATCCAGGCTGCCTGGTTCAAGAAGACGCTTCAAACCGCGGTCTATCTGCCGAGGTTCGTGTCCTGGGTCGTATACGGAGGGATCATCACGCTGCTGCTCTCGCCGGAAACAGGCGTCATCAACAAGATCATCGAGTTTTTCGGCGGAAAATCGGTTTATCTGCTTGTTGAACCCGCTTACTTCCGAACGATCCTCGTCGTCACCGACGCGATGAAGGAAATGGGCTGGGCCGCTATCATCTATATAGCAGCCATCGCCGGGCTCAACCCGGAGGTTTACGAAGCAGCCACGATGGACGGAGCTACGCGGTTTAGTCGGATCTTTCACATCACCTTGCCAGGAATTACGGGGTCTATCATTGTTATCTTCATCCTGAGAGTTGGATACATCATGAGCGCAGGGCTAGATCAGGTCATCAACTTGTACAATCCGATGGTATTTGAGATGGGGGACATCCTGGATACCTACATTTACCGGATAGGCATCGAACAGTTCAACCTCAGCCTTGCTGCAGCTGCTGACTTCATCAAGGGTGTCATCGGGCTAGCGATGGTGCTGCTTGCCAACCAAATCGCCAAGCGGATCAATGATTCCGGTATTTTCTGACATGGGGGAAACGTATCTATGAAACTCACGAGAGGCGAGACCGCCTTTGTCACCACCAACTATATCGTTCTCACTGTATTAACAATATTGATTGTCATTCCATTTTGGTACGTCATTTCCGTATCAGTTACGCCTTATCATATTTTCAGCGAGAAGAATGGGATGATTCTATTTCCGACCTCTTTCAGTTTTCAATACTATGAATATCTGCTGAAGAAAGGCTCCCTGATTTATACCTCATACGGAAACACGATCCGCAACACGGTGGGGGGCGTCATGCTTGCTTTGTTTCTTACCGTCACGGCGGCTTACGCATTAGCGGAGAAGAAATTGCCCGGCAGGCGGGTCATCATGCTTTACTTTGTCTTTACGATGCTGTTCAAAGGCGGGATGATCCCCACCTACATCACCATCAAGCAGTTGGGTCTGCTGGACACCAACTACGTTCTCATCTTGGTGATGGCCTACAGCGCTTTCAACATGATTATTATGAAATCATTCTTTGAAGGCATTCCAGAGAGCTTGAGGGAATCAGCCTCTATGGACGGAGCTTCCGAGTTCAGAATCTTGTGGCAGATTGTACTTCCTCTGTCCATGCCAGTTATAGCAACCATCGGTCTCCTCTACTTGGTTGTATATTGGAACGATTTCTTTAATGCTATGCTGTATGTGACCGACTGGCACAAAGCACCCGTACAGCTGGTTCTCCGAACCATTATCGCTAGCTCCAGCCTTCCGCCGGAGCTGTTAGAAGCAGCTGGTTCGTCACCGCCGCCTGCGATAGGCATCCAAATGGCCGCTATCGTGATCGTAGCCATGCCTATGCTGATCATCTACCCGTTCATCCAAAAATATTTTGAACAGGGTATGCTGGTAGGTTCAGTAAAAGGTTAAGTAACTCAGTCCTTTCCAAACGGTTTATCCCCATTAGGGTAAATATAGAAGTTAGAAGTTATACCAAGGAGGTCTATTATTCATGTCAAATCAAACGAAGAAATGGTCTTTTGGCGTTCTCGCTGCCGTACTGGCCGGAACCGTAACTGTTGCGGGATGCAGTAAAGATAACGGAGCAGGCAGTGTGTCACCTTCACCGGCAGGAGGTTCGGCGTCAGCATCGGTTTCGCCTAAAACAGAAGTGCCATATGAGCTCAAATGGTTAAAAGCGCAAGATATTTCCAAACCCTACGATCCTTCGAAAGATGTCGTCAAGCAAGCTATCGAGAAAAAACTCAACATCAAAATCGTTCCCGAATTGGTGGATGTCCAACAGTATAAAACTAAACTCAATCTGAAGATGGCAAGCGGTGATATTCCCGATGTGGTGAGAATTGATTTTGCCGATGACTTCCAGAAATATGCCCCTCAAGGAGCTTTTGTCGATCTTACCAATCTCATCAATGAGAAGGATACGCCTAATATCTTAAAAGAAGTGCCGAAGGAAATTTTTGAGCAGGCGAAGGTAAACGGCAAAATCTTCGGGATTCCTTATCAAGGGGGACCTGGTGCTGGGTACCGTTGGAATCTAGTCATGCGTAAGGATTACCTCGATGGAATGGGTGCCAAGGTGCCGAAAACGCTCGATGAATATTACAACCTGCTGAAAAAGGTCAAGACGGAGAAACCGGATGTCATTCCACTGGGAGGGTATACGGCTCAGATCGGCCAGCAGAAATTTGCTAACAATTCCTTTGACAATATATTCGGTGCATTTAGTGTGACACCCGGCTATTTCACCGAAAAGGACGGCAAATTCAGCAATTACGATATTGATCCCAAAATGAAAGATGCACTTCAGTTCCTGCAAAAGATGTACGCGGAAGGCCTGATCGACAAGGAGTTCGCGACCATTAAGGAAGAGCAGCTGAGGGCTAAGCTTTACAGTGGAAAATTGTTCTCATGGATGGGCTGGTGGTCGACGCCAAACGATTATGATACCCAAGTGGAAACGACTGAGCTCAAGAAAAGCGGAAAGCTGGCGGCAGATGGGAAGCTTCCGAACCAGGTCGATCTACCTTTTAAATATCTGACGTTAACTGACTCTCTCGTCGGTGCAGATGGCAAAGCGGTAGCTCCACAAGGTGCTCCTTTCAGCCAGGTGAATGCGATCAGCGCCAAGACCAAAGATCCGAAGAAGGCTCTGGCTATTATCGAAAATTCCTTGTCTTTGGAAAATCAAATGCTAACCGTGTGGGGAATCGAAGGGGAAGACTACAAACTCGAGAATGGCAAGATGAAGGTGATGACCAACGACATCGTAGACCCGACGACAATGCTGGACAAAAACGGGAGTTTCCGCGGTGTGCAGAGCTATCTGTTTGCTCCGGGACTGCATGGCTGGCCGCGTTATCTGGATTCTCTACAGACCCGGAATGCTCAGGCGCTTGATGTCGCGATTAATAATAAGTTCCAGATTACGGACGCTTCCAACTATTTAGATTCACCGACGAAGATCGCTAAGCTGGTGGAACTGAACACGATGCGTGACTCTGTCTTTACGCAGATCATTATGGGTGCCGACATCAAGAAGTTCGACGAGTTTGTGGATAAATGGAAGTCACAAGGCGGTACACAAATCTTGAAAGAGCTAGAAGAGTCCTTCAAGAAGAAAACCGGCAAATAAAAGCTTCCTCTTGCAGGAGGATATCACCTGCTTGAAGAAACCTTAAGAGATTGGGGAGCCCCTCGGCCAGCGAATTACGGCTGAAGGGGCTTCTGCAATAATGCCAGCTAAAGAGGGGGATGAGGATGGCAGTATGTAAACGAAAGCGGAGCAGGAATTCGAGATTGCTTACAAGACTGAGTCTTCCGATTTTTGTGTTGATCGTCACCTTCATCGCTCTTTTTGCAACGGCGGCCAGTTACGTCCTTATTCGAGTGCAGAACGACCATACCCTCAAGATGGCGGAACAGTCGATGAAATTTGTTTACAGGAATATCGGATACCAATTCGATACAATGAATAACGTAGCGGCTTTTATTTTATCCAATCAATCGATTGAAAATTTGCTGGAAAGCTCTTATCAGGAACCATTCGAGGCGGTCGGCGATTTTTATTCACTCCAGACCAACTTGCAGAATCTGTCCTTGTTGTCTCTCCTGAACGATTTCGGCTCCCATAATGTGGCGCAGCAATCCTATGTTGTTTCCGTCGCGTTGGAACCGGGGAGCGGGCTTTACGAAATGGCACCAGATCATTTTTACCCGTCAACGGGAATATTTAAGAATGGGGATCTGAAGAGTGAGGAATGGTTTCGAAGCCTGAGTCGTGGGGAACGACAGACTGTGTGGTGGGGCCAAAGGACGGACCGATTAAATGCAGCTATGATCTATTCGGCGAGAAAAAAGACGAGTATCAAAGACGGCCGAAACATCGGTACGGTGATCGTTGCTGCGGATACTGGGAGCATCAAGGGTGCTTTCGACAATGCACCGCTGGAGAAAGGCTATCATTTGCTGCTGGATGAAAGCGATCGTGTTATCTTCAGCGAGCGATACGATTTCCTCGACAATGTGGGAGAGCTTCCCTATGTGCGTTCATTGACTGGCACCAAGGGATCAATCGTAACTAGAATCAACGGAGAAAACCACAGGGTGATGTTCGAGACACTGGAGAACGGTTGGAAGCTGCTGGCGGTAGTTCCTGAGAGCCATTTCAGCAGATACACCTTCGTTATATCAGCAATCGGAGCGGCCACCGCCGCAGCTGCCTTGCTGGTCGCGGGTTTCTGGCTCAGAAGAATCGTCATACGGGTCACCGTTCCCATTACCAGGCTGGTTACAGCTATCCAACGTCCGGAAGTCGTGGAATTTAAAGAACCGCTTCCTTATCAAAATACAGGGATCTATGAAGTGGATGAGCTGAACCAGAAGTTTGCATCCATGCTCGTCACCATTCATAGTCTGATCGAGAAATCCTTTGCCGAAGAGATAGAACGCCGAGTGATTCAGCTTGAGCTCTTACATGCACAAATTAATCCTCATTTTTTATATAACACGTTGGATTTAATCAATTGCCGAGCCATCATGGCGKGGGATCAAGAAACGAGCCAGATCGTCCGTTCCCTTGCCAATGTTTTTCGTTACGGCTTGAATCAGGGGCAGGCCTGGATCTCCTTGGAAGGGGAGGTTAAGCAGGTCGAAGCCTATCTCCATATTCAAAAGATGATGATGGATGATCTGCACGTGGATATACGAATACCTGACGATCTCGTGTCCATCAACATTGTGCACCTTACTTTGCAACCGTTGGCCGAAAATGCCATCATTCACGGGTTTGCCGACCGTCCGTCTGATTGCCGGATCACAATTTCAGCCCGACTGGAGGGGATAGCGCTTTTGCTGCGGGTCGAAGATAATGGACGAGGCTGCGAGGCAGATAAAATGAACCGCATGCTCCGGCAGCAGCCTGTGAACGATCCTGTCGGCAAATCGAACAGCGGTGGAACCGGCTACGGCACCATGAATGTTCATCGGAGAATTCAACTGCATTGCGGGGAGGCGTTTGGTTTGCGTTATGTTGAAGTAAGTGAGGGCACCTGTGTCGAAGTCGTTCTGCCCTGCAGTACGGAGCAGTCGGTATGAAGATCGGGGGAGTTGCTAATGTTTAAGCTGCTTATTGCGGAAGATGTGAAGACCATCCGTGAAACTTTGGTGCGTGCCATTCCATGGCAGGCTTTAGGCATCACCTTGTTGGGTGCTGTAGAGAATGGGGAAGAGGTGTTGGCGTGGCTCGACCGTGAGGAACCGGACCTGCTTTTAACTGATATTGGGATGCCCAAGATGAACGGTTTGGAGTTGATTGAGACCGTAAAAGCTCGTAATCCGGACATCCGCTACATCATTTTATCTGGATTGAGTGAGTTTGAGCATGCAAGGCAGGCGCTAAAGCTTCAAGTGTTGGACTATGTCCTGAAGCCTATCGATCCGGTTGAAATAGAAAGGGTTGTTTCGCGTGCGGTCGAAGTGCTTCACAAAGAACGGGAAGAGCGCCGGAAGTTGACCGTCGCAGAGCATGCCACCAAGGTAGAGCTTCCATATTTGTCGGATACGTTGCCTCAAGGGGAATGGTATGGAAGTTTGAAAAAGACGAAGCTGGTTGAACAGGCGATTCAGTATATGAAGGAAGAATTTACACGTAGGGAACTGACGCTAGCGGATGTGGCGGCCTCAGTCGGATTAAGTGAAAAATATTTGAATCTGCTGTTTAAAGAAATAACCAGTATGACGATCAATCATTGGATCATTCGTCTCCGTATGGAGGAAGCGGGCCGGCTGCTGAAGGATCCCGCGATAAAAATCTACGAGATATGTGACCGGATCGGGTATACAGACCAGGACCACTTCCGGGAGAACTTTAAGAAGCAGTTCGGTTTGACGCCGACTGAATATCGGAACAAGTTTTTGTAACTCCGCCTTCAAGGCGCAGGAATAGAATAAAGCACAGTAGAGAGGGGAATGAGCCGATCTGCTGTGCTTTTTCTATTTTATTTTAGTAGTAGATGATGGACTAAATTCATTTTTAATATAGAAATTACTTGAATTCGTTCATTCACCACCGAAGCATGACATGCTATACTCATGTTATTTTGGTATACAAACGACACGATGACTATGTAAATAGAGGGGGAGTTTTACTGTGAGTCGCATTTTGCTTGTTGATGATGAAATCTATGCTATTGAGGGACTTAAATATAACATCGCATGGGAATCACTGGGATTTGCAGAGATTTTTGAAGCCTATAATATCGAAATGGCCCAAAAGATTGTAACAGAACATCCCATTGATATCATGATATGCGACATAGAGATGCCAAATGGCAATGGTCTTCAATTGATGGAATGGGTCAAATCGTATTATCCTTCCATAATTGTTGTGTTTCTTACTTGTCATTCGGAGTTTGATTATGCGAAAAAGGCGCTTCAATTCGGTGTAATTGATTATGTCGTTAAGCCAGTCAATTTCTCAGAACTTGAAGAAATTATTGTGAAAGCATTGGAAATCCGCAAAAAAGAATTAGGATTTGAAGAAATCAAAGAGGCGTATGAGAAGTTTTATCCGTTGTGGGAGGTCAAAAAGCCGCTGCTGATTGAACGAATTTGGCAAGATTATTTGGATGAGCGTATTTCGAAAGATCCGGTCAAGATAGAAGGCGAGCTGCAAGAAGTCGGGTTGACCCTCTCAGACAGCTTTATGATCCTGCCCATCCTCATCAGTGTGGAAAAGTGGCAGCGAGAATTCAGTTCCAGAGATGAGGAAGTCTTGGAATATGCCTGCCGGAATGCAGCAGTAGAACTGGTGATTCAGCAGGATAATGGGCTTGCCTTACAGGATCACGCTGGCATTAACGTGATCTTCATCTACTCGGATGGAAGTGAACCGCTTTCCCTGGAAGACTGGCGTATGAGATGTGAGACCTTTATTCGAGCCTGCAAGGAACACTTTTATTGCCAAGTATCGTGTTACATCGGGAATTGGGCGACCATTCAGGACTTATATCGTGTTTATCAAGATTTGATTGCCATGGAAAGCAACAATGTGACCTTGTCCAATCAGGCATTTATGTACCAGAGGCAATTTKGACGTAAGGGCGAAAAAACAGTGATTGAACTGGTGAAAACCTATATTAAAGAAAATCTAACCACAGAAATAACCCGCGAGGACATAGCGGCATCTGTACATTTAAATCCGGCGTATTTATCTCGTTTTTATAAGAAAGAAACAGGTGAAACGCTTACCGATTTCATTACGTTCGAACGGATGAAGATGGCTAAGGATCTCTTATTAGGTACAGATGCGACTATCAGCCAAATTGCCGTTTCTTTGGGCTATACACATTTTTCTCATTTTTCTAAAATGTTTAAGCGCGCTTATCAGATGACACCTTATGAATTGCGGAAATTGAACAACTGAGCGACGAGAGAGGGATGAACATGAAAGACAGGAATTCTCTTATTTTCAAATTTATAAGCGTTTTTACTTTAGTATCCCTGCCCTTATTTTTGTTATTGTTTTTCAGCAATAGCTATGCCATGAATCTGGTCCGTGATCAAGTTGCCCAAACGAATTCGAGCCTCTTAAGCGGGCAAATGAGTCATATTGACAGTAAGTTATCAGAAATCAATACCTATATGTTCAGGCTAGCCCTACAGGATCCGGCGGTCATTTCCTTGGAGCTGCAGCCCCGCGGAAGTGATGAATACTTGATGACGCGAATCGCTGCTGCCAATACGATGGAGAAGGATATTAATTACTATAGCGAGTTAGGGGCTTTATTCGTTTATTCAGCCAAAACGCAAGATCTTATTATGACAAGAGCTAACGGTTCACAAATTCCCCAGAATAAAGGGACAGAGGATTTTATCTATGAATGGATGCGGAGTGAGGGACTATCCATGAAACAGGAGGATGGCTGGAAAACCGTGAAGGTTGCTGGCATTCCTTGTTTAATTCATGTCGTGAAGTCAGGGACGAGTCTATACGTAGGGAGTATCATTCCCATTCAAAGCTTGGCTGCTCCTTCCAATAAGGTTCAATTGGTCGAGGATGAACAAATTATTTTCTTCTCGGAGCAGGCAGAACCGTTAACTGCAACGACGATTTCCCCAAACTATTTAAACCAGCTTACAAGCAAGTTTCTCAAAACAAATAAGGCTTTTCAAACGGTGGAGATCCCTGATAAGTACTTATTGGTTATGAATCGCTCCCAGGTCTCTAATATGATCATGACGGTTCTCTTACCAGAGAAAAATGTCTATAGACAGCTCTCTTTGCTGCAAAAGTTAATCTATTTCCTACCCTTTGCCATTGGCTGTTTCCTCATTATTAACTTAGTTCTACTTAAAAAAATCGTCGTAAATCCGATTATTCGTGTTGTTCGTGCCATGAGACGAATCCAGGAGGGAGATCTGCAATATAGAATGCCGCCTAGCCATTCCAAGGAGTTGGACTTGCTTTCGGAGACTTTTAACACCATGTCTGCTGAAATTTCCTCTTTAAAAATCAATGTCTATGAAGAACATATCAAAACGCAACAGGCGGAAATTAAGCACTTACAATTGCAAATCAATCCCCACTTCTTATTGAATTCTTTAAACATTGCCTATAACCTGATTGCAACTAAGAAATCCGAATTGGCGCAGAGAATGATGGTCCATCTCATGAATTATTTTCGTTCCATGATGCGAAGCCAACAAAGAATGGTGACGATCACAGAGGAACTAAAGCACATTGACCACTACTTACAAATTCAAAAGATGCGTTTTCCATTACATTTTGATTACGCTATCGACATCGATGAGCAAGTCAGGGAACAGCTTATCCCTTCTTTGATTTTTCAACCTTTTGTTGAAAACGCTATTATCCATGGCATGGTTATGCAAGATGAGGGTTTTCATTTGAAAATAATCTGTTATGAAGAGCATTCCGATAATAGCCATGGCCTATGGATCCATATTGAGGATAACGGCAATGGGTTTTCGGCGCCGGCTTTGCAAAAATTTGTGGCAAGCGGTCAGTCATCAGAGGATGCCGGGAATTTGGGCATTCAAAATGTGAAACAAAGGCTGCAAGCGTATTATGCCAATAAGGCCCGTCTCATGATTGGAAATGGGCTGGAAAAAGGGGCGGTCGTTCGTCTTTTTATACCTAAGAAGTAACTTGAGTGATAGGTTCGGTATCTTGAGCGCTATCTGAAAAAAGCTGCACCCTCTACAATAAAGAAGAGAAATAGAGTGGAGGGTAGCGGAATGGCCAAGAAATATAGCAGTCTGATTCTGATGACACTGCCAGGTGTATTGTACTTATTTATTAATAATTACTTGCCCATGCTGGGCACATTCATTGCGTTTAAGAACATTAATTACACCAAAGGAATTTTCCATAGCGACTGGGTGGGCTTTAAGAATTTTGAATTCCTATTCAAATCACATGATGCCTTCATCATTACCCGGAATACGCTGCTCTACAATGGGACGTTTATTATTGTTAATAATTTAGTCATAGCGCTCCTTGTAGCTTTACTGTTAAATGAAATCAAAAATCGGTTTGCCCGCAATTTGTACCAAAGTATCATGCTGCTTCCCTTTTTAATTTCGTTTAGTATCGTTGGCTATATTGTTCTTGCCTTTTTTAGTATTGAGCACGGTTTTATCAATAAAGTCATTTTTCCGTTCTTACATATACAGCCGATTGAATGGTATTTGGAGTCCAAATACTGGCCTTACATTCTTGTCATGGTGAACACGTGGAAATATGTCGGCTATTCAAGTTTAATCTATTTTGCCGCTATGATTGGTATTAACCAAGAATATTATGAGGCTGCCCGCATGGATGGCGCGAATCGCTGGCTGCAGATGACGAAGATCACACTCCCGCTAATCCGTCCAGTGGTGATCGTTGTGGTGCTGATCCTGATTGGCCGCATCTTTTACGCAGATTTTGGTATGTTCTTCCAAGTTCCTCTCAATACAGGTATTTTGTTCTCGACTACCAATGTAATTGATACCTATGTCTACCGAGCCTTATTGGTAACAGGAGATATCGGCATGTCTTCGGCTGCAGGTTTATACCAATCGACAGTGGGATTCGTGCTTGTCATCATTGCCAATATGTTGGTCAGAAGATGGGATAAAGAGAGCGCTTTATTTTAGAGGAGGATACGTATGGAAGTCAATATTATCAATCAAAAGCGGTTTCGAACGCATCGGGAAGGATCACCTTGGGCGAGCGGTTTATTGCATGGTTTCTTCTTAGTGATGTGTGTATTTTGTTTATTTCCAATTGTTCTGGTGCTAATCGCTTCTTTTACGGATGAGAGTATCTTGCGTACAGGCGGCTACACGTATTTCCCGAAAATATGGAGCACAGCCGCTTATCGCTATTTATTTATAGACATTCATCAATTATTTCGAGCTTACGGCGTTACCATTATCATAACTATTTCGGGAACTTTAACCAGCTTATTTATTTCTAGCTTAGTTGCTTACCCGATGTCCCGTCAGGACTTTCCGTATCGCAAGGTACTATCCTTTTATGTATTTTTTACAATTTTATTAAATGGCGGATTGGTTCCTTGGTATCTGGTGTATACCCAAATCATCGATTTACGCGATACGATGTGGGCACTCATCATCCCAGGACTGCTTATGAATGGATTTAATGTGCTGATCATGAGGACCTTCTTCTCTAATTCTGTTCCTATTTCGGTGATTGAGTCGGCTCGTATAGATGGCGCTGGAGAATGGCGAATCTTCTTTCAACTGGTTCTCCCACTCTCGGTATCTGTACTGGCAACGATCGGCATGTTCACTACGCTGGCTTATTGGAATGATTGGTTTAACGGGTTGATATTTATTAGCGATTCCAAGTATTTCAGTGTGCAATACTTACTGACAAAAGCTTTGCTGAATATTCAGTTCCTATCTTCTCATACGGAGAATGCGAATTCTGCCAAATTAATATCCGAAATGCCCCAAAATTCTATCATCATGGCAATGGCGGTTATTGGTATAGGACCTATTCTTATTTGCTATCCCTTTTTTCAGAAGTATTTGGTGAAAGGTCTCACTGTAGGCTCGGTTAAAGGCTAGCACTAGATTTAATGGAGGAGGTGATTCAGCTAAGTACGTAGGAAAGGGTTAGTTGCATGACAATAATATTCGGGGGAGACTTGATCACAATGAAAAAGGTTTTCGTAATGACGACGGTTATTCTCACATTAAGTGCCGTACTCGCAGGCTGCAGTTCTTCGGCTACGAAGGAGAATACACCACAAAGCACTTCCGAAAGTACGAAGGGTAATGCTTCTTCTTCGAAACTGGATCCGTATAAGTTGACGATCGTTTACGCAACAGGCGCAGTCCCCAAGGACCTTAAGGCCGTGCAAGACAAAATGAATGCTTATTTAACTGACAAGATTAACGCTACAGTTGAACTCAAGCCGATTGAGTGGGGGACTTGGATCGAGAAAACCAATCTGATGATGGCAACGAATGAGCAAATGGACGTTATGATGACGGCTGGTGGTCTCGGTTATTCGCAAAATGTAGCTAAAGGAGCGTTTTTGCCTCTCGATGAACTTATTGCCAAATACGGAGGAGATGTAACGAAAGCTTTGCAGCCTAAGTTTTTGGACGGAACAAGGATAGGCGGAAAGATTTACGGACTACCAACGAACAAAGAGTTTGCCAGTGTAGATGGTGTTTTGTTCAATAAGGCGTTAGTCGATAAATATAAATTTGATATCAGCAAGGTGAACAAGCTCGAAGATTTGGAGCCTATGCTACAAACGATTAAAGACAATGAACCTGACATCGTTCCTTTCTTCGGACAAGAGGGGCGTCAGATGAGTAATTTTGCCATCAGTTCTTCGTCGTTTGATAATCTTGGCGATTATTTGGGTGCTTTGGACCGTTCAAGCAAGGAGCTAAAAGTAGTCGATATCTTTGAGTCGAAAGTATTCATGGATTATGCGAAGCTGGCGCGTAAATGGTATCAGGCGAAATTTATGAATCTGGATGCGGCCACGGTCAAAGACTTTGGCGCCATGCAAGCAGGAAAGGCATTCGCGATGTATTCGGAGCTGAAGCCTGGGAAAGATGCTGAAATGTCCTCAGCCTGGGGAGTTAAGGTCGTTCAGAAAGAAATGGTGAACACCCCAATTACGTTGAACACGACCGGGATTATGACGGCCATTCCCAAGACTTCGAAAGATCCTAACCGGGCTATGATGTTCTTAAACATGCTCTATGGCGATAAAACGCTGCTTAATCTGTTTGATTTCGGTGTGGAAGGAACTCATTATGTGAAAAAGGATGAGACTACGATTGATTTCCCTCCAGGTGTTGATGCGGCATCCGTCGGTTATAAGAACGAGCCTTGGATGTGGGGAAATCAGATGTTAACGTATTTATTTCCAAATGAAGACCCGAAGAAATGGGAGAAATTCAAAACATTCAACGAAACAGCTGACAAATCACCTGCGCTTGGTTTTGCTTGGAATTCCGAATCTTTAACTCAGGAAGTGGCTGCTAGCAACAGCGTGCTCAAGCAGTACCAGCAAGCCATTATGTCTGGCTCCGTGGACCCGGATGTCTATATTCCCAAAATGGTGGCTGCACTGAAAAGCGCAGGCATTGACAAAATTATTGCCGAGAAACAAAAACAATTAAATGAATGGAGCACGACTGCTAAAAAGTAACGAATTGTTTATGGGGGGCCTATCCAATAGGTTCCCTGCTTATCATGCCTTCTACATTGCGCTCTGAGCGCTAATTCGAAACGGGGGAAATTGTTATGTTCATGATGAAACGATATTCGTTATTCTTATTCCTTTTTAGCTTGGTTGCAATGCTAGGTTTCATTGGCGGGATACATGCGAAGGCAGCAGGTGCAAATGTAGTCAATGTATGGTCCCCTCCTTCAGGCACTGCAGCGAATCTACATTCACGGTTCAGGTGAAACCATCGGATGAGGCAACCTGGATGGATCTATACGAATACAACGTAAAGGTAGGTCATCAAGACGGCACAAATTTCGATTCATCCTATGTGAATGTTGATTTTTCCAGCTCATTAGACGTGAAAGTAACGTCGATAATGTGCTGATTAATGCGACTAAATCACTGGAGACGGCTACCCATGATATAGGCAAAGTAGGTTTCGTATCGTCTGAAGCTCCTACAGGCGGAATCTTTTATTTTGACAATGTAATTATTACGAATTAGCAAAAAGCTGTAATCATATTCAGGTTTCACAGGAGGAAAAATGTCCAATACTGTTCATACATGGTCCCCGCCGGCAGGAATAGCAATGAATCCTACCTTCACAGTTCAGATTAAGCCTTCGCATGGGTCGGAGTGGACCGATATATTCGTTTACAATGTTATTTTAGGTCATCAGGATGGAACAAAATTTGATTCTTCCATGGTGATTTTCGATTTTGCCGGTACCATAGACATCAAAGTCACCTATCATGGTGGAACGATGAACTGCTATGATATCAGGCCAAGTTCATATGACATTGATGCAGCGCAAATGGGAAATACCCTCACGTTCTCATCCACACAGGACGATGATTCTCCACGTAAAATTGTCATTCGCATCAACGATAGTTGGAACACGGAAGACCTGCATATCTTAACCAATCCTTTGGAAACGGATGTGCCTTCTGAAAGTGCGCCGAATGTTCACCTCATTCATCCAGGGGAGGCAATTCCTTTGCAATTGCCTGAGGGGAAAGACACGTATTACTTTAAACCCGGATTGCATACCTTACCGAAAGGTTCTTGGTTAGAGGTTGATCTTGGGGCTGTGTATACAATTGATCGGATTGATCTCGGACAGACGATATTAAAGATGCAGGGTCTAGGCATGGAGCCGCTCTCCTACCCGAATAAGTACCTTGTGGAAACGAAAATGGAGGCCAATGATCCTTATACTCTTGCCTACGATGGTACCCATAATACGCTTGAAGGATATATAACAAGCTCTTTTAGCCCAAGGAAAGCGAGATATGTGCGGCTCATGCTTCTAGGAAGCAATGTTGATTCAGGCTGGGTGTTCAGTAATTCAATTGGCGAGTTTAACGTTTATGAAGCGGGGGGGACTACGAATCTGTCATTGAATCGCGCAATTGCGGGAGCCATGCCTAGCTATGTCCATGCTGTTGATGGGAATGAGCATACTCGTTACGGAACGAGTTCCAATTATGGGAACTGGCATTCGGGTGAATCTTTCTTTATTTCACAACATCATACAACGGTGTATATGGCACCTGGTGCTGTTTGTTACGGATCGATTTCTTCTGACGAAGTGGATCATGTGACCATAAGGGGGCGTGGGATTCTCGATGGCAGTCAATTGCAGCATACCAATCCGACTCCAGGTGAAGGCAGGACAGGTGCGATTTGGTTAAGCGGCGGTAGTGATAATCTAGTGGAAGGCATTACCATCATTGATCCAACCATGTGGGCCGTGGTGATGAACTTTGCTACAAGACCCGTTGTTCAAAATATTCATATTATCGCTTATGAAGTAAATGCGGATGGGATTCATTTCAGTGGATCGAACGATGGTCTCATTACAGGTGTATTTATTCGAACACCTGATGATGATATTGTGATGTATCATTATGGTCCAACCTCCAATAATACGGTGAAAAATAGCGTGCTGTGGGGGGATGATGCGCATACCATTCTCATAGGTCTGGGAAGTGAACCAGATGCCCATATATCAGATTTAACGTTCCGAAATATCGATGTATTGAATCAGCAAGGGGTCTATATCCTCGATAAATTTACGGGTGTGTTGAAATTATGGGCAAATGGGGGCAATGATATTCGAAATATCTTATTTAAAGATATACGAATCGAAGCTTTTAGAGATCCTTATAAAGCCGCGGTGTTTCAATTCCGGACTGATGAACGCTTTCCAGGAGATAGAGACGGGGGGATTATTGAAAACATTACGCTAGATAACGTCACCTATCGTGGTAGTGGGGAACAGAGGGCTTTAATTAAGGGCGTAAATCAGGATTCTTATGTAAGAGATGTACATTTTAAAAAGTATAAAAGACAAGACATGCTAGTTACAGATATCAATTCGGGGCATATGGACGTACAGGATCATGTATCGCTGGTTACATTCGGGACAGATGAATTACGGTAAAAAAATAAGGTGGATTTTCGAAAAGGAATAACAAAATTTTAAGGTCCTAGCCGATGGCTAGGACTTTTACGATCCTAAATGACGCTCTTCCATAAGAAACAATCCAAGCTGGAATGTGCTAAAATGTAACTTATGTAGACATCCCTCATGAACAAAGGAGCAATGAAAATGAGAAAACTCGTTCTATTTTTGCATGCATCGCTTGACGGTTTTGTAGAAGGACCGAACGGTGCAATGGACATTGGCTGGATTTCCTACGATGGTGATTTAGAGAAATACGCGAAAGAAATTCTAAGTACTGCCGACACCGTCATTTGGGGACGAGGGACTTATCAATTAATGCACGGTTATTGGCCATCTGTGCCTTCGGATCCATCAGCTTCGCAGTATGAACGAGATCATGCCGAGTGGATCGATAAGACAGCCAAAATCGTTTTTTCCACGACGCTGGACAAAGTTGAATGGAACAATTCCAGACTGGTGAAAGAAGATATCGAGGAAGAGATCAAGAACCTCAAACAGCAGCCAGGCAAGGATATGGTCATCCTCGGCAGTCCTAGGATCGCACACCACCTTATGCAGCTTGATTTAATCGATGAGTATAAAATTACGGTTTCTCCCGTCCTGATCGGCAGCGGGTTGCCGTTATTCCAAGGTCTCAAGGAGAAGGTCAATCTTAAACTTATCGAAAACAAGACCTTTGATTCTGGAGCCATAGGTCTCGTTTACCAGTCGGTTAGATGACGATACATCATCGCAGGAGACATCCTGGCAGGCGAATTCTCGTCTGGTACAATTAAGTTGCTGCTTATCCGACCAGCTAAAAAAGGTTGTTTTAGTTCATTCAAATGATTAAACTAACGAATACCAGTAGATTCAAGTAATTCATGAGACGAAGAGGAGGAAACTGAAATGAAGACGATTAAGAGCATGGTGGATCACCTGATCTGGGCGGACGGACGCATCTTGGACGCGCTCGAGGAAAGTGAGACGAAGAACAAGGACCTTCTGAAGTTGGTTCGCCACGTCGCGGTCGCGGAACGAGTCTGGCTTTCCCGATTGCAGGGCAAGGGCACCACGCAGTATTCGTTGTGGGAGGAAGCGGATGACCTGACTGCGATCCGGACGATGTTCGAAGAAAACGCCGAGCAATATCGCGTCTATATCGATGAACTCGAGGAATCCGAGTTGGACAAGATGATCGACTATGCGAACCAGAGCGGTGTTCCGTTCCGAACGTCCGTCCGCGACATCCTGTTGCAGGTCCTCTTACATGGGCAATATCACCGGGGACAGATCAACCGGGCACTTCGGATCGAATCGGCAGAGCCTGCCCAAGTGGATTACATCACGTTCGCGAGGCTCTAAATAGTTTTTGAAAAGCCAGCAAACCCTTGCGTTTGCTGGCTTCTTGCAGTTCAAAAGTTCCTATTAACCATCATTTATCATTTGAAAGTAATAAACTAATAATGCGAGATGTTGTATTATCGATACATAAATAAACCTCTTCACAGGCCATTGAAAAGAAATTTAGTGCTATTGAGTATTTTAGCTGCTCGGAGAATAGCCAATTGGGATTAAGATATACATAATTCGTATCAGAGTGCATCATTTTTATTCGACTCCAAATTTCGTTGAAATCTTTAATGTGATTTGGATTTATCAAATCTTCATAAACTTGTTCTATGGACTCATTAACAAATTTAACATACCTAAAATCACCTGAAGAATCATGTTCGCCATAGTATTGGTACAAATCCAATACAAATGGATTTATCTTGTTTTTACTCAAAAGTATAGAAAACATTTCTTTAGATTTAGGCTCAAGATTTTCCAATCTTAGTTCAAATGGAATTTCCTTTGATGTTAAGACAGTAATTTTTTGAAAATGACATAGTAATTCTCTCAAAGCATCATTATTTAGATCTATATATGCTAGTGGAATATTGATACATATACTCAGTGTCCTAAATATAAATGGTGCTATATAAAATTCTGTAAATGGCGTTATTTCATTTCCAGGGATGTTCGAAATAGTTTGAAAATTAACGTCTTCTAGACGAGAATACTTAGTTCTAGTCAAATTTTTAATGAAATTTGTATCAATATCTTCAAAATAGCTCATCTACACTACTCCCTCATTTACTTAGCAAGGAGCGTAGATACTTCCACGCTCCGCAAAATAGAGTTTATCTGGTAATGGATTATTTCACAATAATGTATTTAATAGTTAATTAATTCCATCCTACAAAAGTCACATTTATCTTTGGTAATAAGTGATAAGGGGTAGGCAATGTTATGATTGAAGGTCTTGGACTTGATATCCAAGGCTACTTATTTGCCACCCAACAGTAAGTATAAGTATCAAAATAAAACCTTTTCTTTCCGCAGCCTTTTTGAGGAGAAATGAGGTTTTTTGCCGTTCCAACAGGCTTTTCCGAAGGAATACTCGGTTGTGATTGTTAACTCGCCTTTGATTATCAGCTGCTATTTCACATTCCCTTCGGTAATGATTGTAGACGGTAATAAGTCGATTCGTTAGGATCAGTGTAGTCGGACGGAGAGTCGTTAGCCGATGTTACGATATGCTCATTTAGGACCTCTGGAGGAATAAGAATAAGGGAGGATACAAGTGGAATACGAGAAATATGAGGATCGGGTTCGGATCGAGAAGCAGGGCGTAGAGAGTAGGGAGAATCAATATTCGCCCTACTGCGATTTTATTTATTACAACTCTTCCCGCCATCCCGAACTTCAATTGGCAATGCGGGTGCTGAAGCCAGGAAAGCCTTCGCGGCTCGTAGTGACGACACATGGCTGGCATATGAGCATACCGCCTTTCGAGGTAATGGATACACCTTGCGTCGATGAGTTAATTGTAGAAGTAGATATGCGAGGACGTGCATTCTCTGAAGGTTCTCCGGATTGCAACGGCTGGGAGCTGTTCGATGTGATTGACGCGGTCACCTATGTACAGCAACAATATGAAAGCTTTATTGAAGATAGCTCGCTCGTCTATTTTGAAGGTGGAAGCGGTGGGGGTGGGAATGCTTATGCAATCATCGCCAAGTTTCCCGATTTCTTCGCGGCAGCGACGGCGATGTGCGGCATTACTGACTATGCGGTCTGGTATGAGAATGACGCGATTGGTGAATTTCAAGATGAGCTGGACGTCTGGATTGGACATCCTCCGCGAGATAATCCAATGGCTTACGCTTCACGAAGCGGGCTAGCCTTAGCTTCGAACCTGCTAACACCCTTATTTATTTGCCATGGAGATACGGATATTCGGGTGCCTGTTGATCATGCCAGGATGTATAAGGAGCATTTGGAAAGGCTTAATTTGAGCGATAGGCTGGATTACTGGGAGCTGGAAGGTGTAGGAACGCGCGAGCATTGGGGGCATGCCACACAGCAGCAAATGGTGGACATACATAGCCGGAGCGAGCAGCATCGTGCAAGGCATGCAACGCCAATTGTTATTCCAGAACGTGGACGGTTTATGATAGGTGGCTACTTATTTACGAAGCGCTTCTCGATCGTACTCGACTCCCTCGATCACATGGCCGTGGTCGACTATGACTTGATTCAACAACAATTTATTGTAACATCCGTACAAGGAGATGAATGCGGATATAAGCTGGAGCTGTACGGCTGATTAGATTAGTCAGGCAGAAGGTTGTTAAAGAAAATATAGAAATTCGCTGATCATGCATGCGGCGAAATGCCAGAAGGAGGAGGAGCACCATGCTCGCACAACATAAGGGTGTCCCCGGTACTAAAGTAAGACCCTCGGCGGTCGATAGAAAACGAATCGCCAAAATGCTCATTCGCGATCAATGGCTATATTACATGCTGTTGCCCGGCATTATTTATTTCATTTTGTTCAAATATTTACCGATGTGGGGTGTGCTGATATCGTTTCAAAATTATCAGCCATTTCTAGGATTCTGGCATAGTGATTGGGTGGGCATGCAGCATTTCACCCGTTTTTTCGGGGAGCCAACGTTCTGGATGCTGCTTCGCAATACGATCGTGCTGGCGATGTACAATTTGGTTTTCTTCTTCCCGCTGCCGATTATTATCGCACTCCTGCTGAATGAGGTACGCAAGGAAGCATTTAAACGTTTTGTTCAAACGATGATTTACATTCCGCATTTTTTTTCCTGGGTCGTAGTTGTCGGTATGGTCTATATGCTGTTTACCGTTGAAGGTGGGCTTGTTAATGAACTGATCGCTAAGGCAGGCGGCGAGAAAATCAATTTCTTGATCAGCAGCGAATGGTTCCGCACGCTCATTATGTCTGAGGTGATCTGGAAGGAAACCGGCTGGGGCACGATTATTTTCCTAGCGGCACTCGCAGGGGTTGATCCGCAGTTGTATGAGGCATCGAAAATAGACGGTGCTGGCCGTTGGCGACAACTGTGGCATATTACACTGCCTGCGATTCGAAGTACAATCGTTATTTTGTTCATTTTGCGACTCGGGCATTTTCTGGACACAGGCTTCGAACAAATTATTTTAATGCTAAATGCGTTGAATCGCGAAGTGGGCGAGGTTTTCGATACGTACGTCTATTCCGTAGGTATTAATCAGTCTCAATTCAGCTACAGCACGGCGGTGGGTCTGTTTAAATCGCTCGTTGGCTTAGTGCTCGTTCTTGTAACGAACGCGCTCGCCAAAAAATTCGGGGAAGAGGGCATTTATTAATGCCGAAAGGAGGGGGTCTATGTGGGCCGAAATTTAGGCAGCCGATTGTTCGATATGGCAAATTATACATTCTTGATGCTGCTCGGGTTGTTGACGGTCGTGCCATTTCTTTACATGGTGCTCGGCTCGTTCGCTGCGCCTGAAGAATATGCGAAGCAGGGAATTGTATTAATTCCCACACAATTCTCACTGTCGGCGTATACGTATATTTTTTCAACGGATACGATTATGCGAAGTCTGCTCAATACAGTTATTATTACGATCGCCGGTACATTCATCAACATTGTGTTTACATCGCTGATGGCTTATCCATTATCGCGCAAGGAGCTGCTTGGGCGCAGGCCGGTTATGCTGTTAATTGTTTTCTCCATGTTATTCAGCGGTGGGATGATCCCGACCTTCCTGATTGTTAAGGCGCTGGGACTCACGAATACCTTATGGTCGCTGCTGCTTCCAGGTGCAATAAGTGCCTTCAATCTCATTATTTTGAAAAACTTTTTTCAACAAATGCCTGAGGGGCTAGAAGAATCAGCCAAAATAGACGGATGCAATGACATGATGATATTATTCAGAATCATATTGCCGTTGTCGATGCCTGCCATAGCTACGTTTTCTCTGTTTTATGCGGTTGGGCATTGGAATTCATTCTTCTCAGCTATTCTATATATTAACGATACGACGAAATGGCCTATTCAGGTACTATTGAGGCAGGTAGTCATTATGTCTGAAGGGGGTATCGGTGATTCAAGTCAAGTGAACGAAGCCGTTGCGCTTCCGCCCCAATCGCTCAAAATGGCCGTTATCACCGTTTCAACACTGCCGATTCTGATCGTATATCCATTTTTACAAAAGCATTTTGCCAAAGGTGTATTGTTAGGCTCAGTTAAGGGTTAAATGATTTAACCATATAAAAGGGAGGCAGGAAACAAGATGGAAAGAACAAAGAATGGGAATAGATTGCGACTATGGGGGTTGGCGTCAGTTGCCTTAACGACATTCCTCGCAGGATGTGGGGAGCAAGGTGCATCTTCGGCAACGAAAGCTCCAACGGCTACGGAGGCCACAAAAGAGCCACTCAAACTATCCATGATGAATATGTATTACTCGGCTGAACCTCCAAAGGCGGATAATGAGGCGATCAAGCTGATTGAGGCGCATACGAATACGAAGCTCGACATTACGTGGGTGCCCAATTCCGCATACAACGATAAAATCAATGCCACCATTGCGGGAGGCGAACTGCCCAAAATTATGATGATTGCGAGCAATAAGGCTTCCGGTATTGTTAATGCGGTTAAGTCCGGGATGTTCTGGGAGATTGGGCCTTATTTAAAAGACTTTCCGAATCTTAGCAAGCTAAATCCGTTGGTGTTGAACAATATATCCGTCGATGGCAAGGTTTACGGTATTTACCGCAGTCGGCCTGTTGCCCGTGAAGGCATTATTTATCGCAAGGACTGGCTGGAAGCAGTAGGTCTTGCTGAGCCCAAAACGATTGATGATTTTTACAATGTCGTGAAGGCGTTTGCAACGAAAGATCCAGACAAGAATGGTAAAGCTGACACTTTCGGCATGTATGAGGGTCGGGGAATGAACGGCTTTCAGACTATTCTGAGCTGGTATGGCGGGCCCAATTTATACGGCGTGCAGGACGGCAAGGTGGTACCTGATTTTATGTCCAAAGAGTACATCGACGCACTCAAGCTGTATAAACGGATGTACGATGAGAAGCTGATCAATCTGGATTTCGCCGTCGTTCCTGGTACGAAACGTCAAGAGTCGGTTAACCAAGGAAAAGCAGGACTCATTATCAGCACACTGGACGATGTGAACTCAGGCTTTAACGATTTGGTTAAGGCAAACCCTAGTGCGGTGCTTGACGTGGCCAGTCGGATTGCTGGACCTAAAGGCGAGCGTCTCATGCTGTACAACGGCGGTTATGTTGGCGTTTATATGTTCCCAAAAACGAGCATCAAAACCGAGCAGGAACTGAAACAAATTCTTGGCTTTCTAGATAAGCTTGGTGACAAAAAAATGCAAAACTTGTTTGAATGGGGAATCGAAGGCAAGCATTATAAGGTGGAAAATGGCAAACCAGCTCGCCTTGACGGTAAGGCCTACGAAACGGATATTAGCTCCATTTACCAGCTTCGCTATGATGATGGCAGCCAAACCGACGCGGGAGAAGATGTGCCGATTGTCAAGAAGTATAAGCAAATGTTCCAGAAAAACACCGAAATTGCCGTCGCCAATCCAGCGGAATCATTCGAATCAGCAACGCTAGCGGAGAAGGGCTCGGAATTGACGAAAATTGTCCAGGATGCGCGAATCAAGTTTATTATGGGTAATATTGACGAGGCTAGCTGGAACCAGGCGGTTGAGCAATGGCGTAAAAGCGGCGGTGATAAAGTTATTGAGGAATATACCGCACAATATAACAAACAGAAAAAATAAGCGCTAGTGAATCGCAAGACGAGACAGTCGTATCTGCGTTACAATGGAAACACTGACTCCAGCTGAACGCGGGAGTTTACAACAAGACGCTGTCTTATGGAGGTTGATCTTTAATGAAAATCCGCTCACCCCGTTTCTTAATAAAGCTGTTCTTATTCAGTTTGGCTTTGGGTACTCTGCCTGTCCTCTTGCTTGGTGTACTGTCGTACAATAAGTCGTCTGCTATGATCGAGGATAAAGTGGCGAAAGGAAACCAACTGAATTTGCAGCAAACACAGCAACGGGTGGAGCAGATTCTCCGGGCGGCTGACACCTCAGCCACTCATTTCATTAATTCAGCACTGGTCGTCAGTGCGATCAATATGAAGCTGGCACCGGAACAGTTCGAAACGGTTAACGGCTTGCTTCAGGGGCTGCATCAGTTGCAAAGCTTCGAGCTAGGGATCGATGATATCGTGCTTGCCAGCTTCAATCAGGGGTGGGTGCTCGATAACAATACAGAGGTATTGCCGTTGTCGAATTATCGCAATGCCGATCTGATTGAGCGATATAAGCGGGATAACAAATCCACATTCTGGGCACATTCGGTATCTGGCGATCAAGTACATTTGGTGAAAAAGCTGCCTTTACATTCGCTGAACCCGTCGGGGTTGCTCATTGTCAAATTTCGGAGTGCAGAGCTTGCTCGCTTGCTAGCGGGCAGCAATGAGCTTGGCGAGGCAATGATCCTCAGTGAAACAGGTGGGTTGCTTGCTCATAGCGATCCCTCTGCGATTTCGCAGGCAGCCGGGTACGAGGAAGCGTTGCAGACTGTGCGTACTAGCAAGGAACCGGTTGGAAGTTTCCGTACGACTGGTAATAATCATGCCGCAGTGGTTTATCGGAAATCCGCCTATACGGGTTGGGCTTATGTATCTATTGCATCTGTCGATCTGATCACACGAGATTCCAAGGCCATTGAATGGTATACCTACACCATTTGTTTCATTATTTTAGTCATAACGTTAGCTTTGTCTTGGCTTGGGGCGAGCCGGATGTACCGTCCGATCAACAGGCTTTACCGCGATTTACAGGCTGAGCCGGAGCTTAAGCCAAATGGCAGTTCCGACGAGATTGGCTATATTGGCAGTCAGGTGAAGAATATTCTGGGTGTACAAAGCAATTTGAAAAATATCGTTGAGCGGCAGCGGGTCCAATTGGAAGAGCTGTTTATGATCAAGCTTTACGAAGGTGAGTTGGCACAGCGTGAAATCAGCGAGAAGCTTACTGCTTTCAAGTGGGAGCGGAAGTGGACGCAAGTGTGCGTCATCGCCGTGCAAATTGATGCGTTGCGCGATACACGCTATGAAGAGATAGATGAGGATCTACTGCTATTCTCCATTAATAATATGGCGGAGGAGCTTATACCGCTGCAGCGGAGATTGAAGCCTGTCGTCATGCACCGTAAGCAGGTCATGCTGATTGGATGTGCAGCAGGTGAGGAAGACCGTTTTAAGCAGATCGTCAACGATCTGTGCGCTGAAATGAAGCAAAAGGTGGCGCAGTTTCTGGAGTTGAGCATTACCTTGGGAGTCAGCCGGTTTTATGGGACGATTAACGAAGCCCGGTCTGCTTATGAGGATGCCAACGAAGCGCTGAAATATGCGATTCGTATGGAGCCGGGCTCCGTTATTTATATTGAAGATGCTGAGCCGGAGGGAACACAACTTCGCTTTCCCGTAACACTGGAACGGGAGCTGCTCGATGCCGTAAAGCTGGCCGATGAGGAACTGGCCAATGAGCGGTTGTCCGCTTATTTGCATAGCGTTTTCCAAGAAAAGGTCAGCCATCGTGAATATTTCGTGACACTAACGTCGTTGCTGCTTGCGCTTGTACGTCTGAAACAGACGTTGGGCGACGAGAAAGAGGCTGTATTTGAGGGCGAGAAATCGCTGATTGACGAGCTATACAAGTTGAAAACGGTAAGAGAGGTGGAGCAGTGGTTTGGGCAAACGCTGATCCATCCCCTTATATCCCGTTTGGAAGGACTGCGCAAAAAGCAATATGCCCGTATTTCCGACCAAATGCTTGCCATTATTCACAACGAAGCGGGAACTGAGCTATCACTCGACGACTGTGCGGCAAGGCTTGGCTATCATCCCGACTATATCCGTGGCGTATTCCGCAAGGAGGTCGGCGTTAACTTCAGCGAGTATTTATCTAATTATCGGCTCAAGCAGGCCAAAGAGCTGCTAACCGATACAGAGTTGAAAATCACCGACATTGCTGAAAAACTCCACTACACGAATCCACAAAATTTTATTCGCTATTTTCGCAAGCAGGAAGGAATGACACCTGGACAATACCGTGATTTGCAAAGGAAAAAGGAGTGATCCATTAATGATGAATAACCGAAATAGCAAACCCAATGCTCGCATGTCCACGTTCTCTCGGTCCGCGAAAAGAGGTCTTGCACTTACGGCCATCTGTTCTATGCTCTGGTCGAGTCTTGTAGCCATTGGAGTCCCAACGCCTGCTGCTTGGGCAGATACACCCCCTCGTGCTCCTATTATTCGCGACGGAACGACGTATGCGCTAGATTTCAACAGCGGCACGATGTCGAACGGAACCTATAACGATGGTGTACGTAATGCGATCAAATTTGCCGGGGATACGGCGAATGTAGCCTTGTCGGGGGGAGAGTTGGCAGTCAGTCCTGTTACTGGATCGACAGTGGGGGTTTTCGACTACGGTTTTACGAGTGCCCCTGAGCATAAATACAGTGACTTTGAAGCTTCATTTGATATGACGGTGACTCAGCGTGAGTTAAATCGTCAGCTTGGCGTTCAATTCCAGAAGAATGGCTGGAGTGATGGCTGGGATGCTCAGCTCAAAGCGCATATCACCTTTGATGCCAAGATGAATTTGTTCGAAGGCTCGACTTCAATTGCGAATACGGATGGGAACAAATACAGAGGCTTGAAGGAGTACGGGATGCCGGGATTAAACCGGGATACATTGCCGTGGGGGACATTTCGGATGAAGCTATCTGCTGAGGGGAATCGAATTCGCGCCTATGTGAATAATTCAACTTTGCCGATTATCGATGTGACACGGGGCTCGGTGCTAGGCGAAGGCTTCGTCGGCGTGTTTGCCAACGCTGCTACCGGATTTCGCATGGATAATTTTGTGTTTAATCGTCTTCTTCCAGTATCAGATCGGGATCAAGTCAGACTTGCGGGTGATACAAACGGCTTTTATATCTTTATTCCGGAACTAAATGAGAGCGTTTCCAAATTTAATATTCGCTACCGCAATGTAACGGATGGAACCGCTGCGCAGCTCAGTGTTTATAACGCAGAACGAGGCAGCTATGCACGGATTGGCGGTTTGACTGCCGGCAAAGATTACAGCGTCGAGCTGCTGCCGGTTTACACAAGTGATCGTACACTTGTCGATACCGAGTTGACGATGTACCAAGGTGCAACAGTTCATGTAGGCAATCCGTTACAGACGCAGCTATCGCTGTCAGCKGGTGAAACGTTTTACGGAGCGTCCCAATCGATCGATTACTCGGTCATTGGCGCAGATGCAATCCGATACACACTTGACGGCTCTGAACCGGATGTAACCCATGGGACGGAAGTGACTGGCGATACAATTTTTAACGGATCACTGACGCTCGATCATACAGCCACGCTGAAAGCCGTAGCCATTCAGGACGGTCAGATCAAAGCGAGAAAGCAAGAGACGTATGTGGCTGGCGCGAATCCTGTTACCCTGTCAGCCTCCCAAGTTTTTTATGACAGTCTCCCGGTTTCACTCACATCCAGCTATGCCGATGCGATTATATATACGCTAAACGGAACGACTCCACAATACAATGCGGCGACCGGTACGGCTGCCAACGGGACGATGGTCAGCGGAGCTGCAGCTACTATTACGGTAACAGATTCCGTCTATATGCAAGCACTGGCGGTTAGGGGTGGTGTAGCCGGAGCTGTGATTCGTTCAGCTACTTATACTAAAGTCGCTTTGAATAGCGGACTGGTTACGTCTTGGGATTTTACAAGCAACACGGTTCTCCATGCGGAGGAGCAGGATGAGCTGTACGGCAAAAACTCTGCTCCGTGGAGTAACCTTCTTGGCTGGGACGTGAATTCGGATAAGGGCGTCTACGCCAATCATATTGTTACCGACAATGTATACCGCGATGTGAACGGCGTGCATTTGTTCACGACATCGGAGCCGATTCAGTCTACGACATCCAATCCCAATTTGTATTTGGATACGCATGATGCTGGCCTGCAGCCGATTCCATCGGCTTACCGATACGTCAGTGTATGGATGAAGACGAACCATACGGCGAATGCCGCCATTTATTTTGCCACGGATGCGGGAGCAGATACGAATAAACTGAGCGAATCACGTAAAGTGGCGTTCCGGAATACGGCGGCTGAGACGCCGGAGTTTCAGCGTTATATTATCGATATGGGTAACAATCCTGGTTGGACAGGAAACATTACAAAGCTGCGTATCGACCCGATGGCCACATATCCAAGCATGAAGAATGGCATTGAAATTGTTGTGAAGGAGATCTCGCTGCTGCGCAAGCAGGATCTTCCAGCCGAAATCCGGCTGACGAAGTTTCAGTCTTCTCCGCACGAGATTGTATCACCAGGCGACCATTTCCAGGTAGAGGCGATGCTTGAAAATATCGGCGCTGACGCTTCAGGAATTTCCATCCATCTGGATGCCCCTGACTTCGTGCAGGTGACGAGGGTATCCCCGACACCGGGGACGACACTCGCTTCTGGGCAAACGCTTCAACTTGTGTATGACATAACGGTTACAGGCACAGGCGCCGGAGGCATAGGGCTGAGAGTGACGGGCAGCGGTCTCCCGACAACCAGGGACACGGCGCGATTGTTCAGTGTGGCGAACTCGCTACCGGAGAGCGGGCAGCCGGATGATCTCATCCTCGGCGATGCAGACAAGCGGCTCGTATTTCCTTCGCCAGCTTCGACAGGGCTTGGTGGTTATGGTTTCGGTTGGTTGGAAGCGAAACGTGCAGGAGCTTGGGTACGCATAGCTGTACTGCCTTCGCTTGGCAGCGTGCAGCAGATCGTTTATGGCGATCAGTTAGCCGTCCGAGAGCTTTATGCACCAGCACCGGACCCAGAGTCGCCTGGCAACTTCTTGGTGCCATTCAGCGATCCAGAGGGGGCGGCATGGAGTGGCAGTGTAAGCATTACATCAGATGTGTATGGAGACTTTCAGTTCTCCCACACCTTGCAAGCTAACTATCAGCGGCAAATTGCTGCCATCGTCGGTCCCACGTTATTGCTGGGAGAAGCGGGAATTGCATCTGTGGATCCACAGCAGAAGGTGATCACCTCGACCTCGTCAACCACAGGGGATTATGTGAATGAAGCTTTGTTCCCAGGTCTGGAATGGCTTGACGACCATAATCTGAACAACCGTTCTTCGGATACACTGGCGGTGTTGAATTCATCAGATGCGTTCCGTTATGTGCCTCATCCACGTAAAATTACCGTCCCATTGATGGCGCTGCGCAAAGGAGGCATTTCATTCGGGCTGATGTGGGACGCTCGGCAGTCATGGGATGGTGTGCACGATCAGCCAGCAGCATTTTTCGCACTGCCTAACCGTCTGGAACGAGGGGAAGATACGGTATCTGCGAAGCTAAGCTTATTCATCCCGTCAGTTCTTAACGGGGTTAACGAGAATGCCACAATGGCCACGGGGATACCTGCCTATTACGAGCAGGTGACGGCTAATGCCAATAACGAAAATCCAGTGCGTCAGCCGTACTCCCTGCCAGCAGCCCAACCTATATCGCTGCAATCGAGGTTGTTCGTGTCGCATGATACGGAAATTTCTTCGACAGTGGGGCGTTGGATCAGGACGTATGGGCTACCTGAACCTCTTGCGTATGCAAGCGGAACGATGCAGAAAGAAAGCAAAGCCCTGCTCGGCAGCTTCGAGAATTTATGGCTGCCTGAGCAGAATCAATGGATGAATCGGATCGGTCCAGCCGCTACGCCTATCATTACGTCTGCTTTTGTCATGCCATACGCGGTGCTTGGCCCTTATGGCGATGCTGCGAGGAGGACACTAGCGGAGCAGCGTGTACAAACCGCAATGAATCAAATCGGCACGAATTATTCCACATATGGCTATATTTTGCCGCTTTACTTGGAAGGTATCGCTGCTAAGACGATGGAAGCACTTCAAACCATAAACGTTGATTCGTTAATCGCTTCGGCTAAGCTTGTGAATCCCTCCAGCGTTACTGCAGGCGTATATTGGGATTATCAGACCAATATCCAGAAAAAAGGATTTCCCGTCAGCGCCTATATGGGTGCACCGAATGAAGTGACGCCAGGCTCAAACGCCGAGTTTGCTTTCAAAATGCTGCGCCAAGCCCGGATGACCGGAAATGTCAACGCTTCGGTTTATGGCAAGGCAGCGATGGATTACATCAACTCGAGTTTCACCTTGCCACGCGGTTCACAATCTTGGGAGCTGCGGAACATGATTCCGGAGCTGGAAACGGCGGCCTTCGCCGTTCGCGCTAACGTTGAGGCTTATCAAATCACAGGGCTTGCTGCATACTTGGAGTACGCTAGACAATGGGCCGATCGCGGATTGCCATTCGTCTATGTATGGGATGACGGCAGCTACGGTATCAGCAAGAACAACGGAGAAGGCGGGGAGTTTGGCAGTCATACGTTTATGCGCTATGGCGCTCTTGCCGCTTTCGGGCAGTCGATTTATCGCAGCGACGGTAAGCCGCTGCCGGGTACTTGGTTCGGCCGTCCAGTCCAGTGGTCGGGACATGACTATGGGATTGCGCTGCTGGAGTTGGAGGCAGCGATGAAGCAGCAGGGAAACTGGAACAGCTATATGCAGAATGGCGGGGTTGATTATCACAAAATCAGCCTGGGGCTGTCCGTCAGCGGCTCACGACAGACAACGGCAGCCGATGCTGAGTATCCTCGTCATTTATATGATGCGACCAGTCTGTTGAAATGGGAAACGTCCGATTATTTATATCCCAATTACCAAGGCGCTGAACTTCTTGGCAAGCTGCTTGGCTCGAAAACAAGCCCACAGACCGTAAAAACAACTTTTGGTACTAAAGAAATTCGTGTCAGTGCTGCTGCGGAAGTGAAGACAGTGACCCCTCAAACGAATGAACTTCAGCTTAAATTAGGTTTTGAAGAACCTGGTGACTATACAATACTTGTTCAAGGTGCTTCTGTCATAGGCGGAGCCACAGTCGTTGAAGGCACGGCTCAAATGGTTTCATTCGCTGCCCGTTCTGGTAGTGGACTAGGAGAGATTCATCTCCGCGTAGTGGCTGAGGGGAGTTCGGAAACCGTGCTGAGGCTCATGTCAGTAACTTGGAAGTAAGTTGTCTAGGTATTCCAATTTGGCAACATGGACTATTTTGTCATCTGTGCCACACTCCCAGGTTTTCACCAAAAAGCCAGCAAACCCAAGGGTTTGCTGGCTTCTTTAAAAAACATCTTAAGCCCTTAATTGGCTTAAAAGCTCTTTCTTTATTACTTACAAGCTGAATTCACTAGGATTTAATCCAAGTGAATTGCATATGTCACGTACCGCGGCCTTCTCTTTATCATCGAAATCGCCATCTGCAGCTCCGATTGCACTACATACACCAACGATGACTCGTCCCATTTCAGGCTTACCACTAAATTTGGCAATTGACTTTAGTGCTTCTTGTTTGCCAATCATGGCATCGAACTCAAGGTTTCCAACATAGTGATTGAATCGAGCAATTACATCGCTCATATCAAACACTTTTAGTTCTTCACTGCGGCTCATGTATCCAGCCATTTTTTGCTTTTCATTGGCATCAATGGATCCGTCCGCTGCAGCTACAACCGCACAGCCAGCAACTACAGCATCCATAAAGTCTTTGTTCTTGAATTTTTTGACCTGTTCGGTTAAGCCTTGTTTTGAATTTTGCAACCACGATTTGAATCCGATACTCATAAAGGAAGCCTCCATTATTATAATTTGCACGCTTCCTTTATTTTAGATACAATTTATAAATTTAGCAAATTATGTAGAAATCAATCGACATAACTAATTATCTAAAAACATGACGCGTTCCACGGTTAAAAGATTCATGATGCTCGAAGTCGTCCTCATCATCGTCAATATCCAAACCAGTTGCAATGATCGTGTCATTCACGAAGGTTTCCAGCTCACCATCATCCATTGAAATTCCTCCATTTCACTCATGGTTCAGATGCATCTCATTGTCTATTCTCCGCACAATGTGATTATCCTGCTCTTTTCGTATAAGGATGGCATCTATGCGATATAGCCTTTAATAATCCTCCGGTCACCGATTTTGAAGTACTATACTTTTCACCTTATGCAAATTAGTTGATTCGATCCTAAAATGAAGGGAGTGGACAACACTGTTTCTCTAGACCCACACGTGTTGCGTCGAGTATGATTGTCTTCGACATGGATCGTGGGGTGGGAACGATAGAAAATTTGTATGATGACATCAAGCAAGGTGAAAAAGGTGCCTGGTTAAGTATTATTACGTATATATGCTTATCGGCTTTAAAGTTAACCATAGGGTACTTAACCAATTCCGACGCGCTGTCCGCGGATGGATTAAATAACGCTACAGACATTGTCGCTTCAATTGCTGTCCTAGTCGGTCTAAGAATATCACGAAAACCACCTGATAAAGACCACAGATACGGTCATTATCGAGCTGAAACGGTAGCCGCTTTAATCGCCTCTTTCATTATGTTTGCGGTAGGCATTCAGGTTCTCTACCAAGCATTTATTAAGTTTCGGTCTCCAAATATCGAGTCTCCCGATATGGTTGCCGCATGGACGGCTGTTTTTTGTGCGATTGTTATGTACGCTGTATATGTATACAATATTCGACTTGCAAGGAGAATCAACAGCAATGCCATGATGGCAGCAGCACAAGATAATCGATCGGATGCGTTTGTCAGTGTAGGTGCTTTTATTGGTATTGTTGGTGCTCAATTTGGTTTACCTTGGCTTGACACATTAACAGCGTTGCTAGTTGGGGTCATTATTTGTAAAACAGCGTGGGATATTTTCCGAGATTCTACTCATGCGCTTACCGATGGGTTCGATGATGCTGAACTTCAAACCATTAAACAAACCATTCGTGACGTCCCCGGGGTGGAGAAGGTCATTGATATCAAAGCCCGTATCCATGGAAACAAAAAACTGGTCGATGTAACCATTGGTGTAGATCATGAGCTTAACGTAAGCGAAAGCCATGACATTACCGAGCATATTGAAAATCGCATTCATGAACTTCATAACATATCGTATGTGCATATTCACATCGAACCTATCGAGGTATCAGGTGGTCAAGAAAAATAAAATCAGAGTGACTTATCTCACATACACGGACTCTCCTTCGACCTATAATGAAATCATAAGGACGAAGGAGATGGTTGAAATGATGAAATGGGTAAGAGAAAATCATTACGCTGCAATACTTTTGACAATCATTCGTTTGTATGTCGGTTGGGAATGGATGACCGCTGGATGGCACAAAATCACAGGTGACAAAGCTTTCGACGCTGCCGGTTATCTGAAAGGAGCAATTGCTAAACCTGTTCTCGAAAGTGGTACGACGGATCTGGTATATGCGAATTATGTGGCTTTTTTGAAAAATGTCGCACTTCCGCATGTAGGGTGGTTTAATGTTCTAGTTCCTTGGGGTGAACTCTTAGTTGGTGTGGGGTTACTGCTCGGTGCGTTGACGACGGCAGCGATTTTCTTCGGCTTACTGATGAACTTCATGTATATGTTTGCTGGTACAGTTAGCTCGAATCCATGGTTAGTTCTCCTCGGGTTCATTATTTTTGCAGCTGGGGCGAATGCTGGGAAATTTGGTGTGGATCATATGATTCTTCCTTACCTGCACAGATGGTTTGATAAGCTATTAGAGCTATGTCATTTAAAAACGAAACTCAGATGAGCTCTGCATCCATGCTAAATAGTTGATCAACCTATTCCTTTCTCCGTCGAGAGGGGAATAGGTTTTTTTGTTTTTTTGGAGTGTGACATTTTTCACTTACAGATGATCTTTTTTGGACTAAAGTGACTGGTACATGATGTAGAAAAAGGAGAAGTGATGGGTATGCTTTCAGGAGTTATTTTAGCTGGTGGAGCAAACCGTCGAATGAACGGAGAACTGAAGGCGTTGCTGCCATTTGAGGGAAAGCCGCTCATAGTCCGGCAGCTAGATTGTATGAGGGAAATATGCGATGAGTTGATTGTTGTAACGAATGATCCTCAGCCTTATTTAAACAAAGTAGATCGTTCGGTCCGGATTATTACGGACTTTTTCAGGGGACATGGGTCGCTTGGAGGCATGCATGCCGCATTATCCCTAGCTAAACATGCTTCCGTCTGGGTCGTCGGGTGCGATATGCCCTTCATATCCAACTCAGCTGCTCAATTGTTATTGCAAAGAAAACGGGATGGATTTGAATCCGTTGTCCCCTTGGTGGCAGGTAGGGTACATCCCCTGCACGGTATTTATGATCGAGCTTGCGCGTCTCACATCGGACATCTCCTACAACAAGGGCAAACCTCGGTTTCCGCACTGCTGAACCATATTTTTTGGAGTGAGCTGGGGGATCAGTTTTTGCATGAGAATGGCGTTGACTTGAGGTTCGTTTCTCAGATCAAGACCTTGGAGGATTACCAGCTCATGAAGCACATGGATACGCAGTGGAAGTAACGAATCGTTCATGATTCTGATTGGCGATCGTGATTAAAGTCACTGTAAACGCAGGGTTATACTCTTACAATAAGTGCAAGACGTTTACATAGTAGGGGGTATTTAGTATGAAAAGTCATTACAAACAAGCACAAGTATCTGAGCGAACAGAGCACAAACCAGAGCCTTCCTTGCTGGGTACATTTGCCTCAGTGTTGCTAGTAGGACTCTTCTTAGTGATCAGTTGGGTCGCGGTATTTCTTCTTTTTATATCTAGACAGTAAAGGGGATTAGAACATGCATATTCATAAACTCGAAAAAGTCTGGTTAACCATTGGGATCGTCATGTTGTTTGTCTTTCTAGGTGTCCTTGGGGTTTCCGCATTTGCTATGGGGGCTAAGCCGCCAAGTGCGCATCATCATCAGATTGATCCTGCGAAAGTGTCGGAAACCGCGCCTTTCGATAAGCCAGGACTTCATCCAATCGGCAACAATGCCTATGAGGCGGTCATGACTGCATTTACGTTTGGTTATGCACCAGACAAGATGGAGATCCCCTTGGGCGCAACCATTAACTTTGTCGTGACAAGTCAAGATGTGGTTCATGGCTTTGCTATTCCGGGTACGAACGTAAATATGATGATTATTCCGGGTGAAGTTAGTCATGTCAGTCACACGTTTACGAAGCCAGGTGAATACCTGATCCTGTGCAATGAATATTGCGGCGGTGCACACGAGTATATGAAAACAACGATTATTGTTAAGTAGCCTAGATGCCAAGAAAGGTGGAAGACCGCATGAGAAGTGAACCTACCCAGAAGTTGACTCCTAAATTTGATCTCAAGGATGGCAAATTGGTTGTCGCCCATGTCCTTATGGCATTCATCGCTTTGCTTATCGGCGGCATTGCAGGACTCTTGCAGACAATGGTGAAAAGCGGGACGATTCAATTACCATATAATATCGGCTATTACGAGCTGCTGACAGCTCACGGAGTGTTGATGGCCATCGTGTTTACAACGTATTTTATTATCGGCTTTATTTATTCCGGTGTCTCCTATACCCTTGGCGGCAAACTGCTTCCAGTGGTTCATCGCATGGGGTGGGTTGGATTTGCCCTCATGACTGCGGGGACCGCGCTTGGTGTTGCGATGGTATTAGCGGGGAAGGCAAGCGTTCTATACACCTTCTATGCGCCAATGAAGGCATCGCCCTACTTTTATATCGGATTAGCCTTGCTTGTAATAGGGAGCTGGATTAGTGGTTGGGGGATTTTCTATCAATATAAATATTGGAAAAGGACGCATGAAGGCAAGCTGTCACCGCTTTTCGCTTTTATGTCTGTTGTGACATTTCTGATGTGGCAAATCGCAACCATCGGGGTTGCGGCAGAGGTGCTGATTCAGCTAATCCCCTGGTCTTTCGGTTGGGTGGAAACGATTAATGTCATGCTCAGCCGCACGTTGTTCTGGTACTTCGGCCATCCCTTGGTGTATTTCTGGCTCATGCCGGCGTATATATGCTGGTATGTGATTATTCCCAAAATCATTGGCGGCAAAATTTACAGCGATGCGCTCGCCCGACTTTCCTTTATTCTCTTATTACTATTCTCGATTCCGGTAGGCTTTCATCATCAATTAATGGAGCCAGGCATTAGCTCTTTTTGGAAATACTTGCAGGTCATCCTGACCTTTATGGTGGTCGTTCCATCGCTGATGACGGCATTCTCCTTATTTGCAACCTTTGAACTGAATGGTCGTGCGCTTGGGGCAAAAGGGCTATTTGGCTGGGTGAAAAAGCTGCCTTGGAAGGATGTGCGATTCTTCGCACCTTTTATGGGGATGCTCATTTTCATACCTGCTGGTGCAGGAGGACTGATTAATGCAAGTAATCAAATGAATGCCGTTGTCCATAACACGTTATGGGTAACCGGGCATTTTCACCTGACGGTGGCAACAAGTGTGGCACTTACGTTCTTCGGGATTACGTATTGGTTACTTCCAGCTGTAACCGGTCGTGTGTTAACGCCCCGCATGCATACATTAGGGATCATTCAAACGATCATCTGGTGCGTGGGCATGTTCTTCATGTCAGGTGCTATGCATCTAGTCGGATTGTTCGGCGCACCAAGGCGGACTGCTTTCACAGACTATGAAGGAAGTGCAGCAGCAGCGGGCTGGATGCCATATTATGTCTTCATGGCAATCGGTGGAACGGTGTTATTTATCGGTGTCCTGCTTATGATTTATAATGTCATTGCCTTGCTGTGTGCCCCAAAAGGGGAGACGGAGTATCCGATTGCTGAAGCGATGGAATCAGCCGAGGCAACACCAGCCTATTTGGATCGTTGGCGGATATGGATCACGGTATCAATTCTTTTAATCTTGTTTGCTTACACGATCCCGCTGATGGATATGATTATGAACTCAGCCCCGGGTTCGAAAGGATTTATTACTTGGTAAGGATTAAATCCAAGGTTCACAACGTGATTAGGGCTTACATGCGGCATATTTCTACCGGGCAGTTTTCGCAGTGGCAAACTTCTCGGAGGTAGGTCACATTCTTAATGACAATTTGCCCATGATCAAATTCTACAGCATCTTCCTTCTTCATATCGCTTAACATGCGATTGACGCTTTCCCGTGTAGCCCCAATCATATCAGCCATTTCGGAATTGTTAATCTTATAGTTAATGTGGATATGTTCACCTTGGGGTACACCATAGGAATTACTTAACCGTATTAATAATGAACAGAGCGCACCGGACTTACCATACATCATTAAATCGCGAAATTTAGTTTCTGTCATACGGTGCATAAGCCCCATCCATTTCATAAATTCAATAGCGAGGTCTCCGTGCTGCCATAGCAGGACCTCGAGATCTTTACGCTGAATGACACCGAATTCACAATCCTCTGTTACTTCGGCACTAAAGCTCTGCAAAGAGTTCTGAAAGGGATCAATCTGACCGAATAAATCACCTGTTTGATGAAGATATAGTATGAAGCTTTTACCCATTTCGGATAGTTTGGTGATCCGCACGCCGCCATGGATGACGTAATATAAGCGATCTGCGAGATCGCCTTCTCTGAATAAGAATTCTCCTTTTGCAGCGTGCTTTCGATACATAATGCTTTGCAGTCTATCAAAATTTTCCTCAGAAAAGAAATTCATTATACCTGTATTTGCTTTAACCATGGGAACCAACTCCTCGACGATTCTTATTATCTTTATCATAACGTCTTTGGATGATATTGGTTATCGGGGGTTCACCTGATCTTTGAGGACAATAATCCCCATCTTCTGTGAGGAAAATCACAGTAAGAATCCCTAATCCCCTGAGGATTTAATAAGGGAATCGAGCAGTAAAATCACCTGATTTCCTGATGTGGAAATCAGGGTTTTCCCTGACTTACAAGATGGATGCAAACATCTACAATGATAAGTAAAGAGATTTTGCACGGCTGCGTCGAAACGGAGGGGCCCGAATGGCATTAGACGATACAACTTTGTTAACAGAATTAGAACGATTGCGAAGCTTGACGTCATGCGATTTCGTGGCAATTGCGCCTCTTCAAGAGCATACCGGACGCAATCGTTGGCAATATGTCATCGGCAACAGTAATAACCGGTATCAACAAATGGTGATCAAAAAAGGTCAAGGATTAGCTGGCACTGCCCTGCGTTTAGGCAGATGGGTGAAGCTGGATGGAACTCATCCTAATCGTCAGCAAGAAAGACTCCATTGTCCGCTCATGCTTGCAGAGCACTTGCAGGCGGCGGCGGTATTTCCACTCGTGCCTAATGCTAGCTCACAGATCAAGGGCTTGCTTTTCATCGGCAAACGAGAGCAAACCAGATTTGAACACGGCGAGTTGCTAGCGGTCCAAGATATCCTCGACACATTGACGTCGTATCTCTCCGCGGTTGAGGCCAATGTGTAAGTCGACGAAATCGACTTACAGCCGCCCAAGGCGGCCGTAGCGCCCGCGTAAGTAGAAAAAATCGACTTACAGCTGCCCAAGGCGGCCGTAGCGCCCCCGTAAGTCGAAAAAATCGACTTACAGCTGCCCGAGGTGGCCGTAGCGCCCGCGTAAGTCGAAAAAATCGACTTACAGCCGCCCGAGGCGACCGTAGCACCCGCGTAAGTCGAAAAAATCGACTTACAGCTGCCCAAGGCAGCCCTTACGCCCCCGTAAGTCGAAAAAATCGACTTACAGCCGCCCAAGGCGGCCGTAGTGCCCCCGTAAGTCGAAAAAATCGACTTACAGCCGCCCGAGGCAGCCCTTACGGGGATTCATTTATTTTGTTATGATGGGACTACAAGGGGGGAGAGTACGCTGAAAATTCTTGTAGTGGATGATCATGCCGTAGTGAGATCTGGCTTAATGATGCTGCTCCATGGCAAGCATAATATGGAAGTCATCGGGGAGGCTGCTGACGGCGAAGAGGGGATTCATGCTGCGGGGCTGCTGAAGCCGGATGTGGTCTTAATGGACCTGAATATGCCAGCTGGCATGGATGGGCTAACTGCGACGGCGGAGCTGCGGCGACTAATGCCTGATTTAGCTATTCTGATATTAACGATGCATGACGATGATGAATATTTATTTAGAGCCATTCACGTTGGCGCATCCGGATACATTTTAAAAAGTGCACCGCACGATGAGTTATTGACAGCGATTCGCTCTGTAGCGGAAGGAAATGCCTATCTATATCCAACCGCGACGAAGCGGCTTATGAATGAATATATCGAACGGTTGAAGCAAGGCGAGAATGTCGACACATTCGGGTCACTTTCGGAACGAGAACGGGAAGTTCTAGCTTTAATCGCCAAAGGATTCTCCAATAAAGAAATCGCGGAACAATTGGTGATCAGTGTGAAAACTGTGGAATCTCATAAAAGCAACGTCATGGAGAAGCTAGGCCTGAAGACAAGACCGGAGTTAGTGAAATATGCGGCGAAGAAAGGACTGTTGAACTTTGAGTAAGGATTTGAACCGGGAATACCCGGAAGTCATCGGCGAAAATGTAACGGAATTATTAAATCGTCTTGATGAACATATCACGGACTCGTTGTTTCAACAGGATTTGAGACAGTCACTTGAACAATTATCCAATGTTAAATTTGCTCTCGATGAATCTTCCATTGTAGCGGTTACGGACCATAAAGGGAAAATTCAATATGTGAATGATAAATTTTGCGAAATTTCCAAGTATGCGCGAGGTGAGCTTCTCGGTTTAGACCATCGGATTATTAATTCCGGTTATCATGGGAAAGACTTCATGACTGACTTATGGCGAACGATTTCCTCAGGGCAAGTATGGCGTGGCGAGATAAAAAATAAAGCCAAAGACGGCAGCTATTATTGGGTAGACACAACGATCGTGCCCTTTGTCGATAACCAGGGCCACATCCATCAATATCTAGCGATTCGAAATGAAGTCACGCAACTTAAACGGGTGGAAGAAGAGCTTCAGTTGATGATGTCACAGGTGATGCAAATTCAAGAGGAAGAACGAAGAAAATTTTCCCGTGAGCTGCATGATGGAATTGGACAAAGCTTATTCTCCTTGTTGATCCAGATGGATCGACTTATCGGCGAAGGTGAGACGGATCAGACGGAACTAACGCGACTTAGGCAAAATGTAACCGGGATCATCGAAGAGGTGCGAAGTCTGGCTTGGCAAATCCGTCCTTCCGTTCTGGACGATCTAGGCGTCATACCTGCTATTCGTACGTATATTGAGAATTTCACGGACCACCACGGCATACGGGTAGAGCTGAATAGCCATTTGCATAGACGTCTTGGAGCCCTTGAGGAAACCACCATCTATCGTGTCATACAAGAAGCGCTTACGAATATTGCCAAGTATGCGGGAGTATCAGAGGCAAGTGTTGTCGTTAAAGAGACGGATGGCTTTGTCGTTGTTCGAATAGCTGACAGTGGTATAGGATTTGCTAGAAACAGCAGTGTCAAAGGTGTAGGCCTGTTTAGTATGGAAGAGCGAGCAAAAAGTATTGGCGGCAAAGTCACCATTGACTCAGTCGTGGGAGAAGGGACTACCGTGACGTTGATAGTTCCTATGAAGATATAAAAGGATGTGTCTCCTTGTTTGTAAAGGAGGCATGTCCTTTTTTTGTTTTTGTAAAGGTACGTAGTGGCCCTGTGACATTTGTCACAGAGAACATGTTGAAATAGGAGTACATTTTAGATATAGGATGAGGAGTTGAGGATAAATGATCACATGCGAACAATGTGGGAAGACGAATGGGTCAAGAAAGATAGGCAACAGCTGGGTCTGTGGGGATTGCAAAATAGGTGAAGTCAAAACGATTCTTATGAACAAAGCGGGCAAAGTTACGATGGTTAAAGAGAAGATAGTGGGCTATGAAAGCGATGACGAGTCATTGTCCAGAGATCATAAAGTTGAATAAAAGATTCATTAGAAATGAGACGCATGCACGGATTACATTATGTCGAAACGAAGGTGCTCATTCATGAAGTTGAGTTTAGTCAAAAAAATTGTAGTTGGTATTGTTATTGTTTCTATCGTCACATATGGCTGCAGTGCGCTATTTATTTTCTATGTAAAAGACATTATTGYGCCAAGTATGGCAGATTGGCTATATCTCTCTATCATTATGCTGCTCGGCATTTTTTGGACAGGTTTATTGGGATGGTTTGGTGCCACCTGGTTTACAAAACCACTTCTCCGATTGACGGATGCCGCAAACGAAGCGGCTACAGGAAACTTGCAAGTGGAAATTCCATTTTACCATTCGGATGATGAAATACGCTTACTTAGTGGATCTTTTGAGAAAATGATTGGAAATTTGCGGCAAATGATTACGGATATATCGGCTAGTGTTTCGTTTACAGACAGTCATGCTGGCGTATTGCGGAGTGGTATGGAACAGGCAGCCCTACAGATTGAACTCACAGCCGGCGCTGTAGAAATGATATCGAATGGTGCATCAGAGCAAGCAGCATCTACGCAAGGAACGTTAACTGCGGTCGTGCAGATTAAACAAGCTGCGGATGATATCGGTGCCAAAGCAGGAGATTCACAGACCATTTCGCGAGAAACGTTGAAAACGATTAAGGAGAGCGAGGTTATCGTGCGTTCACTCGTACAAGGCCTGCTGAACTTAGCTAATTCCAATCTGGAGTCCATTGGTGTTGTCAGGCAGTTACACGATAACGCGAAGGAAATCGGTCATATTACCCGAGTTGTTGGCGATATTGCAGAGCAAACGCACTTGCTTGCTTTAAATGCTTCTATTGAAGCAGCAAGAGCGGGGGAGCATGGTGCAGGCTTCATGGTCGTAGCTGGGGAAATTCGCAAACTGGCTGAACAAAGCGCCAGGGCGGTGAAGGATATCGATCAGTTGACCACACGGATTGAATTGGATGTAGCGGGAGTAGTAGAGAAAATAACCGCTCAAGAACAACTCGCAAGCCGTGAAGTTGGCAAGGGGGAGGAAGGAAAGAAGGCACTGAATCAAATTAACAAGGCCGTCTTGGAAACCGCACAAACGGTTGAGAATATTGTAGGTTGTGTAACAGATCAGATTCAGAAGATTGGAAGTGCCTTAGTCAAAACGAACGAAGTGGCGGTGATTGCAACTCAAATTTCAAAGGAGACGAAACATGTGTCCATGTCCGTACAAGAACAAATGGCTGTTATGCAAGAACTATCTTCATCTTCGGAAATGTTGCGATGTCAGGCTGATCTGTTGAAATCCAAAATTAATGTTTTTCAAATATAAAGATGCGGTTTAAGGTAGTTGCACCTTTGCACCCCAAAATAGAAAAGCCATGAAATTCAATTTGAATTTCATGGCTTTTTGTGATTTTTTTTATTTTCTAATGTTGAAGCCGATAAAAGCTTTTGTGTTGAAATCGAACACAGCAGTTAACGGTCCAAGCAGCTCATCTTGGTCTGTTTTGTAAGTAACCGTCACGACATTGCCGTGTGCAGCTTGCACGTCTGTTAGCAATTTCTTCTGCTCGTCGGTGGAAGGCAATACGCCAACTTCGTTAGAGGAAATGATTTGAACAGCTGCTTCGTCTTGTTTCGTTGTAATATGAGACGTTTGCTCTTTCACTTGTGCCCATGCTAAGTTGCGGTATTCCTGCGCTGCCTCTGGGGACATTTTCGGCGTGCCAATTATAGGCGATTGCTGAACAACGAGAAGGAACAGAGGGCTTTGTGGAGGCAGGCTTCTCGTTTCAATTGGACCGTAGTAGGCTTTTACTTTCGTGCCAGCTTTCAGGTCCTCCCATTTCACGGACTCACCTTGAGACGTCATGACGCGAGTTTCTTTACCGCCATTAAGTACCAAATTATCTAATTGAACTTGCCAACCATCATCGGTATGTTTCACTTCTTTGATTGTATCTTCTTTAACCAAACGATCTGCGTGAACGTTAATGTTTACAGCATGTGCTTGGCCCGGATAGCTCATCGCCATTGCGGGTCCGAACTCGGCATCGATTTGAGTGCCGGCTTTAAGATCGGCTGCAGTTAGCGTTTTACCGTCTAAGCTCTTGATTGTAGTCGATTTGTCTACGGTTAAAATAACCCAAGTGCTGCCGAGCAGCTCGATGCGTGTATTACCGTCTTCCTTCGTCTGTACGCTTACGATCACACCGGTTGCAGGCATCAGGGCAGCTTCTTCCGCTTCGTCAAGCTCGATCTCTTTGTTTGCTTCATCGTAATTTACCGTATAGCCAAGCTGAGTTGCAGCGTCACGTACGGGAAGGTACGCTTTGCCATCAATATAGACAGGCGTTAGCTTGCTGTCTTGTCCGTTAACAACAATTTTTACATCCTTCTGCAAGTAGCCTGTAACCTTTTCTACGAAACCCTCAGCTCCGACTGCAGCTGTTGTGCCAAGTATCCCAACCAAACTTAATATGACAGTTAGTTTTTTCTTCATCTGATAAATCTCCTTCCGATATTTGAAAAGTAGCGCCAATCTTGTTGACAATCTCTCAGACGGGGGGTGATAGGAATAGGTTGCAGTTGTTCAAGAATTGAATATATATACATTAAAGTGTATTATTATACATAATAAAATGCGCGAGGGGTGTAAAAGTGACATATAAGATATTTGTTGATGGTCAAGAAGGTACAACTGGATTGAAAATACATGATTACTTATCTAAGATTTCTGACATCGAAGTCATCGAGATTGCCTCGGATCAGCGAAAAGATTACGAAACCCGTAAAGCATTAATCAATGAGGCGGACCTCGTATTCTTGTGTCTTCCGGATGATGCTTCAAGAGATTCCGTATCGATGGTAACGAACCATACGACCAAAATCATTGATGCAAGTACGGCGTTCAGGACTAACGATGAGTGGACATATGGATTACCGGAATTACATAAAAATCAAAGAGAAAACATCCGGAATTCGTCGAGGGTATCCGTCCCAGGATGCCATGCGACTGGGTTTATTTTGGCTATACAACCTCTGGTGGCTGAAGGCATTATACCGAAGGAGTACCGTACGTCTTGTTATTCGCTCACCGGATATAGCGGCGGAGGTAAGAAGCTTATATCGGAATATAAGAATACCAATCGAGATGAGCTATTCGCACCAAGACCATATGGATTAAACCTGAACCATAAGCATCTTCCAGAGATGCAAAGATATACGGGCTTACACACAGCGCCACTGTTTACGCCAATCGTCGGAAATTATTATCAGGGTGATGCGGTTACAATTCCTTTATTCCCTAGCCTGTTTACTAAGCAGGTATCAGCAAGAGATATTCAAGAACTGCTCGCTGCGTATTATCAAGATGAGCGGTTTATACGCGTGATGCCATACGAATCTGAGGCGTATCTGGAAGACGGATTCTTTAATCTTACGCAATGCAATCATACGAATTATCTGGACATCTTTGTTTTCGGTCATAACGATGAAGTACTGCTTACTACTAGATTTGATAATCTAGGAAAAGGCGCCTCGGGAGCAGCTATTCAAAATATGAACATAATGCTTGGATTTGATGAAGGTGAAGGACTAGAGTGAGCATTCCAACCTTGAATACGATGTGGTAGAATCGACTTCATAACAACATTGTAGGAGGAATGACATCGTGCGTTATGGAGCTATCGAAGCAGGGGGTACCAAGTTCGTTTGTGGTATCGGAAATGAAGAAGGTATCATTGAGGATAGGGTTAGTTTTCCAACGGAACATCCGGAGCAGACAATGCAGAAGGTGATTGACTATTTTGCAGATAAAAATGTGACAGCTATTGGTATCGGATCATTTGGACCCATAAATGTCGATCCAAGCAGCCCCTTGTATGGCTATATCACAACGACGCCTAAGCCAGGATGGGCCAACTATGATGTATTAGGGAAATTGAGAGAATCCTTCAATGTCCCTTACGGTTGGGACACGGATGTGAACGCCGCTGCCTTCGGTGAAGCAAAATGGGGAGCTGCACAAGGTCTTGATAGTTGTGTCTACTATACGGTCGGAACTGGAATCGGCGTAGGCGTGTATATGGAGGGCCGCTTGGTTCATGGCTTGGTTCATCCTGAAGGTGGTCATGTGATGATCAGACCCCATCAAGGTGATAGCTTCAAGGGGACATGCCCCTATCATGGTGATTGCTTAGAGGGAATGGCCGCGGGTCCTGCCATCGAACAGCGCTGGGGAGTGAAAGGCAGTGAGTTGCCCGTAGACCATCCCGCTTGGGATTTAGAGGCCTACTACTTGGCACAGTCCATTAGCTCCACGATATTAATGATGTCACCGAAGAAGATTATTTTGGGTGGCGGCGTGATGCAGCAAGCGCATTTATTTCCATTGATTCATACGCACGTTCAGAAGATCTTGAATGGTTACATTCATACTGAATCTTTATTGGAGAATATTCATAGCTACATTGTGCCTCCTGGATTAGGAACGAATTCAGGCTTGAGAGGATCACTTGCTCTAGGCGTAGAAGCCAAACGTAATCATCCGTAATGTCGGCGTGCTCACTAACGATCCCCCAAGCTAGATTCTTGGGGGATTTGTGCTGTCTATAATCCAAAAGTGCAAATGTGCAACCTTTTCTATCGGATGAACCTCTCGATTTGAAATGCTTGCGAAAAAGCAACTTTTTCTGCCTGCATGTACCCTTTTGGCACCTAATCGGCCTAAAAGGATGCTTTTTCGCACGTATTTAACTATTTGAAGCTGTGTTCACTGTAAATAATTGCACTTTCGCATCTTTGCCCCTCAGGAGCGATTAAAGGGTAGCATGTTGGTTACATGAAATGGTTTCATACATGGGGCGCTTGTTCAAGTGGCTCCGATAAAGAGTGATTTCTTGGGACTTCCATGCTAGGAGGTCATCTTGGTGAGAAGAGGGAATAGGAAAATCACTCAACATATGACGGTCAAAAGGTGTCGTACCCGTATAATTGCGTGCAAGCGTCAAATGTGGGTGAAAGGCCCGCTCTTCAGGGATGAAGCCAAGTGGTCTAAGTGCGCGAGCTACCTGTTGCTGTAAGCTATGAAGTCCTGTTAGGTCGCCGCCGACACCGGCCCACAGCACAGATGGGTGAATCGGCCGACCAAATAAGCCGAGGGATTCCACACGCAGCCGGAGAGGATTAGAGAGGGACGATATTTCCTGTAGCGTATGTGTAATGAGAGAGACACGGTCTGACAATGTATCCCCGAGAAACTGCAGCGTAATATGCAGATCTTCATGATGGACCCATTTGCGAAACGGTAGTTGTGGTTTGATTTCATCCATCCAGTCATTAACCGCAAGCTTTATTTCTGACGGGATGGGCACAGCAACAAATAAACGCATTTGATTAATGGGATTCATAATAGCCTCGCTTGTTCTATTTTTCACTTAAAAGGCTGCCCTTCTCATCAGTCATGAAGAGGAGAGCAGCCAGCAGAAACTAAACCTTATTTTTGGGAATGCCATTTAAACTTGGGACGGTATCAGCGGCATTGCTGCTCGTTAACGTTTGCTCTTCTTCGAGGAAACTGGCATTATTTTGCTGATTGTTCTTTTTATCTGCTCGGTTATCTTCACGGTCGTACTTTGGATCTGCGTCATTTTTGGGCAACGTAATCACCTCCATCTTCGTTAGTATGAGACGGTTGCYCCCATTTTATGCCAGTGTGCCTAATTTGAAAATAGAGAATTTAAGTACGGAAGAATAACGAAGAATAACCCCAACTCCTATACCAGCAATGAAATCCCATTCGTTATTTAATTGACATTGAATCAATCATAAAGTTAACAAACACACATACCGTTGGAGTAGGAATAAGGAGGTGTGTTTGTTATGATCCAACAAGCATTGTTCGAACATCGCTTTTGGCTGCAAATATTGGGAGACCACGCTAGGTTTATCTTTAATGCCTTACCACCGAAAGAGGTACAACAAATTGAAACGGCCAATGAATTTATCAATTTATTCGACCAGCTCTTGCATGTGGCAAGACAACCTGATGCCTCTTCAAGAATCAATGATTTGAATAAGCGGTCTTATGAATTAACCGTGAACCTACGGAAGTTCAAACTAAGCTTGTTAGATCGGATGTTAGTGGGGAAAATTAAAATGGGGCTTGTACCAACCTTTATTAATCATATGGTCAATGAGCTTGAAGAATATTTGAAAATTCTTGTTTCACTTTTAGAGGGAAAGCCTGTACCCAGGTATGCTCCCCTTCACCACGACTTACTCTGGCTGCCAGATGCTAGCGGACATGCGACTTCCATTGCCATGGAGTTAGATGCCGTTGAAAAACGATTAATAAAAAAGAGTGAACAGTTCGAGCAACATTTCAATGCGTTTTATTTAAAAGCGATTGAATTATCCGGATATACACGAACAATGAGAACAACCTTCCCAGCATTGTCCAAATTTCATAGCGATGTGAATTTAGAGATGTCCATATTTATGGCGTTCTTACTGGAGCTTGAAACCATAGATTTAAGTGCAGAGTTGCTTAGTCGATTAAACCCGCTTGTACCCGATCATATGTACCGGGAAGAATGTTATTATTTATTAAAGCTCTCGCAAAGCGGAGCGTCTGTTACTGTGCCGAAATGCGATCCAACAAAACCAAGAGTTGAAGCGGAGTAACTAGAATTAACATATTTAACTACCTAGGTGACCATAAAAGATGCATCTCCGTAAATCGATAAGTTCAAGACAAAGAGAAAGCCCGAGGGAAAGTATCCTAGGGTTTTAAATTATTAGTTGCAATAGCATCCTATTTAGCATATGATGAAATTAGTTGCAATAGCATCCTATTTGGAAGGGKGGAAATAAACTGAATCAACAATGGAGTCACAATGACGATGGCATACCCACAGAATCACATGGACAATACATCTCGGCCATTTACCGCCATATGCAGATAGCGATCTCAGCCGAGTTGGCACCATACCGCATCGGAAGCGGGCAATACATCTTTCTAATGGCAATCGCGTTTGGGCAGCCCATTACGCAGAAAGCACTGAGCGAAAAGTTGCTCATTGATAAGACAACAACCGCTAAAGCCATTTCCAAACTAGAAGCAGAAGGTTATGTACGGAGAGAAGTCGATACCTCCGACAACCGCTATCAGTTGTTATATTTGACGGAAGCGGGACGTGATGTGGTACCCAAGGTACAGGAAGCACTGGCTCGTGTCAAAAACAAAACCAGGAAAGGTATGAACGATGAGGAGTATGACAAGATGATAAATCTCCTGAAAATCGTGCTTCACAATTTGACTGATTAGTAGCAGACGCAGGGTTGATCGGAAACGACTAAGTAACTATGAAAAGGGGATGTACATGATGAAAGCTATTCCTTTTATTGTGGTGGAAAATTGCAAGGATGAAATCAAGTACTATCAGCGTATTTTTGGTGGCGAGGTTACGATTTTGCGCAAGCAAGGTGAAGAAGTGCTTAACGCGGACCTGCATGTCGAGGGGGCAATCCTTAAGTTTGCGGATACACTGGCGGCAAAGCCAGTCATGAAAGGCGATTATGTGAGAGTGTTCGTGACGATCGAGAGAGAGGAAGCGTTCCGAACGATCTACGAAGAGCTTGCCACAGGTGGGGCTATTAACGTGGATATGTATGAAGCGCCGTTCAACGGATTACTTGCTATCGTTACTGATCGAAACGGCATGTGCTGGGTGTTGTCCTATTATCGATAAAAGAGGCTGTCTCAAAAGTGAACTGCACCCCAATTGTTAGACACAACTAACAATTGGGTGCAGTTCAAAGTCGATTTAGACTTTTTGAAACAGCATCTTTTTTTCCGGTAGTGACCGATGAGTAATAAACCTGCTTCCCGCAATCTAACTGGATTTTCTCCATCTATTTGAAGTGGATTTCTCGAATTCGAAGGATTAGCTGTATTTCCTGTAGTTAAATTCCTTCGATTTGCTCGATTCTTCAAATTTCATATAAATTAAATGTACTTTTTCCATCTAATCACGAAAATACGTCAGATTCGAGCAAATTAGCTGTAGTTTATACATCTAAACACGAATCGGCAATCACCTTGCGTTCGCAACCTAAGGACAGTACGAGCCGAACCGCCAAGCACACAATCGACTGTGGATTCTGCTATCTGAGCACCTTTTCTCATAGTTCGAAAACCTTCACACCATAAGGAGCGATCTCCAGCTCCCCTGCACCAACCCGTTCACCCTCCAACAAGTCTCCCAGCTCCTTCAGCAGATGGGCTTTGACTGGTTTGCCGGTGTAGTTCAGGATAAAGGCAAACCGGCGATCCTGTTTCACGCGGATGGCAACCTCCACCTCAGACGGCAGCTCCGCCCAACCTGCAGTTGCAGGATGCAGCCCCAGGCGGCGGATCAAGGCATCCGCTACTTCGCGGCTGAACGCGGCCCCGAAATAATAGGCTTCACCGCTGCCATAAGGGTTGCGAGTAAGCGCCGGTTTGCCTGCATAATAGTCGCCGTCAAACAAGGCTAGTGTCTGTACGCTCTCGTTCTCTGGATGGAGAATGTCGTTGAACAGACGTGCAGGTATACTGGCGTCGTCCCCGCCATCGATCCAGCGCATGTTCGGTGTCGCTGCTTCGTTCACGATGAGTGTAAAGTCTTCCACCGTCACGCCGCACAGTTCTGCGATGAGACCCGGGAATGGGGCCATTCGGCAATGCCCGCGTTGGTCCTTATAACCGGAGCGAGCACCAAAGAGCAGCTTGCCTCCTGCTGCTACGTACTGCTTAAGCAGCTCGGCCGTTTCCTCCGACATAATAGCTGGATGAGGGTAGACGAGCACTTTGTAACGAGCTAGGTCATCTAGGGTAGTCTTATTTTGCACATACAAATAATCGTATGGGATATGGCTGAATTGCAGGGCTTTCCCCCAGCTGTATTCACTCTCTCTTGTTAGTGGACCATGATAGTGGTCAAGCTCCCCATCCCACTCATTGTCATAATCGTGCAGGATAGCCACTTCCGCAGCGAAACGAGAACCGGCAATAACTTCCCCGATTTTACTCAATTCCCGGCTAATCGTTGCGGCTTCGGCGACCCTGCGGTTGGGACGGTTATGATAATCGTTGATCCCATGCCAATAAATCTCGGTACCGAAGGTTGCCGTCCGCCATCTGAAAAACAAGACCATATCCGCCCCATGAGCAACCGATTGATAGGTCCATAATCGCATTTGACCTGGTTTGGGTGCAGATTGGCCCATCGTGTTCACCCAACCGCCAGGGCCTGACTGCTGCTCCATAATGCAGAAAGTGGGGGAGATCGAGCGTACCTTGGTGAGTTGGTTGGAATTGCTGCGGTCCATGAGTGGATGCTCGCGATCAGCATCGTTCCAAATGGTTGAGAAGTTCGGATACGAGTCGAAAGAAAAGAAATCAAGTAATTCATCCGTCATGGCATGGCTATCCAGATGGCCAAACATGCCGTTGGTTGTGATCCACTGAGTGGGCGCAAGCTCACGCAAGATGTCTACCTGCAAACGGGCAAAGGAAATGACGTTGTCCGAGATAAATCGCTTTTCATCCAGCGCTTGATGAGGGTTAACGGACTTGGAAGGCGCAGGGCGAGTTAAATGGACTTGTTCCCAGTCCGAGTAACTCTGGTTCCAGAAGACGGTGCCCCAAGTCTCATCTAATGCCTCTAAGGTACCGTATTTCTCCTGTACCCACTTCCTAAACGCTGCATGATCTGCTTCGGCATAGAAGACATTTACCTCACAGTTAAGCTCATTGTCAATCTGCCAGCCTACGACCCCTGGATTGTTGGCATAATGCCGCGCCATAGCCTCGGTAATCTTCGCACAATAGTCGCGGTAAATAGGACTACTATAATTGTAGTGACGTCTCATCCCGTGCTGATACTGCACACCATCAAAGTTAGCATTCAGAATTTCGGGGTATTTGTAGGTCATCCAAGCAGGCGGTGTTGCTGTGGGAGTACCAAGAATGACCTGCAGTCCATGCTCGTGAGCAAGACTTATCGCACGGTCGAACAGATCAAAGGCAAATACCCCTTCCTCTGGTTCAAAGAAATTCCATGCAAACTCTCCCATCCGTACGATGGTAAAGCCGATTTCTCGCATTCTCCTATAATCATCAGCCCACATACCCTCTGGCCACTGCTCAGGGTAGTAGCATACGCCTAGATCAAATTTCTCTCCCGGAATGGTCTTTTCCATGAGTCATAACATCCCCATTTCTATAGATGTAGTAATTTTTTGTTATTTAAAATCCTTTATGTACTCATTATATTTCTTTATAATATTATGTATATAACATCATTTTGCGACGTATATCAGATTTTTGCGTTTTGGAGGACACATGAAAATTCATTATGTATTACCGGAGCCCATGTACAAACACTATACGGTTTATCCGGATATGATTGGTCAATATGCGGATTTCCCTGAGCATCAGGAGTGGCGGTTTAAGGGGCAGCTGCAACAAGCCAATTTGCATATTGTGTTAAGCGGTAAAGGCTACGTCAAAGCGAATGGGAAGGAATTCTCCCTGGAAGCAGGACAGGGCTTTTATTACGGATCGGGCCTTGAACAGGAGTATCGAACCGATCCAAACGATCCGTGGCAAGTATTTTGGGTACACCTTGCAGGTGAGGGACTCGACAGGCTGTTGAATGATCAAGGAACTTCAGCAGTATGGCTGTTTACATATTGGGATGTACCCAAGCTCAAACAATTGACAGGAGATTTATTGGAGCTGGCATCCCCATATGATCGGAATGAGGTACAATTGGCCGTGAAGCTCTATGAACTGCTTGCTGAGCTTGCCTTACGTGCAGAGACGCATGGAACAGTAACTATTCTGGATAAGCGTGCACGGATGAGAGAGGTCGCGGAATATATTCGTACGCACTGCACGAAACCGCTAACTCTCCTGCAGATGGCCGAGCAGGCAGGTTTCAGTACCTTTTACTTTAGTCGAATGTTTCACGAAGTGATGGGGCGGACTCCGGTCGAGTGGCTGTTCGAATGTCGTCTGGTTGTAGCTAAACAACTGCTCATGTCTACCGAATGGACGATTAAGCAAGTGGCTGAGCATGTCGGATTTTCCCAGAGCAGCTACTTTATTGCGCGCTTCCGAGAGCATACCGGAATGACACCACAGGAGTATCGGCGGCTCTACAGCACGTAGGTTTCCTAGGTCTATAGAGCTTCATCTCCTAAAGAGCATTAATAAGTAGCAAAGTATGGGATAATCAACGACACTCCTATATGTATGCGCTTTCATCGACTACCAAAGTCAAATAAGCAATAATTAAAGGCGAATCTACGTTTTACAATCGATAAAGAACGGCGTAAGATTCATTACGACAAGTTGATTCTATGTGAAAAGAAACCACTTAATTCCCAGTAGGGGAAACGGGGGAACCAATCGAAGCCGTTCAAGCAATACTTGGCTTCATGGGGTGAATCCTGATGCTCGCAAGCATTAGGTAGGACGCTCTCAAGTCCGAATCCGACAGCTAACCTCGTAAGTGCATTGAGAGAGAACCGCACACTCGCCTTCTTATGTAAAGAAGTCCGAGAGTAGAGATTCTCTGCTCTTAGGGCTTCTTTTTGCATGCCGTCAACCCAAAATGTTACATAAATGTTATAAGGAGGCTATACCATGCATGCTATTGAAATCAATAATTTGACCAAAACCTATGGGAACGCAAGAGGTATTACCGATGTTAGTTTTTCAATCGAAGAAGGGGAGATCTTTGGTTTTATTGGACCGAATGGGGCAGGGAAATCAACAACGATTCGAACGCTGCTGTCTCTGATTTTTCCAACAAGCGGCAGTGCCAAAATTTTTGGAAAAGACTGCATCCAGTTTGCGCCTGAAATAAAGAAAGAGATCGGCTACTTGCCTTCGGAAGTTTTTTATTATGACAACATGAAAGTAATCGACCTACTCAAGTATTCAGCCAGCTTTTACAAGAAGGATTGCACGAAGAGAATCAAAGAGCTTGCTGAAATTATGGATCTGGACGTTACGAAGAAAATTGATGATCTATCTCTGGGGAACAAAAAGAAAGTAGGCATCGTTCAAGGGCTGCTGCATGATCCTAAGCTTATTATTCTGGATGAACCGACAAGTGGACTTGACCCGCTCATGCAGCAGAAGTTTTTCGAATTGCTCGAACAACAGAATCAAAGAGGAGCCACGATTCTTTTTTCCTCTCATATATTGAGTGAAGTTCAGAGATTATGCGATCGCGTCGCGATTATTAAGGAAGGTAGAATTGTAACGGTTGAGAAGATCAGCACCTTAAAGGAAAACAATTTCAAGCGATTTAAAGTGGATACGGCACAAGCGCTCGACCCTAACTTTTTCAAGATGACCGGAGTCAATAACATTGATGTCCAAGGCCAGACGACGAGCTTCTTATTCAAAGGCAATATTAATCAAGTCATGCGAAAAATTGCCGAAATTGAAATCGATAATCTGTGGATCGAAGAGCCTGATTTAGAGGAGATCTTTATGCACTACTATGAGAAGGAGGCTTAAAGTGGAATGAATATATACCTTCATGAATTGAGAGCCTATCGGAAATCCACAATTACGTGGACGTGCTCCTTAATTGCGGTCATCGTCTTATTCCTATCCCTTTTTCCTTCGGTTTCTAAGGATTTTGCTGAGTTTTCTTCCATCTTAGAAGGGTATCCAGAAGGGGTCAGGAAAGCGCTTGGCATTCAAATCGAAACGTTTGGTACCCTACTCGGTTTCTATGTGTACATCTTTATGTACATTACGCTTTGCGGAGCCATTCAAGCCATGGTTCTGGGAACGTCTATACTCTCGAAAGAAATGCGCGAGAAAACAGCAGACTTTCTGCTTACGAAGCCCGTAACACGTACGAAAATTGTTACTTCCAAGCTATTAGCGGCTGTTACTTCTTTAGTCATTACGTGCGTGATTTATATCGCTGCAGCCTATCTAATGGCGCTTCAAGTCAAAACGGTCGATTTTGATGTGAGCACATTTCTATTGATCTCATTCACTTTGCTGTTTATCCAGCTGATGTTCCTTGCTATAGGATTCATCATTTCCGTCGTATTTTCTAAAATCAAAGCCGTGTTATCCGTCAGTCTAGGTACGGTGTTTGCCTTTTTCGTTATCGGAATGATCGTTGCCGTAGATGGGGAGGGGGCCAAACGCTATTTCTCGCCATTCAAATACTTTAACGGGACATACATGCTTGAGCATGCCACCTATGAAGCCTCCTATGTCATCGCAGCCATCGTGATTATCATCATTTCGATTGCGGCCAGCTACTTCATCTACACGAAAAAGGATGTTCATACCGTATAAATGCGGGGGAGAGGAGGGAACAGCACGTGAATATTTTTTGGCGAGAACTGAAAACGTATCGGAAATCGATGATTTTTTGGAGTCTAGGACTCATTTTTCTAATCGCAAGCGGCATGAACAAGTATCAAGCAACGGCAGCGAACGGACAGATTAATGATCTTATGGCGGAAATGCCGAAGTCACTCCAAGTGATTATGGGTGGCGGCGCGTTAGATTTATCGAAGGCTAGCGGTTATTTTGGCATCTTGGTCCTATATTTCTTGTTAATGGCAACGATCCATGCGGCAATGCTGGGTGCTAATATCATCGCGAAGGAAGAGCGGGACAAGACGGCAGAGTTCCTATTCGTGAAGCCTTTATCCAGGCATCAAATCATCACTTGGAAGCTGCTAAGCGCTTTAGTGAACATACTTATTTTTAACCTCGTGTCATGGATTTCGAGCATGTTGATTGTTGGGGCTTATAGTAAAGGTGAGGCCGTCAACGGGGATATCTCGATCGTCATGCTAGGTATGTTTATTCTACAGCTGCTCTTTCTAGTCATCGGAACATCCATTGCAGCCGTTAATCGGAATTCCAAAAAAGCAGCTTCGCTGGCAACAGGCATCATGCTCATCACGTTTATCTTATCCATTGCCATTGATTTCAACGATAAGCTGGCATTCTTGAAATATGTAACCCCGTTTAAATTCTATGAGGCGAAAAATATCATGTATGGAGGTGGATTTGATGCCGTGTATGTCGTTATCTCCACAGTCCTCATTGTCCTGTTAACGGTTGTTACGTATGTTTCCTTTAAGAAACGAGATTTGCACGTTTAAAAAGTAGAAGGACCTTTCACCCTATCCATCGCTGGATGCGGGCAAAAGGCCTTTTTTATTTTATGAGATTAATGATTGAATGATAGCTTATTTCTTTAGATCCAAACGCACATCGCGACCATCATCTTGGACAGACAGCTCTTTACCCGCAGCCTTCAGGGAATTGACATGATTCACCCAAGCGTCTAGCATGATGGCACCATCTTTCCAATCCTTCACTTCACCAAATACCGTAAAGCCATCGCCTGTGCCAGTAGCCATGAAATCATTGGTTGTTACTTTGAACGTACGATCGGTATTGAACTTGCCATCGACATAGATCGGAGTGCCATCTGCCAAAGTGATTTTGGAATATTTCTCACCAAGCGGCTTCGTATTATCCCATTCAACCTTCAAACCTGAGAATTGAATTGCTGGGAGACTTGTATACTTGTCCGTAACTTCGAGTGCTTTTTTGATTTGAGCAGCAGTCATTGTACCCGTTACGTTGTAATTGCCAAAAGGAAGTACTTCGAACATTTCGCTGTAAGTTAGTTCACCTTTGTCAATATCCGTGCGAATACCGCCAATATTCGTGAAAGCAATATCGGATTTCTCAGAAGCACGCATCGCATCTGTGATGCTGTTGCCTAACTGTGTTGCCCCGTCGCGATCAGCCCCGCCATTTGCTTCAAAGCGGAAAGATTTACGATTTAGCGGCTCTGCAACTACGACTTCTACTTCGCTGGATTTCCCCGAAATTTTGGCTTTATAGTCTTCGACCGTTTGGTGAATGTTCGCGTCAGCTGTCGTTAGGTTTGTGTATGTTTCCAGCAAGCTTGCATTGGAGGATACGACTTGCTTGGTGGATTTGTCTACAAAGAGTTGAATGTGTCCAACCGCATAAAGCCAGCTTTGAGCCTCAACAACGGGAATGCCATTTACGATTCCGGCTACACGCATGTGGGAGTGACCACCAACAATCGCATCTAAGGTGCCATTTCCAGTGCCTTTTGCAAGATCAGCAAGTTCACTAATGATTTCAGCGGACTTCTGGTTTTGCTCACCTGGGAGGTGGGAGGTAACCATGATGATATCCACACCTTTAGCGCGAAGCTCGGCTGATAATTCTTTGGCCAAAGGAACTGGATTTACAAAAGAAAGGCCTTCGATGTTCGTTGATTTTGTAGTTGTCGTCGTTTGTGGCGTTGCGAAGCCGATGATGCCGATTTTCAGGCCATCTTTTTCAACTATGACATAGGGCTGTGTCCAGTCCACGCGTTTACCTGTTTGATCATCGATAATATTAGCCCCAAGGATAGGGAATTTAGCCCTCTTAATATTATCGATCAGAACGTCACGGCCGAAGTCGAATTCATGATTTCCGATAGCTGCAGCATCATATTGTACTTGCGCCATCGTATCCATCACGGATTGGCCATTCGTTGTATTGGAAATCAGCGTACCTTGCCACGCATCTCCGCCGTCAACTACGACGGTTCCTTTGGGATTCACAGCACGGAAATCCGACACGATACCGCCTAATGTTTCGATACCGCCTTGACCTTGGTTGCGCTTTTTATCGAAGCCGACTTCGATTTTACCGTGAATATCGTTCGTTGTTAAAATATCAACCACTTTAAATAAAATAGGTTTAAGCGCCTTAGCGACTTCATCGCGCGTTACTTCAGCAGTAGGATTGAAGTTACCGTCGAGTGTAGGTGTGAAAATTCCGCTAATGACGGCATAAGCGACATATGGGCGGGAGTCTTTGGCTATCGATGCGGAGTCTTTGAAGTAGTTCAACACATTCTCATTTACTTGTGGCAGTTTGCCGCCAGTTACGACTTTCACAATTAACTCAGCTAGCTCTTGACGAGTCACAGAAGCATTCGGATGAAAGGTACCATCAGCAAAGCCGCTAATCAGTTTAGCAGCAACGGCATTCGCAACCGCTTGTTTTTGCCAAGTCGCAATGTCCGTGAATGTTACTGTACTCGAATCAGCACTTTGCAGCTTGGCAGCACGGTTAATCATCGTTACCACTTCAGCGCGAGTAGCTGCATTTGCACCACGGTAGTCTGTATCTCCGTAACCCTCCACAACGCCGTTATCAATGGCAAGACGCATATCGGATTTCATTGAAATAGGTGAAGTTGTTGGTACGGTTGTTTCGGCAAATGCTAGACTGCTAGCGAAGGAGCCAGTGAGAACGGTTACAAGCGCCATAGCCGTAAGGCGGGTAGTAAATGTTTTTTTCATGTGTTAAATATTCCTCCTCTATATGAATAGAACAATGGTTAATAAGTTCGTCTTTTAGTATAAAGGAAATGCTAGATTATGAGAAGTAAAGAAATTATTAACTATTTAGTAAGTAAAAGAGGGTGCCCCAAGCCAGGAATGTGGCGGGGCACCCTCTTTGCATATCGCATACTGCTGTGAAAGATGCAAAAGTGCAACCTTTTTTACCCAATTACCCGCACTAACTGAAATGCTTGCAAATGTGCAACTATTTTTGTCGGATTCCTGATTTTGGCACCTATTCGGGCTTAAAGGATGCTTTTTTGCACTAATTTCTCTATGTTTAGCTATTCTCGCCGAGAATAAGTGTACTTTCGCATCTTTGCCAGGTTAGAATGCGCTTCCTGCGCTCTTTACAAGCTTCAGCTTTCTACAAAGAGATTACTCCTGCGCCGCTAAGCTCATTTCCACACACATAAGGATAAACGCGCCAGCGCCGTGCAAATCGTTCTCGCTTGTAGGACGGGCGATGTAGTGAGCGTAGTCCCCGATTCCCGTACCGATACAGATCTGGCCAATGATCACATGACCGTTCTCATCAAACTTCAGCGTATCGATGACGCCTTGATAGCCTTTCCATGCATAGGTCAAATACTTCGCATCCAAATAGCCGAATCGTACAGCTTTGGCAATGGCATGCACATATAAAGCGGTGCAGGAGTTTTCCAGCCAATTATCCGCCATGTCACCTTTATCCACAACCTGATACCATAAGCCTGTCGCGGCATCTTGGAATGGGATCAAAGCGATGAGCAGGTCTTGAAGAATGCTCGTTAACTCAGCTTTATCTTTGTGGTCCGCAGGAAGGTACTCGAACATTTCCAACAAAGCAACAGGATACCAGCCGATCGCGCGTCCCCAGAATTCTGGTGCCAAGCCTGTTACAGGATCAGCCCAAGCTGCAGCTTTAGTTTCATCCCATCCGTGGTAAAGCAGACCGGTGTTAGGGTCCTTGGTATGCTTCTCCATGAGAATAGCTTGATAGGTCATCATGTCAAAATACGCAGTTTCGTCGAAGGTTTTACCGAACTGCGTAGCAATCGGCCCCGCCATGTATAGGCCGTCCAGCCACATTTGATTCGGATAACGTTCCTTATGCCAGAAACCGCCGGATGGATTGGTTTTCCATGCTTTTAATAGGGGAACCAATGTGTGCAAGGCTTTCTTATACCGTTCATCGCCAGTTTTCTCATACAGATTAAAGAGCAGCACGCCAGGCTGGATATCATCCAGCTCTTCCGGATTGTACTTCTTGATGCTGCCGTCAGCGAGGATTTGGCTATCCACCCAACGTTTGATATACGTATAGTATTTATCGTCGTTCGTTTCCCGCCAACATTTCTCCATACCTGATAGGAAAACACCTTGATGATAATGAAACCGATCTGGCGGAAGCTGTTCGGGCTCAAATTTGGCCATTAACGCTTCGCATGCCTTCTCCGCCCATTGGAGGGGAGTTAGTGCTTCTTGGGTCGTGTTATTTATTTGGATGTTGTTTTCTGAAGTTTGCATCTTCGTTTATTCCTCCTTCAATCTACTTAAGCTTATCTTAGCAGAGGAAAATGTACATTTATTGCGGAAATACGCAATTTCTTCTTATATCTTGCAGGATATGAGGAGAGGCGTATAATAAATGGCAAACGGAGTGAAAGGCGAGTAGAACATGGAAGATTTTCAATTCGATAACGGCGAAGGTTCCTTCTCCGTATCTTATCGCAAAGCCTTAAGTCACAATATGCCGGTTAACCATTTTCACAGTACCTACGAAATCTTCTATTTGATGTCCGGCAAACGGACGTTTTTTATAAAGGACAGGACGATGATCATCGAAGAAGGGGATGTTGTCATCATTTCTCCGAATATCCTTCATCGAACCACCAATACGGAAATGCCGAAGCATGAGCGGCTCATTGTGAATATTCATGAGAGCCAGATGACCTCGGTGAATGGTGCCTATCGGGATATCTTTCAGCCCCTTTTTGAGCATGCCTACTTCATCATAAAATGTCCGCTGCAAGACAAGATTGCGATCGAGTCGGTTGCTCAGAGCATTATGCAGGAAATGCAGGAAAAGAAGCCTGGCTTCGAGATGTTTGCGCAGACGTTGGTGCTGCAGTTGCTCATTATTTGCTGTCGGCATGCCCAACAAAATGCGCTGGAACCCCTGGAACCTCCTAGCCCTATGCACGAGAGAATCTTAGAGGTTGTTCGTTATATGAACACCCATTACATGCAGGATCTGCCGCTGCATCTGTTGGCGGAGAAATTTTATGTAAGTCCCTATTATTTAAGCCGATTTTTCAAAGAAGCAACGGGGTTTACGTTCGTGGAATATTTGAACAGCGTTAGGATTAAGGAAGCGAAAAAGCTCTTGGAGCAAACTTCGCTGAAAGTAAGTATGATTGCCAGAAAGGTCGGCTTCGGCAGTGTAACGCATTTTGGCAGAGTTTTCAAATTGGTGACGGGACATGCCCCGTTGTATTATAGGAAGGACAAATAGGAGAAAGGCAGCAGGACCGCTGGTTCGGTTTCTGCTGCCTTATATTTCACTTACAGAATGGCCCATATCTAGCGATAAAAATAGCATACGCGTCATCGGGTAATTGCAATATATCACCTGTGGATCGCATGTGTTCTTTGATATGTTCAAGTAGTGCAAGAATCCCATTTCGATGAACATCTTGAAATGCGAGATTGTCCCGTTCTTGGGGATCCTTTGCCGTATCATACAATTCAAGAAATATTTCGTCCTTAAACCAATCCACGATGAGTTTATGATCTCCTTCGATTACACATCGCTGGAAATTGCCTCGGGCTCCGTTACCGTCAAATTGGATGAAGAGACGCTCACGGTTTAATTGTTGTCCATGCACAAGCGGTAATAACGATGTACCTGCAACGCCCTCAGGAATCGGAATGTCTAGATAGTCGCATAGCGTCGGTACGATATCGATGGCACTGACAAGTGCATCCGAATCCGAAGTCTCAGACTTGAATCCATCAGGGAATTTCAGGAATAACGGCGTACGTACAGATTCTTCATACATGCACATTTTCTGCCATAAGCAGTGGGAGCCAAGCATTTCGCCATGGTCGCTAGTGAAGATCAGAAGTGTATCGTCATAGATCCCTTGTGTCTTCAGTTCTTCGATGATTCGTCCTACGCAGTCGTCGAGCAGCCGGACAAGTCCGGCATACACGGTCCATATCCGATACCACTCTTCTCGAGAGTAACGTACCCCGATTGCACCGGTCAGGTTATAAAGCTGAAGGGGAGACTGATTCTTCGCCCATTCGCCCACATTGTCCGGAAGCGTAATATCTTCTTGGGTATACATAGAATACCACGGATCAGGAATATCCAACGGTGGATGGGGAGCCAGGAACATAGCGCTCAGGAACAGCGGCTTCGTCTGATCCCGCTGTTGCAAGGCATCCAGCGTATCGTTCAAGATGAAGCCATCGAAGAATGCGTCAAATCCTTCTTCATATCGGCCTGTCGTGGGAATGGAGTAGGCAGCCACACGGGTAGTCGTTCCGCCTGCCATTTCTGGAACAAGTCCTTGGAAAGAAGCTCCGCCAGGTGCTCGTTTTCCTTGCTCTTTGAGATATTTGGCGTATCGACCTTCGAGCGGCAACCAATGGGTCTGAGAGTGTGCAGATTGATCGAAACGATCCTCTGTCAACAGATGCTGTTTGCCAGTATGCCAGCTGTCCCAGTCTTTTTCAAGGAGCTGATAGAGATTGGGTGTGTTGCTGCGTACATGTCCATGAGCAGCATCTTGCTCATCCCAAGGATTGATTAAACAACCGGTTTGGTTCGGATACCGCCCCGTAAAGAAGGATCCGCGAGCAGGAACACATAGTGGAGAGGCGCAGTAGGCACGATTGAATCGGAAACTCTCCTGCGATAGCTTGTGGATATTAGGCGCGAACTGGGGGGAGATTAGGTCGGCACGTAATTGGTCAGCCATAATGATCACGACGTGCGGCTTCGTTGGTTTGTTCATGCACAGTTCAACTCCTATATCGTTCAAATCCTATACTAGAGTTCACTCTACGTGTGCATAATGAAGACTGTCAATAATGTGAACGTTGAAATCACGAATAGAAGATGTAGATGGGAATTGGATGATTGCAGAAGTTGGTTTTGGGTGATGCATCCATGATATGGCTGATTTCTAAACGCTAGCCGGCTAGCTAAGATAGATGTGTAACCGCTGCTACATGGGGGCAAATAGGGAGGATGAAATTAATATGCAAAATCAAAAGTCATCAGGTTCAAAACGAAACCAAAAGGCAAGCCTGCTGCTATCATGTCTCTTGGTTGGCAGTCTAGCTGCTGGGTGTTCCAATCAAGGTACTACATCTACTAGTACAAGTGAAAGCGCTGCAACAGCAAAAAGTACGGAAAAGATCAGTTATAAATATTGGTCACCGCTTAATCCGAATGCGGCATCCGTCGTCAAAACGTTAGGCGAGGTAGAGATGTATAAGGAACTGGAGAAGCGTACGGGTATTCATGCGGATTTCTCTCATCCGCCACAGGGGAGCGAGAAAGAGCAGTTCAACCTATTAATTGCATCCAGAGATTTGCCTGACTTGGTTGAATATGACTGGTTAACGTACCCAGGCGGCCCGGAGAAAGCCATTAACGATAAGGTTATTATTAAGTTGAATGATCTGATAGATAAGAGTGCGCCTAATCTGAAGAAGTATTTGAACGATCACCCAGAGGTTACGAAGCAAGTCAAGACGGACAACGGGACGATGTATGTCATTCCGTCACTTGGAATTGGCCAAAAGAATACATTTAGCGGCCCCCTTATTCGTAAAGATTGGCTGGACGAACTGGGTCTGGCAGTTCCCGAAACGCTGGATGAATGGACCAACGTGTTGCGGGTATTTAAAAGCAAAAAGGGCGTAGCGGCGCCGTACACGACCTATATTGATAAAGCGGATCCCAATAAGCTCAATGACTTCATCTCAGGCGCATTCGGTATTGGGAGAGATTTCTACCTAAGTAACGGCAAAGTGAAATACGGTCCGATGGAGCCTGCCTATAAGGATTATCTGAACTTTTTGCGTGGATGGTATAAGGAAGGTTTGATCGATCCTGATTTCGGAGCCAATGACAAGAAGACACTTGATGCTAAAATGACTTCGGGTAAATCCGGCACGGTTTTCGGGTTTGCAGGCAGCAGCATTGGCGTCTACATGAAGGCTGGCGTAGAGAAAGATCCTAAATATAATCTGGTTGGCGTACAATACCCGGTACTTAAGAAAGGTGACGAACCGCAGTTCGTCAATAGAGACTTTAATTATCGCTCCAAAGGAAGTGTAGCCATTACGGCAGCAAATAAGCATCCGGAAGAGGCTGTGAAATGGCTCGACTTCTTGTTCAGTGAAGAGGGGCATATGCTGGAAACTTTCGGTATTGAAGGTTCGACCTATAAGATGGAAAACGGCTATCCCAAATATACGGACTTGATTATGAAAAATCCGGATAAGCTGGCTGTGTCTCTAGCCATGACCAAGTATACACGTGCCAACTACCCGTCTCCCGGCTTAATTAACGATGATCGTTATCTGGAACAGTTCTACGAACTGCAACAACAGAAGGATGCCGTCCAAGTATGGGGGAAATTCGAGAAAAACGTAGATAAAGTTAAAATGCCTCTTGTAAGCGCTACGCAAGAAGAATCGGAACAGTTGGCTAAAATCATGGCGGAAGTAAGAACATTCAGCGATGAGATGTATACGAAATTTATTATGGGTTCAGAGCCCATCGACAACTTTGATCAATACGTTAATCAGTTGAAGAAGATGAATATCGAGAAAGCCATTCAATTACAGCAGGCATCGGTAGAACGTTACAACAAGAGATAGCATGGAAAGGGTGTAGGATATGCCGCATTTGCAAACGAACCAAGCAAGTGCGGCAGATGTTCGTAAACTGGGGGCTCCCCCGGCTGCGGGCTTCTGCCGACTTGCTATGAAAGACATTGTACGGAACAAAGCGATTTATATCATGCTCATTCCCGTTCTCCTTTATTATGTTATCTTTCAATACGGTCCCATGTATGGCGCTGTGATTGCTTTCAAGCAATTTGATTTGGCTAAAGGCGTATGGGCCAGTCCGTGGGTAGGATTTGATCATTTCCGAGACTTTTTCCAGGGTTACTACTTCTGGAGGGTCATCCGCAATACCCTTGCTATCAGCTTATTACAGTTGGTGTTCGCATTTCCCGCACCAATCTTGCTCGCACTATTATTAAATGAACTTTCGCGAAAGTGGTTTAAACAGCTCGTTCAGACCATCACGTATATGCCTCATTTCATCTCCCTAGTTGTTGTCTGCGGCATGATTGCTCAATTCACATCGAGAGATGGCATCATAACCGATATCGTTGTCTGGCTGGGAGGAGAAAGAACGTCCCTGCTTGCACATGCGGACAACTTCCGAACGATCTTCGTTACATCGGGCATCTGGCAGCAGGTTGGTTGGGGTTCTATCATTTATCTAGCCGCATTGTCTGGCATTAACCCTGAGCAGTATGAGGCTGCGACTGTAGACGGGGCGGGGCGGTTCCGCAAGCTATGGACGATTACGATCCCTGGAATTCTTCCCGTTATTGTTATCCTGTTTATTTTACAAATCGGTCATATGATGGATGTTGGCTTTGAGAAGATCGTCTTGCTGTATAACCCAAATACGTATGAAACAGCTGATGTCATCAATTCCTTCGTGTATCGGCAGGGATTGGGAGGCAGCTTTGAATACAGCTTTACAACCGCAGTTGGCTTGTTCCAATCACTCATCAACTTCACTTTGCTCATAAGTGCCAATTATATTAGCCGTAAACTGAACGAAACGAGTTTATGGTAAACCGTAGATAGAAAGGAGGTTAGAATGATCATGCATAAAAAATCATACGGATCTATCGTGTTCGATGCTTGTAATGTCGCTCTAATGTGTCTGTTCATCATTGTCACAGCGTACCCTTTCCTATATGTTATTGCGGCTTCGTTTAGCAACTCAGATTTGCTTATGAGTCATAATGGCTTATTATTTAAACCACTTGGCTTTCAATTCGAGGCTTATAAAATGGTGCTGTCCAATCCGAATATTGTTTCTGGATACCGGAATACCCTGATGATTGTCGTTGGTGGAACGATTCTCAATGTATTCTTAACATCACTTGCTGCATATGCGTTATCACGCAAAGCGCTGATGTTTGGGCGCCCCATTATGATCGGTATCGTGTTTACGATGTTTTTCTCTGGCGGTTTGATTCCCACTTATTTGCTCGTGTATAATACACTCCATCTAGGGAACAACTTGCTTGCCCTTGTTTTGCCAACAGCTATATCCACATGGAATTTAATTGTGCTGCGAACGTCGTTTGCGGCTATCCCTGAAAGCTTGCTTGAATCAGCTAAAATGGATGGCGCCGGAGAATTTACGACTTTGTTTCGTATCGTCGTCCCTTTATCCATGCCCGCAATTGCCGTTATGATTTTGTTTTACGGTGTGGGACACTGGAATTCATGGTTCCCGGCAATGATTTATTTGCGGGATCGTGAATGGTATCCACTGCAACTCATTATGCGAGAGATTCTTCTGCAGAATAGTGTGGACTCCATGATGGGAGCAGATGATAAATTCTCGGTTGGCGAGAGTATTAAATATGCCACGATCGTAGTTGCTACCGTGCCGATTCTGTTGGTATATCCGTTCTTGCAAAAGTACTTTGCAAAGGGAGTCATGGTCGGGGCTATCAAAGAGTAATAGAATGCTAGAGGGAACGGGGGTGATCGAATTGAAGAGAATAATCAAATTTAATCGTTGGAGCATCTTGTGGTCATGGTTTCTCTCCTATTCCCTCATCCTGCTGATTCCTATTTTGATTGGTTTTTTTGTGTACGTGCAAGTCCGGCAACTGGTGGAAACTGAGATCAATCGTGCGAATGCGGCACTTCTTGAGCAAGTCAAACAAGTTCTGGATGGGCAAATGGATAGCATTAATCGAATGAGTGTACAAGTTGCCTTCCTGCCTCAGGTCAGGGGGCTGCTTTATGCGGAACAGCCGTTGACTGAACAAACGAGGTATTCGATTACGTTGGCATTAAATGAGTTTAAAAACTTAACAGTGGCGCACGAGATGGTCGCGGATTCTTATATTTATTTTAGAAAAGGTAACTTTCTTCTCTCGCAAAGCGCTGTCTACGATCCTGATGATTACTTTGAAACACATCATACAACGAGCAAAAACGCGAAGAATGAATGGTATTCCCTCCTGAACCACAAGTATATGGGAGATCTGGTTGTGTATCCGTACACGAACGATATTGGCGTAACCAAACAAGCAATTCTCTACATGCGTTCACTGCCGGCAGAAGACCGGGGAGAGTCGCTTGCAACGAGTGTGTCCGTATTGGAGTTGGAACGATTCCAAGAACCGATTCAGAAAGTAAACTGGATTAATCAAGGATCTGTTTTTATTCTTAATGAAGAGAACGGTGTTCTTGCATCTACCAAAGATATACGTCTGCCTTCTTCTATTTCCTATGGTCAATTGTCTGGGAAAAGTGGTACAGTCTATGAAACTTGGGATGGGGAAGAGATGGCCGTATCTTACATATCCTCTGATAGCGCCAGGTTGAAATATATATCTGTGCTGCCTGTAAAAGTATTTCAAGAGAAATCTTCCTATATTCGTAATCTGACGATTGTTGGGCTTCTGGCTACGCTCATGATCGGTGCGGCGACGGCTTATATGCTGGCGAGACGCAGCTACCACCCCGTTAACAAACTTGTTCGATCGCTTTCAAGCCAAGCTCAGTTTTCGATCGCTGAAGTTAAGAATGAGTATTCGCTTATCTTTCATGCACTTGATCAGCAAAATAAAGTGCTGCGCAATTATTTGTTTGAGCGTTTGATGAAGGGGCGGCTGGAAATGAATTTCCCGCTGAGTGAAGCCTTGGAAACGCACGGCATCACCTTTGTTGGCGAACGTTATGCCGTTCTGCTTATCAATATTGAAGATTACTCGGAAATGTTCAAAAGCCAGCACGCAGATAATGAGAGTCAGCGGAAATTTGTTCAAATGATCGTCGGCAATATCGTCGAAGAGATGTGCAGGCAGCAACACCTCGCGTATACGGCAGATTTGGACGATATGTTGGCTTTACTGATTAATGTGCAAGATGGATCGGATGAAGAGGTACAAGAGGAACTTTATCGACTGATTGGTGAGGCACGACAAATCATCGAGACGAAGTTCAATATTCATTTTACAACGGCAATAAGCCGTATTCATCTGTCGACCAGCGGTATTCCGATGGCTTATCAAGAAGCATGGAAAGCCATGGAGTACAAGATGCTGATGGGGAGTACGGAGATCATTCAATACGAGCAGCTGCAAAGTCATGAACCTGACTATTGGTTTACGTGGGAAAAGGAACAACGGCTGATCACCGCGATTAAAGCAGGAGAATCCGTGTTAGCGCTTGGCATTCTCGACGAGGTATTTGACGCTATGCATGCTCATAAGCTTCTGCCCATCGAGATGGTCCGATGCTTCCTCTTCGATATGGCTGGGACCGTGATGAAAGCTTTGTACGAAGCAGACTATAGCCGTGTTTCCATGACAGATCATCAAAAGTCCTTATGGCGATTATTGGAATGTGAGAATGTGAACGATATTCAAAAAGGTTTGTCCGATATTTTGAGGCAGATTACCAACGATCTTAGTCAGAAAAAGAACCGACCTTCCGGTCTTGTGGACGATCTGACAGCCTACATCCAGTCACACTACCAGGAAGCTAATCTTGGCGTGGCCGCCATCGCGGAGCACTTTGGTATGAATCCGGTCTATTTGACCCGTGTATATAAAGAGCACACTAAAGACACTTTATTGGATGCTTTGAATAAGGCAAGAATACATGCAGCGAAAAATCTGCTCGCAGATAGTGAGCTTCCCATTAAAGATATCGCAGAGCAGGTTGGTTTCTTCAGCAGCAATACCTTTATCCGAACGTTTAAGAAAATGGAGAGTATCACACCGGGTATGTACAGGGATATGCTGAAAGGACTTATGGAGACATGATAATTTGTGATAAGAGGTAGGGCTAAGCCCGCCTCTTATTTTTTTTGTAGATCTAAATTACTCAAAGCTGTAACAGCATCTAGAATAAGCTTGGCGTAAGCTTCAGCACCCTTACCTGTTAAGTGGACACCATCACTGACAAACCAATCCGGCTTATTTGCACTATAGGAATACCAGTCGACGAGTTTGACATTCGCATGCCCTCTACTAACACCGGCTAAAGTACCATTTACCACATATTCCCACTTTTTGGGTACTCGTGTATTGATGAGAATAATCTTGCGGTTTTCTCCAATCGTCTCGAGCAGAATATCAAGCTGTTCCGAGGTAAAAGGTCCATTCGTACCGAGGTGAATAACGACAATTGGATTTAATTTGTTCTCGGCTTTGAATTGCTGGATGATGTCAGGAGCTTGCGATAGTTGCCGACTGACTTTCCCGTCTACGGTAATCCCTGGAATCATTTTCTCCAAAACTGGAGCAGCGCCCAGCATGACGGAATCCCCGATAGCTGTGACACTTGGGGTTAACAGAACAGGATTATAAGTGCCAGAAGCGTTCACTAGGGTAGGGCCTGTCAATACATTTGAATTCTCAGCTTTAGGCGATGCCGTTGGGGCAGGACTAGGGCTGGTGAGCCCAGCTGGATTCTCAACTTTAGGTACCGTCGGGACGGGACTTGTCCGTGCAGGTGAATTGTCAGCTTTTGGTGATGCTGTTGGTGTAGGAGGACTTGTCAAAGCAACCGAAGTCTTTCCTCTAGGTGTAGATGTCGGGACAGGGCTTGTCGTTTCTGGCGGTTGGTTAACGACAGGAGAAGAAGTCAGGACTTCGCTCGATAATTCAGGTGATTGAGTCGCAGGCGAGGCAATCGCAGTTAATTTCGTCAAACTTTGGGAAGAGACTACAACCTCAGTGCTGCTCAGATTTATGATTTTGGAAACGCAGATCAGCATAAGTAGGACTAGCGGTACGGTTCTAACTAAGAACTTAAGTGGATGCTGGGTTATCATCCCATTCGACCGAAATTTGATCATTTTGGACCAAATGCCCCAATTACCAGTTCTAAATGGGGATTCAATGAAGGAGTAGGACCATGCAGCTAATCCGATACTCAGCGTGAGCTGAATCATGAGGAGAAAGTAGTTTGTATCCGTATTCGAACTAATTGGATTCGTTATGATGATCACAGGATAATGCCAAAGGTAAATGGAGTAAGAACGTTTACCGATCCAGCGTAGAGCCTTCCAGCCGAGAATTTTGCTAACCAAGGTAGATGGGCTTRCTGCCGCTGCTATAACGAATGATGATACGAAGGAAAGGATGAGCATACCACCGGTGTACAGCGATTGATCGTATTCTCCGGTTCGAATAAACATGTAGATAACAATTAATAGTCCAATTACACCCGTCATATCTATCCACAAACGATGTTTGCGTAAGTTAGGTTGGGCAAGTTTACTACTTGGCCATAGAAATGCAAGGGATGCACCGATCAAAAGCCCGAATGCCCTTGTGTCCGTTCCGTAATAGACTCGGCTTGGGTCCGTGCCAGGTTCATATAAAAGCACCATTGCGACGAAAGAAAGAATGGCTCCGGCGAGTGTAAGTAAAACAAACTTACCGCGTGTTGGGCTAAAGAAACGACTTAGGCCAATGACAAGCAGCGGCCATAATAAATAAAATTGCTCTTCAATGGCGAGCGACCAAAGATGCCCTATAGGCGAAGGAGGTCCGAAGCTCTCGAAGTAAGAGATGTGGTGAAAAATGTTGTACCAGTTGCTTGTATATGTTAACGCCGACCAAATATCCCCCTGTATGGCAATTAACCTCGGGATATCCGTAATTGCTAAATAGACGGCAACAGCAACTATCATAGCCACCATTGCCGGAAGCAATCTGCGGATGCGACGAATCCAAAACCTTTTTAGATCGATACGTTGTTTATTCTTGCGCTCTTCAAGCAGCATATCCGTAATCAGGTAACCGGAGAGTACAAAAAATACACTTACCCCTAAGAATCCCCCTGAGGCCCATCCCCAGTTGAGATGATAGCTAATTACAGCAAGAACTGCGAGCGCCCTGATCCCATCCAATCCAGGCATATAAAGCCGATGATTTTGTTTGATTTCCTTCATGTTGATAAATCCTCCAATGTGTCAATTCCTGAAAACAATACTTCTTAGACTGTGTTCTACTTCTTGGAGTTCAAAAAGAGTAAAATTTTTTCTTTTAGTTGGATTTGGTCTGATGTGCTGTAGCTACATGCGGGTTCATTGAAATTTCCAAAGCAATAGGTCATATTGAAAAAGATGTATATGTCAACGCTGCAATGAAGTTACTGAAAGTACTATTTTATTAAAGGGATTGTGGGAGGAGCTGTTAAGGGGTAGAAGGATTCTTCAGAGTTTATCGTGAAGGGAGCGAATGGATGAAATAGATCTGAAAAAAGAACAAAAACTGAAGAGAATCGAGCAAAGACAGCGCACTAAGAAAACGTTTACAATAAGCTTGTAAAACAAATTTATGAGCGGGGGTATTAGATATGAAAAAGAATTTAATCGTCAGTATGTCTGCCGATATGCTGCCGAAAATGCTGCTGACGTTGGAGGCGTATCTGGAGCGTGTCAACGCCGATGATTTATTGGACATGAAGGGCTGGAACCTACTTGACTGGGCACCGATGGATCAACCTAATGATGGTATTGTCACACATCAAAATGTGATGCTGGTGAAGGCACTGGAAGAAACGGCAGCCATGGCAGCGTTCGCTGGTTTGCCTGAACAGGGGACAGTATGTGCGGAGTTCGCTGTCAGAGTGAAAACAGCGATTAATCGGCATCTCTGGAGTGAGGAACGCGGCGCCTATCTCGATTGTATTCATCCAGGAGGTCGCCGCTCGACGATCTTCAGTATGCAACCGCAAGTCATGGCGCTGCTAGTCGGCGTTGCGGGAGGAGAGCGAGCTGCAAGACTGAATGAATACTTGACCGCCACKCCTGAAGGATTCGTGCCGATCGGAAGCCCGTTTATGTCTTTCTTCTATTATGAAACGTTGATGAAATCGGGCAACGTACAATGGATGCTCGATGACATGCGTGAGAACTTCGGCTTTATGCTCGATAATGACGCGACGACATGCTGGGAAATGTACGGCCACACGACGATGAATCGTGCGAACGAGAATGATCTGACGCGCAGTCATTGCCACGCTTGGTCGGCTGCTCCGGGATATTTCCTCGGCGCTTATGTGCTAGGCGTGCGTCCTGCTGCACCAGGGTGGACGAAAGTGATCATCGAACCCATGATCGGCGATTTAAGTTGGGCGAGTGGAACGGTTCCGCTGCCGCAAGGCGGGTGTATCGATGTCGCTTGGAAAGCAGAGAAGGGGGAGATTGCTTCGCTGGTTATTACAGCGCCCGCAAGTGTAGAACTCGATATTCGAGCACCGGCGGCGTGCAGTGTTGCAGTTAGTCGGGTGAGAGAACTTCCAGCCGTGTAACTTGGAGATTGGCAATAACAAACCATAAAGACGGTTATTAATTCGATGCTGAATCAGAAACCGTCTTTTTGCATTAGAAGGGCCATTGATGGCAAATGCGCACACGTAAGTCGATAAAATCGACTTACACGCGGCCGGCGGAGCAAATTAAAAGTCCAAAAAGTCCACCTATACCGTCGATTTCGTTCTCCCTCTCTTTGAGCGTTTTCTCATAAGATAGAGGTACGAACAATGGGAGACGACGAAGGAGGAAAAAGCATGAATCTAGCTTGGCAGCTAACGAACCTAAGAACGAATGCAATGGTAAATCCACTGGGGGTGGAAACAGCAGCTCCCCTATTAAGCTATATTATCGAAGCTTCTGCTCGGAACCAGCGTCAAAGTTGTTATCAAATTCTAGTGGCGTCTACCAAGGCCAAACTCCAAGATGATATTGGCGACATGTGGGATTCAGGTAAAGTAGCGGGAAGCGCGACTAGTAACATTCTCTATAGCGGAACCGAATTAGCTTCGAGGCAAAGGGTATATTGGAAAGTTCGGGCATGGAATGAAGCGGGCGAAGTGTCAGACTGGAGTGAAGCTTCCCAATGGGAAGCGGGGCTTCTTCATGAAACCGATTGGGCTGGTAAATGGATCGGACAGGGAGAGACGTGGGAAGGTAATCGTTCTGTGGTTCCTATGTTCGTGAAAGAGTTTGAGGCAGCGTCGGGTAAAAGAATTGCTGAAGCCAGACTCTATATCAGTGGATTGGGGCTGTTCGAGGCTCACTTGAACGGCACTAAAGTGAGTAACCACTTTTATGAACCAGGTGAAAGTGATTGCAGAGATACCGTGTTTTACGTGACCTATGATGTAACTGATCATTTGAAGTCAGGGAATAATGCGATTGGTATTCTGCTTGGCAACGGCATGTACGGCAATTATTCCGAAGTCAGCACACAAACGGGAGATCGTCTCCGCTATACGAAGTCAGATGGCATTGAGCTAAGCACCTCGTGGCAAGGTTTGTACGGAAGATTGAAAACGATCGCGCAAATGGAAGTGAAGTACGAAGATGGTTCGGTCGACACAACGGTTACAGATGAGAGTTGGGTATTCACGGAGAGTCCGACAACATTCTCAGGCTGGTTCGGCGGTGAAGACTATGATGCGACGAAAGAAGTGATAGGCTGGAATTGTGCAGGCATAGCCAGGGACAACTGGCAACCCGCGCAAATGATGGAGCCGCCGATGGGCAGGCTATCAGCTAGAGAATGTCCCCCTATTACAATAGCTGAAAGCTATCAAGCTGCATCGGTTACGAAGCTGGCGAGTGGCAATTATCTCGTGGATATGGGCAGGAATGGCGCCGGGATCCCCGAAATCATTTTAACTAATACCACACCTGAGGTGGCTGGCGGCAAGATTACCTTGTATCCAGCGGAAGTTCTAACGAGCGAAGGCGGAGCCGATCCTCATAGTGGCATACAATACATCGAGTGGGGAATTGTTTACAATAGCTATGTGCTAAGCGGCAAAGGAGAAGAGCGGTGGCAGCCAACTTTTTCATACCAAGGATATCGCTATTTAGAAGTCGAACTAAGTAGGGAGCTGGCTGACTGGGTTCCGGATGTGTCTCATTTCATGAACCATCTGCTGCGAACAGAGAATGAGATGGTTGGCACATTCCGAACGTCAAGCGAGGATATTAACACGATCGATACCATAATTACACGTGCAATTGAGAGTAACATGTACAGTGTTCTAACAGATTGCCCGCATATGGAGAAATTAGGATGGGCCGAAGTTAGTCAGTTTATGTTCAATTCCATTTCGTCCACCTTTGATATTCAGGCATGGATGAAGAAATTTACCAAGGATATGATGGATTCGCAAGAGGATAGCGGAGAAGCGATAGCGATTGCTCCTGAATACCAGCGCATTACGTTTCTGTACAAAGATCCAAACTGGGGCGGTGCACTGATCCTGACGCCATGGCAGATCTACCAGGTGTATGGGGATTGGACGATTCTGCAGCAAGCTTATCCGAACATGAAGGCCTATGTTGCTTATCTGAAAAGCCAAACGACAGACCATCTTCTTATCGGTTATGCTCAGATTGGTGAATGGGGAGCCTATGATACCTCGACACCTACCGACTTTGTGGCTACGTGTGCTTATTTCCGAATTGTGAATACTGTGGCTCAAATATCAGGCGTCCTAGGGCAAGCTGAAGATGCAGCTTACTATATGGATCTGGCAGCGGATATTCAGGCAGCTTTTAATCATGCTTATTATGATGTGGCGACGGGTATCTACGGTTCAGGCAGTCAAGCGAGCTATGCTTGCGCGTTATTTAGTGAATTGGTCGAAGAGCGATATGTTCCGCGGTCTGTAGATTTGCTTGTCCAAGCAATCGAAGCGACAGACTTTCATTTGAGTACAGGCGAAGTTGCGCTCAAGCAGATGCTAACCGTAGTGGCGGACCAAGGCCGTAATAATATTGTCTATAAAATGGTCACGAATAAAACGCAGCCAAGCTACTTGTACTTTGTAAGCCAAGGTGCCACAACGTTGCCCGAATATTGGGACATGGTTCGTTCGCAAAATCATTGCATGATGGGACACGCCAAGGAATGGCTGACCCGTTCACTTGCGGGGATTTCACCGACATCGCCGGGGTATGACTCCTTCGAGATCAAGCCGTACTTGCCAACGGATTTGGCTGAAACCGAAGCATCCTTGAAGTGCAATTATGGGATGATTGCCGCGCATTGGATCAACGACACAGCTAATCATCGAATAACTTTAAAAGTAACCATTCCCGTTGGTCCTGAAGCAACCGTGTATGTCCCTAAGTGCGGAGATATTCTTCGCATGGATGGGCAAGAAATCACAGCTGCTTTGGATGGTAGCGGTTCATACTTTGTCGTAGATCGAGTAGGATCAGGGACGTATGTATTTACGACAGAAATAGCGATTTAAGGTTGGTTAATATTATCTGGCCTATGGCCGTGGGAGAGCACTTATGCTGCCATTCATGCAACTATTGCAAAAACAACCCATACGGCCTTATGTCCGCTATGCGCATCATATGCTTCAAGCCTTGCATATGGTTCCGCGAATCATTTTCGATCATGAATTGGTGTGGATTGAAAAGGGACGTGGCAGCCTTACAATTGGCGAGTCATCCCTTCCATATCAAAAAGGGGATGTATTACTGATCCCTCCTGGGACTGTCCATACGTTGTCTGGCCCCTTTGAAGCGCATAAAGCGATCCACTTTGATTGGGAGCATCGACCTGAGGCGCAGGAGGCACTCGATCAGCAGATGGATGATCAGGAAGCAGGAAGAGTTCGCCATAAACGCGGCTCTCTTTGGCTGCCTCACGCCGTTGTCTTCCAAGCGGTAGGCCTTGACATCGTAGCTGCCATCGATGAAGTTGTTGACGCCTACCAATCTGACGCTAATTTCAAGTCGCTCCAGCTTCAAGCTGCCTTCAGCCGACTGCTCCTTCATCTTGTAGTGGATGTAGACGAAAGACGGATATCGTATGATCAGCTTGTAGCACAGGACCCTCCTCACATGGCGATTTCATTGGAGGAGAAGGCAGAGATCACKGGGTTAGCGGATCAATTGATGACACGGGTAGAGATAGCGGATGTGGATCCATGCCTCTTGCAAGAATTGATCCAGTCGATTCCACTAGGTGAAGCGCAGATAAGACGCCTATTCAAAAGACAATTCGGTTACACACCGCACATGTACCTTACGCTGCTATGCCTGAATAAGGCACGCAAGCTGCTCCAAGAAAGCTCAACATCTGTACAGGACATTGCTTATGCTTGTGGCTATGAAGATGCCAAGTATTTCAGTCGATTGTTCCACAAGTTGGAAGGTGTCGCGCCCGTGGAGTTTCATTCGCTGCATAAGCGAACGTAAGAGTCGCAGTTGCAAGAAAGAGACCAACCTCAAGTAGTGAATTCTACTTAGGGTTGGTCTCTTCTTTTTTGAAACTAACACTCTCACCAACAATTTCTAATAGTAATCTAATAGTCTTCATTTACTATACAGATATTAGGACAAGCAACTAATTTATATAACTAGAACGGAGATGGATACGATGGAATCAAAACTTCAGCAGAAAATTGACAGCTTGCGATTCGAAATGATCAATCAAGCGGCGATCAATGGTAGCCTAACACATGAGAAAGTCGTATCCATTAGTCAGTTGTTAGATCGATACATTGTGCTATACCAGAAGCTTATCCTCAAAAAAGCAAAATTAAAATTAATTAGTTAACTATGGCATTCATAACGATTAGCTACTCATTTTGTGGATCTGGGGCAGGTTGTTCTTCGGCTGCAGCGACTTCATCAATTGCTTCTTCATTCACTTCATTCGTCTCTTCACTGACTTCGACTTCAGCGCTGTCGCTTGCTGTCTCGCTTGGAGCTGCATGCTCACCCGCAAGTTGTTGAAGCGCTTCTAATCTGCTGCTCAAGCTCTTAATTCTTTCATCCGCTTGGTTGCCAGCGCCAGATAGTTGCTGCGCATGACGGAGCAAGGATTGTACTCTTTTAATTTCGGCTGTATGTGCCATCGTTATGTTGCCTCCCCATAGTCTCGTTCATTTTATCTAACACCAAGGAAAACTATCATCCATAGAAAAGTGTATACTTTTCTATCTTGTACTACAAGAGAAATTAGCATGGCTGCCTATCGTACCAACGAGTGAGGATTGAAGAACACTTTTTCTGTCAAAAATAGGAGTAAAACTCTTTCAGACAGATGAGTGGTGACTATGAAGGATTTAACATTTAAAGCTTTGGCCATAACGAATGAAATTGATTTGAACAAAATTGCCGCCTATTGCGGGATTCCCAAAAAATTTACGTGGGAACAGCCTTTAAGTTTAAGAGGTGAAATCCTTTCTAAGATCCTCCATAAAGATATAGGTGGATTCCAACAAGTGTTTGTGTTTTCTTTCGGAAGCGTCGTCTTCGTTAATCACGTAGACAAGGGAGAAATAACGAACTTCTTGAAGTTTATTCAGACATTTGAACCAGAGATCGATCTTCAACATTCCGAGAAATACACGGAAAATTACAGACTGCACACCGAGCAAATCAATAACATGGAATTGACTGACAAGTATGTCGTAGTCGCTGAATATGAGCCCTATTATCCGGAGTTAATCTCGACCGTCCTTGCCAAATCAGTTGCACTTGAAAAGATCGAGGAACAGCTTGGAAAAATTCACGATAGTCTTGAGATTATGATCGATAGACTTGAAAAAGGGAAGCTTCGTGTAGGCAACAAAGAATTAGCAAGAACGACAGCACAAATCGTTCGTCATGAATATAACACCCTTGCGTATATCATGATATTGGATAAACCTGATTTGACTTGGTCAAATAGCTCAGCGGGCCATTTTTACGATGAGATGATCGAATTTTTTGAATTGAATGATCGGTTCACCATTCTTAAAAGCAAAACGGACATTTTGTATCACATTTTGGAAKGTTTCTCAAACATTAGTCACTCCATCCGAGGCCTCTTCGTTGAATGGATCGTTGTGATTCTCATTGTTATTGAAGTGGTACTAACGATCTTGCAAATCTTAGGTTGGATTCCCTCACATTAACCCAAAGCGGCCCCTTCTAGGAAGAGGTCGCTTTTTGCGCTGGGCTTTTGTATGCTCGCGTCTTCCTATTTTTGTAACAATTCAATAGGAAAAAGGGTAGGCTTTGTTATATAATAAAAAAAAGACCGTACGGTTCGGTTTTTAAAAAAAACAGAAAGTATAAAATTCAAAGTACAGAATTTCCTTCTAAGCGTGGCGATGCTGCAGAATTTGCGCCAATCGAACGCTAGCGCACAAATATTGTGCGCAAGGGAAGTATCTCGGCCTGCGATCGCACGCTACCGCACAAATATTGTGCGCAAGGGAAGTATCTCGGCCTGCGATCGCACGCTACCGCACAAATATTGTGCGCAAGGGAAGTATCTCGGCCTGCCATCGAACGCTAGCGCACAAATATTGTGCGCAAGGGAGGTATCTCGGCCTGCCAATCGAACGTTAGCGCACAAATATTGTGCGCAAGGGAAGTATCTCGGCCTGCTATCGAACGCTAGCGCACAAATATTGTGCGCAAGGGAAGTATCTCGGCCTGCGATCGCACGCTAGCGCACAAATATTGTGCGCAAGGGAAGTATCTCGGCCTGCGATCGCACGCTAGCGCACAAATATTGTGCGCAAGGGAAGTATCTCGGCCTGCTATCGAACGCTAGCGCACAAATATTGTGCGCAAGGGAAGTATCTCGGCCTGCCATCGAACGCTAGCGCACAAATATCTGGCGGGGCATGCTGCCTATTCTTATTGAAGCTCCTCTTTAGAAAGGATGAAGGTATGTCCACTAGTAAAAAAGCTTACCTATTCATGTTATTAATTACAGCTGTATTTATCGTGTACGTCTTGTACGCCAACTTTGTTCATGATCCGCAAGCAACTGCCTTTCTAGGCCATAAAGAAACGCTTAAACGAGCTTTACACACGGAAGTTTGGCTGAAAGTGATGAATGTACACGTCATTTTCGCATGTATGGCTATGCTGTCGGGGGCTGCTAATATCTCTTCAGTTATCTTGAAAAAGTATCGTAAATTCCATCGTATGAACGGGTATTTCTACTTGATCTCCGTGGTCATCGTTGACGTCACTTCCGGTTATATGGCGCCATATGCGACAGGCGGGAAAGCTAGCAGCATGGGGTTTAACTTGATGAATATTGTGTGGCTGGCTATGACCATCGTCGCAATCGTAAAGATCAAGAAAAAACAGGTCAATCAACATCGCAAGTGGATGACGAGGAGTTATGCTTTCGTGTTTACGAATCTCACGATTCATACCATAACTGCGCTGCTCCATAATGGGATTGGCCTTACGTATACAACCAGCTACACCGTGGCCGTGTACGGATCGATCCTCTGTCTCATGGTAGCTGCGGAGATCGTTATTCGTACTGTTTTTAGAAAACCTAGCACGACAATGATCTGAAGGAGAGATGCTGCCATCGAAGGTTACAGGCAGACGAGTGCACTGAACAAGCGCAGAGAAAAACGGCTGCTAATGAGCCTTGTAGGTCATGAGCAGCCGTTCAATATGTTGACGAGAATAAGCCACATGTCGGTTGTCCCGAGTAAGTCTGCTAGCCATTATGCCGCCTTCAATGCTTGAAAAAATAAATGAAGCTACCGATTCTAATTCCATCTCTGGTTGAAATTCCCCGTTGCTCACTCCTTGTGCAAGCAAAGATTGAAGGAATCCAGACATTTGGGTGTAAGCCTGGGCAGCATGATCTCGAAGAACAGGGAAGGAGTGGTCGCTTTCGACCGCTGTATTTAAGAACGGACATCCACCTTGGATGGGTGGGTTATGGACGGTGTCGCGGTACACATCGCACATCGCTAGAATTTTGCCAATAGCCGTGTCCTGAAGTTCGATGGCCGCAGCGAACTGCTGCCATAAGACTTGTCCAGCGTATTGAAAAGCTTCAATCGCAATATCGTCTTTGCTGGTGAAAGTGCGATAGATCGCTCCTTTGGTTAAGCCAGTCGCGTCCATAATATCTTGCATCGTCGTGCCCGTGTACCCTTTATCATTAAAAAGAACAGCCGATTTCTCAATGATGCGGAGTTTCGTTTGTTCACCTTTGCGCATGGGGATAATTCCTTTCTAACCAAACTGACAATGTTAGCCCAATTATAACACATCGCAATGCACCTGATTACTCTTTCGCGGTTCCCTCAGCAAGCCCCCCACATTCTTCCAAAAAAAACGTTGCAAACGATTCAAATCCGATGTAAGATACAAATAAGCAAAAAAGCAAACGCTTACAATTAATAGTATTAAACCGGTTTAACAAACCAAAACAGGGAATTTTACATCTTAGGAAGAGCACTCGCGTTCCGTGTGTTAAGCGCTTACATTTTTTATTAAAACGGTTTAACTACATACATCTCATTTTTTTTAATATCTTATTAAACCGGTTTAAGGATATTCTACCTTGGGGGTGAAAGGTACCGATTTCTAATTAAGCGATGAGGCAGAAGGAAGAACAAGTTTAACATTATGGAGGGGATTGGCTTGAAAAGAAGTGGTTTGTTTATTGGGATGATGTTGATATTTGCAGTTGTTTTTGCAGCATGTGAGAGTGAAAGTGAACCAAAAGCAAGCTCAGCAGTGAAAGAAACAACAGGTCCAGTTGCATCAGCGGCTACAAAGATAAGCGGATTCAAAGAAGCCCCGATGTTAGCGAAGCTTGTTACTGCAGGGTCGCTTAAGCAAGTAACGGATCGGATGCCTGTTAAGGAAGATATTATGGTCGAGAAGGTAACGGATGAAATCGGGAAATACGGCGGCGACTGGAAAATGCCTTGGGGTGGACCGAATGATCGCTGGGCTGTTGGTCAACCTACGGAGGAAGCGTTATTTCGTTTCAATAAGGACGGAAGTGCGGTTGAGCCTAACGTTGCCAAAAGCTATGAAGTCAACAAAGACTCAACAGAATTCACGATCCATTTGAGACAAGGCATGAAATGGTCAGATGGTGTGCCTTTTACAGCTGACGATGTCCTTTTCTATTGGGAGCATATGCTCACGAAAGAGACTTTCGGTAAGAAAATTTATGATGCCTATTACTCTGTCGACCCTGTGTCGGGAGAAAAGGCTTTAGCCACAGTGACCAAAGTGGATGATTACACTTTTAAAGTTACCCATAAGTATCCTAGCGTACAATTTTTGGAGCGTGTGGCCATCGATAACAAATGGTTCTTTGCGCCGGCACATTTCCAAAAAACGATATTGCCTGAATTTGTAGGTGACGCGAAGGCGCTTGAAATTGCGAAGCAATGGGGTTATGCCGATGTGAAATCTTTCTTGGTAGCAACGGGCTATTACTACTGGGTTAACCCGCAAATCCCAACCTTAAGAGCTTGGGTAGCTAAAAACGATCCGAATAGTGATCAATTTATTATGGAGCGTAATCCCTACTATTGGAAAGTAGATAGTGAAGGAAATCAACTGCCTTATATGGACCGTATCGTGGCTACCAAAGTACAGGATCCAGCACAAAGAGTTCTTGGCGCATTAGCTGGCGATTATAATCTGCTTGGGTTTGACTTTAAAGATTTCACCGTATTAAAAGAAAATGAGAAAAAAGCAGGCTTCAATGTATTGGCTTGGACGACAGCAGCATGGTCAAGTACGGGGCTTCAGTTTAATCAAACCATTGCTGATCCTAATCTGCGTAAGCTTTTCCAAGACATTAAATTTAGAGAAGCTGTTTCTGTTGCGGTTGACCGCAAAGAGATTTCAGAAATTGTTACGAACGGCTTAGGGGCACCTCAACAGGCTTCCGTTCCAGAAGGCTTGGTTGGCTACCAAAAAGGCTGGGCCGATCAATGGAGTAAATTTGATCAAGCGCGTGCGAATCAGCTTCTGGATGAACTTGGTCTGACAAAACGTGATAAAAACAATTTTCGTTTAAACGCTGACGGTTCTGATCTAACCATTACGGTTACTGAGAACACGACGAATACGGCAACCTTCTTGGAATTAGTCAAGAAATATTATGAACAAGTGGGTCTCAAGGTAGATATCAAAGTGGTAGATGCCGGTACGCATAATGATCTCAAATATGCCAATAAGATTGCAGCAACGACAGAAAATATTTCGCTTGTCAATGTGGCGTTTAGACCGGATACACTTGTACCACTGCGCGTATTAACACCATGGCTTGGCAATTATGGCTTGTATACGTCTTCCAATGGTAAAGAGGGAGTTAAACCGGAAGGTGACATCGCGTTAATTTTGGATTACTGGAATAAAGTTAAAGCATCGTCAACCAAAGAAGAGATTACGAAGTGGAGCAATGAAATCATTAAACTCAATCAAAAGAATCAATGGCTGATTGGTTACACGGGCCCAACACCAAATCTGATTGTTGTTTCAAACAAGATGGGCAACGTGCCTAAGAATTTAATCTTTGCTGATGAATTCCGCAGCTTAGGTCATGGACATCCGTCTCAATTCTTTATCAAACAATAGGTCGTTGTTTACGACATACTGGGGAAAGTCAATTTCCCCAGTATTCGTTTCAAGAGGATCATCGAATTAACCGGAGAGGACAGGATCGAGATGCTCCAATATATTTTAAAAAGAATAATTTTGGTCATACCCGTTGTTTTTGTAATATCGGTTATTGTCTTCTATATCATTCAGTTGCCGCCTGGTGACTATGTTTCATCATATGCGGCGAAGATGTCCGCGGCTGGTGAGATCATGACGCAACAGGATATTGCTGAAATGAGATCAGCCTTAAAATTAGATCAACATTGGTTTATACAGTATTTGGAATGGATGAAAAACATTTTCACCGATTTCAACTTCGGATATTCGTTTAGCTTTAACAGGCCTGTTATGGATGTGATATCGCAATACATGGCGTTAACTCTGATCGTTTCTCTAGCGACGATGGTATTTACGTACGCGGTAGCGATACCAATTGGGATCTATTGTGCAGTTAAGCAATATTCCATTGGTGATTATATTTTCTCGGCATTCGGTTTTCTTGGTATGGCTACGCCTCACTTTTTAATGGCCATCATTCTCATGTATTTGTCCTATGTGTATTTTGGTGATCCTTTGTTAGGCTTATTTTCAAATGAATACGCGAGTGCGGCATGGTCGATGGGCAAAATTCTTGACTTGCTGAAGCATATGATTATCCCTGTTATTGTCATAGGTTTGGCGAATACAGCAGAGCTCATTCGAGTCATGAGAGGGCAAATGCTGGACGAATTAAATAAGCCGAATGTGGTGACTGCTCGGTCCAAAGGCTTATCAGAAACGAAAATATTACTGAAATACCCGACGCGCGCTGCGCTCAACCCGATCGTAAGTACGCTTGGATGGTCATTAACGTCCATTTTTACAGGTTCAACGATTACGGCGATTGTTCTGAATTTGCCTATTCAAGGTCCAGTCATGTACAACGCATTACTAGCTCAGGATATGTATCTGGCAGGCACGTGGTTATTATTTATGGCCGTGTTAACGGTTGTGGGAACATTAATTTCGGATATTTTGTTGGCATGGCTTGATCCCAAAATTCGCACGGCATTCCGAGGTGTGTGACCTATGAAACCAATAACATCAATAGGAAATCAAATATCGACCAGATTCAAGCGTCCCAAAAACAACGATGTCTACTACAGCTCACAGTGGCGTCTTATTTATCGCAGGTTGAAAAAACATAAATTAGCTCGTGTCAGTTTAATTATTTTAGGCTTATTCTACCTAGCTGCTATCTTTGCTCAGTTCATTGCACCTTATGGATTACAAAGCTATGACAGTAAATATGTCAATGCGCCCCCTACGAAGTTGAGCTTCAAGGATGCGGAAGGCCATTTTCATATGAGACCATTTGTTAATGAGCTCAAATCAGGCAGAGATCCTGTTACACTGCGGAAAATGTTTGTGCAGGACGAAAAGGTTCGTCATCCGCTGCGTTTTTTGGTAAAAGGGGAAAGCTACAAATTTCTCGGTTTGATCCCAACGAAGACGCACCTATTTGGTGTAGATGAGCCCGGTCGTATCTTTCTTTTCGGTACAGATGGCATGGGGAGAGACTTATTGTCGCGTGTTGTTCTGGGCAGTCAAATTTCATTAAGTATCCCGCTCATTGGCGTGTTTATAAGCTTCGTCTTAGGCTTGTTTATCGGAGGCATCTCCGGGTATTTCGGTGGATGGATTGACTCCGTTATTCAGCGGTTCATTGAAATCATTCGTTCCTTTCCAACGCTTCCTTTATGGATGGCCTTATCCGCTGCCATACCAGCCCGCGTTCCCGTAGTGACCATGTATCTGTATATCGTCATCATCTTTGCATTTATTGGTTGGACGGATTTAGCGAGGGTTGCGAGAGGGAAGTTCATTTCGTTAAAGAATGAAGAATATGTATTAGCAGCTAAAATCGCAGGTGTTGGCGACGCTAAAATTATTATAAAGCACCTTTTGCCTGGATTTATCTCCTATTTGGTTGTGGCGACGACACTTGCCATCCCGGGTATGATTCTGGGGGAGACAGCCATGAGTTTTCTAGGACTTGGCATACGATCTCCTGCGACCAGCTGGGGTGTATTGCTTCAGGAAGCACAGCAAATTGAGAATATTGCTTTGTATCCATGGAAGCTAATCCCTCTCGGATTTGTCATTGTTACCGTATTAACGTTTAACTTTCTAGGCGACGGTTTGCGTGATGCAGCTGATCCATACAAGAAATAAACTAAGGTAAGGCGGGGAATGTCATGACAAAAGCTGTTATTGATTCACAATCCGAACTACCCCTACTGTCTGTTCAAGACCTCAAGATACATATCCAGATGGATAATGGGGAAATGAGGGCCGTAGATGGCGTTGATTTTGATATAAAAAAAGGGAAAACGCTTGGACTTGTTGGCGAGTCTGGCTGTGGGAAAAGTTTAACCAGCAGAGCGATTATCTCCATTAATCCGAAAGAGTGCGAAACTTCCGGTAAAATTGTGTATCACTCTACGTCGGAGAAGGCGTTAAATGAATTAAATTTGTTATCGCTTGATACAAAGGGCAAGCAGATTCGATCCATTCGCGGCCGGAAAATTGCGATGATCTTTCAAGAGCCGATGACGGCATTTTCACCGATGTATACGATTGGCAATCAGATCATGGAATCGATCCTCATTCATCGTACCAAAGATAAAAAAGAAGCGAAAAAAATTGCGCTTGAGATGTTAAGTAAAGTGGGCATTTCAGATGAAGCCAAAAGATTTGACCAGTATCCGCATGAATTTTCGGGTGGTATGCGTCAGCGAGCCATGATCTCCATGGCTTTATCCTGTAATCCGGAATTGTTAATTGCCGATGAGCCGACGACTGCGCTCGATGTCACCATTCAAGCCCAAGTGATGGAGCTTATGAAGGGGCTTCAAAAAGAGTTTGGCATGGCAATTCTGCTTGTAACGCATGATCTAGGCATTATTGCAGAGATGTGCGATGAAGTAGCTGTCATGTATTTAGGGAAGATTGTCGAGCAATCGACTGTTGGTGAAATTTTCAAAAATCCCAAACACCCCTATACCAAAGGCTTGCTCAATTCAATGCCTAAATTAGCTGGCAACCGAAATAAACGGTTAGAATCGATTGAAGGTACCGTTCCGATGCCGATCAATATGCCTCCGATGTGCGGTTTCTATGACCGGTGTAAGGATCGGATTGAAGGGGTATGCAACAAACAATCGGTTCCCAAAACACGAATTTCTGATAACCATATGGTTAGATGTTTCCTTTACACGAAGGAAGGTGAGGAGCGTACCTATGTCTAAACCTATTTTGAAAGTAAACCATCTAATCAAAAACTTTGAGGTCAAAGATAAAAACAAATTGTTTGCTAGACCTTCATCCGTCCGTGTGTTGAACGACGTTTCTTTCGAACTTATGGAGGGAGAAACGCTAAGTATCGTCGGTGAATCAGGCTGTGGGAAAACAACGCTAGGCCGTTGTATCGTAAGGGGAATGAATGCTTCCTCTGGGGAAGTCATTTATCATACGGAAGGTGATGAGCAAGTCGATTTTCTAGGCCTTCGCGGGAAAGAATTCAAGAAATTCAGAAAAGATATTCAGATGATCTTTCAAGATCCGTATTCCTCACTAAGTCCGAGAATGAGTGTGTATGACATTATTTCGGAACCGCTGCTCGCCAACTTTAAGCTAACGAAAGCGGAGCTGGATGAGAAAGTTACCTTAATTGCTGAAAAGACGGGGCTGAATGTCAGCTACCTGAAGCGTTATCCGCATGCCTTCTCCGGAGGACAGAGACAGCGTATCGCGATTGCGAGGGCACTTATTTCCCAGCCTCGACTTATCGTTTGCGATGAAGCGGTATCGGCCTTGGATGTTTCGATCAAAGCACAAATTATTAATCTGTTGAAGGATCTGCAGAAGCAGCTTCAGATTACGTATATTTTCATCTCGCATGATTTATCTATCGTTCAAAATATTTCTGACCGTGTAGCGGTGATGCACTTGGGCCGGATTGTCGAGTTAGCACCTGTGGATGCACTATTTCAATCACCTAAGCATCCCTACACAGAGGCGCTTCTATCGGCCGTACCTGAGCCTGACCCAGATTATAAGAAGGACCGTATCATTCTAGAAGGTGAAGTACCGAATCCGGCCAATCCTCCGAGCGGGTGTCATTTCCATCCTAGGTGCATGTACAAGACTGACAAATGTGTGAAAGAAGAACCAAAGCTGCAGGATGTAGGCAACAATCATTACACGGCTTGTCATTATGCTGACCAATTAAACTTAAGAGGTGTCGCTGCTCATGTATAAACCAACAACGAAGGACCATATGCCGATTGATCCCCATGCGAAGAAGCTAATTGTTTTCCTAGACTGTGGAGATACCATTATTGATGAAGGAACCGAAATTAGAGATGACCACGATATTGTGATTAAAGCAGATCTGATTCCTGKGGCTGATGTGATGGTGAGGACACTTGCTGAACGTGGCTATATACTGGCTCTTGTAGCTGACGGCAGGGCGCAATCGTTCAAAAACATGCTAACGGATCATGGCTTGTATGATTATTTTACCACGATGATTTATTCCGAAACGATTAAGGACTCGAAACCAAGTCCTCGTATGTTTAAAGCCGCGATGGGTGCGCTGGAACTCACGGAGCAGGACTGCTCCAGAATCGTCATGGTTGGTAATAACCTAAGCCGTGATGTGAAAGGCGCCAATCAAATGGGGATCACGAGCATCTTCTTGAGCTGGACGTCAAGATATCCGAAGGTGCATGAAGACGAAAGTCAAAGACCTGCCTATACCATTAGCAATCCGGTAGATTTAATTGACTTGGTCGAGAAGCTTAATGCACAATTGGAATAAACGGACATTGTAACGAAGGGATGTTTACCCGAACATGGCAAAAATTGATGATGTTGCAAGGCTAGCGAAAGTCTCCAAAGGGACAGTTTCTAATGTCTTTAGCCAAAAAAGACCGACAAGCAACGAAGTCAGAGAGCGTGTGATGAGTGTTTCTAGACAATTAAATTATGTCCCTAATCATACTGCGCGAAGCTTGGTTACCAAGAAAACGATGGCCATTGGCTTAACCATACCGCACGGCAGCTTCTTCTTTAGTGCATTTCATACGCAGTTTATCAACGGGGTCATTCTGGAGGCAGCTTATTATGGGTATAGGGTCCTGTTAGATATTATTCCTGTACATGAGGTGAAAACGCCATTTTTGACGAGTTATCCGATCGATGGTGCTGTTGTGATGAGGCCTACAGCCAATGATGAACGGATTAATCTCATGCATATGGGACAGATCCCTTTTGTGACGGTGGGTCATGTGATGAATGAAAACATAGAACATTCTACAAGTGTAGATAACGATAATGTACAGATGATGTCCAATATTTGCGAGTATTTAGTTGGCAAAGGCCATAAAGATATTATGTTTTTGAATGCGAATGAGCATATGACCGTATCGATTGATCGCAAAGCTAGCTTCATTGAAGCCATGAAGGTTCATGGGCTAGATGTAGAGGAGCACATGATTCATCATAAGCCTCCTGAGCTGAACTCGAGTGAATACATGGATTATGGCTATGAAGAGACGATTGATATTCTCGGTAAGCAGAAGAAAAAAGTAACCGCGATTATTGCCGATGATGACCGTACCGCATTCAGTGTTCTTAATGCCATTAAGGATCTTAATCTTAGTGTTCCTGGAGATGTCTCTATCTTTGTGATATGCGGAGATAACTCGATGATGGTGCAATCGAACCCGTCTTTGACGAGTATGGATTTGCAGCCATCCGAATTAGGTGCCCAATCTGTCCGATTGTTAATGCATCAATTAGGTGTGCTGCAAGGTGATTATGATGAAAATATCATTGTTGAAGGCAAAATTATAGAGCGAAATTCAGTCTCGACGATTGGTCACGAGGAAGATCGCAAATAAGGGAGCGAACATGATGAGTACTAAACAATGGCGTGTAGGCATTATTGGCCTTGGCGGTATCGGTGATTACCATATGAACAATCTTGCGAAAATTGCCAATACCAACGTTGCCGCCATCTGTGATGTGAATGCGAAAGCGGTGGAACAGGTCGGTGAGCGGCTGAATTTGCCAGCTGAGAAGCGATACACGGATTATCGAGCCCTCATAGCCGATCCTGACATCGATTTCATCATTTCAGGGGTATCCAATAAATTTCATTGTGACATCTTGAAAGTGGCGATTGCATGCGGTAAACCGATATTTTCGGAGAAGCCTTTTACCCGAACCATGGAGGAAGCGGATGAATTAATAGCCTTGTATGAGCAAAATCCGATCCCCTGCATGATTGGATTTTCATATCGGTATAGACCTTGCTTCCAATACGTGAAGCAGCTCGTTACGGACGGTGCTTTAGGCCGGATCCGACATATCGCTGCGCATTATTTACAAGAAGAGAACGCGCCAATGTTTAACAAAGCGTACACATGGCGATTTAATAAAGCCATGGCGGGATCCGGCATTTTAGCGGATATCGGCTCGCATATGGTGGATGCGGCGCGCTTTTTTGTAGGCGAATTTACGCAGGTGTCAGGTATGATGACCACATTCACGGATCGCCGGTTGGATAAGCGAACGGGGGACTACGCCGAAGTCGATGTGGATGATTTTACTGGCTTCCAGTGTGTACTAGAAGGCGGCGTGATGGGGTCATTTTATACGCATAAGAATGCGATTGGTACGGGTAATCAATTCAACGTTACCTTGTTTGGGGACTTGGGGACGGTCCGAATGTCAGTCGAGAAGCCGAATGAAGTTCATTTGACGCTCAGATCGGGCGAAAATCTACAACTGACCGAATCTGTCATTCACCTGGATGAGAAATCGGTGAAGCCGATGCTGCAGGACTTTGTAGATTATTTGGAGCAAAAGAACTCTTCTTCGCTCCCGACTCTTATCGATGGATACCGTAACCAACAAGTGCTGCAAGCTATCATAGATTCAGCGCAAGACGGCGTAACGAGAAGCTTATCACACCATTCATATGTGAAAAGGGAGGAGCTCGTATGATCCGAGTCACGATATGGAATGAATTCCTTCAGGAGCAAAGGAAAGAAGAGGTAGCTCGGATCTATCCCAAAGGCATGCATGGAGCTATTGCTGATGGCATTCGTCAGGATGGATTTGAAATAAGCTGTGCAACCTTCAATGAGCCTGAGCATGGGTTAACCCAAGAAAAGATGGATCAGACGGATGTTCTTATTTATTGGGGACACGTTGAGCATAAGGGCTTTCAAGATAACGTCGTTGATCGTATATGCAAACGTGTACATGAGGGTATGGGGCTGGTCGTACTTCACTCTGGTCATCATTCCAAATTGTTCCGCAAACTGATGGGCACTTCCTGTGATCTTCTATGGAGAGAAGCGGACGAGAAAGAGCGATTGTGGGTCATGGATCCCTCCCATCCAATCGTAGAGGGKATTGGACCGTATATCGATTTGGAAGAAGAGGAAATGTACGGAGAGCATTTCGATATTCCTACACCGGAGGAATTAATCCTTGTCAGTTGGTTTCAGGGGGGAGAAGTGTTCCGCAGCGGATGCACGTATCGTCGCGGCCAAGGGAAAATCTTTTATTTCCGTCCAGGCCATGAGACGTATCCTACCTACCACAACAAAGATGTGCAACGCGTCATTGCCAATGCTGTGAAATGGACAGCCCCGATTCTAAGGGAAAAGACGTTTTATGGGCATCACGCGCCCCTTGAGGAAATCAAGAAGTAGTGAGTTCGTTGCAGATAAAGCTTCTTTCATGGTGAAAGAAGCTGTTTGTCTTGCGAATTCAGTCACATACAAGAAGGAAGTGGCCCGGCATGACGGCAACAGCAAGTATTTGGACCATTAGTCACGGAGAACTGCTTTTGCGACTGGTGATGGCCGTTCTCATGGGGGGAGCCGTAGGGATCGAGCGGGAATTGCATAACCATGCGGCAGGATTCCGGACACATATTCTGGTCTGTTTGGGATCTACTACGATCATGCTTCTCTCGATATACGGATTTTCTCAATTTGTGAATGAACCGAATGTTCGGCTAGATCCGGCGCGACTCGCGGCTCAAGTGATCAGTGGTATTGGATTTATCGGCGCTGGTGCTATTTTGCGGAATGGCTCGGTCATCAGCGGCTTAACGACAGCAGCTTCGATTTGGGTCGTAGCCGCCATTGGTTTGTGCATTGGTGCCGGCTTTCAATATGCAGCCTTTTGCTGCACTGCTCTTCTATTGATCAGTCTGCTGGTCCTGAATAAATGGGAGAAATATCTCATGCGCAACCGGCGAAATCAAGAGTTGTCGATTAAAACCCGGAATAACCMGATCGCCCTTGGTCAAATCGTCAATACGCTCATAGAAGAGGGACTTCAAATCGTCAATGTGAAAATGATTCGACATGAAGCAGCGACGGCTACGGATGACTTGGGAGAAGCTTCGATCTTGCATATCCAGTTCGTTCTGAACGTTCAGAACCCTGTCAAACTCATTTTGGCAATGGAACGGATACGCGCCTTAGATTTTGTAATTGGGACAGAGTCCGATGTAAGATCATTGGATAACATCGGTCGAGTAGTCAGTCAGGCGCATTCCTAGAAAGGGGATGCCAACTATCCTAGGTTGAGGTGAAAGATGTTGAAGACATATCCCTTACTAACGGCACATACGGGGTGTATGGGCACACCTGATAATAGTTTGCTTTCCATAGAAACAGCGCTACTTAGCGGGGCAGATATTGTGGAAGAAGATATCTTAATCACCTCCGACGGGGTCCTTGTGCTTTCTCATGATGATCTTGTTTATTCGCTAGATGGAACCTTGTTTAAGATTTCTCAAATGCGTTTTGCTGAACTTAGTCAGTTGGATATCAAAGCCCATAACGGGTCACCTGGCGAAACGATGCGCATCTTATCTTTGGAGTCAGTTATTCCCCTATTGCAGGCTTCCGATAAGAAAATGAATCTGGATGTGAAATCGGATGCCTGCATTGAACCTGTTGCCCGATTCGTTGAAAAGAACAGATTAGTGGAGAGGATCCTTCTAAGCGGATGTGAAACCGATCGTGCCAAACAAGTTAACAGAACGGATCATCGCTTACGCAAATTGCTGAACGTAAAGGCTTCCTTATTTCAAGCCAAAAATGAGATGGAAGCCGTTCAAATTAGTTGCGAGGACGCTTTGAGCGCGAATTGCTTTGGTCTCAACGTGAACTATCGTGTTGTAGGGCCCGAGGTCCTTCAGGCTGCAAAAGATCACGGTCTTGATGTGTACATCTGGACGGTCAATACAGAAGCGGAGATGAAGCATTTTATTGAAATGGGCGTTCAATCTATCACTTCTCGAAATATTTCGGCTTTGGTGCAAGTAAAGAAGGGGGATAGATGATGAATACGAAGCGAACAGTGAGGCAACTAGAGAAAATATATGTTGTTTTTAAAACTCACGTAGACTTGGGTTTTACGGATTTGGCCAGTAACGTCGTCTCCCAATATAGAGAAGAGATGATGAACGACGTTCTAGCAGTATGTGAGGACACAAGGAAGGATGGACCGGACCACCATTATGTATGGACACTGCCTGCATGGATGCTGAAGGAATGTTTGGATACGCCGGATATGGATAAAAAGGAAAGAATGGAGGCCCTGATTACGAACGGACAACTGCGTTGGCATGGGCTTCCCTTTACGACACATACGGAGTTTTGCGGCACCGAAGAATATATCAGGGGATTATACATCTCGGAAAAGTTACGTGATCACTATGGACACACGGCTATTTCCGCCAAAATGACGGATGTCCCCGGTCATACGTGGATGCTGCCTACCTTATTGAAAAATGCAGGCATTGAATTTCTGCATCTAGGCGTAAATGCTTGTTCATCACCGGTTGATTTGCCTCGGCTGTTTCATTGGGAAGGTCCGGATGGCAGCAGGGTCTTAACTTATTATTCCAAAGGGGAATATGGCACAGACCTGACGCCGCCTGAGGACTGGCCCTATCCCATTTGGATAGCGCTGCTGCAAACGCAAGACAACTATGGTCCGCAGGATGGCTCTGTGGTGCAAGACTTGTTGGATGAGATTGCGAGTAAGTATCCGGATACCGAGGTGAAAATCGGGACGATGGACGATTTTACACGCGATTTTGTGGCCAGGGATTATCCAGATATCCCAGTGATTCGCAAGGATTTAGCCGATACCTGGATTCATGGGGTTGGAACGTATCCCGAGGAAGTGTCCCGTGTACGGAGGATGCGCTCGGATATTGCAACACGGGAAAGCTTAGCAACGCTCGAGCAGCTGCAAAGCATCCGTGGTGGTGATGATCATAAGAATGCCATAGCGGAGGCTTATGAACACACGCTGCTATTCGGCGAGCATACGTGGGGAATCGATATTAAATCGAATTTATTGCCTGGCCGCAACAGCCAGCGCGCTTTTGGGAAAGCTGCGATTCAGAAAGACCGTGCCATGTTTCCGGAGTCCTATCTTAAGACGGAGGCTTCTTGGGCCGAACAGAAAAACTACATAGATCAAGCTGAGAAAGCGCTCCACGAAGTGCAGCCTTTTACAGCCATAGATTCGAATGTCATTGGTGTGTATAATCCGCTTGCATGGGAGCGGCAGAATGCGAAGATCACGCTGCATAATCATAAGCGGGGTACGCTCACAGATAGAGAAACGAGGGAAGCCTATTTCGTTAATGAAACGGGCGAGGCCTATATTGGTGAATTGGCACCAATGGGGTATCGAACTTTTGAGTATGCGGAAAGCTTGGACGACGTTCTTGCAGGTGCAATCGCGGTGAAAGACGCTGAGAACGCGATATTAGAAAACGATGCGATACGCATCGTGGTCAGCATGCAAACAGGCTGTATAACCAGCTTTTATGATAAGCAGAATCAGAAGGAATGGGCCCTAAATGGAAAGTTCGCGCAATACGAATACGATGTTTACGGGAAAGAGGAGATTTTGGATTTTGTAAAAGCATACAGCTATGATCTCATGGATTGGTATGTAAACGATTTCGGTAAACCGGGATATCCTCGAATCGAGCATAAGCGTTATGGGCTGGAGCTTGCAGATGTTAGGATCTCCAATGGTGAAGGCTGGGGCAGCATTGAAATTGACTTCACGACGCCAAATGAAAGTTACGAGGAGTTTGGAAATGGCGAAGGAATCGGCATCTCGATCCGCTTGGAAGCAAGCCAACCTTTTGCAGATATAAAAGTGGTAGTTGATCGTAAAGCAGCTACTGCGTATGCCGAGAGTGGGCATTTCACGTTCGCACTAAATGCGGATCAGCCGAATTATCGGTTTCAGAAATTAGGCAGCGTCGTCAATCCGCTCGAAGATATTGAGAAAGGTGCGAATTCACGGCTTCACTGCGCTAGTCAATGGGTTGATGTACAGGATGAACAAGTGGGATTAACGATCATTCCTTTCGATACACCGCTATTTTCCATCGGTGAAAAGKGGATTTACCAATATGCCAAAGAAGTGTACGTTCCTGAACAGCCAAACCTACATTTCAACTTATTTAACAATCAATGGGGGACGAATTTCCCGCAATGGATCTGCGGCAGTTTCCAATATGCCTTCCGGATTGTACCTCATGCGGGGGATTGGAGGGCAGGACGCGTACAGCAGCTAGCCGCCGAAGCATGCATGCCGCCTCAGGTGACCGTAGGTTGGAAGCTGGAAGGACCAGCAGGGTATCGTTTCCTGAAAGAGGGCGTAGAGGGGATCCATGTGTTATCCTTCAAAAAAGCGGAGCAAGGCGACGCTTACGTCATACGATTCCAAAACCTGCTCGATATGCACGTAGCGGTGAAGCTTCCATTTACCGAGTCTCTTGCAGATGTGAAGAAATGTGATCTGGTCGAACGTACGAAGGAAACGAAAGTTGAATTTGGTGGAGATCATCTCGCCGTGACCATGAATCCTTTTGAAATTAAAACGTTGAAGCTTTGGTTTGTTTGAAGCGGATGAAGAAACAGACAGCTGGTGTGCAGCTGTCTGTTTTTCTTTTATTAAAAAAACGCTATTCGTATCCAACTTCGTTTGGTAAAATGGCAGTGTCGATATTATCGTAAACACAATTCTTGTTATAATTCAAAGCAATCTATCCGACCGGGAGGAAAAGCTTGACAATGAAACAGACATGGACCAAATTTGCTAGATTCATTCTGGGGGCAGTTTTGCTAGTTTCCAGCGGCTACGCTTTGTTGGGGTATGATGATCAGGCTACCGCTTCTACACCTATTGTTGTAATCTCACCTCAGCAAACAGTCATAACGAACACGACAACGGAAGTCGTCATGCAAGCCCCAATTGGCGCCAAGATTGAGATTTTTGAGGGCGAAGAGATACTGATTAAGAAAGACGTTGAGGGATATTCGGTTGTAAAGATGGCCTTGCCAGCACTTAGCAATGGTGTACATATGCTTACGGCACAAGTGCTAGTAGGCATGGATTGGCATCATTTCACATTGCCTCCTTTCGTTGTTCATCAAAGCGGAGCGTTCACGATCGAAGATATCTCAACGATTGCTTTAGAGTTACCTGATCATCAAGAATGGGATATGAATGGCGATAACGAGTTTGTTCCCCAAGATGAGATTGCCTATTTACTTTCTAGGATGGACCCCATCGCAAATGTAAATCCTATTGATGATCTGAGTGTTGTCCAATCAGCTACAACAGCCACATATGCGACCTTTACGTATAGCAAGCCAGTTGGGGCGACAAGTGTGAGTTTGCTTAGGAAGCGTGCGAGTGACGAAGATTTTATTACAGTAGCGTCGCTAAGCGTTAACGAAGCGACTTATATCGTAAACGGGCTTATGCCGGACACGACATATCAATTTAAATTGGATGTAATAGGTGGCATACATGCGGGAGAGTCGAATGCTGTGTCTGTTGTGACAGCAACAGAGATTCCACCTGTTCAACCAGAGGCTGGGCCTTATCAGGCTTTAGATTTTGATGGTGTCGATGATTATGTGCAAATCACGCATGACGAAATTTATAATTCTTCGTCGTTTACGATTGAAGCTTKGGTGAAACCGGAGGCTTTTAAATGGAAGACAGGAATTGTGTCTAAGTATCAAGAACACAATCAGGCTTCCTTTACGCTTCGATTAAGCGATGGTCCACCTATTTATAATGATTATAATAAAATCAACTTCAGCGATGGAGGGGATCTTGATTCAGTAATCAACCTTGAATTGAATAGATGGTACCATTTGGCAGCTTTATACGATGGAACTTCTCGCACCATGAAGTTGTATATAAATGGCGTACTGGATTCCCAGATAGGGAATGTTGGTTACAGTACAAACTCCTCCCCAATGACCATCGGCGTAGATTTCTTAGATAAGTTGAATTCAAACCAAGCTGCTCGATATTTCAACGGCCAAATCGGTGAGGTCAGATTCTGGACAGTGGCCAGATCAGAAGCTCAAATCCGAGCAGACATGAACAACCATGCTGAAACACAAAATGATCCGAATCTTGCAGGATATTGGACGTTCAAAGATGGAGCCAATGATGAATCCGGCAATGGTCGACATGGATCCATTCATGGTAATCCTGCAACGAATTAAATAGACGACTGCCGATTCATCTTTAGATGCATAAACTACAGCTAATTTGCTTGAATCTGACGTATTTTCGTGAATAGATGGAAAAGGTACATTTAATTTGTATGAAACTTGAAGAAATGAGCACATCGAAGGAATTTACCTACAGGAAATACAGTTAATCTTTCGAATTCGAGAAATCCGCTTCAAATACATGGAGAAAATCCAGTTAAATTGCGGGRAGCAGGTTCCTTACTCATCGCTCATTAACGAAAATCGAGGCTGTCTCTAAAAGTCTAATTGACTTTAGAGACAGCCTCTTTAAACTCATGCCGCTGCAGCATGCAGCCTACTTCTACTGCAGCACCGCTGTTGCCAAATACGTGCGCAGCGAGAGAAGGATCGCCTGCTCCCGCGTGGTATTCCCTTGCGGATCGAGCTTGTTGCCAGCGTCCCCATTCATGATGCCGTAGTTCACAACGAAGTTCATGGCATCCTGCGCCCAACTCGAGATGGAGCTGGAGTCGGTGACTGGTTGTCAATCCGAGCCCGAACGATTGCTTCAACTCAGGCAAGGCCCATGAACTGGCACCAGCAAAGATGTCCGGTACATTCGTAATAACGCCGCCCACTTTCGCAATGAGATCAGATGAAACCGTGATCTTCCCAATATCATCGAGGACGTTTAGTATCAGTGGTTTTACTGAAGGGGAGATTGGATGCCCGAATGAGAGATGTACCCTGCCTGCAGCGGTAAGTGTACGTGCGATCTGCAATTGTACCTAGCTATGTCGGAGAATTCTCCCCTACAATAAGCACAAAGAAAGCGAAATCATTATGGGGGGATTGCAATGATAAATGAAATGAAGTTCTAAATCAGCAATTTTCGAAGGAAATAGATGGAGTTTTTCCATTTAAACTGCATAAGCGACATCTCCAACTCGGCCACGCCACACTCGAACTAAGAATCAACCAACTGTAAAATAAAATTTGAACTTGGGTGCCCTCGCCATGTAAGATAGAGCCATAACAACAAGAAAAAAGGTGCATCTATGTGGACGTATACCGTAAATTTAGTTCGTGATTTATCGCCTAACGTGAAGCGGTTCATTGCGACGGAAAGCTTGTTTGGCGTCGGAGTCGGGATCTCTAGCCTCATCCTTAACTTACATTTATTAGACCTCGGTTTCACCAAAGGCGACATCGGCAAGATAACGTCACTTGGGGCATTGACCATTGGCTTGGCCAGCTTGCCGGCTGGGTTCATCGTGAAGCTTATCGGACGCAAAACGATGCTCGTCATCGGTATGCTCTTGGCATTCCTTGCACTCGTGCTCTTTGGTATCGGGACCAGTATTGTCGCGGTCACCGTCGCGCAGCTTGTGTATTCGCTTGGTATTACAGCGATTTTGAACTCTGAAATTCAATTGATTTTCCAATATTGCCGCACGAAAAAAGAGGAAACAAGTGCCTATTCGCTCTTGTTCGCGATATTTACGTTATTTACCGGACTCGGCACGTGGCTCGGTGGTTATCTGCCCGAATGGATGCCCGGACATACAACGATGTACCAATATGCCTTCTTCGTGGCTGGCGGATGCTTAGGCCTCTCGGGCATATTGCGGGGACTGCTGCTGCCGTCTAGTCATGCCAAGACAGAAGTCAATGTCACCGCAGCAGATGGGAAGAATGACATCGAAGCAGGGAAGCCCTCGGAGCGGCCGAAGAGAAGGCATGCTCTGTATTTCCTGTTGCTGCTTTCTCTGCTGATTTTCAACTCTGGCTTTACGTTCGGGATGCTGAGTCCGTTCTTGAATGTCATCTTGAAATTCCGATTCCAGATGGAGGATGGGAATATCTCCGGCGTGTTGGCGTTGTCCGGATTTTTCTTCTTTATCGGCTCAATCGTCATGCCTTACGTCGTAGAGCGATGGGGGAGCCGCAGGACGTTCGTGTTCCTGTTTCTGTACAACATCGTTGTCGTAGCGCTGATGGCACTCGTCATGCCGACCGCCGTATTCGCTATTCTGCTGCTTATTCGCGGGACGGGCTTCACGATGCTGAACAACTTGATGGACAGCGAATGCATGTCGGCTGTAGCGGAGGAAGATCGCAACCTGTTCGCAGGCATGCGGACCGTCTCCCGCAGCATCGGGAATACGATCGCTTCCTACTGGGCGGGCTACATATTGGCGGGCAATCATTATTCGCTGCCTTTCCTGCTGACCGCGGTAGCTTTGCTTGCCGGGTTTGCCATGTATGCTTGGTTCGTCCAGGGGAAGCTGGATCGCAGACTTCAAGGCCAGACATGATATATGAGGGGAAGTAAAGCCATGCTGGCAAACAGAGTGTTTCAAAAACTAGGCTTACAGATGAGCCCGGCAACTAAGCATAACTTGTATAGTGATTTTGGTGCAGCCTGTTTATTTAGTCTCTTTAATGTGGTCTTTAATCAGTTTTACATCGCACTTGCTATTAGACAAGGGGCTACGAATCTGGAAGTCGGGATTTTGGCAGCCGCTCCGGCGATTGGACTGCTGTTCTCGCCGATTTGGGCAGGGAGAATCGAACAATCGAATCCCAAACCTTTTGTCATCATCCCGAATCTAATTGGCAGGTCGCTATTGTTGCTTCCGGCATTTTTTGGTGCTCCCAGCGTCTATGTGGTGACGGCCATCGTTTTTTACTTACTAATGGGCATACAAGCACCGGCGTATCCTGCGCTAATTACACGCATGTATCAGCCTGAATTGCGCGGCCGGCTAATGGGCTACGTACGAGTGGCCATGGGAGCTATTATGATTCCACTTGCCTACTTAGTCGGTTCGTGGACGGATAAATCAGGACCGAGTGGACCGCTGATCACTGCGGCCATTACAGGTGTTATATCGATTCTTTTCCTAGCCCGCGTTAAGGAGATTGCTTTACCAACGACAGTATCGGCTCGTAAATCCACTTTTAAGGAACAACTCAAGCTTGTGAGAAATCACCGGGAGCTGGTTGTATTTTTTGCAGCAACGACATTGACTGGCTTCGGTAACATATTGGCGAGTCCCCTCTATCAGATCATCCAAGTCAGAGAGCTGCAGTTGAACAACATTGAAATTGCGCTTGCACGTATTTCCTATTATGTGTGTTTATTGGTGGCATATTTCGTTGTTGGTTGGGTGATTGATAGATTCTCTGCGAAGCAAACGTTGGTCTATGGATTAGCGGCGTTCGCGATTGTTCCTTTACTGTATGGGATTTTCGGGAATTATCCTGCTGTGATTATTGGCAGCGGAATCCAGGGAATAGGCGATGCCATCTGGGATATTGGAATTCTTGCCTATATTTTTCGTGTTGTTCCTGGAAGAGAGGCAGTCGTTTTCGGCCTGCACTTAATGCTGTTTGGTATTCGCGGCTCTATCGCGCCATTAATAAGCACGGGTCTATCCGATTACTTGCCGATTTCAGTGTTGTTAATTGCGGCTGCCATTTGCGGGTGCATAGGAATCCTTATCTTTTTGCTGCAAAAAGATAACAAAGAAATGACGGAATCGCTGCCCCGTCACATGTAGGTAAAAAAGAGTGAAGGAGGGCCGCTAACCGTGATTCCCTATTTTAAACGGGTATATGAAGCATGGATCGACTATCCGCGAAGAAGAGGCGAGGTCATTCGTGGCCACTATCAGATTGAACGCTTCCTAGGGATGGGGATGGTTTCAGCTAACCATCGACTTGGGCTTGTAAGCGTTCGAGAACACGCCGCTTGCGATACAGCATTTTCGCGGCTTCGCCTACATCCTTCAGCGTCCCGCGGTTGATCCAAGCGCCGAAGAGAATTCCAGCAATCGGAATGAGCTGAAAGAGCTTCTTCCATCCCCAATTATCGCGGTACGTAGCGAATACCTCGCGCCAGCCCTGAAGCTGAGAGATCATCTGCACACTCTCCTTATCCACAGAGGCATAGTTCGCCAGCTCATCGAGAATGGCCTTTTTGCCCACAATGTCGGAGGATGAGAATTGCAGTACCTTGATCGTGAAGATCCGTTCCTGCTTATCTTTGGGGTCATAGCCATAGCAAATAGCAATTTCCTGAATGGTTTTCAAGGACAGTCCAAGGATGGCTGGAATATCGATTGCGAGTGTGAGGATCCCGCCGATACCCGTCGTTGCGCCTTGCAAGGTAGCGATTTTCGAACGACTTTGGACAATTTCATCAGCGGTCACATCCAAAATCTGAAGAGGTAAAGTAGTACCTACCTTTTCGATCGTAAGCCCTTCAGAATGCTCATCTCGCTCACCTCTACTCCGCTCAAACACTTCTTCAACATGTCGCAGAGTCCCCTTTTCAGAAATCAAATACCGTCCACCTGCTTGCAAATAATTCCCGAGCTCGTCCAAGGCTTCACCTATTTTTTTATTCAAAAACTTCGGCGTTAAGCGGTCCAGCACTTGGAAGGGCAACCGTCCAAGCTTTTCCCAGAACCAAAGATCTTTCTGTTCCGCTTCCCAGGCTTCTATTTCATGAAGAGCTTTGTGCAGCTCAATTGTAGTTTCTGGATGGTGATTGCGTTCAAGATCATTCATGCTATACACAACTCCTTTCTACATCGTATACGTAACTTATTGATTTAGGATGCAGCGGCCCTCAAAAAAGTAAAGTTATTTTCTCATAGCATTCCAAAAAATCTTAGATATTGTGCACGACCACCTTCCGATATACTGAGTATCAGAACCGGTTCGAACGATCAGTAATCAGCATATAACGGGAGGGTCATCCGATGAAAAAAATATCGACGATGCTTGTATCTGTAGGTTTGGCAGCTTCCATGGCGCTCACAGGTTGTGCAAGCCAAAATGCAAGCGATACCAATGCGTCCGCAACACCAGTCACCAAGCAGGAGAAAGTGAAAGTGAGAATGGCTTACTGGAACAAAGAGGATAGCGTGAAGTCGCTGTTAGATTTGATTAAGCAAAAGCTTCCGAATATTGAACTCGAGTACCAATTTATCGATAATAAGCAGTTTGATAACATCGTAGCTACCCAGTTAGCTGCACAATCGGGTCCAGACATCATTTCGGTGAGTCCACCGACCAGTGCCAAGTATGCGAAATTGGGTTATTTGGCAGATTTGAACTCGCTCGCGGATCGCTACAATGATGCAGGGAAAAACGTCTATACGCAAGATGGTAAGCTATATGCGCTCCCTGGAATCAGCTGGTTTGAGGGGATTTTCTATAACAAAGAGATATTTGACAAATATGGCTTGAAACCGCCAACAACATTCGATGAGGAATTGAAATTGCACGAGTCGCTGAAAAAGAATGGCGTGAAGCCGCAAGCCATGGGGGCCAAGTCCTGGGAGCCGATGATGAAGTCTTCGATGGGCCTTGTCATGAACGATTTCTTGTCTAAACCAGAGAACAAAACCTTCGATGTGCAATACGGCTTAGGTCAAAAAATGCTCGAAGGCAGCTGGAACAGTGCACTAGAGAAATGGACGGAGCTAATCAAGCAAGGCTACATCACACAGGATATGCTGGGTGTCGACTATGATCAAGCGCTGGATGAATTCGCGACAGGCAAGGCTGCGATGTGGGAGTCTGGACCTTGGGCTATGGAAGCCATCAAGAAAAAGAATCCGAATATCAAAGTGGATATGTTTCCGTTCTATGGCTCCACGCCAGGAGCAGGCTGGTTAATTGGAGGCCCAGGTGTAGGCTTTGCTGCGAACAGTAAATCGAAGAACGCGGATGCTGTGAAACAGGTACTGGATTTGATCTCCACACCGGAAGGACAGAAAGCTTTCTGGAATGATAACAAGGGCGGCAGCAGCTACTTGAAAGGTGTCGAATTTGAGATGCCTAGCGAATACGAGAGTGTGAAAGCAACCTTCAAAGCGGGTAACGTATATGCGCCGTGGAACAATTGGGGCGACAACGCACAGTCCATTATCGAAGATTATGGAAAACACTTCCAAGAGTTGCTTGGTGGGAAAAGTGATGTCAGCCAAACACTTAAAGCGACAGACAAGAAGACTGCTGAGTTAATGAAGAAATAAATAACAAGGTAATTTCATATTGAAACCTACGGCGGTCCTTTGGCAACACCAAGTGGCTGCCGTAAGTTTTCTAGAGGGGTGGATGGCTGTGCGACTGAAACTGCTGCGAAGAGAATTGAACTATGGCATGCTGATCCTGCCTGCGCTAGTGTTCTATCTCGTGTTCGCCGTGTATCCGTTTCTATCGATGTTCTATTATAGTGTGACGGATTACTCGATTTCCAAAATGACTGACTTGAGCTTCGTAGGTTTCAAAAATTACGAGAGTATTTTCAATAATGATTTGCTGCTCGCAGGTTTCAAAAATTCACTCATTTATGCCCTATTAATGACGGTATTTCAAACGGCATTCGGCCTTGTGCTGGCTGTTTTTCTAGATCGTAAGCTGCTCACGCGCAATGTGCTGCGATCCGTATTTTTTCTTCCTGCGGTTTTCAGCCCGCTGATCATTGGATTTCTATGGAATTATTTGATGTCGACGTCAGATTTCGGCCTAATCAACAATGGTTTGACTGCACTAGGTTTAGCAAAAATTAATTTCCTCGGCGATGCCGATCTAGCACTCTATTCTGTTGTTGTCACGCAGTTGTGGCAGTGGACGGGGTGGGCCATGGTTATTTTTCTGGCTAATCTGCAAAGTATCCCGAAGGATTTGTATGAAGCTGCCGATATCGACGGTGCCTCATCGTGGAAGCAGTTCTGGAAGGTGACACTGCCGCTTATGCAGCCATCTGTTAATGTCGTAGCCGTTACAGCTATGATTGGTGGACTTAAAGTATTCGATATCATCCTTGCCCTAACGGATGGGGGCCCAGGCAATGCGACGCAGACGATTATGACGGCTTATATCAAGACGTCTTTCAATGAAGGTTTTTATAGTAAGGGAGCTGCATCCGGTGTTGTATTCTTCGTTGTTGTTATGTTCATCACGACAGTCATGATGCGCGTACTTGGGAAATGGGGGAAACAAATTCAATGAACATGAAGCTTTCCTCTCGTGAGCGAGCCGTTAATGGCTCTTTCGAAGTGCTATTGATTGTCATTGCTGCTTTATTCTTCATCCCCGTGTATTATCTGATCGTTACGACCTTCAAAACACCGGATGAAGCAACGTTCAGTCCATTGTCTTTGCCTACTCATTTTAACGTAGATAATTATATCTTAGCTTGGAAAACGATGAGATTCCCGCGCGTATTTCTCAATACGCTCATCGTGACGGGGGTATCCGTCGTTGGAATTATTTTGCTTTCTTCTATGGCGGCGTACGCGTTAGCTCGGAGAGTGCATGCGCTGAACAAGTTTATTTTCTACTTATTTCTAGCAGGTATGATGGTTCCGTTTCAAATGGGACTGGTTAGTCTATATAAGCTAATTAACAGCCTAGGGCTGATGGATAACCTCTTGGCCGTCATTGTGGTGAACATTGGGAACGGCTGTGTCATTGCGATATTTTTGTTTCACAGCTTTATCAGCACTTCTGTGCCGCTGGAGCTAGAGGAAGCTGCTTTTATCGATGGGTGCTCGGTGCAGGCGACATTTTGGCGAATTGCTTTTCCACTGCTAACGCCGGTGATTGCGACTGTCGCGATTGTCACGACGTTGAATGTGTGGAACGATTTTATGAATCCGCTGCTGTTCCTGCAGTCGCGAGAAAACAACGTTATTCTACTGGAAGTGTTTCGAAATATCGGACAGTTTTCGGTGGATTGGACTAGCTTGTTCCCGATGTTGCTACTAGGTGTAGCACCACTCCTTGTGTTCTATCTGCTGATGCAGAAGTACATGATTAAAGGCGTGGCGGCTGGGGCGCTGAAGGGATAGGAAGGAAGATGAGAATGGTTTATCGTTTGCCTTATGTACGCTGTTGATCCTGTTTGATAAAATGGAAGCAGGGGGGATTTCACATGTTCCGCATACTAATCGCAGATGATGACAAGATTGAGCGGGAAGGGATCAAGTTCCTGATGGCTAAGTACGCTTTCCCTTTCGACATACTGGAGGCGAAACACGGCAGGGCTGCTTTGGAGTTACTCCAAGCACACGACGTGGACGTGCTGCTCACGGATATCAAAATGCCCTTCATGGACGGGTTGCAATTGGCCCGCGAAGCTAGGGCGCTGAAGCCTCAGCTCAAGATTCTGATTCTGAGTGGACATGGGGAATTCGACTATGCGAAAACAGCGATCTCCCTGCAGGTGTCGAACTACTTGCTCAAGCCTATTGAGCCGGAAGAATTTCGTACGGTCATAGCCGCTGTCGTTCAGCAGTTGCAAGAGGAACAGTCGGCCAAGCGGCAACAGGAGGATTGGCAGAAGGTTTACGAAGCAGGACTCGTCTACCAGCAAGAGAAACGGCTGCGCAACCTGATTCAAGACCATGCGGATGATCCGGATGCGGATTCCCGCAAACGAGCAATCGAAGATGTGCTGCGCATTATTGAGAAGGAATATGAGAAGGATCTGAGCTTGGATTATTTGTCCAAAAGTGTGCATTTATCCGCCAGCTATCTCAGCCATACGTTCAAAAAAGCGACGGGCGTCAGTGTCGTTAAATATATTACACAGTACCGGATGGAGAAGGCGAAATATCTACTTGATCAAAGCAACTATAAGATTAACGATGTGTATAAAATGGTCGGGTTCTCGGATATGTCTTATTTCGGCCTGACATTCAAACAGAGCTTCGGCATCACACCTAAGCAATACAGGGAAAAGGTGCGTCTGCCGTGAAACATCTTCTCGCCTATTTTCGCAACAGCACGGTCAGGAAGAAGCTCATTATTACGTACCTCGTCGTGATTATTATCCCGATTCTCGCTTTGGGGATCTATGCGTATCAATCGTCCAAAGGTTACCTGAAAAAACAGCTCATGATTGGCATGAACCACACCGTTAGCCAAACGGCTCTTAACTTGGATCAGAAGATGGAGAAGTCAGGGAATTTCATTTCTTTCATGGTTTTTAATCCTATCGTGAAAAAGGTAACAGGCTCCGAGCTGCCGGATATTCTCAGTTATACCAAAGAGCTTAACGACAACATCGAGCCGACGATTTGGTATTACATCAACATTAATCGGGAGATGAAAGACGTTCTCTTTTACTCGGATTATACAGGCAAACAGATCGGCAACTTCATCTATCCCAGCGAGGCTGTCCGAAATACCGCGTGGTATCAAGAGGCGAAGAAAGTAAGTAAGACGCAGTGGTACTATGATCAGCAGCAACAGGTGCTTTTCGCTACGCATAACATTCAGAAGAGTGATAATACCACGTTTGCTGGTGTTCTGTACGTGAAGATCGATTACGATAAAATGTTCGAGAAGCTCGACCAGGTCTACGATGGTGAGTACGGTATCCTGATTACGGACAGTAAGCAGCAGGTGATTTATGCGGGGGAGGCAGCTTCCTCCTTAAGCGAAAAAGCGATAGGGGATATTGCAGCTCAAGCTGAAGGGCAATTCCGTATGCAGGGCAAAGAATATTTGATGACGCGCAGCTCGCTCATGAATTCGGGCTGGACCTTCACATATTTTATGCCGACGACGAGCATGATTGTGGATACGAAGGATATTTTGAAAGCGACGGCTTCCATTATTCTGATTTGTATGTTGGTTCTGTTATGTATCATTTGGTTGTTCTCGCGAACCTTGGTGCGGCCGATTCATGCCTTGAAAAAGAAGATCAGCATCGTGGAGAATGGTAACTTCGATGTGCCGATAGTCGCTAATGCGACGGATGAAATTGGGCAATTGACGCAGAGCTTTGCCGACATGGTGAAGAAAGTTCAAGATTCGATTCAGGAAGCAGTCCAAGCACGCATGCTGGAAAAAGAGGCTGAGCTGAAAGCGCTCCAGGCACAGATTTCGCCGCATTTCTTGTATAATACCTTGTCCATTATTAACTGGAAGGCCGTTCAACGAGATGCCATGGACATCAGTGTAGTTGCCAATGCATTGTCTAAATTTTATCGGACGAGCTTGAACAAAGGCAATCACMTCATTCGCATTCGGGATGAAATTGGCAATATCCAAGCGTATCTGGCGATACAGCTCATCATGCATGACGATGAATTCGAAGTCATCTATGAGATCGACGAAGCGGCCTATGATTGTGAGACGGTTAATTTCATTTTGCAGCCGATTGTCGAGAATGCGATCATTCACGGACTGGATGAGAAGGAAGAGGGAAGCAAGCTTCTTCGCATTGGTGTTGAATTTGTCGGGGATGAGATTCATTTCATTGTGCAAGATAACGGCAAAGGCATGGAAGCTGCGGTGCAGGATCGTTTGCTGCATGCGGAAGGCGGCGGATATGGGCTGCGCAATGTGCAAGAGCGAATTCGGCTATATTTTGGCGGGGATTATGGCCTTACCATAGAGAGTAAGCTGGGTGTCGGGACGACCGTGCGTGTCGTGATTCCGATGAAGCGATAGTGACAGCAGGAGGTGAGTGTGCCTTCCTGCTGTTTTTTATGTTTCCGCGGAGGCTGGCGTAGGGGAGATAGTCGACTAACGCGAGTGAAAAAGCGCTCCGCCGCCCGCGTAAGTAGAAAAAATCGACTAACGCGAGTGAAAAAGCGCCCCGCCGCCCGCGTAAGTCGAAAAAATCGACTAACGCGGTTGAAAAAGCGCTCCGCCGCCCGCGTAAGTCGAAAAAATCGACTAACGCGAGTGAATCGGCGCTCCGCCGCCCGCGTAAGTCGAAAAAATCGACTAACGCGGTTGAAAAAGCGCTCCGCCGCCCGCGTAAGTCGAAAAAATCGACTAACGCGGTTGAAAAAGCGCCCCGCCGCCCTTGTAAGTCGAAAAAATCGACTTACAAGGGCGGCGGAACGGTGGTTTTTTTCAAAATAATAGAAAGTATAAAATTCAAAGAACAGAATTCCCTTTCTTTAGGTGGCGATTTTGCTGACTCTACGCCAATCGCCCGCTAGCGCACAAATAATGTGCGCAAGGAAAGCGCCCCGACCGTCCATCGTTGGTAGCGCACAAATAATGTGCGCAAGGAAAGCATCCCGACCAGCCATCGGCGCAGTCGTATATTTTTCACGAAAAAAGACCGAATTATCGTAGGATTCTAAAGAATCTTAGATATTTTGACTGAAAAGAATCCCTATATAATGATGACGTAAGCGGTTACTAGAAACACAAAACGTATGAGGAGGGTAATTGGCAAGGAAGACGCGATATTCTAATTTAAACGAGAAAGGAATTGAGACAATGATGAAAGCTAAAATGATGAGCTTGTGTATGTTGTTTGTTTTGCTGCTAACGGCAGTGCTGCCCATTCATGTATCTGGAGCTGATTTCCCTGCGAATCCGATTACTAAGACCGGTTATACGCTTGATTTCCAGGAAGAGTTTGATGGCACAACATTGGATACGAATAAATGGCTTCCGTACTATCTTCCCCACTGGACAACGCCGGCTGACCGGGAATTGGGAGCTAAGGCGCGGTACACGATTGCAAACGGGGCCTTGCAAGAACGCATTGATGCAGATACACCAGCATGGAACCCGACTTATGATTCTACCGTGAAAATATCCAGTATTCAGACGTATGAGAAGGACAACTGGCATAAATTCAACGGATCGATGCCGAATAATCATCATGAAGCTGATTTTAATGGATATAGCACGATGTATGGCTATTTTGAAATGAGAGCCAAGAATGCGAATGTCGGCGGCGGGGGGCATCAGGCCTGGTGGATGGTTGGTACGCAGGATACTAGCAGCGCTTCGGCCAATCCCGAAATTGATATTGTCGAGACGTTCTTCTCGAAACCGAATACGTGGCGAATCGCTGGATATGGCTGGGGGGATCCTAATTTTCTAGGTAACTGGGTCTCCTATGAAGATCCGGTTCCAAGCGGCGATCAGTCTTCCGAGTATCATATCTATGGGATGGAATGGACTCCTACACAGCTTAACTTCTACTACGATAACCAGCTGTACAAAACGATCAATGATGCGCCTAACATGCCGATGGGGATGATTTTGGGAATCTATACCGATGCGGGTTCAGGTGTGCATAATAATGTGTGGCCAAAAACATGGAGTGTAGATTATGTCCGTGTATGGAAGAAGAATGGCGGCTATCCAACGCCGTATTATCGTATCAAAAATCATCAAACTGGCCTATATATGCATACGAATAGTCTCACGGGGAACGTAGAATACGGCAATGTACCAGCTACAGATTATAGCTCCCAGTGGTCCAAAGAAACGACGGAGGGCTATACCCGATATAAAAATAGATCGACTGGCCAATACATGCATTTGGAGAATATGAACGGAAATGTTCAGTATGGCACTGTGCCAGCGACATATTGGAGTTCACAATGGACAGAAGAAATTGTCTCGGGCTATACTCGAATGAAAAATCGGTGGAAGGGCACCTACATGCACACGGAGAATAACACGGGTTTGGTGCAGTATGGAACTGTTCCTACAACGTATTGGACCAGCCAATGGACCTTTGAACCTGCTAGTTAATATCTAGTTAATCGTACTTTAAGTCTGCCTGAAACCAGTTAACCCTAACGTAGGGGCTTGACTGGTTTTTTTAACTTGCTCGCCTGCATAACCCTCCAAACATTTACAAATAATACCTATGTTTACCGAATGAGGAGGGTATGGATGCAATGAATGAAGGCTTTAGAAGTAAACGAGGAATTATCCTCTCGATCACCCTGTTGATTGCCATGATAGCTTCTGGATGTACGCAGAATAAAACGGTCAAAGTCGGCATCGAGGAAAATTTCCGCCCCTATACGTATACAGATGGTGGCGAGAAGAAGGGCTTTGAGGTGGAATTATGGCAAGCACTCGCTAAAAAGTCGAAGCTTACCTACGAGTTGGTTCCTATGGAAATGGGTGAATTGAATAAAGGGCTGAAGTCTGGTGCTATTGATTTGGCCATTGCGGGGAAGACAATTACGGATGCACGCAGTAATGATCTTGAGTATTCCGATCCTTATTTTCAAACAAACTTAGTGATTCTTACTGCTTCGGAGAACGGGGTGATCAAAGGGAAAGATGATTTGGTCCAAAAAGCGATAGCAACCGAAAATGGATCACCGGGATTTTACTATGCGAGTGAAATTCAAGGCGCGAAAATCCACGGCTTTTCAAAAATCTCCGATGCCTATGAGGAGTTAAAAAGTCATAAAGCAGACGCGGTTATCGTGGAGGAACGCAATGCCCAGGATTATATTAAAAACACAGCGCAAGGGTCCGTGAAAATAGTAGGAGATCCGTTCAATAAAGAAAGTCTAGCTATTCTTGCTAAAAAGAAAAATAAGTACCTCGGAAGAATCAACGAGTCACTCCAATCGATATCCAAAGATGGCACTTACGAAAACCTGTATACGAAGTGGTTCACAGGCAAACCGAAAATGATGCCGAATAAAATCAAAAAAGAAGTGGAACACGACTTACAACATGAAGCATGATAAATGATTCAATAAGAGCTGTCCGATAAGTAGATTCTTTCTACTTCAGGATAGCTTTTTTCATTGTCAGCATTGTTGCCTAGCAGGCGTTGACTTTGCTGAGGGGGATAAATGCATGTAAAATATAATTGTCTCATCTTAGATTTGAACGAAGGGAGTACATATCGATGATCAATAATCGCAACTGGGCGGGCAATTACACGTACAGCGCCGCCAATTACCATGTTCCCGCGAACATAGAAGAAGTACAAGCATTAGTAGCAAGCAGTCAACAAATCAAGGTGCTTGGTACGCGCCATTCGTTCAATGGCATCGCTGACTGTACGGAAAGCTTGATTTCGCTTGAGAAGCTGAATCGTGTGATCTCGCTTGATCGAACGAACCACCGGGTAACGGTTGAAGCAGGCATTCGCTATGGCGAGCTAGGCGAGTATCTTCACGCGAATGGGTACGCGCTGCACAATCTCGCTTCTTTACCTCATATTACAGTTGCAGGCGCATGCGCCACTGCTACACATGGTTCTGGTGATTGCCATGGCAATTTGGCGACAGCTGTTCATGCCATGGAAGTGGTCATCGCGGATGGGAGTATCGTGCTGTTCTCCCGTGAGCATGAAAATGGTCATCTTGCTGGTGCAGCCGTAGGACTAGGTGGATTAGGTGTTGTCACGACAATCACCTTGGATGTAGTCCCATCCTTTCAGATGTACCAACATGTGTACGACAATGTGCCATTAGCGCAGCTAGAAGAGCACTTCGATGACATATTCTCCAGTGGCTATAGTGTCAGTCTTTTCACAAACTGGCAGGAATCTTCGTTTAATCAACTGTGGAGGAAGCAGGTAACGATGGATCAATCCTCCGCTCCAGAGCAGGTGGAAGCTGAGTTATACGGGGCCAAGCTCGCTGATGCACATCGTCATCCCGTGCCAGGTCACACCTCCGAGAATTGCAGTGAACAGATGGGAATACCAGGGCCTTGGCATGAACGGATGCCGCACTTTCGGATGGATTTCACCCCAAGCGCAGGGGAAGAATTGCAGAGCGAGTATTTCGTGCCTCGCCAACATGCGTATGCGGCACTGTGTGCGCTCGACAGTATCAAAGAGCTCATCTCGCCTCTACTGTATGTTTCTGAGGTACGTACAATTGCGGCAGATGATTTGTGGATGAGTCCCTGCTATAAGCAGCAGATGGTCGCTTTTCATTTTACATGGAAACCGAATTGGGAATCTGTTAAACAAGTGCTGCCTATCATTGAACAGCATCTCGAGCCTTTCGAAGTTCGACCGCATTGGGGCAAGCTGTTTACGATGTCGCCGGCCCGCGTGCAGTCAATGTATGAGAAGCTACCAGACTTTCAGCAACTGCTTCGCCAATGCGACCCAGATGGCAAGTTCCGCAATGACTTCTTGAAAACGTACATCTTGGGAGATTAATAATGAAAAGAATCGGCTGCTTCCATGCCCATTACTCGAATATTGAGCATATTGACAATGCCCTGCGCAGTTTGGACGTGGAGCTCATTCATTATGTAGATCCGGGTCTGGATCGAATCAAGCTGGATGCGGATTTCACGACCGAAATGGCTCAAAAGAAAGTGCTCGACACGCTGAATTGGATAGCGAATTGCCACGTAGACGCGATTTTAATAACATGCACTTTTTTTACCGCCATTTACGATGAAAATGTTCATCCTTTTCCAATTCCGATTATCAAAATCGATGATCCGCTGTTCGAAGAGATCTGTCAGCTGGATCAGCCTGCGATTGTTGCTTTCACGAATCCAAGCACCGTACAAGGAACGATGAACCAGATAACCCTTTACGCCGCTAAGAAAGAGATCGCACTTGAAGCAGCGCCTGCCCTTCTGGCGAATACCTTTGACCTCATCATGCAAGGGAAGAAGAGTGAATACATCCAAGCTGTCACAGATGGATTGATCCTTCTGATCGAGGAAAATCCAACGAAGCGCGTGGTTGCTGCTCAGCTCTCGATGGTTCCAGCGGCTCAGGCTGCGGAGAAGCAAACGAAGCACGTTGTTGGCAATCAACTCGTTTCATTAGCCACGTATCTGAAAGAGGTTTTAGCTATCTAAGTTGGCCTTAGTCAAACAAAAAAGCCCCGATCCTTCTAGGATTCGAGGCTTTTTTGGCCTATTTACGGGATGACGACCGTATTCTTTTCTTTCAGCGTGCTAATGTCGTTCGCCTTAATGAATCCGTTCGACACGGTATACAGGGTGTCACCGATATAAAGAACGCGTTGCACTTGTTTATCACCAGCATAAAAATGCTGACCCGCTTTACTCAGATCTTCCTGCGAGAGATGGGTGATGCCGCCGCGGAACTGGAATCCTTTTTCCAAATCAAGGTTGTAAACGTACGCCCCTTGGAAAGCGAAGCTTCCATATGCGTTAGCCGAATTCTTCGAATTGGTAGTCGCCGGGTCGAGTTTCATCACCGAAACAGGGAAGGAAAGTAGATTTTTCTCTTTAGAAAAGAGCAAAGCACGATGATTGTACAGCAACTCAGAATCCGTTCCCCGATCGCCGATCAGCTCTGTAAATTTCTCCTTCGGATTATTCACATCAGATACATCGAATAAAGCTACTTTCATGCCCTGATAATAGGCGATGGGTTGTGAGCCTGCCGCGTTTTTGTTTTCAACCTCAACCGTATCCTTGCCGAAGCCAATAATATGGTTTTCATCATAAGGATGCAGATAGTTGCTGTAACCTGGGATTTTTAATGCCCCTAACAATTTCGGCTGATCCGGTTGCTTTAAGTCTAAGACGAATAGCGGGTCGGTGTTTTTAAAAGTAACCATATAAGCGCGGTCGCCCATGAAACGGGTAGAATAGATGCGCTCGCCTGGCGCGATGTTTAAGATCTTGCCTTCCTCTTTCAGGTTGGCGTCAAGGATATAGACGTGGTTTTTCGATGTGCCCTCATCTGTCCGCCAGACTTCTCCCGTGGTTGTAGCAAGTCGAAGGTGTCCGTTATGCTCATCCATCGAGAATTGATTGAGAAGATGACCAGGTACTTTGCCGGTATTTTTATACACAGCTTTCCCTGCGTTCAGTCCGAACTGATAAAGAATAGTGTCCTGCTGTTGATCTTCATAGGTTGTGGCCGCCACGTATAAGTTCTCTTCCGAAGCGTACACGTTCTGTCCCGAGCCGAGGTACGAGGTGACATTCATCGTCTGCGTCAGATCGCCCAGATTAAGACCTCCTACGAGCACATAGTTAGGCTCGAGGGCTTTGGGCAAATAGTAGATTTGATCCAACGGAATTGAAGTGAAAGAATCACCTGCCGAGGAATCTCGGTAAGCTGGGGCTAGTTCTTTTTTGGCGTCATCCGTATTCGCCTTTTCACGGTAGTAATAGTAATTGACATATTTATTGGCGATAAAATATAGCGATGTCCCGATTTTACGGGAAGAAATATAGTTTCCTTCAAGCTCAACTTCTTTCAGTAACTTCAGGTTGCTCCGATCCGTGAGATCGTAAACCATGACCTTCGTCGTTGCCTGCGATCGGATCGGTGAAATCATTCTCTTGTCTACAATGCCGATAGTTTTGCTGCTGTTGCTTGTGGCCTCATTATATGGCACGGGTATGAGGTTTTGATAGGATTGCCCCAACACGATCAGATGCGTATCGTCCACGTAGATTTCACTCGGTTGGAACTGCGTGTTTGCAGTGTTCGCCGCTTGGGGGAAATCAAGGATACTCAGCACTTTCATCTGATCTGCCGGATACGCTTGGGTGACGATGATCCGCTGCTTATTCACGGTATAAATGTACGTTCCATCTGACTTGACGACATCCGATTCATCCACACCTTGCACTTGCACATTCGTTCCAGAGTACTCGGGTGACACGGATTTGGCCGAGTCCTGGACGGCGACACCAGCACTGCCGGGGGGAGCTGGCGCAGAGGATGTCGTGGAAGATTCAGCGATGGCAGATTTCATCATGACAACATTTGTGCGCATCCCGTTGCTTTCATTCTGCGTTAATAGGGTAACTAAGTGATCATAAGTACCGACAACCGGCAAGCTGTCAGCTTGCTTGGTGATGTTAACGGAGCTGCTTGCTGAATCCCAGCGGACAATCTGATTTGCGCTTTCCATGAAGAAACGCAGAGGTACGTAGAGGGAGTCATCAACGATTTGTGTGACGCCGTTCATGGTAGTTGCTTGCCCATTAACATCGKCATAGTCGGAATTTAGGGGCAGCTTCAGCTCGTACCCATCGCGTGTAACAACGGCAGCTCGTTCAGCTTCAAGCCACGTTACTTCCATGTCTAAAGCGGTTGCAAGATCGCGAACAGGCGCCATTAGAATGCCATCCATCATACGTGGCTGCTGGGAGAAAGCGATCGGTTGACCTTCAAGCTTGACAATCGTTTCCTGACCAGCCTGCGTAGAGACAGGTGTAAAAGCGGATGTTAAGAGGATCGCGGTCGTTAGGAGGCCTGCGGCCAAAACCTTTTTCTTCATTTAGCTCATCCTTTGCTTCGTTATTGTAGGTTTCCATTATTTTTATCTGTATCCACTAAACGGATGGCATTAAAAATTTGTTGCATACTTTTGGAAATATTTTTATGGCGTCTGACAATGGTAGGTGGAGTTAAAATAGCAAGATAGCCCCCATTTGTTATATGATTGAGATATGGAAAATAAAGAGAAAATGAGTCGTCGTTCCTTTTTGAAAAAGGGTTTGCTGCTGGGTGGAGGTCTGTTATCAGTCCCCCCGTTAAGTTATGGGTACGCCACGTGGGTTGAGCCCCGTTGGTTGCAAGTGGAGCGTATTTCATTGGCTTTTTCTACACTGCCAGAAGCCTTCAAGGGATTGCGGGTAGTGCAATTCAGTGATTTACATTTTGGGTTTCATCTGGATATTCAGCAATTAACTAAGGTTATCGAGGTCATTCAGGCGGAAAAACCAGACATCGTATGCTTCACCAGTGATCTCGTCGATTATGAGATTGGTGGGCAGGGTCAAGAAATACGCGATGTTTTGAAGACGATCACAGCAACTTACGGCTGTTATGCCGTGCTCGGCAATCACGATTATTATGGCGATGTTGACGAAGTGGCGGATGTGTTAGAGGGTGGTGGGTTTCACTGCCTGCGTAATCGGGGACTACGCATTCAGAAAGACGGCCAATCCATATGGATCGCCGGCGTAGAGGATATGTGGGAGGGCGTTCCTAATCTTAAAGCGGCGATGCAGTCTGCAAAAAAAGAAGAGTGGGTACTCCTATTATCCCATGCACCGGATTATGCCGATGTTGTTGCGGCTGCGGGAGCCGTCCATTTGCAGCTTTCGGGGCATTCCCACGGTGGTCAAGTAAGACTCCCGATCATTGGGCCACTGGCCTCTGTGCCGTATGGCGTCAAATATCCCTCAGGACTCTATCGTGTAGGGAACAAGCAAGCCCTTACGCTTTACACGAATCGAGGGATTGGCGTGTCGGTTCGTCCGATACGATTCATGTGTCGTCCTGAGATTACGGTGTTGACGTTGGGGTAAGGCTTGGTCGGGCAGCTAGATCGCGCCATGCCCTGTGTGCGAAATAACGGGAGAACCTACAGTTAATTCCGTGAGATTCTTCGAATTTATGGGAATAACTGTAAAAAATACAATTAATTTCAAACGATTGCTTCAGAAACAGCAGAAACACGAAAATTAGCTACATATTTTACAGTTAAATCTGAAATTCAAGTTGAAATCTGAAAAATAACTGGAGGTTATCCAGTTATTGATGTGTGTAGTTGATGCGGCGGGGGAACTTACTCCAAGTACATCCCCTCATCCGATTTAAGCCCCAATTAAAGAAGGTAGTGAAATCATGCCAAGAGCTAGCCTACACAGTCTTCTCTCAAATCTCCTATTCCCACCGACGAAATTAAACAAACAGAAGCTAGAGCGCCAGCTAGCAGGCAAAACGGTCCTAATCACCGGTGCCAGTTCCGGAATCGGAGAGCAACTTGCGTATCTGCTATCCGAGATGCAGGTTCATCTGATCTTGGTAGCCAGACGAGAGGCGAAGCTCCTAGCCATGAAGAGTGAAATCGAAGTGAAAGCGGCAGCCCACGTAAGTGTGTTCCCTGCGGATCTTCGAGATCCGAAAGACATGGAGGGATTGCTGACCTTTCTCCATCAACTGCCAGATGGGCTCGATATCGTCATCAGCAATGCGGGGCATTCAATCAAGCGTTCCATTCGGGAGTCGTTGGACCGTTATCACGATTTCACGCGTACGATGGCGATTAACTATTTCGTGCCGGTTCAACTATTGCTCTCTATTATACCGCTGCTTGAGCAAAATCAAGGACATATCATTAACATTTCGACGGTCAATGTGATGCTTATTCCTATGCCTCATTGGGCGGCGTATCAGGCATCAAAGTCAGCTTTTGACACGTGGTTTCGATCCGCCGCACCTGAGCTGAACACGATGGGGATCGCCACGACCTCGATCTATCTCCCGCTTGTAAGAACGCCTATGATTCTGCCAACCGCAGCGTATCACAAATTACCCGCCATGTCCCCAGAACATGTCGCTAAGATGATCGGTAACGCCATCTATACCAGAAGGCAAACGTTCAAGCCGTGGTGGTTGATTTTCGGAGGGCTAGCTTCCTTACTTTTCAGAACAATGCCTAGATTATCGAGGAAAAAGGGTAACGGCCATGAGGATGTTTAAACTAATCTATGTGTTGGTTCAAATTAGGCTGTTCTCGCTGGTTGCGGTGTTCCGGTTAGCCTCCGCCATCTACGCATCGGGTACGAATCTGATGGCTCTGCTGCAATTTGCAGCTAAAACCTACGGTGATAGAATCGCGTTAGCGGATGAGCAGGAGACCTTGACGTATAGTCAATTGTTTGCACAATCCAAACAGCTTTCGGCCCAATTGGCGAGGGAATACCAACTTACTGGTGGTAAGAGAGTGGGTTTCTTGTGCAAGAACCATGCCTCTTTGGTGAAAGCCATCTATGCGGTTTCTTTTACAGGGGCGGATATCTATCTACTGAATGCGGAAATGAGTAAGGATCAATTGCAGGGGATTCTGGCGAGGAAAGATTTTCACCTTGTGGTCTATGACGACGAACTAAGCGCTTTGCTAGAGAAAACAACGTACACGAATGCCAAATTACCCAGTTATCATCCGATCTCATCTGCGATCAATAACTTAGCTGTTACAACTAGTTTTGAAAAAAGAAAACAACGCCGAGCGTCTTCCGGGAAATTAGTGCTGCTGACAGGTGGAACAACAGGCAAAGCCAAAGAAGCGGCACATCAACCATCGCTATTCAATTATTTGGATCCTTTTGCGGGATTCCTGACCCGATTGCAAATCCTGAACAAGCATACTGCCTATATTGCGACGCCGATTTATCATGGTTATGGGGTAGCGGTGTTGCTCCTTTTCTGCGCTTTGGGCAAAAAAGTAGTCATTCAACGCGGATTTGATGCAGAGAGAGCCTGTCGATTGATTCGGGAGCATCAGGTTGATATCGTAACGGTAGTTCCTTTAATGGTTCATAAAATGTTGAAAACCAACGCAGACGATTTGAAATCGCTTTCTTGTATAGCTTCAGGCGGAGCTGAGCTCAATCCGAAATTGGTTCAAGAGACGCTAAGTCAATTGGGAGAAGTACTGTACAATCTGTACGGCACGTCGGAAGCGGGTTTGAATATCATTGCAGTTCCGAAGGATTTGACCTACTCCGCCCACACGATTGGCAGGAAGATTAGCGGTGTTCATGTAAAAGTCATGGATGATCAGAAAGTAGAAACTCCAGTCGGCGGCGTTGGTCAAATATGTATTCGAAACAAATGGTCGATGCGAAACAAAGTTAGTAGATGGATCGAAACCGGCGATTTGGGCTATCGGGATGAGAAAGGGTATTACTTTTTGCGTGGAAGAGTAGACAGTATGATTGTTTCAGCGGGGGAAAATGTGTTTCCGTTCGAGGTGGAACAAATCTTGCTCACTCACCCTCTCGTCGAGGATGCAGCCGTTATTGGGGTTGCGGATGAGCTTTTTGGGCAGAGGTTAAAAGCGTGGGTCCAGTTGGTACCTGGTGCAGATACGACAAAAGAGGAACTCCTAGATTGGCTGCGCGCTAGAGTAGCACGATTTCAGTTGCCCAAAGAGATCAGCTTCGTCGAGCATTTGCCCTATACACCTTTAGGGAAGTTGGATAAAAAAGCGTTGAATAAGAAATGACCACCACAGGATGTTGTTGTGATGGTCATTTTTTTAGAGAAATGGTCTGAACGGAGAACATGGCCTAGATTCCACCAGGAAAATGGCTAAGAGATCAAACAGAACTAATGGGAGAAGAAATGGTAGGAACGAGATATGTGCTTTCTTTCCATTGCGTGTTTGTTTCAAATAAACCTTGTTCCCGTCAACTTTCACAATCGTGCCACGGTAAGTGCCGTGTGTCGTTTTTATCGTAACTTCTCGATTGAGGTACTTTTTACAAATCAAATAAGAGTCGGATCGCGTCAAAGGAATACCCCCTTTCTAGCTGTATTACTCTAGTATATGCCCGTCCCATAGAACTAGTGTGTGTGTTTAGATATTCAGCATACTTTAATAAGGTTAATTCTCAATATGTGGTATTATTTGTTATACAAATCTATTGAATTTATATTCCGAAGGGAAAGATGAAGGTGGATACCACTCTTTATGTAAGTATCGGTGTCAAGCTTACGGTCGCTTTGATAGGACTGTTGATCATGACCAGGCTGCTGGGAAAAAAAGAGATCTCCCAATTGACCGCCTTTGATTTCGTTTCCTCTTTAATGCTCAGTGAACTGGTCGGCAATACGATTTATGATGATGACATTCATCTTAGCCATCTACTATTTGCTCTGATTATCTGGACGCTTCTAGCGCTAGGGTTGGAAAAGTTTATCGCACGATTCCCCAGACTTTCCCGGTATGCTGCGGGAACGCCGGATCTGATTATCCGGGACGGTGTGATTGACTTCAAGGCCATGAAGCGCAACAATCTCGATTTCGCCCAATTGGGCATGCTGCTTCGGGAAAATAATATTTTCTCGCTGCGCGAAGTGGCCTACGCCTTGTTCGAGACGAACGGCAGCATCAGCGTGCTGCTCCAGAAGGACCCAGAAAAGATCAGCGGCAATGCCAAAAACCAGCAGAGCACCGTCAGCCTTCCCGCCYACATCATTGAAAACGGCAGCATCAATGAAGATACATTGAAGCGCCTCGGGCGAGACAAGAATTGGGTGGAGCAGCTTTTGCAGCTAAGTGGAATTACGGATCATGAGCGCGTGCTTTTCGCGGAATGGTCGGATTCGAGTGGTTTGTATTATCAGCTAAAGGAAGATAAAAAAGCGTAAAAACAAGTGAGTGAAGGACACAAGTTGCAACGTTTGAATTTGGTCCTACGAGCAATAACCCGAATGTTCCATTAGGTAAGTACACTACTCTCGTTGATTACAATAAAGCTACGAATGCTATTACTCTGACAGGAGTCAAATGGATTATCCAACCATCCAACTATGAATTTGTTAATTTTGTAGGTAGCATTTCCGGCGACTATATCAATGGCTCAGTAAATTCGGTCAATAAACAAGCAGTTGGTACTTTCAGTATTAAACTTGTGAAATAGATCACGCATCATTCTAAAGAACGAGTTAAAATCAAGTGTGGCAGTCTAGAGTTTTGGACTGCTATTTTGTATTTTATGAGACTCAGTCTACTCTACTTATTTATATACAGTTGACGATTTTCCGTACGACTGACGGTTTATGATCAAAAATAAATAGATTTGGCAATATGTAATATAAAACAACGAGCAGCATAGCGTAATTGGAATCATACCCAAACTAATGGCCAAGTCATAATGCAAAGGGGTACACATCATGTTCTTCTCGGTAAAACAAAAAGCGGCTGCTATCCTCGCAACTGCAGCGCTTATTATGACAGCATGCAGTGAGAGCGAGCCAATAAAGCCTCCTCAAGATGCAGAAAAGGATAAGGCATCGGAGCAGATTCGTCTGGCTTTGAGAAATCACCCCGATTTTCACGTTTTCAAGACAACCTATGGAGATTATTTGGGCTGTCCCAGCAGCGGTTTCGGGCCAAGTGTGGTCCACCTGAAATCTTCCGGAAGTGTATATACGATGAACGGCATAGCCCGGGGCAATTACAAGAATCTCCCTAATTACGAGGGCGAACATCTTAGCGAGTATCTTTCCGCATGCTCTAGCTCACCTGAGGAAATGGAGCAGCATCCGGTTATTGTAAAAGCTTCGTCTGAACAATCAGATCAACCTTCCGAACAGGTCAAGCTGGCTATCGCAACACCTGTTGCAACCGATGAAGATATGGAGAAGGCTAAAGAGTTGATACCACCTGGAACTAAGCACGAACAGCTTGTTTTGGATGAGGTTTCGAAAGGGTATATCACTCCTAAAGAAATAGAAATCTACTTATTTATGAAAAACCGTTTTGAAAATTATATCGAGAAGGACGGAAAATACGATATCGATAAGCATGATCCTTTGGTTTATAAAGATGCGGAAGCGGCATTCGGTCTACCTATGGAAAAAACTAGTGACATCTATTGGCGAGCCGACAACGTCTTCGGTGGTAGGAAGCCCAAGGAAAGCATACTCTTGGACTCCAAGAACATTCCAGTCGAAATCTCAGTAGACAGAATCGAACTTACGCCTAAAAAGGAGTTAGAGGTAACTGTTTCGAATCAAACGAAAATTACTGGAACATTACCGAACATTAATTTGACATTCGATCTTTATAAAAATGGCAAAAAAGTTGGATTTGAAATCGTTTGGTTAGAAGAATTAGGTACTGGTAAGAAGATGTATACGAGTCTACCTATCCGTCATGATTTCRATACGGTTGARGGCAGGCTGTATATGAACGTAGATGAGATGAAAAAGCGCGGACTAAGATCTAACATTGAGATTGGCAATAAACGAGGTGACCCGGTCGTTCAATTGTTGCAATTAAAGCCCTTTAATGTCTTAACCAGTAAGGAGGTCGTTCTTCCCAGGGAAGAGGCCATTCCCGTTCAGGTTACAGCGGAGGAAAAGAAGCCGATCGAGAGCTCAAAAACAGCTGAGAGAACCAAACCTGCAGAGAGTGCAAAGCCAGCCGTCACTCCAAAGCCGTCAGAACATCCACAGGTTCCGGTATTGCCTGAGGGAGTGCTGAAGCCCGGATCATCGGGTGCTAAAGTGAAACAATTACAGGAAGCGCTCTTGCTAGTCGGAGAGCAGCTTCCTGTCAGCGGTGCGGACAGTTTCTATGGAAAAGAAACGGTCGAAGCAATCAAATCAGTGCAAACAAAGATGCAAAAGAAGGCGGACGGTATATATGGAGAGGAGACAAGAAAAGCTCTTCTTGCACTTTTGATAGCTGGAAAAGCTCAAGCACGCTGACAAGTATTGAATTATTTAAATCATAACCTTCCCACTCTAAAATAAAGGGGCTGCTGTTTAGGCTGCCCCTTTCATCATAATGTCCAATAAAATTAGAGATCTTGACTGAAAAAATGGCGTGTGACAAGAATATGATCCGTTTGCCGAACCAGGCCAAGAATATCGTCCGATTGCAGACAAAGAGACATAATAAATATACGGTGGGTCATTCCACTAACGGGCAGTTTAATTACAAAGTCGAATAGCAAGGCACTCTTCGAAGTAGAGTGCCCGCACAAAAAAGTAGAAATAATTACCTTTGTTTTTGTACACCTTTGAACCATATAGCTTTAATAGATAGGGTATCCGAGATATTGGTAGTCGGGTCGCCATTGACCAGCACTAGGTCAGCGCGCGCACCTTCGGCAATACGGCCACGATCATTAAGACCGAATCTGCGGGCCGGTTTCGAGGTAGCCGATTGAAGTGCTTCTATTGGAGTGAACCCGGCTGTAACCAGTAATTGCAATTCATGATGTACGCTGGCTCCATGAGCAAGGCCGCCAAGATTCGGAACGGGGACGGGGGCGACATCCGTCCCGACCAGAATATCCACACCGGCCCTGTGAAGATCCATCACATTTTTAAAGCTATTTTCTATTTTGCCTTGCGGGAAAGTATTAAAGCTAGAGTTCAAAATATCGATCCAATCCGGACTTAATTTGGAATGAACACGTGGGTCATTCGCCAATTGCGATGCTGGGTTCCCAAGAATGGATGAGTTCAAAACCAAGCACGGTGTAACAAACGCGCCAGAATCGACGATGGATTGCACTAGCTCCGGCGTGTAATCGGGCCTGTCGATAAACAGGTGGCCCAATCCGTCTACGCCAAGATCGATGGCGGTTTGGGAAGAATGAGCAGTCAAGACGTGGGCGATGACGACTTTATCGAACTTATGGGCTTCTTCCACCGCTGCTTTTAGAATTTCGTCGCTTAAAACAGGCAGTCCAGGAGCGCCCATGACAGTTCCTTCTTCAATCATAATTTTTACATAGTCGGCTCCATTCTCCACCTGGGTATGTACATGTTTAATCGCTTCTTCCACCGTTGTTACTTGCGGCACTTCCTCGTGATCGTGGGCGTAAGCGGCTAGCATAGCTTCCCGGTCTTCCTTCGATAACTTCTCCAATTCCTTTAATACGAATTCTGGAATCTCATCCCCATCTGGCAGCAATTCATCCGGGTGACCACCAGGAGCGGTGACTGCCGTACCTGCAGAACGGACATCAGCGATATCTTCCGTATTTTTCAGTTGGATCGCACGTCCTCTTTCTGTAAAGTCACCGTTCATTTCGAGTTCTGTCGTCACACCGAAGTTTAATGCATCCCGTAATCCACCGATGGAAGTATGAACATGCGCATCAATTAAGCCGGGCAGTAATGTTGCATCCTTAGCATCGATGATTGTTGCATTCGCCGGAATGTCTCCACCTACTGCAACAATGGTTTCCCCATTGATGACAATACTCCTTGATTCTATTACTTTTTCTCCATCGAAAATACGCACATTCGTAATAGCAGTAATTTTTTCTGCAGATGAGCTTTGGACTACATTCTTCATATTGTTATTCCTCCTTGGATAAGCCTAGAAACAATTTGAAGTATAACTGTTAGGAAACTAACTGTCAATAAACTAATATTTAATTGACATGAAAGCTCGATGTTTGTATAGTTTACTTACTAACAGTTAGTTTTCTAATAATACGAGGAGGAACGTTCATGAAGCCTCACAAGAATACGCCTTATCTGGATTTGTTTCAGGTTATTGGCCTTAAGTTAAAGAAAAAAGCGGACGAGAGCATAAAAGAGCTAGGGTTAAACGCTCAACAAGGAAAAATAATTGGCTATATCTACGAGAACCAAGAAACTGAATTAATTCAGAGGGATCTTGCTGATCGGTTTCATCTACGCGGGGCTAGTATCACAGGTATGCTTCAAGGTCTTGAGCAAAGAGGATTCATCGAGCGGAAAATCCCAGTCAATAATGAACGACAAAAAAATATTTATGTTTTGCCAAAGGCCGTTGAATTGATCGAGGACTTTAATGAATCCTTTCAAAAAGTGGAGGACGAAATCGTTCAAGTCCTTTCTGAAGAGGAGAAACAAATCTTAAAGGAATTGTTGATTAAAATTAATGAACGCTTATAATCGCGCTTGGAATCTACCCGATAGATTGGGTACTTAATTGAACTAACGTGTAACGTTACTACAAACAAACCCAGGAGCAGATTGCCGTGGCAGCTGCTCCTTTTGTCATTAGCGTGCATGGAAAATGAAACCTTTCTTAGGTATTAAAACGTCTAAATATACAACAAGTGTATCAGGGTTGGTATTAAAGGAGAGTGATGAATGAGTTTGAAAAAGTTTATTTTAGGTGCTTTGGTTTGTGTTGTTCTTGTTGGGCTATCGGCATGTTCTAAAGATAACGTTCAGCAGCAATCACTAAATATAACCCAACCACAGTCGCCAACGACAAATACTCCCGCAACAGTACCTATCGTGGTAGGGACTTCATCATCATGCGATATTGCTCCGAAACAACTAACTCTGGCCGGGAAAACGTATCTTCTATCGAATAACGCCAAAGCGGATGAAGGACCAATGAAACTAGCGTACATCAAGTGCGAAAAAGGGACATTTACGATGGGCGATGCAGATAATGGTTACGTTATATTTAGCGCGGGTAAAACTAATGATATCTACTTGGCGGGAGGACGCACTGAAAAGGGGCTTCATCAATTTTATTCCTTAGAGGAAGCAGCTCAATCCCCAGGCTCTAACAAAGCTAATGCAAATCCTACACCACTGTCTACAACATCTAAAGTTGCTGCCTCGGATTCGATGCAACTCATTGGCACCTACTCAAATCAGTCCGAGCAAGTATCGCTTTATAATTCCACAGATGGCATAGTCGTGAAAAGCAGTTCAGATAAAGGGAAAACATGGAGCGACGCTGTACCATTACCGTTCAAGCAAGATTGGGAGAAGCAAATCCAAGCTGGTAATGTGTATACTTCGCTTCTATCCAGTTCATCACCAAGCAGGATCTTATTAACTTCGGACCCAGCCTTAGGACTCATGAATAAGTCGTTATATGAGTCGAGTGACAACGGTAAGACATGGATTTTCATTAATGAAGTTTCTCTAGTTATCGATGGATATGTTACGGGAATCTCCTTTCGCTCACCGACCGATGGATGGATTTCAGCTACCTATCACCAAGATACAGCCATGGTCCCTCTATATCGCACGAAAGATGGGGGAAAGACATGGTTACTCCAAAATATCCCGATACCGAAAGGATATAAATATGGAAATACCTATGCTCCAGTATTTGATATAAATAACGCTCAATCGGGAACGTTGAAAATCGAGTTTGTCAGCGATACAAATAAGGATGTATTTGAATTTATAACGAAAGATGGCGGGGAAACTTGGGTTAAAAAATAAACACTTACTTTTAGGATCAATACCGTAAACAAAGCGAGCAGGAAGCCGTGGCAACCTGGCTCGCTTTGTTGCGCTAACGGCGAACGATAGTAATTGTTCCACGAATACCTCCGCTTTCCTAAACAAAAAACCGTCCTTTAGAGGAACGGATTATTTTGTGTTTTTTTACCTTCCAGCAAGGAAGCCCTGGCATATGTCCAATCAATCACTATGTACCGAGCGTATGATTATACCGTAATGAAAATTTACTTGAGGGGAATGAGTAAATATGAGTGGTGCAAGTTGTGCAGGTTATGGTGGAGGTAGCAGCGCAGCAGCTGTTTTGGTTCTTTATGTTCTTTTGGTAATTATCTTAATGACTTTTGCAATTTAAACCAACATCACAAAAATACACAAACGGTCTTTTCGCGAAATAGATGCGATTACAGACCGTTTTTTTCTCGTTGTTTAAATGAGGGTGACGTATGTCCAATCAAAAACTATGTACCGAGCGTATGATTATACCGTAATGAAAATTCACTTGAGGGGAATGAGTAAACATGAGTGGAGTAGACGGTTTTCATCATCATCGTACAAGCGCATTTGTCTTGGTTCTTTTTATTCTTTTGGTTATCATCACATCAGCTTTTGTATGGTAATGCCTTAACCAACATCACAAAAAAACAAAAACGGTCTTATCGCGAAATAGATGCGAATACAGACCGTTTTTTTCTCGTTGTTTAACCGAGGGTGATGAATGAGTTGTTGAGTGGGTTGGCAATATCAATATATGGTCAAGTGAATGATTCCGCACTAGGTCTATACCGCCACTTCGATACCCATTTCAATTGCTCCTTCCAACAATCAGCTGTGTACACTAACTGCAAGCGATTTCTGGAACACAAGTTTGTTACGCTAACGGTGAACTGTAGTTGAAAGGGATCATCGGCTGCCACGCAGTCAGAGGACCTTTTTTTAGTTGAAGGGATAGTTTTTGGTAACTGAATTTTTCGCAAAAAAAATCAAAAAATGCGATTGATTTTTGTATATAATCTGCTTAGATATATCAGGGATATACGAGAAAGGAAAACATTTAATGGATTATTTTACTCAGATCCGGCAAGTAGTCGCCTATTTGGAGAATAAGTTGACTGATGAGATTACGTTAGCAGAGGCAGCAGAAGTGGCAGGTTTTTCGCAGTATCATTTTCATCGGATTTTCCAGACATGGGTCGGTCAATCGTTAGCAGAATACGTAAGGAGACGCAGGCTTACGCAAGCTTCTTATGATTTGTTAAGGACAAAGTATTCCATTCTCGATGTAGCGGTAAAGTATCAGTTCGAATCTCAGGCTTCTTTTTCACGTGCGTTTCGAAAAATGTTCGACGTAAATCCGGGTGGGTACAGAAAAGTAGGCAAACGGCTTCAGAATAAAGAGGAACCAATTATCTCTGCAGAAAGGCTTAAACATCTATATGGAGGTATGCCGATGGAGATCAGAATCGTTGAAAAGGCAGCTTTTAAAGTGGTTGGGATGAAAGTGGAAACAAGAATGTCAGAAAACAAAATACCAGGGTTATGGGCACAATTTCTAGAACGGATTCATGAGGTGAAACACCGTTCGAACGTGCACGATACGTACGGGATTAGTGAGTACAGTGACAATTATGTTGATGAGTGGTCTAATTATTGGGCTTGTGTTCCTGTCCACTGCATTGAGGAAATACCTGAAGGAATGGTCGCTAAGACTGTATCCGCCGCCATCTATGTTGTAGTTACCCATAAAGGCAAACTTCAGACGATGGGTAATGTGTTTGATTATATTTACACAACATGGCTGCCAAAGTCAGGCTACGAGCTTGATGAAAAGGATAGTTTTGAATTATACAGTGAGCGTTTTTTAGGTGGTGACAATGAGGAGTCGGAGATAGATCTGTACATTGCAATAAAATAATGTCTGAAAAATTTAAATAGCCCTGTTCATTCAACAAACGGGCAGAATAGTTACAAAAAAAGGTAATAACTTATTGATAGCGAATGTATTGAGTAAGATTTCTATTCAATTACTAAAAATCGATTGCAAAAAAGAGGAGAAGAGTAAAATGAAGAGTCTTTTCTTAAATCAAGCAATTGAAAATATAAACACCATTAATTGGATGAATAATCATGAAAGAACCGAAGAAGAGTGTAAAATAGACGTTTTTTTTGTCAAGGAGTTTTTCAAGCGATTGTCTCTTTTTCTTGATTTTCTTTCGGTGGAATCAAAATACCCATATATCGATCCAGTTAAATTGATCAATAAGGAAAGTAAGATTGATTATGATAAGGTTTTTGAGTTATGTCCCAATCTCATTAAAGCACCAAATGGAGTAACTCAAGCGTTATGCGTGAATCATGTTATTTGGAGTTCATTAGCAGATGAAGGAGATCCAATTGTAATTCAATTTAATGATCTATTCAAACCGTTAATTGATCTTTTTAATGGTGGAGGATCTTGGAGAACTCATCATGGCATGTTAGATATAAGCAATAAATTTCTTTGTTTCCTCTCAGATTGGAAGGAATATAAGACGATTGAGTTACACTAACGGAAGACGATAGCTCAATAAACATCAGGAGAAGGCTGCCGACAGCAATGATCGGCGGCCTTCTCCGCTAACTGACAGGATATCAAAAAAGGTTTTCTTCAATTTTTCGGGAAATTATTACCTATTGTATTTATCTTAGATGCATAACGGAAGGGGTTATAAATTTGGAAAGTCTATTACTCCCCCAAGAAAAGTTTAACGAAAAAAGAGCAGGCAGCCTAGTCGGTACAATAACAGCTGTGTCGGAATATCTTAGATTGCTTTATGCACTGATTGGGAAGTGTAGAGACAGCAGTGGGTCATGGACTTCTCAGAATTTTTCMGCGAACAGTCCATACGGGATTTGTACTTCATGTAATGGAACCGAAACCGTGATTGATATTGATCCCGCCCGAATGATCGCATCCGAACTATCCCTAAAACATGGTGCCGTGCTTCTTTGGGCAGGTACGATTTGTGCGCCGGTGTTCAAAATCAAAGCATTGGCCAAGATGATCGGGATTGACTATGAAAAGCCGCTTGCCGAGCAGGATAGGCGATTTATGGATATTTTACTTTACGGTTACAAGAATGACCCTGTTTCCTATGTTTACAAAAAGAAACAAGCGACAAGTTTCTACCGCGGATGCGTTGCCGATTTGCGATATATGCGAGATGCGGGAACGAAGAGTAAGGGGAACCTTAGGGTGATCCGTTTCTTCTCCAAGCAAGTCCAATGCGCCGGATGTAACGGAAGCAAGATGGCACCTGAATTAATAGCTACAACGATACAAGGTCAATCGATTGTAGATACTCTAAGATTGCCGATACAGGAATTGTTGCTGTTTATTCGAGGTTTACCCCATTCACTCGACGTGCATGAGTTGAAGGTTTCTAGCCAGGTGAAGGATGAAATTGAATTACGGTTGGTCTACTTAAATAAAATTGGGCTTAAATCTCTGATGATTCACGAAGGAGACAATGCGTGACTCATTCACTCAACTAACGGGACACTATAGCTCCATGACAACAGGCTACCGAATTTATCGGTAGCCTGTTCAACTATCGGGCAGGATAGCAGAAAAGTTATAAAATGGAAACTTTTCACTCGTTCCCTTCGTCTTATTTCTAGAACTAAATGATGGGATGCGTTTTTGCGGTAAACATTAGTTTGGAGGGTATTGGAGATGGTTATGAGAAGAGTTTCATACTTTTTCTTTTTTATTATTGGAACGGCTCTGATTGTTATGGGAGCATTACCGTCTGTCTTTGCATTTCCATACAGCGATGGACCCAATTCAGGACCATCAAACACATGGGAACTTGCTCTAATGATTTCTTACGATGGATGGATATGGTTTTTAGTTATTGGACTTGTCTTATCAGTTTTTTCACTTCTTAAAATAAGAAGGCAATAACAGAAGCATCTGTTTACAAAATTGGTTATTTTGTGATGTTCGTAAATAATGAAATCCCTGCCAATTAAAATCGAGGTGTTTTTGTGAGCGACCTGATAAATCCACATTTCGGAACTCAAACAGAGTCACAATTACAGGTGTTAAACGAAATCAGTGCAATATGTGCATCGATCGAATGTAAGTTCTGGTTGCGTGGCGGGTGGGCAATCGATTTTTTACTTGGTAAGGTCACCCGTCCACATGACGATATAGACTTGATAACATGGATACAGAACCGAGAGCAGTTAGAACAGGCTCTTGCCGAAGCTGGCTTTGAACAGACACCTGTGAATGAGCAGTTTCGTGGTAGGCAGTCCGATTTCCGTAAGGATGACGTAGACATTACTTTTGGCTATATAACCAGTACCAATGATGGAAGTCTTATTATGAATGGCTTACCCGAGTGGGTATGGCGTTCTGATTCCTTGTTACTACAAAGTCTTATGTTGAAGGGCATAACGGCTCTTGTCTTAAGCCCAAGACAACTTTTGGAAGAAAAAGAGGTATACGAACAAATTGGTAGGAAGCCTAGACCAAAAGACGAAGATAGCAAAAAGATATTGCATCGAATAATAGCAGAGTTAAATTGACAGTTTATCTTATGGTCAAATTGTACTTTGTGTTTAGATACATTTGCGGTGAACCGTACCAAAGATGACAGGTCAGGATTACGCTAACGAAAGCTATAGTTTAATAGCAGAGGCGCTGCCGCGTGGCAGCGACTACTTTCTCTTTCATAAAATCTTTGATCAAAAAACATTCTTTAAGCATAAAAAACTAACAAAAAAGCTGTTCCTTAGGCTTTTAAGACCATAAGGAACAGCTTTATGTTTGGATCGAAAGGTTGCTTAGAACGCAGGCACGATTGCGCCTTTGTATTTATCTTCAATGAATTTTTTCGTGTCAGCGGAGTTCAATTCCTTAGTAAGCTTTTGCATCGCTTCGGAATCCTTATTGTCCGGACGGGAAACGACGATGTTCACGTAAGGTGAATTTTTGTCCTCGATGAATAAAGCATCTTTCGCCGGATTTAGATTCGCTTGAAGTGCGTAGTTCGTATTGATCAGAGCCAAATCAAACTCACCGATTGTACGTGGCAGCATCGCAGGGTCTAATTCTTTGATCTGAATTTTCATTTTGTTTTCTACGATATCTTTAACCGTACCTTTGATGCCAACGCCGTCCTTCAGTTTAATCAACCCGTTTTTCTCCATCAGTGAAAGCGCACGGCCGGCATTAGAAGGATCGTTAGGAATAGCGACTGAAGCGCCATCTTTCAATTCTGTTGCTGACTTCACCTTTTGGGAGTAAGCGCCGAACGGTTCGATGTGCACGCCAACTACTTTCACGAGGTTTTGCTTTTTATCAAGGTTATATTGATCTAGGTAAGGCTGATGTTGGAAAAAGTTAGCGTCCAATTGTTTTTCAAACACTTGTACGTTTGGTTGAACATAATCGTTGAACTCAATAACTTCAAGATTAACGCCTTGTGCTTTCAATTTCTCTTTCACACTATTCAAAATTTCGGCATGAGGGACTGAAGATGCACCGACTTTAAGTGTAACTTCTTTTGCAGCCGCTGGAGCAGCAGATGCCGCTGGGGCTGAACTTGCAGGCGTTTCAGTGGCTTTCTGTCCGCATGCTGCAAGTGCAAGCACAACGAATAGAGCCATTAAAGATAATGAAAGTTTCTTCATGATAAAATTACCTCCATATTAATGTGTTTTATTTGCGGTTAAATTTGGCTACCAAACGGTCTCMTATCATTTGCAGGAGCTGAACGAATAGAACGAGAATGACGACGGTCACGATCATGATATCGGTACGGAACCGCATGTAGCCGTAGCGAAGTGAGAGATCCCCAAGCCCGCCGCCACCTACGACACCTGACATGGCCGAGTAGGAGAGCAGGGCAACAGCCGTCACGGTAACGGCTGAAATCAGACCCGGGCGCGCTTCCGGCATCAGGACGCGCCAGACGATTTGCCACGGCGTAGCGCCCATGGACTGCGCGGCTTCAATGACGCCGCTGTCGATCTCGCGCAGCGCGGTTTCAACCAGCCGCGCGAGAAACGGCGCGGCTGCGATAACGAGAGGCGGGATCGCGCCCTGCACGCCGATGGTTGTGTGCACGATGGCCTTTGTGATCGGAAAAACCGAAATCATCAGAATCACGAAAGGAACAGAACGAAGAATGTTTACGATCAGCGAGAGCACTCCATAAAGCGGCAGATTTTCCAGTAGCTGCTCTTTGGAGGTAAGAAATAATATGATGCCCAGTGCCATACCGATGATAACTGTGAATAAGAGAGACCATCCGAGCATTACGAGTGTATCGCCAGTTGCTTTCGTAATTTCGGACCAGTTAATGTTCCAGGTCATATCCATGCGTTGAGCACCTCCACGTCGATTCCTTCTTGCTCAAGTTTGGCAATTACTGAATCGATTTCTTCTTGGTGTCCGCCTGTCAATTCCACAACCAATTGACCATAAGGGACACTTTTCATGGAAGAAATAGTACCCTGAAGGATGGCAAAGGAAACATTCGTCGACTTGACAGTTTCGAATAAGATAGGCTCGTATGTTTTGGCACCGATGTAGGTAATCCGGATTACCGTTCCGTGCTTTTCTCCCTGACTCTCCATCTGATCCTGATCTGAATGTTGTGCGAAATCCGAAACTTGTCCTACGAACTCCTTCGTAACTGCATGCTTAGGCTTCAGGAATACATCAAGCACTTTCCCGGTTTCTACGATCAAACCTTTCTCCATAACAGCAACACGGTCGCAGATCGCACGAATAACCTGCATCTCATGTGTGATGAGAAGAATCGTGATACCAAGCTTTCGATTGATATCAAGCAGCAGTGCAAGAATGGCATTCGTTGTCTGAGGATCGAGCGCTGATGTCGCTTCATCACAGAGTAGAATATCCGGTTGATTGGCCAAGGCTCTTGCAATGCCGACACGCTGCTTCTGTCCACCTGAGAGCTGGCTTGGATACTTATGTGAGTGTTCCTGCAAACCGACTAAATCGAGAAGCTCAATAATTCGGGACTGAATCGCTACTTGCCCTATCCCAGCCAATTTCAGAGGAAAGGCAATATTTTCAGCAACGGTCGATGAAGAGAGGAGATTGAAATGTTGGAATATCATCCCGATTTTGCGTCGTTTCGTTTGCAGCTGGCGAGAATCCAACTTTGTCATTTCTTCACCATCTATACGAATGCTGCCAGAGGATGGTCTTTCCAGTAGATTTACACAACGCAGCAATGTACTCTTCCCTGCACCGGAATGTCCGATAATGCCGAATATTTCTCCGCGATCGATATGTAATTGGATCCGCTGGATGGCCGGTATACGTCCCGGAATATCCTCATATACTTTTTGTAAATTTTCGATATGAATCAGGATGAATACCCCCTATTCCATGCAAATATTGGTGATTTTATATTTTGACCAACGGTAGATCATTTTATAAGAAATTGCAAGAGGATACAACGTCTAAAATATGGAAGACAAATGTTCACTACTTTATAAAATAGACAAGAAAAGGAGATGAAGGGGACATGATCCGGAAATTGACAAAATTGAAATCATCGATAAAGAATTAGATGGATACTCAAGGATAAAAGGCAACAGAAACATGCAGCGATCTCCTAATGGAGAAAATGCTGCATGTTTTTTTATTATCTTTTTATTCGGCTGTTGCACAATGTGCTTCAACCCATTTAAAGGAAGACTAGACAACATTCAGATCAATCATACTAGGATCAAATTCTTTTCAGGGGATGTGCTCATGTATAAGATGTTCTTTCACTTCAAGGCAATCCAATTGCATGAGCTGGAGATCCGCTGTCTACCAAACCAGATACTGAGTTCAATCAAGGTGGATATATCGAGCGTGGGACTTCGGGGAGAATATGCATGGCAACGAAACAAAACGATGTGGGTAACGAGGCGGCGAAGGAAGAACAAAAGGTATAATTGGTTTGAAAAGGGTACCCTGCCGAGAAGTGGAGGGTATCCTGTCTATCAATTGGGCTCGCACCGCGATTGCTGAGTTCTCCATTCTGACCCTTTGGCGTCCAATTTCATCAGCTCATTAATTTTCTTGATTCTAAATAAAGGACCTGAATAAACTTTTTTGTGTTCTGCCGGATCAAACTGAGCGCTGGAGATTCCTCATTTTCTAGTGCTCTCATTTTTTTGCGGATATCACTCAAGTCAAAAAACTTTGTAGAGTACTGCTCGAACTTAGGATTCGAATAATCAATTAATCCTAGGGATGCTAAGTGGGTTAGTGCTTGGTTTACCGCTCGCCTCACCCGTTGTTCGGCCGCTTTGATCTCTTTTTTCAAGTCGGTGTTGGAAGCGGAGTGGCCTAGTTTTTTCAAGGCGATTTGATGGTAGATGTCATGAAGCTGAGGAAAGCCTTGCTCCTGTGGATGATTAGACTCATAACGGTACAAATAATCGAGCATTTCCAGCAAGTCTTTGCTGCCTGCTTCTCCAATAAGTCCTAGGTCAGATAACATGTAGTTACCGCATGTTGTGATGTTCTTATCGTTAGAAGACGGCTCTTTCCCCGTTAATGCGCCACTAAAGCCGACAGCACTGAGCGATTTTTGGATATTTCGAAGGGATTGGTGCATGCGAAGCAAATCAGAAACCTTGCGAATAACGGCGATAACTTCCAAACGGTTTAAAGGCTTAGTGATATAATATTCAATTCCGCAGGCATATGCCTTGACTATCATTTCTTTCGACTCTATTTGAGAAATCATAATGATTTTTCCTTCGAAGCCGCCGGATAGCTTACGAACGGTCTCAATGCCATCGCGAACGGGCATAAGTAAATCAATAAGCACGATATCTACTTGCTTGAGTTCGAGCAAAGTATTATCAACATCAGCCCCGTCAGGAGCTTCGCCTACAATACTTCCTAAATCCTCATCTTCGATAATTTGTTCAAGCATGGAACGTATAGCCGGATCGTCATCGATAATAAAATAACGCATTGCGCTACACCTCCTTTCCTATTTGGCTAATCGGCAAAGTGATGGTGAAAACAGTGCCTGCGCCCTCGCTGTTGTCTTGAATTTGGACGTTTCCAAGTAAACGCTCTGTTTCCTGCTTCACATATACTAAACCGATACCCGTCGAGGGATTGCCTGCCTTATCGAATTTGGTAGTAAAGCCGGGCATAAAGATTTTCTCCCGATACTTTGGCTTTATTCCCGGACCATTATCTGCGACACGGAAAACGATCACGTCCTTGTTACGTTTAACCCCTATTCGGATAATACCCTGTTCCTCCAACGCTTCAACGGCATTGGCAACCAAGTTATTGAACAAAGACAAAGTGGTGTACACATGGCACAAAGGAAAGATACCCTCGGATTGCATTGTGAAATCGATCTTTTTGCCAAGTGACTGGGCATATTTCTGATTGGAGCGCAGGACGATATCGGCCAGTTCTTCCATCGGCATATATTCGCTATCGTGCGATATCAGACTGGATAGACCTGCATATATCCGTTGATTGTCCTTTTTGATTTCATGAACTTCACCGGCGATCCGGAGAGCTTTCTGAGCTAGATCTTCAGGGAAAACATGCTGCGCATCTTGTAACAATTGATACAGCTCGTAGCTGTCACGGGCGATATTTTCTGCGTTGTGCATCGTTTTCTTCAATTGAATGGTTTCCTCGTAAAGCTCGGTTATAACCATGAGCATCTTCTCGTTTTCTTTACGTTTCTGTTCTTCGGCCGCTTTCGACTGTCTCAATTTAACCAAATTGAAAAAACCGAGAACGAAAAAACTCCGGAAAAAAGCTATGAGAATAATTTGATTCCAGGTTGCGAAGGTGGTCGGTTGTTCTGTTGCCGAATAACGCAGCAAAAGTTCCACCGACGTCGCGGCGAGTTCACACGCCACCCCAAGTGCTCCAACCAGAAGTGGTCGGTTATGACGACGATTCATTCGAACTGCCGCGAAGGTAATAGCATAGGTCAAATAGTAAAAGAATACCGGATAATGATGCTGAAAAGCAGCTCCCCAGTTCCAATGTGGTTCCATTGCCAACATAAGTCCCATGCGAAAGATTGTAACCGAACTGCCGACAAGTAATCCGGAGATAAGCGGTGAGGGAGAACGGAGCCAGAGTAGGAATAGAAAAAAGGCGGGGGTCCCCAAGCTTACCCGAAAATCAGTATGGAACGGGTAAAAATTCAATTCGCCCATGATCGGAACCGAAATAACCATCAGTGTTACAAGAAGCCATTTTTCTTTCAAAGCGGTTTATCAGCCTCCTTTCTTCACAACTTRACAGATTTTCGACATCATTTGTATTATTCCTCCATGGTGTAGATACTCCCTCTTTTCATTATTCCAAAAACAAGATGAATAATTCGATAAAGGATGGACCAAAGAATTTTTGCTCAACATGTAGATTTATATAGTTTGCTGTAGGTTCCCCGTACAATAAACTCATTCAAGACATTATAAATTTACGAATAAAAGAAAGCGCTTTACATTTTTCGGAAAAGGGGAGTAATTATGAAAAAATTTGGTTTGGCTTTTCAAATCTTGCTTGGCCTTCTATTAGGGATTATTGTCGGGGCCATTTTCTATGGTAACCCGAGCATTGAAAGTTATTTGAAACCCGCGGGAGATATTTTCATTCGTTTGATTAAAATGATTGTCGTACCTATCGTCGTTTCTTCTCTAATTGTCGGAGTAGCGGGAGTGGGAGATATTAAAAAGCTTGGAAGAATTGGTGGGAAAACGCTTCTTTATTTTGAAATCGTGACGACGGTTGCTATTATTTTCGGCTTGGTCATAGCGAATATCTTTCACCCTGGAGCCGGAATCAATATGGCTGGTCTAGCTAAGTCAGATATTACGAAATATGTTGAAGCGACCAAACAGGTGACTAGTCACAGCTTCGCTGACACATTTGTCAATGTCGTTCCGAAAAACATCTTCGAATCATTAGTAGCCGGAGATATGCTGGCCATTATTTTCTTCTCTGTATTGTTTGGTTTGGGCGTTGCCGCGATTGGCGATAAAGGAAAACCGGTGTTATCTTTTTTCCAGGGTGTTGCCGAAGCGATGTTCTGGGTGACGAACCAAATTATGAAATTTGCGCCAATCGGTGTTTTTGGTTTGATTGGTGTAACCGTATCCAAATTCGGTGTCGGCTCTTTGATTCCACTGGGGAAATTAGTGTTTGCCGTGTATATCGGCATGATCCTGTTTGTAGTTCTCGTGCTTGGTTTAATTGCTAAGCTTTGCGGTACCAGTCTTATTGCAATTATTCGCATATTAAAAGATGAACTCATTCTGGCTTACTCTACAGCAAGCTCCGAAACGGMACTTCCTAAGATGATGGAAAAAATGGAGAATTTCGGCGTACCGAAAGCAATTACATCATTTGTTATCCCGATTGGATATTCGTTTAATTTGGACGGGTCCACATTATATCAAGCGATAGCGGCATTATTTATTGCACAAATGTATGGGATCCATATGTCGATTAGCTCTCAAATCATGTTGATGCTTGTCTTGATGCTCACTTCAAAGGGAATTGCTGGTGTGCCAGGCGCTTCGTTCGTCGTCCTCCTTGCCACACTCGGATCTGTTGGGATTCCCCTTGAAGGTCTTGCTTTTATCGCAGGTATCGATCGTATTCTGGATATGGCCCGGACAGTAGTCAATGTCATTGGTAATTCAATGGCCGCGGTGGTCATGGCTAAATGGGAAGGCCAGTACGACAAGAACAAAGGCAAGAACTATTTAGAGTCCGTCAAAAAGGCTGCGTAAGAAAATAACAAGGGGGAAACGACAATGACAACAGCCCAGCAAAGAGTAGAAAAAGACTTTCTTGGATCTAAAGAAGTTCCGCTCAGCGCCTATTACGGCATTCAAACATTGCGTGCAGTAGAAAATTTTCCGATTACAGGCTACCGCATACATGAAGAATTGATAGTTGCGATGGCAACCGTTAAACATGCGGCCGCTGCAGCAAACATGGAAATTAGGCAGTTGAATCCACAGATTGGGCAAGCGGTTGTGCAAGCGGCACAGGAAATTATGGACGGTAAATGGCATGATCAATTTATTGTCGATCCGATACAAGGCGGAGCAGGAACGTCTATCAACATGAACACCAATGAGGTCATCGCCAACCGGGCGATCGAGATTCTCGGGGGAATCAAAGGCGATTATTTCAAAGTTAGTCCCAATTCGCATGTGAATATGGCCCAATCGACCAACGATGCTTTCCCGACGGCGATTCATATTGCAACACTTTCTTTGATTGAAAAGCTGCTAGTGACGATGGAGGAGATGCTCACAGCATTTCGTAAAAAAGCCGTACAATTCGACGGGGTTATCAAAATGGGGCGGACACATCTCCAAGATGGCGTGCCGATCCGACTCGGACAGGAATTTGAGGCCTACAGCAGAGTCCTCGAACGAGATATTAAGCGAATAAAACAAACTCGCGGCCATCTATATGAAGTCAACATGGGTGCAACAGCCGTCGGAACCGGCCTGAATGCCGATCCCCGCTACATTAAGCGGGTTGTGGAATTGCTCGCTGAACTCAGCGGGCTGCCCCTTACTAATGCAGATCACCTAGTGGACGCAACTCAAAATACAGATGCCTATACCGAGGTGTCAGCCGCATTGAAAGTTTGCATGATCAACATGTCTAAGATTGCCAACGACTTACGATTACTCGCCTCCGGACCGCGTGCTGGGCTCGGGGAGCTGAATCTGCCTGCAAGGCAACCTGGTTCGTCCATCATGCCAGGCAAGGTCAATCCAGTCATGGCTGAGGTCGTCAATCAGGTAGCGTTCCAGGTCATCGGGAATGACCATACGATTTGTCTTGCTTCTGAAGCGGGGCAGCTCGAGCTTAATGTGATGGAGCCTGTTCTCGTGTTCAATTTGCTTCAATCGCTCAGTATGATGAATCAAGCCTTCAAAGTTTTCCGTGTACATTGTTTGGAAGAAATCGAAGCAAACGTAGAGCGCTGCAAAGAGTATGTGGAGAAAAGTGTTGGGGTCATTACCGCGCTCAACCCGCATCTGGGCTATGAAGTCGTAGCAAGGATCGCGCGTGAAGCGATTCTGACCGGCCGTCCGGTTCGAGAGCTATGCCTCCTATATAATGTCTTAACGGAAGAAGAGCTCCAAATCATTCTTGATCCTTATGAAATGACGAACCCGGGTATCGCAGGAGCGGAGTTATTGGGCAAGAACTAAAAGGATATGAAATCGATAAAGAACTAACCACTCTAGGCCTATAGCCGCAATGATTGGATAACACAACGAAGGGAATTGATAAATATGGATGACAAGCTGCCGCAGTTGAAAATAGGTATAACATCTAATAATTTGTCCGTATCCGAGCTAGTCGAAACAGCATTGGAACGGAAGGAAGGGGTTCTTGCTTCCACAGGAGCCTTGCAAGTTTACACAGGGAAATATACCGGACGTTCTCCCAAAGACAAGTTCATTGTGGAGGAGCCTTCTGTCATGGATCACATAGATTGGGGGGCTGTGAATCAACCTATCTCACAGTTTCAGTTCGAGCGGCTCTACCAAAGAGCGCAAGACTATATGGCAGATAAGGATTTGTTCGTATTCGACGGCTATGCCGGGGCGGATTCAGAGAATCAGTTACCCATTCGCATCGTGAATGAATATGCTTGGCATAATTTATTTGTCCGGCAGCTTTTTGTTCGTCCGACAGAGGAAGAACTGCTTACCCATCATGCGGAGTTCACCGTGATCGCACTGCCAGGCCTAAAAGCTGATCCAGAGGTAGACGGTACGCATTCTGAAACATTTATCTGTCTTTCCTTTGAAAAGAAATTGGTTCTCATCGGAGGGACCAAGTATGCGGGAGAGATGAAAAAATCGATTTTTAGCGTTTTGAATTATTTGCTCCCTTTCCGCGGCGTTCTTCCAATGCATTGTTCAGCAAATGTGGGCGAGAAAGGCGATGTGGCTTTATTCTTTGGGTTATCCGGTACAGGGAAAACGACGCTTTCTGCCGATCCAAACCGCCGGTTGATTGGGGACGATGAGCATGGCTGGACCGATCAAGGGGTCTATAACTTCGAAGGCGGATGCTATGCCAAGTGTGCCAACCTATCCGAAGAAAAGGAACCGCAAATTTGGCAGGCTATTCGTTACGGTACGGTTTTAGAAAATGTCGTACTGGACCCAGGGACAGGCAGGGCAGATTATAACGATACTCAGATAACCGAAAATACGCGTGCCGCTTATCCAATCGAGGTCATTCCTGGTGCAGTCATCCCAGGGAAGGCGGGTCATCCGAACGTCATCATTTTCTTAACAGCTGATGCTTTCGGGGTGCTGCCTCCTATTTCCAAACTAACGAAGGAACAGGCGATGTATCACTTTTTGTCAGGGTATACGTCGAAGCTAGCAGGTACCGAAAGAGGAGTAACGGAACCGGAGGCGACATTTTCCACTTGCTTTGGGGCGCCTTTTCTTCCGCTCCATCCAACTGTGTACGCAAGGCTATTGGGAGATAAAATTGAGGAGCACCAAGTTAAAGTGTATTTGGTTAACACGGGATGGTCCGGTGGTCCCTATGGTGTAGGTAATCGGATGAATTTAACTTTCACTCGTGCGATGATAACTGCTGCTTTGAATGGAAGTATCGAGCAAGCGATGTTTACTGCTGATCCGATCTTTGGTGTGCTCTGTCCCGATTTCGTAGAAGGGGTTCCAAGCAAAGTTCTTGTTCCCCGTCATACTTGGGAGGATCAAGAGGCGTATGAGAAGGCCGCTTTGGATTTGGCTGAACGGTTCACTCGCAATTTCGAGAAATTTTCCGATATCGAAAAAGATATTAGTAGAGCTGGTCCAAAGTTTCTATCTAAATGGAGGTAACTGACTCAAAACAGCTAAATTTCTCCATAAACGGCTACGCTGTCCTTAGAGGACGGCGTAGCCGTTTATTTTATTTATGGGATCAAGTGCTAGTCACGAGCAAATGACAAGAACTTGATCTCATTCCCGACAGATTTTTGTTGGCCAATGAATCGATTGCCATTACTCAACTATCGGGCAGTTTAATTCAATCGTTACTAAAATAACTAACGAAATTCATTCCAAAAAAGTAAAATAATAGAACGGAATTTATTGTTGTTGTATAATTAAATTAGAACATCGAAGAGGAGGGTGATAAGATATGCTACAACAAACTTCGGATTATTTATTTATGGGTTCATTAATTTTTTTGGTAATTACCGTCCTGCTATTTTCCTCTGGGAGTAACTATTTCAACACTTGGAATGCGACAGGTGCAGCAACCGACTTACAAATGAATCACGACCATAAAAAAATGGTAAATGCACAGCACAGCCGGTTAGTAAAACTTTTAAAATCATATCTCTTATGGATTCCTGTTGCTGGAATGATTGCTTCTGTTGTGCTCTCTAAAATTTAATGAAATAAAAAATGCACAAGCTTGGTTGCCAATTTGGTACCAAGTTTTTAATTTCACTTATATTATTGATGTCTCTTCAAGTCGCATATGTGCTCCCACTAAATACTTGCATTATTATTAAATGATGAGAGCCGCGATGAGCTTGCACCCTTATTTCCAATTTTTAATGCCGCACTTGATTCATTCGAAAATAGAATAGGGCGCTTGGTGAGGACAACACCTCGAAAATTAATGGCTTGTGCTGCGTGTTTCTCCTTGGCAATGTCGATGCCTATGACCAGAGTGGTAGTGGAGATTCGTTCTACACGTTGATTTTGGGAATTAATTGGATTAGACTTCATAATAACGCCTCCTAAGGTGAGTTCTGAGGGCTGCAACCCAGTACATACTCATCCTAGCGAGGCGTCCTTTTTTCTGCAAGTTCAATCTACTAACACCTACAGGAATGTTAACGGGCAGTTTAAATTAAAAATATCCAATATGATTAATCTATTTTGTCTCCAAACTTCTTTCCGAATTCCTCCATTAGATCAATAATTGGAATCAATTGCTCCCCTTTTGATGTTAACGAATACTCAACACGCGGAGGTACCTCGGGATAAACTTTGCGATTAATTAAGCCATCCGCTTCTAATTCTCGGAGTTGCTTGGTTAGAGACCCTTGTGAAATTCCCCATAAAAGAGTCTTGATTTCATTGTATCGATGCGATTTTAACTTTAAAAACCAAAGAATCAGATACTTCCAACGCCCTGAAAGCATGTTTTGGGTATAGGCAATGCCATATATTTCTCTGTGATCTTTCTTGCATTCTTCATTAAATCCATCTTTGCTTATTCTAGACACCTTTCCACCTCATTCTGCTGTTAGGTACAAAAAAGAGTACTATGGCATTATTTATTGCCTTCTTCAAAAATGCGAGCAATGCATTTATATTAGTGCATGTATACAAATTACTCAATCGACTCAATATTAAAATAGAAAATAGGAGGAATAAAAATGAGGTTTGGAATTATAGGTGCAGGACCAATTGGGTCAAATATTGCGGAAAAATTGGTTAGGACTGGACATGTTGTCAAGATTGCAGATGCTCGTGGGATTGAACGCTTGGAAGGGAAAAAACTTACAGGAATACCTGTGAACGTAGAAGATGTAATTAAAAATATAGATGTTCTTATAACATCTATCCCTTTCCACGCGTTGCCAAGCATTCGCAACTTTGTAGATAAAGCTGGAGAGGATGTAATCATTGTAGACACTTCAAATTATTACCCTTTTAGAGACAATAAAATTGAAGAAATTGAAAACGGGATCGTTGAAAGTGTTTGGGTATCCAATCATTTAGGTAGACCTATCATTAAAGCTTTCAACAACTTCTTAGCCTATACGTTAGAACATCATGGAACTCCCGAAGGGACTATTGGACGCATTGCCATAGCGATTGCTGGAGATGACCTATCCCATAAACAAATAATAATGGGTGTAGCAAACGATCTAGGCTTCGACTCTGTAGATAGTGGCTCTTTAAGCGATTCGTGGAAACAACAGCCAGGAACCCCTGCGTACTGCACAGAACTTACAAAAGAGGAACTAATCATAGCCTTAAATAAAGCGAATAAAGAAAAAGCTCCATTTCTGCGTGATAAGGTGATGGAAAAGCTGTCAGCTTCTCCAGGTGCATTATTAATTCAAGATGTTATTAAAGCAAATAGAGAAATATTCAATTCTTAATCTAGAAACCCTTATTGACGTTATTGACGTTAAATGATGTTAGGAGGACGTTTCAAGTAGATCGACCTAAGGAGGCGAAGATGAACGAAGCCGCTTTTGATATGAAGTTATTTGAGAGCTACAAGCCGGGGTTAACCTCGTATTGTTATCGAATGTTGGGATCCATTGATGATGCGGACGATGCTGTACAGGAAACCTATATTCGGGCATGGCAGAGCTGGGATCGATTCAGGCAGGATTCATCCATTAAAACATGGGTCTACCGCATAGCGTCGAACTTATGCCTGGACAAGCTGAGGCAAGCGAAGCGCCGTACGCTTCCGGTTGACCTGTCTGACCCAGATGCTCTCGTTCGCAAGGATACCCTTCAGCTCTGCTTTATCGCACTCTTGCAAACCTTGCCGCCTCGTCAACGCGCGGTTCTTATTCTTAAGGATGTCTTTGAATGGTCTTCGAAACAAATTGCGGAAACGTTGGGAATGTCGCCGGCAGCGGCGAATAGCGCCCTACAACGAGCAAGGGAGACGATGGACCGAACGCGGCTTCGCTCCGACGAATTTAGTAAGATGAATGTCAATCCCGACCAGAATCTTCTATTGCGGTATGTGGAAGCATTTGAGCAATTCGATATCCATGCGTGAATGGCGGTTATCCCGCTCTGGCACAGTATGTGCCGGGTAAGGAGGCATCCATCCTGGTGCCTTGGGGTATTCACGTGATTGAAGTGAAAGATAATCGGATATTCCATGTTCAAAATTTTATAAATGCAAAATTTATTTTCCCGATTAGGGCTTCCGGAACAAATAGACCGATGAATTCGGAGATTGGCATTCGTCTATATGAATGAGAAACAAAATTCCCGTAAAGAGGTGTCCTTCACAATGGAAACAAGCAATTCAACGAAAGTAACCGTAGAGACTGTCGTTCAAGCCCCTGTAGCAAAAGTATGGAGCTATTGGACCGAGCCGGACCACATTACAAAATGGAATCAACCTTCCGAGGAATGGCATGCGCCAAGAGCGGTGAATGATTTGCGAGTAGGCGGCGAATTCCTGACAAGAATGGAAGCGAAGGATGGCAGCATGGGTTTTGATTTTAGCGGAATTTACGACGAAGTGAAGCTGCATGAGACGATTGCCTACACATTAGGAGACGGACGGAAAGTGGATATTGCGTTCGTTGATCAAGGGGAGACCACGAAGGTCATTGAAATCTTTGATCCGGAGAGCACTCACCCCGTTGAATTCCAGCAGGCGGGTTGGCAAGCGATTATGGATAGTTTCAAACGATATACGGAAGCATCATAAGAATAACGAAACGCGTTCTGCCTCCAAAAGACGGCAGAGCGCGTTTTGTTTTGAAATGATATGTAGTTCAGCCTGTTCAAGTAACGGCAGCATAGTTAAAAGACCATTGTTCAAGTATGGGTGCATCACAAGTTACGGGCGTAGACTATTCTGAAGAAATGTTAAAGGTGCTTCACAGAACTGTAAGGACTGGAAAAACGTAACGTTTATGCAAGGAGATGCTTATGATACGAAACTTCCTGAGAGTGAGTACGATATAATTTTAGAGAGAGCGTTAATTCACCATCTAGTTGACTTGAATAAATGTTTTAAGGAAGCAAATCGTATTATGAAGAATAAAGGCATTTTTATAGTTCAAGATCGGACAGTTAAGGATTGCTTAATGCCTGGAAACGAAAACCATCTTAGAGGTTATTTTTTCGAGAAATATCCCGAGTTAGTTAATAAAGAAATTGCTCGTCGACATGAATCTATTCATGTACGAAATGCACTAGAATCTAATGGATTTAGACTGCTTAGCGAAAATCAGATATGGGAGACTAGACGTAAATACAATGATGTTAAATCATTACACCGAGATCTTCATGAAAGAACAGGTCGTTCAATTTTGCACGAGCTAACGGACAATGAACTTAATGAACTAGTATTGTATATTGAAAGTAAAATTGATGGAACACAACTTCCGATAATTGAAAAAGACTCTTGGACGGTGTGGTTTGCTGTAAAAATAAGTTAAGATGTGAATGTTAGCTTTTATAAGCGATTATGCTGCATGCACTGCTAAGCTAACGACGAGAAAGATTCAACTAACTGGAAATGTTAACGCTGCGATGGAACCGATCCATCGCTTGTTTTCGTTTCTGGCTCCACTTAACTAACGGGCAGGATGTCGTCGCTTAGTGAGGTCCTACTGGTATCTTGTCTTAAATCCATAAATAGGAGAGAAGTGTAGTCGTTCTGATTCACGTAGCAAGTAAGTTAAACATTTCATGAACGATTCAAAACAGGATGGCAGTGTTTTGGCATATTGAATCCTACTATCACCGCAAAAAATTATACGCAGTAAATAGCCATATGATGTCTAAAGAGATTGTGACACAATCAAAAAAATAAAAAAGGGTGTGAAATATGAGAAAAATATTATTGGTTTGTATTATGATAATGTTGATGCTAGCATCGGCTTGTGAAAATGTTGAAATGACATCAAATCAAAATACTTCTAGTAAGCCTAAACTTTCCGAATATTGTAATCAAGAAATTATAAATTTGGATAGTGAAACTGAAAAATATTTCTATGGAACTTGGAAAGTTGAGAAGCTTTTAGGATTTKCAAATTCATATAATGATGCTTCTGAATATCCAACAGGGCAAAAATTTATTGGAGATGAAATTATAATCAAAAAAGACTTTTTTTCATCAAAAGGACTTAAAAACTATAATATTTATCAATATGAATTAAAAAATCCATTAAATAAGATTACAGCGGCATGCGATAACTCTGACTCTTTTTATAGATTATATAAAGTAGTTATCCCAGACTTAAATATAAATGATGTAGTAAAAGTAATAAATATAAGTGACCCTTCTACAAAAGTTAACATAACTCTAACTTTTTTTGTTGTTAATAACAACAGGCTTATCATGTTATCAGAGGCAACTATTTTTGAGCTCAAAAAAATTACTGATTAAATAAATTAAGGTTATGTAATAAGTTCTGTGATAATAGAATAGAAAAATATTTTTTTAAAAAGGCGGGTGCTTTTTTGTTGAAACAACAATCTTATTTTTAAATTACGGAAAAGAAAGAATATATGGTTTATGATACTTCAGGTTGTTTACGTTGGTCCTTTTGATGGACTTAATAGCTGGCAGAAGAATTTATCTCAATGGAACAATTACGTTATCGACAAATAAAATAAGTCAATAAATAAAAAAATAGAGTAAGGCAGTAGACCTGAAACAGGCGTATAGTAAGATACGATTCGGACGTAAATGGAGGGGAAGTATCCAACTGAGTTTCCGTTAATCCGGTTTATACTCCTGCTAGGGCTGCACTGTTAACCGGAAAGTTTACACATCAAATTGGAATGGCTTCGATGTCGACTCACAAATTCACTCGGGCCGTTAGCAGCTCGGCTTTATCAGGTAAGATTGTATGTTTAGATGATTGCCATCTTTTCGGGCTGGATGAATTACGTCGTCTTGATGAAAATGGATTAAATCCTGGTTATGATGAAAATTTATCATAGCCTTTTTTAAATTCTATTAAGACTTTACTTGCAAATATCCTGCCTCACCACTTTAGTACTACTATATATGTAAAACAGTCAATGATTGTAGTATATTATGACGGCAAAGCATGAATATTCCTTAGCAGAAATAGAGACCCCCTGAATAGGGTATTACTAAACGCAAACGCTATCAAAGGAATCGGCAGGAAGGAATGGGTGACATTTATGTATCAAGTACTTGTTGCGGAAGATGAATTCTGGATCCGAAATCAGGTCATTGAGTTGATTGAAAGGGTTGAAGGATTTAAAGTGATTGGCGAAGCCAGAGACGGCGAAGAAGCGTGGAACCTAATGAATGAGTTGTGGCCACACGTGTTGATAACCGACATTATGATGCCGAAGATGGATGGGCTCTCACTGCTGCAAAGAGTGTATGAATATCAAGTATCTGTTGTACCGATTATTATCAGCGGGTATGACAACTTTTCCTATGCCCAAGAAGCGATGAGGTATGGGGTTGCAGAGTATGTCCTTAAGCCGATTTCAGAAGAGAAAATAAAGAAAGCCCTTACAAACTCCGTGGAAATTATGCAGCGTACGCACCGACACCGGGAACATTGGCTTCACATACACGAATTTATTCATAAGCTGGATACGTTTGATCAGCCAAAAGCTTGGCGGGAATTATCTGAGTTAATTAAATCCGTGTTAACTGTCAAGAATGCAGCACATGGTGAAAAAATGGGAATGCTGCGTATCTTATCGGACAAGTTATATGAACAAACCGGCCATACAGCGGAAAGACCGGAATGGGCTTCCTTAGACGGACAAGATAAAGAAGCGGTTCTGAAATATTTTTATTCCTTATTAGAGAATTGGTTTCGGTATATGGAAACGGCTCCGACTCAAACAACGAATCTGATTATGAAGAGAGTTCAAGAGTTCGTACAGAAAAATTATATGAAGGAAATTACGCTGTCTCAAATTGCTGAAATTGCGGATTTAAGTGTTTCGAGGTTTTGCGTCATATTCAAAAAGAATACCGGAGATTCGTTCGTCAACTATTTGAACCAATATCGAATCGATAAGGCGAAACAACTGCTGCTGCTTGAGACGGATTTGAAAATATATGAAATTGCCGATATGGTGGGCTTTTCGACGCTTCCGTATTTCAACCGCCTGTTTAAAACGGTAACAGGGCTATCGCCGAACGAATATAAAAGGAGTCTGGGACTATGAGGCTGGGGTTGTTTCGCATTTCCTCCCTTGCAGCAAGAATGTTCACCATTTTCATGTGCTTGTCCATTCTGGTCGTTGTCTTAATGACCAGCTTTTCTTATTTTTTCTACAACAAAGCGGTGAAGCAGGATTTCAAGACGATCACGGGAGAAGCCTCTGAGCGCCTTAGCCATCACCTCGAGTTTTATTTGAAGTTAATGTCGCAATCGTCAACCACCCTAATCTCGACGGAGCTGATTCAGAGGTGGCTGGAAGGAGCCTCGCCCTTATCCCGGGATGAAGTCGCCGATATGCAAAAGGAAATGGAATTATATACGTCTTTTCATTTTTCGGAGATCGTCAACCTCTACTTGGTTTCGGCTGACAAGCGAGTGGTTGCGCTGAATAAAATCGACACTTCGTTTACCGATGCGCCATGGTATCAGGAGATTCCGGCAAACCATACGAAAACACTGCCTACGTATAAAGTTTCCAGAAACGAATTGCCAGTTATGAGCATGCTCATTCCCGTATACAGTTCTCAAAGTGTAACCTTCCTAGGAAACCTAGTTATCGAGTTCACTTTGGCCGAAATCAACGCTACGTTCCAAAAATCTACATTAGGCAAAAGCGGCTTCTTCTTCATCCTTTCGCCGGAAGACGACGTTATCTATTATCCGGACGAAAGGTGGGTCGGCTTTCCTCGCAGCAAAACGGATTTGGCTAAGCTTTCCCTGAAGCCGGACGGCCAATCCAGCATTCAGGAATGGAATGGCAAACGATCGCTCGTTCATGTGACGAAATCCGAACAAACCGGCTGGTATATCGTTGCGATCGTCCCGTATCAGGAAATCGCGAGCGGATTGAATACGGCTATCAACTCTTCCATCGTCACCGTTGCCATTATGATTCTCTGTCTTATCCTGATTATTCCACTAGTGCTGAGGCAGTTTGTCAGCCCAGTCAAAAAAATGAAGTCCGCTATAGAGAAAGTAGCCAGAGGAGATTTAAGCGTGCGCTTGGAGCCGATCTCCGACATCAGTGAGTTTCAAATATTAAGTCACAGCTTTAACAAGATGACGGAGCAACTGAACGATACGATGCGTATGGTAGCCGAACTGGAAATGAAGGAAATGAAGCTGCAATTGCATCAGCAGGAGGCCACCATCCAGGCGCTGCAAAACCAGATCAATCCCCATTTACTCTATAATACGCTGAACATCATCAGCGGCATTGCATGCCTAGAGGGAAATCCGTTAACGGAAAAGCTTTCCCAGAATTTGGCCGATGTATATCGCTACGCGGCGAGCTTCGCCAATATGGAGGTAAGGCTAAAAGACGAGCTTTCCATTCTGACGAAATATTTGGAAATTATCCATATCCGGTTTCCCAAAAACTTTGAAAGCAAAGTCGTGATCAACGAAAAGTTTTTAGACTGCCGAATCTTGAAGCTGACGCTGCAGCCAATTGTGGAGAATGCCGTAAAATACGGGGTCGAGCCGCGCGGAGGGAACGGGGCGATCATCGTCACCGCCTATGCCGAAGGCAATGATTTGATCATCGAAATCGCCGATAACGGCCCCGGCATTGACGAAAGCAAGCAGCAAAGCTTTGAACATTTGCTCGCGATGAAATTGTCCGAAGATTCGGAGCTTCAACGTGAGTCACTCGGTCTGCCCAATGTCCATAACCGCATTCAGCTCAAATATGGCCGTTCCTACGGAGTCTCGATTCACTCTTTTCCGGGTAGAGGCACTGTGATCGGCATTCGAATTCCTTTGGAGAAAAAAATAAGTCAATAAATAAAAAAAACGGGTAAAGAAATAGGCCGGGCAGAGCGGGTATCGTAGGTAGCGGGATACCTATGAACCTAGGAGGGAACGTATGCCGCAGACTATGAAAAACATCATTTTGCTTATGACCGATCAGCATCGGCTCGACCACGTCAGTTATCACGGATTGGGCCGGATGGCAACGCCAAATATCGATCGTATCGCCGAAAGCGTCGGGTTTACGAATTGCGTCTCCGTCAATCCGGTCTGCACGCCGGCCCGTTGCGCTCTGTTGACAGGCAAATACACGCATCAAATCGGCATGACCGCGATGTCGGGCGATTTATCGCTGCAGCATCCGACCTACCCGCGTGCGCTGCAGACCACCGGCTATAAAACGTACGGAATTGGTAAATTCCACTGGCTGCAGGGGTGGAAATTCGGCTGTCCTATCGGACAAGGTCATCCGCTCACCAGCATCAAGGAGGAGATTCGCGGGTACGGCTTTGACGAGGTTTGGGAAGCTTCTGGCAAGCAACTCGTGAGTCGCAACTACTGCGATTATGCGGAGCACCTGGATCGTCAAGGCTTGCTGGAATCGTATCGGGCGTTCAACGACAGGAGCGGCAAAAACGGCAACGACGCCGAAACCCAAAATTTCAGCGGAGAACCGTTCCCGTTTGGCGAGCACAATTACATGGATATCGTCATCGGCGACAAGATCGTGGAAGCGATCGAGCATCGGCCTAAGGATATCCCGTTTTTTGTTTTTGGATCGTTCGTCGGACCGCATCCGCCTTATGATCCGCCGCAATCGTATCTGGATCAAGTTCCTTACGAAGAGATCGCCGATTTTCTTCCCGGCCCGAAGGGGCAACTTACCGTTGAAGCCAAGAAACGGCTGTACAACATGCGTCGGGCCTACAAGGCGATGATCGCGGTCATCGACGAGCAGATCGGACGTATCTTCGCGAAGCTGGAGGAAGCCGGCATTTTGGGCGAAACCGTCATATTGTTTACGGCCGACCATGGCGAAATGATGGGGGATCACGGCCGCGTGCAGAAGCAGTCTCCTTACCATGCTTCCGCAGTTGTGCCTACGGCGATCCGCCATCCAGACTATTTGTACAGGAAGCTGAATGCTTCACCGGTAGAGCTGACGGATCTGACGGCAACGATTCTCGACATCGCTGGCATCGACTCGAAAGCGGCGCTCACTAAAGACTGGCCAGCTTTTCACGATCGGGTGCCTTGCCGCTCGCTGCTGCCGATCGTCACCGGGCAAGCCGAACGCGTTCGCGACTATGCTTTCTCGGAATGCGCTGGGGAGTGGCAAATGATTCAGTCGGACCGCTATAAGTATGTCCGCATGCTTCAGTACGACGATCCCGACCACGTGCCGGAGCAATTGTACGATCTCCAGGAAGATCCGCAGGAGCTGGTCAATGTGATCGGTCATCCGGCTTATGCGAAAGCAGCGGACTGGTGCCGCAGKCGCCGGGATTTCGTGCTCGACCGTACGCCCRCCGCCCAGCTGCAATGGGCTCCAATAATCGGGGATCACGGTGCAATAAAATGAGACAATAAATAAAAAAATCGGATAACGTTAATTCGATAAGATGCTTGTATAGTAAGTGGTGTGATCAAGATCACATCGATACCTTCAAGGGGGAATGAATAAATGAAGAAACTCGCCGTAATCGCCTTATCTTCATTACTGGCAGTAAGTGTTGTCGGCTGCGGGAAAGCAAGCGATACAACTGAGCCAAAATCGTCGGGAGAAGCCAAGGGGGCGGATACTTCCAAGAAATTGACGATCAGCCTCCTTGCGCCAAGCTTTGCCGGCGGCGGATGGCCGAGTGATAATGCCATTATACAAAAGCTGGATGAGAAGCTGAATATCGAATTGCAAATTCAGTGGGTACCCGCCGATACAGTGGCCCAAAAATTAAACGTTATGGCTGCTTCCAACAGCTTCCCTGACGCATATTGGGTTCAGCAAAACGAATTTATCAAATGGCGGGATAAGAATATTTTCATGGATATCAAGCCGGTCTTGAGCCAGTATCCGAATCTTTCCAAGCAAATTACTGCGGAAGCGTTGCAGCTCAATAATCCGAAGGATAAATACTACGGACTGCCCTATTATATCCAGGATACCCGGGATTCACTAGCTATCCGGCAGGATTGGCTGGACAAGCTGGGATTGAAAATGCCGACGACCGTCGATGAGTTTGCGGAAGTAGCCACAGCCTTTGCAACCAAAGACCCAGACGGTAACGGTCAACAAGATACAAGCGGATTTTCGTTCGGTTTCTTGAACAACAAATTTACCGGGGCAGGGCCAATCATGGCAGCATTTGGTCTCGGCAACGAGTGGATCAAAAGCGGCGATCAGCTGGTCAACTTCAAAACACAAAACAAGGAAATGAAGCAGTTTGTTACCTATTTAAACAAGATGTACCAAAGTGGAGCTTTGGATAAAGACTTCGCTACCAATAAAGTCGCTGATCACAAGGACAAATTTGTAGCCAACAAGGTAGGGATCGCGGAATTTGTCCCTGGCGAGTTGTTAACTACTTCGTTCCAGACGTTGAAAAAAGCGCAGCCTAACGCCGCGATCGCGCAAGTGATTCCGCCAAAAGGTCCTGATGGAAAGCAAGGTACCACGACAAACTCGATGACTACGGCAAAAGTTGTAATCAACAATGCCATCGACAAAGACAAGCAGCAGCGCATCCTCAAGATGTTGGATTATATGGTATCCGACGAAGGTTACGACTTGATCAAGAACGGTATTGAGAATGTGCACTATAAGTCGGATAACGGAAAAATCGTCAAGCTGGACGCTTATGACAAGGAACGCCCGCAACTGCTGTCGATATGGTTCTTCCGACGTTTCGACCCGCTTATTCAAATGCACAAATGGGAGGATCCGAATCTTGTGAAGCAGCTGGAGGCCTGGAACGCGAATAATGCCAAGTATCCTTGGCAGAACCAAGGAGCCGAAGTACTTACGGAATCCCAGTCTAAACTCGGCCCGAATATCGATCAGAAGTGGATCGCGGCCATAACCAAGATCATTATGGGTCAAGCGCCAGTGGACAGCGTCGACCAAGCGGCAGCCGATTGGCTCAAGAATGGCGGCGAGCAAATTACGAAGGACGTTAATGAAGAGTACAAGAAGCTGAAAAATTAACGGTTGGAGTTGATTCGTTCTTATGCGTAACATTGGGAATCGCAGTATACCGCTCTACCTCATGATTCTGCCCGGACTGCTATTTTTCTTGTTGTTTCGCTATATTCCGATGGGGGGGCTAGTCCTTGCATTCAAGGACTACGACCCGCTTAGCGGATTTGCAAGCAGTCCGTGGGTTGGCTTTGATAATTTTCGCAAGCTGCTCGTCGATCCGGATTTCTGGATTATTCTGCGCAATACGTTTGTGTTAAGCGGCATTAATTTGATTTTCTTCTTCCCGGTTCCGATTATTATGGCGCTTATCTTGAACGAAGCTAGATTGCCGTGGGTGAAGAAAATCGTGCAGACGACGATTTACATCCCGCACTTTGTTTCTTGGGTCGTTGTCGCCGGCATTACCATCGTTTTATTTGCCACACAGGATGGCGGCATCAACAAGCTGTTGGTGCAGAACGGACTACCGCGATTTGAGCTTTTGACCGATCCGTCTTACTTCCGTGGCTTGTTCTTATTTCAAAATATTTGGAAGGAAATGGGCTGGAGCACCATCATATTTCTTGCCTCTTTAGCCTCTGTTGATCCAGGGCTATATGAAGCGGCTTATGTCGATGGTGCAGGTCGCTGGCGACAAATGTGGCATATCACGCTTCCGAGCTTACGTTCTATTGCCGTCATTTTGTTTATTCTTCGATTGGGACAAGTGATGGATGTTGGCTTTGAACAAATTTTGCTTTTGCAAAACTCTTTGAATCTGCAAGTGTCTGATGTTTTCGATACGTTTGTGTTCCGGAACGGGGTTCAACAAGGAGAGTTCAGTTTTACGACAGCAGTAGGATTGTTTAAATCGGTTGTCGGCTTGATTCTTGTGCTGTCGTTCAATTGGATTGCCAGGAAGTTCGGGGAGGAGGGGGTTTACTAATATGAAAAAGGCAAACTTTTTGTTTGATGGTTTCATCTATCTGTTACTGATTGTCTGTTTTCTCTTTATCGCTTTTCCATTTGCCTATGTATTATTCAGCTCCTTCTCCTCGAACAGCGAATATTTGACGCGCGGATTTTTTATCCTCCCGCATAAGTGGACGATTAATGCGTACGGGTATTTGCTGATGAATAAAAATTTCCTTCAATCTTACCGAAATACGTTTGTGATCACGATTTGCGGAACGGCCATCAGCCTGCTGTTCACGGTATTAATGGCTTACGGCCTGTCTAAAAGCTGGCTCAAGGGACGCAAAGTGCTGAATATGATGGTGTTGTTCACGATGATCTTCAACGGCGGCATGATTCCGACTTACTTGATCGTGCGGCAATTGCACCTGCTCAATACGTACTGGGCCCTATTTTTGCCAGCAGCGATCTTTCCGTTTCTCTTGATTATTATGCGCAGCTTCTTTGCCAGCGTTCCCCTTGAGCTGGAAGAAGCGGCAAGAATGGACGGTTGCGKGGAGTGGCTGCTTCTATTCCGCATTATTTTGCCGCTGTCGCTGCCTTCGGTCGTGACAATCGGGCTTATGTACGGGGTCGCTCATTGGAACAATTATTTCCAAGCCATTTTGTATTTGAATGATTCCAACAAATGGCCGGTACAAGCATTCCTGCGTCAATTTTTGCTCGACTCCGATACCGGGATGCTGACCGACATCGGCGGGTTCGAATATGGGCCGCCGGTCAAGATGGCCGCCGTTATTGCGACAGCTTTGCCGCTCATCCTGATCTATCCGTTCGTACAAAAGTATTTTAATAAGGGCATGATGGTAGGATCTGTGAAAGGATAAGAAATTCAATGAGGAGCCCACTATGCGAAATATAATCATGATTGCAACAGATCAGCAGCAAATGCAGGCCATGAGCTGCGCCGACCCGAGCTATCGCACGCCCAACCTGGATCGTCTCGCCCGCATGGGCGTCAGGTTTACGGGGGCAATCAGCACGTCAGCCCAATGCTCGCCTTCAAGAGCGACATGGATGACAGGTAAATATCCTCATCAGGTAGGCGTTAACAATATCGGCCATATGTTGGATCCGAACGAGTGGGGAATCGCCAAAGAATTCAACGCTCACGGATTTGAAACGAGTTATTTCGGCAAATGGCATCTTGGCCTGACGCCAGCCGATCACGATTTTCAGATTACCAATTACCGGGTTGACGGACTGGAGCTGGACGGCGCGAACGAAGATCCGCGGTTTCACAGCTACAAGGATTCCGTTACGACGATACAAGCGATCAATTATTTGGCGGACTACCAGAGCGAGAAGCCGTTCTTTATGACGGTATGCTGGTACATGCCTCATCCGAATGCTCCGGAGGATTACCCGTTTGAATACCTCCCGCAGGATGCTGCCGCATTCTCGAAAGAGCTGATGCCGGTGCCGGAAAGCTTTTACAAAGACGATTTATCTACGAAGCCGGCATTCCAAAGAGAGCGGGCTACAAAAAACGAGTCAGTGCTAACTGAGGAGATCGTAAAACGCGATGCGTGGCGCTATCGCGCCATGCTGAGTTTAATGGACCGTAATTTGGGTCGTTTACTGAACCAACTCGAAAGCAAAGGACTGCTGGACAATACAGTGATCTTATTTACCAGCGATCATGGAGATATGCAGGGTGCGCACAGGCTGCGCTTAAAAGGAGTCATTCCTTATAAAGAGCTGTACAATGTACCAATGATTCTTTATGTCCCGGGAATGAAGCCGCCTAGGAAAGTGGTTCCAGATCTCTTTTCCACAGCAGCGGTTCCAGGAACGCTGCTGGAAGCGGCAGGACTTCCGGTTTCCGAGCATTTTGAAGGCGGATCGTTTCTACATCTACTACAGAGGGTGGAACGTCCTTCGGAGGAAAAAGTGTTTTTCGAGCACTACAAGGCATATTGGGGATACCATCCGTTCCGGGGCATACAGACGGCGAAGTGGAAGTATGTGTTTTATTACGAAGAAGGCTTTGAGGAAATGTATGACCTAGTAGAAGACCCGGACGAGAACGTCAATATAGCGGACAGACTTGATGTCGATGAGATTCGACGAGAGCTCAAGAACGCGGTAGACCGCTGGTGGGATGAGACAGGAGCACTGTCCCGGGAGCCGATTATCGACGAAAACAATCCGTGGGGTAAAGATATTTAAGGACGATGGGAGAGGTTGGGAAAATGAGAATCTTATTTTTGGATTTGGATTCACTGAGCCCGGATCATATGGGCTGTTACGGATACGAACGGAATACGACGCCGAATATTGACAAAATCGCAGCCGAAGGCGTGCGGTTTACGAACTATTACACGTCCGACGCCCCGTGCGCCCCTTCCCGGACCGCGCTTATGAGCGGCAAGTTCGGCATCATTAATGGTCTTGTTGGCCACGGCGGAACCGCGGGTGACATGAAGCTGGAAGGAACGGAACGCGAGCTAATGGGCAAGCTGTCGCGCGGAGGCGCGCTTCCGACTTACTTGGGAGTGGGGGCCGACCTGAACACAGTGCTCATTAGTCCATTTGCACAAAGACATTCGACTTTCCATTTTTACGCCGGTTTCAATGAAATTCTGAATACAGGCAGATACGGCAACGAATCGGCCGAGCATGTAACGCCGGTCGCTCTGGATTGGATTGACCGGAACGCCAAGAAGGACGACTGGTTCCTGTATATCAATTACTGGGATCCGCATACGCCATACCGCGCGCCTTCGGAGTTCGGCAATCCGTTCGAGAACGAGCCGCTGCCAGCATGGCTTACGGAGGAAGTGCTCGAGAGGCACAAGCAAATGGTCGGTTCCCATAGCGTGAATGAATTGAACATCGATTACCGCAACAAAACCTACGATAACCAAACGAGTCCGGTATTCCCAAGGCACCCAGGGGACATTCAAGACATGGACGGCATGAGAACGATGATCGACGGCTACGATTGCGGCATCCGTTATATGGATGAGCATCTGGGCCGGTTGTTCGCCTCTTTGGAAGAGCAGGGCGTCATGGACGATCTAATTATTATCATTTCCGCCGATCACGGCGAGAATATGGGGCAATTGGGCATTTACGGGGAGCATGCAACCGCTGATCAGGGTACCTGCCACATTCCAATGATTATTCGTTGGCCGGGCATGAAGCAGGGAATCGTGGATGACGGGCTGCATTACCATCTCGACCTGCTGCCGACGCTGGCGGACATGCTGGGGACTCCGGTCGTGCCCGACTGGTGTGGTGCCAGCTACGCTCCTGTCCTGAAAGAAGGAACGGACTGCGGACGCGAGTATTTGGTCGTCTCACAATGCGCGCATGTCGTTCAGCGAAGCGTTCGCTTCCGGAATTGGATATACATTCGATCCTATCATGACGGATTCCATCTGTTCGATGAAGAGATGCTGTTTAATCTGGACGAAGACCCGAAGGAACAGTTCAATGTTGCGTCCGAACATCGCAATGTTTGTATGGAAGCAGTCTATTATTTGAACCAATGGCATGACGAGGCGATGCGCCGGAATAGCGACGCCGTAGACCCACTGTGGACCGTGATGAAAGAAGGCGGGCCGTTCCATGCCAGGGGCTATCTGCCTGGGTATGCCAAGCGGTTAGAAGAGACAGGCCGAGGTCATCTTGTGCCTGAGCTCGTGCGCAGGCATCCCGGCGAGTTCCCGCAAGAGCCGAATACAGTCATGGCGCAGTTCCAAGCAAAAATTGGCGCCAAAATGGCGGGGAAATGAGGAGCAGACTGACAATGGACATTGATCATATCATCCGCAAGCTGACGGTTGAGGAGAAGATCAGCCTGCTCGCCGGAGCATCGTTTTGGACCACACAAGCAATCGAACGGTTGGGGATTCCTTCCGTCACTTTGACTGACGGCCCCCACGGGCTCAGACTTTCGACCGGTTCGGACGTAGGAGATATGTTATCCAATACGAAGCCAGCCACTGCCTTTCCAAACGAAGCAGCGATGGCGGCTACGTAGAACGAGCAGTTGGTCTGTGAGCTCGGCGCCGTGATCGCTGAGGAATGCCAACACTACGGCGTAGGCATTCTCCTCGGCCCCGGCATGAACGGCAAGCGTTCTCCGCTCGGCGGGCGCAACTTTGAGTATTTCTCCGAGGATCCGTACCTAACGGGGAAAATGGGAACTGCCTTCGTACAAGGCGTGCAAAGCGGCGGCGTTGGAACGTCCGTGAAGCACTTTGTCGCCAACGAACAAGAAATGAACCGGATGGTCGTCAGTTCGGAAGTGGACGAGCGCACCTTAAGGGAGATGTATTTGCTGCCTTTTGAAATGGCGGTAGAAGAGGCGAAGCCTTGGACGGTCATGTGTGCTTACAACAAAGTAAACGGCACCCACATGGCAAACAATGACAAGTATCTGAACGGTGTTCTGAAGCAGGAATGGGGCTTTGATGGGCTGGTGATGTCCGATTGGGGCGCTGTTGTGGACAAGGTACCGTCCGTACAGTACGGTCTGGATTTGGAAATGCCGGGACCCGGCCTTCGCAGTGAAGAAGTGATGGAGGCGTACCTCAGTGGAAAGGTGACGGACGCGCAGCTTGACGATCACGTCCGCCGGGTTCTTACGGTCGTGCAGAAGGTACTGGATAACAAGCGAAACGTCCCATCAATCGATGCGACACGCCATCATGCGGTTGCCCGCAAGGTGGCGGAAGAAGCGATCGTACTGCTGAAGAACCAAGACGCAATGCTACCTATTACCAAGCATGCCAAAGTGGCGGTACTGGGCAAGTTTGCAGAAGAGCCCCGTTTCCAAGGCGGCGGCAGCTCCCATATGAACCCGGCAAAGCTCGATATTCCGCTTCAAGAAATCTCCAAATATGCCCAGGTTACATATGGAGCGGGTTATGACGAAACGGATGACAACGAAGCGCTTATCAAAGAAGCTGGCAAGCTGGCAGCTGGGCAGGACGCCGCGATCGTTTTCGTCGGAACAACGGAGAAAATCGAAAGCGAAGGATATGACCGTACGGACTTGAACATTCCGCGCAGTCATACGCGGCTGATCGAAGAGGTTTCGAAGGTCAATCCTAACGTTATTGTCGTAGTCAATAGTGGCTCGGCAACCAATATTGGTGCGTATGATTCACAGGCAAAAGCAATCGTTCAGGCGTGGCTGCCAGGCCAGGCGGGAGGTTCGGCGATCGCAAACGTTTTGTTCGGCGAAGTAAACCCGTCAGGGAAGCTGACGGAAACGTTCCCGATCGCTGTGGAGCATAATCCGTCCTATCTTACTTTTCCAGGTAATATTAACCGGGTGAATTACTCGGAAGGCATCTTTGTCGGGTACCGTTACTACGATACGAAGAAGCTGGAGGTGAAATATCCATTCGGATACGGTCTTTCCTATACGGAGTTCGAGTATTCGAATTTGCGTCTGTCAAATGGCAGCTTGAAGAACGGCGATGTGTTGAAGGTAACAGTGGATGTGAAAAACGTAGGCGGGCGCGCCGGCAAAGAGGTCGTTCAGGTGTATGTGAACGACGTGAAGTCGTCCGTGAAGAAAGCTGATAAGGAGCTGAAGGGCTTTGCGAAGGTTGAGTTGGCCCCAGATGAAACCCAGTCCGTTCAGATTGAATTGAATGAGCGCGCTTTCTCCCATTGGGTGGAGCATTTCGGCAAATTTGCCGTCGAAACCGGCGAGTTTCACATTCTCGTAGGCTCCTCTTCTCGCGATATCCGCCTTGCTGAGACGATCGAGTTCACCGCTTCCGAAGATACGAGAGAGCCGCTAACTGTTCTGCACTCCCTTCATGAATGGATGATCGACGACCGTCATACGGATAAAGTCCAGTACGTGATGGATCAAATGAATCTGACGGAAGAGAGCCCTATGTTCCCTATCTTCCTTGGTATGCCGATCCGGACCCTGATCGCTTTTCTTCCACGGCGTTTCGCTGCGGAGCAGGATGCGGTCGATAGGATCTGCACAATGTTCGGAGTGAATCAGTAAAAGTAACAAATCGTTCGTCGCGCAACCCTTTGTCAAAAAGGGTTGCGTTCCTATTCTCAGTAAAAGAGGGATGTTATGGACAGACCCAATATTTTGTGGATCTCGCTCGAAGACACTAGCCCGCGATTCGGCTGTTACGGCGATTCTTTAGCAAGAACTCCCAACATCGACAGCCTTGCACAGCATGGGACTCTGTACTCTCATGCGTATGCGGTTGCCGGTGTGTGCTCCCCTAGCCGGTCGGCTGTCATCACAAGCATGTATCCGACATCGATCGGAACGCATCATATGCGGACCGAGCATACGAATCCTTATATGCCGGAGCTTCCGACCCCGTATTTTGCGGTTCCTCCGGCCCATGTCAAGACGTTTACGGAGTATTTGCGCGCGGACGGCTATTTTTGTACAAATAATTTTAAGACGGATTATCAATTCGCTTCGCCTTTAACGGCATGGGACCAAGACGGGAAGGAAGGCCATTGGCGCCATCGGGAGCCGGGCCAGCCGTTCTTTGCCGTGTTCAACCATATGCTAACGCACGAAAGCAGTATGTGGGGAAATATGATGCGGAAATATGTTCACCCTGATCAGGATAACGATGTGACGCTTGCTACCGACCCTGATCAAGTTCAGATTCCACCTTACTTGCCCGACACGCCGAAGTCGCGTGAGTCACTCGCCAAGTACTATGACCTCATTGCCGAGGCGGACGATTATGTCGGTGAGCTGTTACGGCAGTTGGAGGAAGACGGGCTCGCGGACAATACTGTCGTATTTTTGTGGAGCGACCACGGCGAAGGTCTGGCCCGCGCCAAACGCTGGCCTTACGATGCGGGAATCCGCGTTCCGCTTATTGTCCGCTRGCCGGGCGTGGTGGAAGCGGGGCGGGTCAGTGATCAATTGGTTAGTATGATCGATTTGGGAGCGACKGTGCTTTCGCTGGCGGGAGTAATCCTTCCCTGCCATTTGCAAGGGCAGCCTTTCTTAGGTCTCAAGCAGGACAAACCGCGAGATTATGTATTCGCCACCCGCGACCGGTATGACGAATCGTACGACATGGTGCGCGCCATTCGTGACAAGCGGTTCAAATACATCCGGAATTATTACCCGGAGAAGCCTTATCTGCAGTGGATCAAGTTCAGCCACCAGCATCCGATGTTCCAGGAGCTGTGGAGGTTGCATCTTTCTGGTAAGCTGGAAGGGGATACGAAGCTCTTCATGCAGAACAATCGGCCTGCCGAAGAGCTATACGATTGCATGGAAGATCCTTACGAAATCCGCAACCTGGCGGACGACCCGAAGTACAAGGATGACTTGGAACGGCTGCGGAGCGCGCTGGACGAATGGCGKAGCAAATACGACGTATGGGGCGACGTGCCGGAAGAGCGGATGGTGGCACAAATGTGGCCGGGCGGCGTGCAGCCGGTTACTGCGGTGCCGATCTTCATCCCGATTAACGGTCATATACCAGGGATAGTTCCTTGTTCTCAAGGAACCTTTGATGAACAAACGGCAGTTATGCTGCATAACGCAACCCAGGGCGCATCCATAACTTTTACGACGGAGGAAGGTCCGAATCCGCGCTGGAAGCTGTATACCGGCCCCATTATATTGAATCAAGGAGCTATCACCATTCGTGCGAAGGCGGTTCGAATCGGCTATAAAGATAGTGAAGAAGCGATCGCTTCTTATGAGATCGCGTACTGAAAGCAATGAATGTGCAATCGAAATCAAATGCGTGTATGTGATTTCGATTGCAATAAGAGGAATATACATCCACCGCATTGAATTTGGGAAAGCATAATGATGATTCCACTCGATAGAAAGTGAGGCTTTAACTATGAAAGATCCGAATAAGCCTTCCTGCTGCTCTGCTTCCAGAAGTCAGGCTTCCTTGAAGTTCATCCCTGATGTGAGGGGAAAAGAAATTGAAGCGAATCAGGCTTGCCCACCAACTCGACCTGCCAAAGAAGATATGATTTACTTACCGGGCGGGGAGTTTCTGATGGGGACAGACGATAGGGAGGGCTTTCCCTCGGATGGGGAAGGTCCTGTTCGAGCCGTCACCATTGATCCGTTCTATATCGATTCGTATACGGTAACGAATTCGGAATTCAAGAAGTTTGTAGACGCTACAGGGTATGTAACAGAGGCGGAGAAATTCGGATGGTCGTACGTCTTTCATCTGTTTGTACCCGGAACTGGAGTCAACATTATCGGTTCGCCTAGACAAACGCCGTGGTGGCTGGGAGTCGAAAGTGCCAGCTGGCGTGCTCCGGAAGGGCCTGGCTCTGGCATCGAAGAAAGGCTCGACCACCCGGTGATTCATATTTCATGGAATGACGCGGAAGCTTACTGCAGATGGGCTGGCAAACGACTGCCGACAGAAGCAGAATGGGAATTCGCAGCCCGCGGAGGACTCGTTCAGAAACGATATCCTTGGGGAGATGAGATCAAACCTGGCGGCAAACATATGTGCAATATTTGGCAGGGGAAATTCCCAGAAAAAAATAACGCTAGTGATGGATTTGCCGGGACGGCGCCAGTAAAGTCCTTTGAGGCGAATGGATTCGGCCTATATCAAGTGGCCGGCAATGTGTGGGAATGGTGCGCGGATTGGTTCAGCACAAACTTTCATGTGAACGCTCCGCGGGTTAACCCTTCAGGTCCCCCGAAGGGGACGGGCCGTGTCATGCGCGGCGGTTCCTATTTATGCCATAGATCCTACTGCAACCGCTACCGCGTAGGGGCCCGCAGCAAAAATACACCGGATAGTTCGACAGGCAATATTGGCTTTCGCTGTGCTGTTGATGTTTAGGTTGTGATTAGATGGCGTAATCGAACTTGATTTATTTAAGTTGAAAAGCGGTGAAATACCTGGAGATACTCCTATCAATGATGTTGTTAAGTTAATCAACGGTTGCTTCGGCAGCCGTTTTTGTTTGCTCAGTTAATGGGTAGGTTAATGCAACTTAACAAATAATGGTAACGTATAAATGATAAACGATTACGGAGGTGTAGTATGTTTTTTATACTTGTTTGTTTAATATTCGTCGCTGTTTCAATTGCCGTTCTAAGTAAAACGGGAGTACCTTACCCTTTTTCTAAGGGAATCGCGATAGCTACTGGTTTATCCCTGTTAGCAGTTGTTTGTCTTGCCCAAAACTATACTCAAAGCTTAATTCCTGTGGCTAACGATGGGATCGCAATATCAAACCAGATAGCTTATTTGATAATAGGTGAAGACGGCTGGTCACTGGACTTGTTTAGGAGGACGTTTAAACAATCCATTTACTTTACTCTGATATTATTTGTAACGTATCCGTTGATTCTTGTGGTTGAGTCAAAATCCATATCACGACGAGCTATGGGATTGTGATTACGCTCCCTCGAAACGGACAGGGAAGTAATAACGGTTGGATTATCTTAACGGCTGCTATTTCTGTCTCCATTTTCACCGGAAGCAGTAATTACTTTAAAATATTGTCTGCAGCTCCTAGATAATCACGGAGAAATGTAATAAGAGATTTGAACAAAATAGTTTTCCCCTCTGTTATAATAATCACACTAGATATACACTATGGTATATATATGATATGGATGGGTGGCGATGGTTAGGTATGAGTCTTTTTAATAACTGTGTAGGGAAGAGTCTAAATGCTTCTCTTAAATGGATGAACGAACCACATGAATGGGAATTTTCTGAACAAAATTCACTTATGATTACCGCTCCACCTCGTGCAGACTTCTTCCATAACCCAACACAGGAAAGTAGAAAAAATTCTGCTCCATTCCTATATACCACAACAGATTCAAATTTCATTTTAACCACACKGGTTAGCGTAGACATACGTGACCGGAATGACTCGGGCTGCCTTATGGTAATGGCAGACGAGAATAACTGGGCTAAGTTATGTTATGAGGATTTTAGAGGTCGACCTTCCATTGTTAGTGTTGTAACTAAAGATATGTCGGATGATTGTATCGGCGACTATGTCGGGAATACAAACCCTTTCTTAAGAGTATCTCGATATGATAATTGTATAGCTTTTCATTACTCTCTTGATGGTAATGAATGGGCATTAGTGCGGTATTTTGGAATGAGTAATATCCATAGTTTAAAAGTCGGTGTAGTTGCCCAGAGTCCAGTTGGTGATGGATGTGTAGTACAGTTCGATTACTTACATCTTCTTCCTAATACGAATGTGGATGTAAGAAATATAAATTAATCTAATACGATTAAAAAGTAATTCGTTATGTTAAGGCTCACCTTATCACTCTAATGGAGAAAAGAAATGGCACCCGAATGGGTGCCATTTCTTATTATTCGTTATCAGCCCACGGTTGTCGAGTCGACACTACTGTCTCTCCGGTTCTAATCGCTTGCTCAATCAGCATGCCGATATAGTGGTCCTGAGAAGCTTCCGGAAGACCATAAAATCCGGGTCCGCCCTCGGCATAAACCGCCATCTTCTTTAAACAGGCTGCAATAGCAATTTCATCGTCATATAACCGTGCAGGCATGAAGGGATTTTCATATACCCATTGTTCTCCCGCCATAATTCCTTTAAGGAAATAGCCTTCCGCGTTCTCATACTCACCTTTATTGATGCGCTTTAATTCCATTTGAATCTGTGTACAGGATGGGTCTTGTATGCTAATCCGATTATCAAATATTTCCCCTCGTTCCCCCCTAATACATAAGTGGTTTGAACGGGTCCATGAGCGATGTTGATCCTTAGTGAAATCGTAAATCCCCAGCTTTCCACCAAAATCCAACCAAGCTATATCTCTCTCTGACTTGATTAATTTATCTTCTGTTGGCGGACCACTTCGGTTCGGCCCAGCGACCCAATCGGATTCAAATCGCATTCCCTTAATACGGACATCTTCATAGCGCACACCTAACATTTTCCGTATTAAGCTTACTGCATGATAGAACTGAGATATGGACACTGTCACTTGATTAACATTGCCTAATTGTCCAGACTTAATAATCTTATGTCGGGCTTCTTGGATAGGATGGAATTGGTATTGTTCTGCAATTTGAATTCGCGCGCCTTGACGGGTAAGCTTGTTGTGCAGCTGCAGCAACCCATCCAGATCAGGTGCAGGAGGTGTTTCTGCAAGTACAGGAATTCCCCGTTCCGCCAACTGCAGCATGTAATCGATTGCGGCCGATACGTTAATAGATAGTACAACAAAATCTGGTTGTTCATTTTCCAAGAGCTGATCCAGTGTCCGATAAGTAGTCACTTTCCATAAGTCTTCCATCCCTCTTCCCTTGGATTCGTCACGAATAACCATTCCGCTAATACAAAATTGTTCTGGAAGAGCCTGTGCAATTCTTAGAAAATACTGTGAGCGAAAGCCTGCACCGCCGATAATGCTGAATGTTATTGGTTTCCMCATCCATTACACCGCCTTCTTAAGTCGTAGCTTCGTTGTATCAAATATAAATTTCATAGTCAAGCTTTAGAATCTAGCAACGAGCGGCTTATCCGGCTGCACCCACATATCTCCGGCCCAAGTATGAAGATGGTACCACCGTTCGCTTTGCGTATCTGTCCATTGTTCGAATGCATCTACAGTTTGAGCCGATAGCACCCCGAAGGTTGGGAAAGGCATTGTTGGAAACAGATAGAGCCTTACGTCCTTCAATAGATGGAGCCGTTGATTGATTGGCTCAGCCCCTAGAGGCTGTGCAAAATCCGGCTGAATCCAGAAAGTGTTGCCATCTTGAGACCAAAAGTAAAAAAGTTCCATCAATTATCTTGATGATCTCGATACCCATTTTTATTATTATTCAATGTTACTTTTGGAATGTAAACTATAATGACTATGTAAAAAGTTATTTGTTCCCAAGTAAAATATTTGAATGTGAATATGAAGATGAACTTATAAACATGGCAATTCCTCTTCCTAAAAGAACTGTATTTAAAGGAAAACAAAATGTTTGTTCTCCGTTTTATTTGACCTATGTAGATGAACGTGATTTTAAATCCTTCTATCAGGAAGAGTTAAACAAGCTAAAAGAAAAAGGTACAATTCAAGACTATAGTGATATGGAAAACAACAAATTTGCAGTGAAATTGTTATCAGGTTCAAGTATAGAAATTATACACGAAACTGAAAATTCTAATCTCATTATCATAAAATATGAAAAACAGAGGTAATGCAACTGCTCAAATCAACGATATATAAATCTGGGAATTTAATTATTCGGAGGGAATTGGTAATATTGATAGAATAAATATGAAGATGATCAGGAAATAAATTTGTACACATAAGGAGATAAAACTATGGAAAAAAACAAATTACTAAGAATGGACAATGTTGGCATCGTTGTAGAATCCCTTGATGACGCAATCTCTTTCTTCGAAGAGATTGGCTTGAAGCTCGAAGGGCGAGCTACTATCGAAGGTGAATGGGCTGGTCGCGTAACCGGGCTGGGTTCACAGTATGTAGAGATTGCTATGATGGTTACCCCAGATGGCCACAGCCGAATTGAACTTTCGCGATTTCTCACCCCACCTACGATATCAGATCACCGAACTGCTCCTGTAAATGCCCTCGGTTATCTACGCGTCATGTTCGCTGTTGAAGACATTGACGAAATGGTATCCAGACTCGTCACTAAGCATGGTGCTCAGCTTGTTGGCGAAGTGGTTCAGTACGAGAACTCGTATCGGCTCTGCTATATTCGTGGAAATGAAGGAATTCTAATAGGTTTAGCGGAACAACTAAGTAATAAATAAGTGACGTTTAAAAGAAGACTTAACTGAAATGAATATATTAGATGTCGTCGTTATGCTAGTTGACAAAATACCTGTGGTAGGTTTAACTGAATAAAAATCAATACACGAATTGTGCCTATGATGAGAATCCAACTCGGAGGCGTTTCCGTCAAGAGCATCATGCAAATGATGTTCCTAAGTTAGCCGGTCACGACCGTTATCGCGGAACCAAGAGGATCGAACAGCTATGTTCGATCAAGTTGGGTGGCACCGCGAGCAAACGCTCCTCGTCCCAATAAGACGAGGGGCGTTTTTGCGTTTTCACAAATTAAAGGAGGTTCGTAACAATGTATCGTATTAACAACTTCAATCCGGCTCCGGCAGCTCTTCCTCTTGAGGTCCTGAACCAAGCACAATGCTGTTCCTTATCAAGCTTGTAAAGATCTCGCTGAGTTCATGATAGATTTTCAAAAGCGTAAAGGGTAAAGTGCAGTACTTTGTTTGGGGCTTGCTTCGCGGCAGGTCCTTTTTTGTTTATTAAAGTGCCGGAAGTTTAATGTTACCTTATCAAGTGATAGAATGAATGCAAAAGCATTGCAATTCCTTGTAATGTAACTGCTTAATCGGAGGACCCAGATGTTATCTCATTTCAATGACCATAGTCTTTTTTTTCGTGCATTTGAGAAATCTTCAATTGGAATGGCTTTGATATCTTGTGACGGAAGTTTTTTACAGACGAATCCATCTCTATGCAAAATGCTAGGATATAGCGAAAGTGAATTCATAAATCTCGTTGTTACGGCTGTCAGCCATCCTGAAGATGTAGAAGCTGATCTGGAAATATGGCGTAAATTGGTGCAGGGCGAAATAGATGGTTATCACATAGAAAAAAGGTATGTTCATAAATCGGGGAGTCTATTGTGGGGGCTTCTAAATGTTACTACAGAAAGGAATGAACAGGGAATTAAGGGTAATGACATATTCATTTGTCAAATTGTAGATATAACCGAACAAAAAGAGAAGGAAGAAGAGTTCAAGAAGATTGAAGAACTGCACAACCTTATTTCTGAACATTCACAGGACGTTATTTTGCGTTTAACTCCAGACGGAATGATCTCATATGCCTCGCCAGCTATCCGCCACCAGATCGGATATGCTCCAGATGAACTTATCGGAAAATATGCCTATGATTATTGGCATCCAGATGATATGAACGGTGGCTGGTTACGGCGAGGTAATTCCGATCATTCGGATAGCAGAATATTTATATATCGTCTTCGGCATAAAAATGGCCATTATATTTGGCAAGAATCACACTCCAAAAAAATTAGAAATGCTGCTGGAGATGTTCAACATGTTATCAGTATGGGGCGTGATATAACAGAACGGATACATTCCGAAGAATTAATCCGCAGATCAGAGAAACTTTCCTTAGTTGGCGAACTTGCAGCTGGGATTGCCCATGAAATTAGAAATCCTTTGACCAGTTTACGAGGTTTTATGCAAATGTATGTGAAAGAAGATATGGATGGTACAAAGAAATTACGTAATGAAGTCATGTTATCAGAAATTGATCGCATCAATGAAATTGTAAGTGAGCTTTTAGTGTTAGCGAAACCTTCAAATGAGGCATTTGAATTAAGGGACTTGGTTCATATATTAAATCACGTTACCAGATTATTTGAAGGACAAGCAAACCTACATAACGTTCAAATAAAGATAGAGTTAGATGACAATTTATCATTCATTCAGTGCCAACGCAGTATCAATCAAGTATTTATCAATGTTTTAAAGAATGCCGTTGAATCCATGCCTAAAGGTGGAGAAGTGTCCATACAGGCCAATCAAATGAACGATAAAATATATATTCGAATTAAAGATAAGGGTTATGGAATCCCGCAAGAAGAAATAACCAAGATTGGAAATCCATTTTTTACTACAAAAGAAACAGGAACAGGGTTAGGATTAATGGTTTCAATGAGAATCATCCAAAATCATAATGGGACTTTGCGAATCGAAAGTGAAGTTGGGAAAGGAACGATGGTAGAAGTTGTTTTGCCAATCGTTAGATAGCAATATGCTAGTGAGGGATTAGGCCTTGACGATGTTTGACGATGTTTCTATCATCTCTTTTCAACAAATCTCAACAGCGTATCCACTTGGGGAGTCACATATCCGTTGCCTAAAACCATCACACCGGAAAGGATTGTCAAGTAGCTTGCGATCAATTCCTCTAGATCCCCATCCACGACTTCCCCTTTTTGTTGCCCTTCCTCAAACAAGGGAAGCAAACGTTTGACGTAGACATCTACAGGGTATTTTTGAATTAGTTGGCTGACTTCTTCAGGAACCTCTTCAAAATTCCGTGCCCGATGGAGCAGCATAAAATACGGAGCGCCGCTCTCATCGAGCATGCCTTGTGTGAAGATTTTTATTTTTTCGATCGGAGATCCCGTCAATTGGCTCAAATTGTCCATTTCTTGCATCGATGTTTCAACTGCTTCGCGGACTAGAGAGGTGAATAGTTCTTCTTTCGTTTTAAAATAATGGTAGAACAGCCCGTGGCTCACGCCTGCTTCTGCGGTTATCATGCTAATTTTCGTACCAGGAAGGCCGCGCTGGGCAAAAACTTTGACTGCAGCCGACGTAATCTGCTGTTTGCGTTCTTCGTAAATTTTTTGAAGTTGATCTTCCTTTAAGCGCGGCATGTAGTTAAACTCCTTTGGGAATATGAAAAAAGTGGGTGAGCAGGTTCACGATTTGGTCAGGCCCGCCGTCATTCTCAGGACCGAAATGGTCCAGTTTGTTCACAGTTTCCAATGTCGATCGGGCAATTGTTCGGTTTAATTCATTCATCATTTCTTTCGTAGAATCTGAGCTCTTGCCCCCTTGAATCAACAATACATCCGCATGGATACTGTTGTAATTCGGATAAGAAGAAGAGAACCGCTGCACTTCACGATGCTCAAGTAAATTTTGCTGAAGTAATTGAGCGGTTTTACGCCAATGGTCTCCGCGTACCATGAGCCTCAAGATGAGTTTGGCATACCAATAGGGGAACCGCGTTAAAGGGGTATGGCCCATCTCTCTCACGAAATGTGCAAATGCGCCAAGTCGATCATTCTTGAGCATCGCCTGCTCATAACGCAGCATCCAAGCATCGTCCATCGGATTAATCAGCACGCCAGGTTCGTACAAAGCTACTTTGGTGAATGAAGCGTCCATTCTAGCCAGTTCCAGAGAGACAAGCCCACCATAACTATGTCCAATCAAATAGTCGGCGCCTGTCGCTTCGCGGATGGCTTGAACATCTTCTCATTCTTTATTCATAGCATACTCTAAACCCTGAGGACCACTCAAGCCCCTGCCTCTTCGATCCATGAGGTGAACGGTAAAAGAGTGAGAGAGCGCAATCGCTAAGCGGGTATAGTCATTAGAATCCCTTAATGCAGCATGGACAAGTATGATCCCAGGACCCTTGCCGATCGATTTGTACCCAATCCGTGTTCGGTCACTCGATAGGATCTCGTATTGGAGAAACATGCCTTGCTTATTGGGAAAATTCTTTTGAGGTGGACATATTATTTGACCTCCTTTTATTGAATGACTGTATCAGTCAATTAAATACTCCTCCTCTAAAAAGCCATTGTCTGTCAATGGCTTTTTAGAGGAGGAGTATGCGTCAGCTGTTATTATAAAAGTATACAATCTGATGTATGCGATATAAAATGGTATTAATCCCTAAATATGGGTGGGACAAAATAAAAGGTGATCATCATGTTAAAAGGAGCTTCTTATGGATCATAAAAAAAATTTGCTCTACGGAGTATTTGCGGGAGTTGTACTTCTTTTGTTAAATAATTCTATTGCCAAAAGTACAATACAAAATCTCTTTGATAGCATGCCAATCGCTTATATTACAGTTAGATGCATGCTCAATATTTTGTCTTTTATTGGTATTTTAACGGTGGCTTTTTGTTCAATAGAATTGATATTAGAAGTACATAAATTCAGAAAGCAACGATGACCTTAATCCACGTCGTCGTCAACAAACCGTTGGTGGAGGCATGTTTATCAATATTAGTTCTTTCATGGGATTCACAACGGCAGTTCCACTTGGCTCCTTGTATAACATGTCTAAATTTGCACTAGAAGGCTTGACGGAAGGGCTGTATTACGAGCTCAAACCGTTGAATATCGAGCTTCGTCTCATCGAACAAGGCGGCTCTACTGGCAACAATTTTAAGAATAACATCCGATGGAACAAAGACGAGAGTATCACGGCTTATGACGACCTAATGAATAAAATTACCACGTTGATGAATAGTACGGATAGCAGCAATTTGGATGATCCGCAAATCATCGTCGATGCCATCGCCGCTCAAGCAATCGGAGAAAGCAAACAATTCCGTACGGTCATTGGTGAGGCAGGTAATAACTTGTTGGCGCTGCGGAAGTCGCTTCCCATTGAGGAATACCTGGAAACGATGTTGCAAAGCTATAAATAATATTTGATAAGTAGCGGCCGATCCTAGTGGATCGGTCGCTTTTTTAAGATTAAGCTGCCTCTTTAGGTTTTCTCCAGTACCAAAGGGTGCTAAAGATGAGATAGAGCGCCATGACTGCCGCAAGCAGTATTAAAGCGAATTCCGACATGTTCGCCATGGAATCAAGCCAACCGATTTTTTTCATGACGAACAGACTAATGTTAAACACGATCCCAATCAGCAGTATCGACCATATGGATGAAAGACGTACATAGATGGATCCATAAATGAATCCTAACGCTGCACCCAGAAGCTGCATCGCGATTCCACCCGGCTGCAACGCCGCAATAATCAAAGCGATGACTAGAATTGGCCAGAATACGGGAACCTGTTTCCGGGCTTCGTTGAACATGATACCGATGAACAGGATCAGCTCAAGTGCAGTGGTGAGGACAGAGGAAAGTATCATGTAAACGAAAGGAACAGAGGCGAAATATTCTTCTGTAAAATCATTGAACGTTGGAAGGTTGTAGGAAAGAAGTAGTTTCATGGAGGCAGCATTCAATAAAGTGAACGCCAGCCCCATTGTTATCATGTGAATCGAAAAGCTCAGTTTGATTGGCGAAAAGCTGCTAAGACTCCAAAAGTTCACCGGTGTCTGTTTCAAAATCCGATATTTAATGGCATAAACAATTGCGGAAAGAACGATCGTAACTACAAGTACCATGAATACCTGGATGGGGATGTTTTTTCCTTGTCCGAACTGCCCCCATCCTAATACAGGATCAATGACGATATTGTAGAGGCAGATGACTAAAATGATGACCATCACATAGAGCAAGTAATTTCCCAGCATCGATACATATCTCTTCATGAGAATCGCCGTCCTTTCAAATATGGTAAATAACGCTATGCCATAACGCTAATCGAATATATTTCGAATATTTCCAAGGTATAGGATGATAGCATAACGTTATCTATAACTTGAAATGAGCATGGTGATGCGCTTCGGATTTCGAGCTCGCTGTATGTGCCATTATTCTAATTGTATTTACGACCCTTATTTTAATGAGAGTAATTCAAAAATTTCCGAGATAGCAGAGAAGTTGAAGTATAATACGCCTGCCAATTTCATTCGTTATTTCCGCARGTTGGAGGGAACGACGCCAGGTCAGTATCGTGATCGCTTTTTACAGAAATAGAGGGATAGAGAAGGGCTTGCCTTGCGGCGGCTCTTTTTTTGTCCATTCAAGTAATTGGATAATTTAGTAATAATTATTTTCAATCATTTTTTATCAAGCAATTCATTATTAATTTGTTATTATTTAATATGGGTATGTAATATACATGCTCCGGAATTATTTAATTGGAGGAGATTCATATAGAAAGTTCTATTAAAGATAAATTTACAAAAGAAATTTTTTTAGAGGCAGCAGGTCGGTTTGGCATTAACTTTGCAGATACTATAGAACTTGACGGTTTTCAAAATTTTGTGTTTTTAGGGAAACGTAAATCTATAGAAGTAATATTAAGGATTGCTCATAGCTCACATAGGAGTAAGGATATGACTCTTGCTGAGATTGAGTTTATTTCATATCTAGCGGATTCCGGATTGATGGTATCGAAAGCTTTACTTTCTAATCAAGGTGAATATGTTGAAGTTATTGAAAATGTTGAAAACTCTTTTTTAGTGACTGCCTTTGAATTCGCTCCAGGCAGAAGGGCTGAAATCTGCGTCGAAAGTGATATCTTTTATGAACGAATTGGGAGGTTTACCGGTAAGATGCATAAGCTATCTAAAAAGTTTTCTCCTATTCAAAAAAGGTATGATTGGAATGACAATCCAGCTATTACAGAATTTCAAAAATATGTACCTAATGAGATGCTTCAAAAGAAACTTGAGTTATATATAAGTCAAATTCAATCATTATCAAGAGACAGTGATTCGTAAAAACTAGAAAAGCAATATCAAAACGTTTTTATTCAAACTTTTTTCAAGGATACACCAAGGAAAATACATTAAGCCGTAGTTCACTAGAAACTATTCCGTTATTTATTAATTTAAGGCAAGCTATCATTATTGGTCTTAAATACCGTAGTCTTGATATGGGGAACTTTGTTAATTGGAATGATTATAATAAAGAAGCATTAACGTTTAATGTCAATAATTTAATCAATGATATTCCGTTTATTGACTTGGATTTTACAAGTCTTTGATGATCACCTGCCAAACTTGTGATTCCCGTCATTCTTTTTCGATTGTATAAGTCTGTTCATTTCTAATTTTTCTGAACTCCTTAGGAGTTAGGTTATGATGCTTTTTAAAAGACTGAATAAAGTGATTGGGATTATTGAAACCAACTCGCAGTGCGATTTCAGTTATTGTATAGTCAGTTGATAGTAACAACTCGCAGCTTTTTTTTATACGATAGGTAACCAAGTAGGAATACGGAGTCATATGGATGCTTTTTTTGAAACCGCGCGTGCACTCCGATACACTTAAATGCGCTACATCAGCTATTTCCTTCAATGTCAAATTGTTAGAATAGTTTTGGTGAATAAAGCTAAGCATCAATTGCAGTCGCTCTTGTTGGAGTCTGTTGTATTTAGACGACTCCTCTGAGGATAGAGGAAAATTTGATATAAGAATTAACCATAACTGAACCGTTTTAATGGAAACCTCATACTCCCATCCCCAGCTTTTTTTCGACTCAAATTCTTTTTTCATACCCCAAAGAATTTGTAGAATTTGATTATGCCATTCCATATCCCCTTTGATTTCTAAACTTAACAAGAAAGATTTGGTATACGGAAGTACATATTTTTTTTCCATGGCACTATCGGAATAAAAGGCGAGCAACTTTTCTGGGAAGTTAAAACTAACATATTCACCATCTTGGTTAAGGTTTGTAACAATGTGAAGAACGCTCTTATTAATAAAGATGGCCTGACCCGTTTCTAAATCATAATTGATTCCGTTGACTTGTATCGTTAGTTTCCCCTTGGTCACTAAAGTAATTTGTAGTTCTTCATGCCAATGTAGATCGTTAACGCCTCTGCCTTTGGGAATCGATCCATGATTGGTATGCGTATACATGATGTATGGAAATGCATCGTCAGGATACTGAATGGTTTCGTGTAATTGTTTTTTCAAAGTGAACCTCCGTATTAGACGATATTTCGATATAAATCAAGGATTTAATTGCACAAAATAGACGTTGGTGATGATATTATTATATCCAGCTAAGGCTTATCATACAATTCTGTGCACAGGGATTGTCTCTACATCCTGGAGGATATATGGTTAATCCAAATAATTCACCTTTACTATTTCATCCGTTTATTTTGTTAATTATCAGTATATTATCCGTTTCGATCTCTTCCATCCTGATAAAATTTTCAGATACACCTACTTCTGTGGCTGGGATGTACAGATTGTTTATTTCCGTCATCATCATGCTCTTTTTTGTACCTTGGAAGAGGGTTCGCTCTACTGAGATGAATAAAAAAGATTGGACTATCGTTATTTTAGCTGGCATTTTTCTAGGGTTACACTTCTTATTCTGGATGGAATCATTGGTCTATACCGCAGTTGCAAGCTCCATGGTCATCTTGGCATTACAGCCGTTATTTGTTATGATAGGTTCCTACTTTTTGTTCAAAGAACATGTTAATCTGCTAACCGTTTTTTGCTTGATCGTTGCTCTTATGGGTTCAATCGTTATTGCATGGGGAGACATAGGGATTTCGAAAAATGCGCTAATTGGCGACGGATTATCGTTAATAGGCACATTCTTCGCTTCAGCCTATCTATTGGCGGGGCAGAAAGTAAGCCGAAAAATCGATACAAATGTATACAGTATTTTCGTCTTTTTTATTGGTGGTACCGTCATGCTCGTCTACAATTTGATAAATAATTTCTCATTAATTGATTACGACACATCAGATTGGACTTATTTTTTGTTGCTTGCAATAATCCCAACTATTTTTGGACAATACATTTTTAATTTTTTGTTAAAGTCAATTGGAGCAACGACTGTCTCGGTAGGGATTATTGGAGAACCGGTTCTTGCCATAATTCTTGCGTATGTATTACTAGGTGAAACAATATCTTCATTTCAGTTCTTAGGCGGCATGATGACCTTACTCGGTATGGGAATGTATTTTTGGTTAAAATCTTTAAAGTACAATGTTCAAAATAGTAAATGAATAGTTAAAAATTCTTTTAGTTGAGTAGGGGGATGAACGATGGCAACGATTGATGATTTTTTGAAACTCGATATTCGTGTTGGAACGATTACTGAAGCGGAGTTTTTTGCAGAAGCAAAAATACCTGCGATTAAACTCCAAATTGATTTTGGACCAGATATCGGAATCAAAACGTCGAGTGCTCAAATCACTAAACGTTATAAAGCTGAAGAGATTATAGGGGAACAAATCATTGGAGTAGTTAACTTTCCCGCTCGATCTATTGCGGGTTTCCGATCAGAAGTATTAATTCTTGGAGGAGTACCGGAAAAGGGGGATGTAACTCTCTTGAAACCAGATATTAAATTGCCTAATGGGACACCTATCGGTTAATTAGGGGATTTTACTAGAGGAATATATTTCAAAAATATAAAGCGCGCTCGTAAGCAGTATATTGGGATTTATTCCATTGGGCGCAACACTTGCGGTAGAGTAGGACCTCCCTTATAATTTAAATCTATAAGGGAGGCGGTAAATATGGCAAATCATTTTGCCGGAATAAGAAGCGACTCATGCAGAGCCTTTCATTAGGGCGATCTTTGCATGGGGTGATTCGTTTATGGTGATCGCCCGAGAAAAAATCGTTTCTAATCATGGGGCTTTGCAGCTTATTTTATTTTCATCAAAAATAAGGGGCTGAAAGCTATGAGTCAACCATTCATTAGAAACCATCAATACAACGAGATTAAGAAACTGATCGGTCAGTTACAAAATGCCTGTAATTCCGTTACCAATTTGAAAGTGGTCGAAGCGGTTCGCAATGATACAGAAGTCAAGATAGGCGGATTGTTTTCGGATCTAACTGATTTGCAAAAACAATTGCTTGTGAACCTGAAACAGCTACAAACCACTGCGGACTTTCAGCGATATCTGCATGCCTTGGAGCCTTATTTAGCGGAGGAATATGCGCATGTGACGGAGAATCAAATAAAGAAACTTTTCCCTAAGCACAAGAAACTGAAAATACCTGATCTTAAAGGTATCACTTATAGATTCGCGACATACCTGGGCTGGACCGATATTGCAACGAATAAATTATTCATTGTTTATGATTTGAACGGAAAGCTAATCGGCATTGAAGGGAAGTATACGCCGACTAATAAGAAAGGCGTTTGCTTTGTGTGCAATCGGCATACGGAGATCGCGCTTTTCACTGCTGTGACGAAGTGGAAACCGGAAGGTGCATCGCCAGATTATTACAGGGCCATAGGTAATTATTTGTGCGTGAATAGCGAGGTTTGCAACAAGAACATAACGGATGTCGAAGTATTAGAGAAATTCATTCATGGCGTGTTGGTCGGCCCGTAACAGCCGCGAAGCATGAATATTATGTATGTTATTCAAAGGAATATAGCAGCATATAAAGACAAAGCCACTCCTGTCAATGGAGTGGCTTCTTTGGATAGAAATGCTATGTCGGCAAACAGCTAATGAGGCAAACTGTCTGCGCGCTCAAGCAACTTCTTGCTTGGATTTTATACTTGCTGTTGCAAAAAGGGTGGTCGTTCCTTTGACTGTCCGTAGCATTCCGGGCATAGCTATCACTCCCTCAATTCGATTGGTCTGTTCTCACAATATATGTGGGACCAAAAGACTCGGTGTGGGTGAATAGCTAGAAGGCCAAGCTATTCATAGCCATAGGATCAGACTTGCCAATGAAAGTATGAACCTCCAATACGCTAACATACATACACTGTACTAAGTTGGAATACATTACATTAATCAGCGGTGTTGAGGAGGGGTAGCGTTGAGATATACTGTGCAATATATACCTCTAAGTAAGATTAAGCAGGAAAGTACCGATACGAAGACCTCGCCACGTAAGAAGGAGTTAAAAAAAGTGGCACAGGACCTTATGCAATTGTTAATTGTGCAAAAAAGCAAGAAAGATGGTGGATATATTATTCAAGACGGACACCATCATTTCGCTTTCCTCCAAAAGCACACAAATAAAAATCGGGCTGTGTGTCTTGTAGATGAAAGTAAGATTTCAGCTAACTTTGGAAATCTTGTCAATCGATTTCGAAAACGACAAATGCCTTATGAAGTTCCTTACCTAAAACCAAACCGGTTTGAAATCAACAGTTGGACGATTATTCGTAAATTTTTAAAGCAAGAACCACGTTTCCGAACGCTATCCCGAAGACAGCAATTGAAGGTCATCCGGCTAGGTATTCAATATAGGAAAACAACGATTCAATCTATGAAAGCCAAAGTAGAAGACATCTTAAAAAGGCGCTAGCCAATTCAAATTCGTATAAAAAAGTAAATATTTGTTACATGATTGAAATCTTATTTTCATCTTGCATTAATCATTCGGGATTATAATAAAAGACGACCCCCTTTTAAAATATAAAACTTAGACCCGCGGCCCGTTGCTGTGGGTCTCTTTTTTGCTTTTAAAAGTAAAGGGAGGATTGCGTGCTCCGTCTTTAGTAGGTTTGCATACCCTTTTTACAGATGAACTATTGCACCGAAAGTACAGTCTCTAGCTCAGGGATGTATTCCTTGACTATATTTTTGTCTTCCCACCGACCTATAACCCCAGCTGGGGCTTGACCTTCGGATACGACTAAGTACGGTTTGATGGTTACGGTACGCGGTAGAGTCTTGAAAGGTTCAAAGAGAATAGTATAAGATTCGCTAATGTGGTGAGAACCGATGGGCTTCAGTTGAACGCCATGTTCATCCACAATGTCATACTGAAGAGCGATGATGCCCCCGTTAGCACCCTTGTATTTCGAAGGGATAGAAGCGAGCATTTCTTCTATGCTCTGGCCCGGTTTGGTTCTGTACGCAACGGATAACTGCGTTGTGATTGGGGTGATTTCCAGCTTACTGTTCTGCAAGTTAATGTTATCATGATGCTTGATCTCCTCTGAAGTTAGAACGGTAGCAGGCGTTGATTTTGCAACAGGCAGAACGAATTGGAACGGGACATCGTAACCCTTTAACGTTACATTTACAGTCAAGTCAAACTGATCAGGGAACTGGACAGTCTGGTTAGTGCTAGTAGCGCTGGTAACTTGAACGACTAGGCTGGAAGCAGTCTCACCGTCCATGAATTCGTAACCCCAGTTCAGAGGTTGGCCTTTATAAAGGACCTCAAACTTATCTAACGCCCCTTTATTGGCATCAGAAGGCGGTGAATTGGGCTCTAAAGCTAGAAGGTTTCCAGGAGTGGTTACGTTCATAAGAATTCGAGTCCCGTCAAATAATAAAGTTGGAATATTCATAGTCACCTTGCCATGGGTTACGCTTTGGTTTACGTTTGTTATGAAATCTTCTGCTTGTTGAAGACCGGGATCTCCGTTTTTTTCGCCCCATAATGAATAGATTTGTCCTAGAACCGGAATTTGCTTGAGTGCATCAGCCATTGCGGGCGATACAAAGCCGGAAGCAAGGAGTGTAACTCCCAGGATTGCAGCGGCTGTAGTGGAAACCCACCATTTATTAAAAGTTCTTGATACATCTCTCTTTCTCTGAATGGGGAAAATGGAATTATCGGTTTCCCTGATGATTTGGTAAGTCTCATTCAGCTTGGAGCGGGCAATATCAGATAACTGATCGGGAAGTAGGCTTTGGCAGTTCCTTAATTGTTCTTCTAACTTAGTGTTCACGATGTCGCAACTCCCTTTTCTTGATTGATTTGAGATGAATGCTTTAGCTTTTTACGGGCGCGATGCAGCCGGGTCTTCACCGCTACCGTAGAAATTTCGAGAATGTTGGAAATTTCACTGATCGGCATGTCCTGTAGGTAATGAAGGAGAATGACAATCCGTAGGTTCTCCTCAAGATGTTGAACGGCATCCCATAATTCGATTTTCTCATAATCCTTGGAAGTGGAAGGGACGTCGGGAAGCTCTCCGGAAGGGAGGGCTCTTGAGCTGCTTTTGACCATTTTGTTGCATTCATTAATCAGAATTCGGAAGATCCACGTTTTGAAAAAAGCGGGCTCTCTGAGTGTATGGATGGACTTAAAGGCTTTAAGCATCGTCTCCTGCAGGGCATCTGCACAATCTTCGTCTTTGTTGACGATGGACCTTGCAGTTCTATATAAAGGTAATTCTATCTCTTGCATCAACTGCATGAATGCTTCAGGGTCCCCAGCTTTGGCTTTGATGACAATAGGATCTAATTGCAAAGGTTTACCTGCTTTCTTGACTAGTAATTGTAGTATGTTCGTAACGTTACGTATATATTAGATCGGTTAGGTAGCAAGAAGGTTACATGGTAATAAATAACGGATTCAAGTATAGCACCTTTATAATAAAAGTCGCTCCCCCTTTTATGAAATAAACGTAGACCCTCAGCACGTTGCTGAGGGTCTGCATGGTAAATAGATTGGATTTCATTCAATTAGGAATAGGAAGGGCTGAGCACAATTTGATGTTAGTTGCTACGGTTTGGGGAAATATCCACGATCAACTCCATGCTCTACCAATGCGGCTACCAAATTCCTCAAGCTTGGCAGGGGAGTTAAGGAACCAGCTCTCTGAATGGAGCTCTCGCAGCCATAAACGTACGGTGAGGTTCTAACTCCGTCGCCTTCCAGTAAAGGAATGGCTAATTGAACGGCTTCCTTACTGATGTTGTTGCCTGTTGTGATGACCCACTTTTCGAACTCTTTTTGCGGTAAGAGGTCAATGGCATACCCTAGTTCTCTCAGCGCTTCAATGAATGCATCATAATGTGCTTGAACCGGATTACAAATGTGATAGATTTCAGCGAATGTACGCTGCTTCATTAAGGAAACCATAAAGCTGCTTGCAAAGTCGATGGGGGAAATATCCATATGTGCGTCTACGACAGGTGCTTTACCTAAAAGCAGGAATGCCTTGATCATACGATAGAAATAGTTTTCGTGGATATTTTTTTGAAAGCGACCGGTCACGCTGTGGCACGACAAATTGCCTGCTCGATATATCGAACATGGCAGCCCCCCACTAATGGCTTCAATGACACATTTTTCTGCTAAAAGTTTACTGTTTGTATATACATTTTCCAATTTTAAGCTATAAAACTCCTGGAAATTTTGCGATACCGTTTCCCAATATCCTGATGATGCCATATCTTCTGGTATTCCTATTGTAGAAATGAAGTGGAAGGGGACAGTCGGCCTATCGTATACCAATTTCAGCAGGTTTTGAGTGCCAATCACATTGGTTGCATGAAAATCATCCATACTGCCAAAATGTCTAACATCCGCACCAGCATGGATAATAGAAGTAATTTTAGTAGAAACAAACTTGCGTTCTTCGGCGCCTAAGCCTAAGTCAGCATTCACCAAATCACCCTCGAGTACGAAAATCCTGTTCGTATACTTGGCAAAAAACGTTTGACCCCAATAGGAGTCCAAGGTTTCCCAAACCCGGGAAATTCCGTTATGGCCAAATTTGGGGCGAACCAGCAGGTGGAGGTTGGCTTCAGTGGTTGTTAACAACTCATATATCAGATGTGAACCCAAATACCCTGTTGCCCCAGTTAGCAAGATGTCCGAACCTAAACCGTCTTGGCCATTCATCTCCACCTTTGGAAGAAGCGGCAGCTCCCTAAGTGTTTTGTACTCGGTGACAGGCGTTTCTTTAGCTTCGTCAGTATCGGTGGATAACGTAGAAATATAGGCAGCCAAATCTTTCACCGTTGGATGTTCATACAAATTGTTCATCCGCAAGTTGAGGTAATCCAGCTTTAGACTCGATAAAACCGCCATAACCCCTAGAGAGTCTCCACCGATCTCGAAGAAACTTTCGTTGCGACTGACTCGCGCAAGTCCTAAAATTTCAGACCACACGGATGCAATGGCACACTCTAATTCGCCAACCGGCTCTTCATAAGGAATATTCGTCTCCGCAAGATCGATGTTATCCATGGCGAGCAGCTTTTTTCTGTCTACTTTGCCTGTTGGCGAGAGCGGTATTTCCTTCAGGCTATAAAAAAAGCTAGGAATCATATAATAGGGAACGTACGATTTTAAATGCTCGCGCAACTCAGCGCTGGATACACGGGATTTTGAGGAGTAGAAGCAAGAAAGATGCTTTACTGTATTGTTATCTTGGATAGCAACTACGGCTGCATCGAGAACGGAAGGGTGCTTGGACAAAGCGTTCTCAATTTCTCCAATTTCAATGCGGAAGCCACGTAGTTTTAATTGTCCGTCTTTACGGTATTGAAATTCGAGATTGCCATCGGATAGCACTTTGACGATATCGCCCGATTTATAAACTTTGGAGTTAGGAGCGCTGCTGAACGGGTTAGGAATGAAAACTTCGTTCGTTTTGTCAGGGAGATTCAAATATCCTTTGGCGAGGGCAAAGGTTTCAATGAAAAGCTCTCCTTCTTCGCCGACTTCGGCAAGCGTCCCGTCAGCTTTAACTACATAAATTTTGTAATTGCCGATTGGGGAGCCAATAGGGACAGTTATCGAATTGCTGTTCCAATAGTCCGTTATCTTGAAGGTCGTTGTAACGACGGTGCACTCTGTTGGTCCATAAGCGTTAAAAATGACGATATCCATGCCAAACTTGTCTTGGAACTTGCGTACATGGTCGGAGAGTAGTGCTTCCCCGCCTACGGTAATGTTTCTTACAGTCTGCCACATAGATTTGGGGCTGGAAATAGTTGTTTCGGATAGGCGATTAAATACAGATGTGGGAATACAACCAATGATAGTAATTTTTTTGCTTTCAAGAAGCGACAAAAAAAGCTCAGGCGTCAATTGCTCTTCCTTCGTTAAAATGACGAGAGTTGCACCATTGAGCAAGCAGTTAAACGTATCCAAAATGGAAGCGTCAAAACTAAATGTAGAAAACTGAGTGAGTACGTCTACGCTTGAAATTTCCAATTGTTTGGTGAACGTATTCCAGAGATTCACGACTCCTCGGTGAGCGATCAGTGTACCTTTTGGATTCCMGGTGGAACCTGAAGTGTAAATCACATACGCCAAATCATCCGGAGTGATGTTTGCATCCTCGAAACTGGTCTCGTCTTTCTCCAAACAATTCTCTATCGAAATGGGGGTATCGACACCTAACGTAAGACATAACTCTGCAGCGCTTTCGAGGTGGCTCATCTTCATAATGAGTTGTTTGCAACTAGCATTTTGTACAATATACCGATTGCGTTCGATAGGATGTTCCGGGTCAATGGGGACATAAATGCCGCCCATTCGCAATATCCCAAGAATGGAAATGACGGTTTCGGGACTGCGCTCCATATAAATACCGACAAAATCACCTTTGCGGCAGCCGGCATTGGTCAATGCGTTCGCAACCTGAGCGCTCTTTTTGAACAAATCTGCGTAAAGAATTTCATTGTTACCGTGAGAGATTGCTGATTTACTTGCATACCTCGTTGCTACGCGCCGAAAGATGGATGATATCGTTTCTGTTGCTGGGTAGGCTTCGTACGTATTGTTGATTTGGCTGTAAATGGACGGTATTTCTGTGACGAAATTAAGCATAGTCTCTCTCCTCTATGTTTGAACTATGTTATTGGAACGGATTACACAACGACAAACGTTGTGTAATCCGGAATTCCTAACCATTTATTTCATCTCTATTTCAAATTTACCTACCATATCGCTCAATTCCTCTGCAACCGTGGAGAGCTTGCTAGCGAAAGTTGAAATGCTTTGTAAGGAAGATTCCTGAGTCAGAACCGAATCCATAATTTTGTTTGTACTTTGTGCTGTTTTTCTGGAAATACCACCCAATTCGCCCATCATGGCAGTCACCTGCTCTGTACTAGCAGACATTTCTTGTGTAGCGGATGAAATATCTAGAACCTGATTAGATACGACCTGCGATGCGTCGAGAATATTAGTAAAGGATTCACCTGTGCTTTTGGCAATTTCCATCCCTTTTTGGGTTTCATTTGTACCTTGCGTCACGAACGTAACTGTGTTTTGTGTTTCCGATTGAATGTCGGCAACAAGAGTTTCAATCTGACTTGTCGAATTTTTCGATTGATCAGCAAGCTTACGAACCTCAGCGGCTACAATTGCAAAACCTCTGCCATGTTCGCCAGCTCGAGCGGCCTCAATACTTGCGTTTAAAGCAAGTAGATTGGTTTGCGCAGTTAGGTCTTTAATGAGATTGAGAATATTACCTATCTCCTCCGATTTCGATTCAAGGAGCTTGATCGTGCCTGCGGTAGAAATCGAGTTCGTATTGATGCGACCCATTTGATCCGATATCGTCTGAGCGGCCATATTGCCTTCTTCGGATAGATTTTTCATAGCATGAGAAGCATTGGCAACTTCGGTCGCGTTTTGAGCGATGACTTGCAAAGAAGCTGCAATTTCTTCAACTGATCGTCCGCATTCTTCTGTAGAATTTTTTTGCTGGTCGACATGCGTATTCATGTCTCTGATTTCTGTTGTGATCAGCTCAATGCTGTGACGATTGTCTTCAGTGATGCTGAACAGTTCGTTGGAAGCGTCGGATACACTGGAAGCTGTTTGTTTAATACTTGATAATATTTCACGAATATTAGAAAGCATCATATTGAATTTTTGATTTAATTCGCCGAAACCGCCGTTTTCCTCCAATGTGAAATTGAACTTTCCGATAGAGGCTTGTTCAATTCCACGCATTAATTGGTTGATCGGCATAAGCGTTCTTCTTGCCACCCAATATTGCGCCCCGTTGCAAATCACCAAGGCGATTAAGAGTAAAATGATCGAACTCAGGAGGAACGACTTTTGAGCATCGGGAATCACTTTTGCGTCTACATCCACGCCAAAGTAAGCTGCAACATTGCCACTATCGTCAATAATTGGGTAAAGAACGCTGACCCAAGTGCCGTAATCATCTTTATAGTAAGAAGTGAAGGTCTCGGTTTTGGTTTTCAACATGTCTTTCAAACCGTTGACGATCCCTTTCGGTTGCTCATACATATCTCCGATGTTCAAACCTGCTTCTTTAAAAGCTTTAACAACGTGACTCGGGAACGAAATCAACGATGTTTTATTCCCATCCGCTAACTCAACCCCAAATATGTAAGCTTGCGCTACATTGGCATTGAAGGCAGTGTAACTATCAAATAGCTTGGTTAATCGTTGCTGCTCGCTTGCTTCATAGCTTTTATCACGTAGTGCACCCTGGACGTCTTTATAGGATATACCTTGTGCCCACACGGATGTCATATTATGGGTCTGCGTTCTCAAAGTATCTGTTAAAATTTGATTCTGAAAATAAGCGCTGATGGAAATAAGCACTACCCCGATGACTAGCAAATTCAACATCGAGAATAAAAGATTTTTGCCGAAATAGTTCTTGGTCTTCAATTTAACTGCACTCCTTAGATGCTATTTGTATTGACATAAAACGCTATAATCTGTGAATATCCCCCCATTCTTCGACATTTTTTGATAATTTCAGTAGGGATAGAGGCATAAAAAAGCCTATCCCAAGGTGTTCGGGATAGGCTTACTATCACAAACTGGCGGTTTGGCAGCCATAGCTTCGAAGCTTTAGGCCCATAACTTTGCGCCCTTACCTTTCGATAAGTTTGCCATTTACAGTTAAAATATCTGACAATTTATGACTATTATAAATTATTGATACATTACTGTAAATACCATGTGTATATATGTATTGTAAACAAATTGTGACATATGCGACTTTCAGGTGATACATAAGGATCATAAGACGACTTGTCACATAGGAAAATTGCATCAGGTGTTTCAACTGTAGAAGCGGCCTTCGCCACTCGTAGCCCGTTGTTGATTCGAATTATGGATACATACGAGACTGTAATCACCTACGGAACTATCCTAATATGTGGTATTATTTTTTTACATAAGTAGGAAGAAGAAAGATTTATTACATAAGGAGAACGATTAGTGATAGTGCAAAAATATTTTTGCATGATGTAGAAATTCATCGATCTGGATCGTCATTATAGTGAAGTCATGAAACAACCCCATTATGAATGTTGAGAGGAGCAATAACCATGAACTACACACTGCTTATGTATGAAACGACAGAGGATTTCGCCAAACGAAATGATCCGATTCACAAGGAGGCATATGCCGCAAGCTGGGCCCATTATGTTAAAGCAATGCTCGATTCCGGCATTGTTGTAAACGGTGCAGGTCTGCAGGCACCGGAGACCGCGACTACGCTTACCTTCAGGGGTGGTGAAATGTTGGTTCAGGATGGGCCGATCACCGAAACCAAGGAGCATATTGGCGGTTTGATGGTTATCGACGTGCCGGATATGGATACCGCATTGGAATGGGCGGCACGGTGTCCCGGCAGCTCGGTTGAAGTCCGCCCTAACTTGCACCCGGTTACGCTATGAGCGCTATGCATGCTGAGCAAATGATTGAACAGACGGCCCGTGATTCCTACGGCCGTCTGGTTGCTTTTCTGGCTATGCGCTGGCGTGACCTAGCCGCAGCGGAGGATGCGCTTGCCGACGCTTTTCTGGCCGCGCTAGAATCATGGCCTGCGACCGGAGTACCAGATAAGCCGGAGGCCTGGTTGCTAACGGCTGCGCAGCGCCGACTGATCGACGGTACCCGGCATGCCCGTGTGCATGCCGGTGCGGAGCAGACTTTGATCGCGATGGCGAATACTACGCAGCAATGGCCCGAACTCGAAGCGTCTTTTCCTGATGAACGGCTCAAGATGCTGTTTATTTGCGCCCATCCCGAAATTGATCCAGCCGTGCGCACACCGCTCATGCTCCAGTCCGTCCTTGGCCTTGACGCAGCCCGCATTGCTTCTGCTTTCGTTGTTAAGCCTGCGACGATGGGGCAGCGGCTTACTCGTGCGAAAGCGAAACTGAAGAGCGACGCTATTATTTTCGACATGCCCGGAAAGGACGAATGGCCAGAGCGTCTTAAATCTGTGCTTGAAGCTGTCTATGCAGCTTATGGAAGTGGCTGGGATGATGTGGTCGGCGTAGATCCACGTCGGAAAGGACTGGCCGAAGAAGCAATTTTCATGGGAAGATTGGTCTTACAGTTTATGCCAGGGGAACCGGAAGCGTTGGGGTTGATGGCGCTTATGCTGCACTGCGAAGCACGCCGCCATGTGCGGCGCAATGAGGCAGGTGACTATGTTCCGATAACCGAACAGGATTATTCCCGTTGGTCAATCACGATGATTGAGGAAGCGGAGCATTGCCTTCGTGTTGCCGCGCAAGGGAACCGCATCGGGCGGTTCCAGCTTGAAGCGGCGATTCAATCCGTGCATGCCCAGCGTGCCTGGACGGGCCGAACGGAATGGGAAGCAATCGCGTTGCTGTACGAGGGGCTCGTGGGTATCGCTCCAACGATCGGCGCAATCGTCGGCCGAGCGGCAGCCGTTGCTGAGGCGCGTGGGGCCGAAGTGGGGATGGCACTGCTGGAAAAAATGCCGACCGAAGCAGTCAAGAGCTATCAACCTTATTGGGCACTGAGCGCCCATTTGCTCAAGCGGATGAAGAGGTTCGAAGAAGCTCGAACCGCATACGGCAGTTCCATCGGACTGTGTATGGATCCTTCCATTCGCGCGTACCTGGAGAAGCAAGCTGGAGAATGTTAGTCAAGTCTATCTTCTCTAGCTTCGACTTCGCCATTCATTTGATCGGCATAGGCACGCATCAAATCGTAATCGTGATTAAACTCGGATTCTGCCGTGCGTGAGTCTTCTTGCTCTTGAGGGAATGTTGTCTCATCCTTCAAATTGCTCCCCCCTTCCTTTATTAGGGATTAGGATTACCTATATCCAATTTGTTATCCATTCCCTGTCATGGAGCGATTTAGAAAGCAGATAGACAGTTAGGCATTTAGGCAGTTATTCCTCTATGTACATCATTTTAACGGTCATACCGCCATCTATCGTCAAGTTCTGGCCCGTAATGAATCCAGCCTTCTCGCTAGCCAAATAAAGACAAGCCTCTGCAACATCTTCTGGCCTGCCTACTCGGCCTACTGGATGCTGGCTTTTATCCACTTCCGTGTGGGAAAAGGTGCCCTCATCCCTTACTTCAATCCACCCTGGAGATATCGCGTTGACACGAATACCGTAGCCGCCTAAACTGATGGCCATCGCATGGGTCAGTGCAGAGATGCCTCCCTTGGAGGCTGAATATGCCTCGGTATTAGGCTCAGACATAACAGCTCTAGTCGACGAGAGATTAATGATGGCGCCGCCACTTTCTTGTGATTTCATGATGCGGGCTGCAGCCTGTGAGCAGTGAAAAGTACCTCCCAGATTTACGGAAATGACCCGCTGAAACTGCTCAGCGCTAAGCTCCAATACATCGGTATTGTGCATGATCCCTGCATTATTCACCAACACATCGATGCTTCCCAAAACGGAAGACGTACGTTCCATCCATTGCTCAACCTCCTCAATCTTGGAAACGTCGACCTTCATGAAGAGGGCATCATCCGTAAAATGGCGCAGAAGCTCTATTGTCTCTAATCCTCGATCTTGATGAATATCCGCTATGGATATGCCATACCCTTTTTGTGCAAAAGAAAGTGCAATGGCTCGTCCGATGCCCTGACCTCCACCGGTAATGACAGCGATTTTTCGCATATGAATCACCTCTATCTCTATTTTCCAACAGTGTAACACAACTGCTGCTTTAACATACCTGTCTCCTCTTGACTCTGACACTAATGTTAACGTTTATACTGAGATTATCTCGAGTAGAAATCTGCCTGAAAGGAAGTAGGATACGTTATGACGATTACGCAACAAGAAGAAATCATGATTAAAGCTCTTCGTGAAGCAGCATTGCCTCCATTATTTGTGCTCATACGAATTAGAAATGAGATTGCAAATGACACTATCAATGTCGAGGAGAGCCGTAGAGATGACGTGGTGAAAACATTAGAACAATACATCGCTCCACTTTGGGAAGATTATCATAAAGATCGAAAATGAAAGCCGCTGAAGGATGACGGTAGATAACAAGGATATTGTGAACGTCGCTCCGGAAGGATGCGGTGGCAAGTCGATCTTTTGGATCTTATTGCTATTGCACAGAGACCCTCAGCCTATTGTTGGGGTCTTCTTTGTCATTTAAGGAAAAATATGGTATGTTGTGAATGATTGGAATACCGTATTGACCAATAGGAGTGTGGTGACAATGCAACAGACTTCTGATTATCTGTTTATGGGTTCTTTAATTTTTTTGGTAATAAGCGTCCTCATATTTTTTGTGGGAAGTGGAGGCATGTCTAGTTATAACAATGTTTCCAATGCCACAGGTGCTTTAACCGATTTACAAATGAATCATGATCACAAAAAAATGTTGGATACGCAAAACAATCGGTTAGTTAGACTTTTAAAATCCTATCTATTTTGGATTCCTGTCGCAGGAATCATTGTTTCTATTGTGTTATCTAAAATGTAGGGGGCACGGATCCCAGTATTTTGAAGAATTGTAGGAAGTATCATATTTCTCTCCAATAATCATTAGCTCAGAAAAATGGAAAATATGAGCAAATGATTGTTTCGGAACCTCTTTCCAAACTGATAAGCTGAGTCTGAGCTTGGATGAGGCAAGGGGGGATGCGTAAACTTGTAAGCGGTTTCTGATACGTTATAACAATATTACGTGGGAGGAATTACATTGAAAAAAAGTGTTTCAAAGGTAACGAGTTATGTTTTATTGTTTGCTTTGGCGCTATCTATTATCGCAAGTGGAGTGGCGAGTAAAGCCGTACATGCTATCGGTGTTTCGATTACGGGCAGTGGAGGCTGGAATGAGACGGCCTTTGTAGAATGGTCACCTGTAAGCAATGCTCAAGGCTATAATGTATATGTTAAACCTGCAAGTGCTGCAGATTCGCAATATAAACAAATGGACACGCAATTAATCCGACAATACCCTTCCAAATGGAGAGCTGATGCTGTAGGGCTTGCAGCTGGAAATTATGTAATGAAAGTGGAAGCCGTACTGTCAGATGGTTCAAAAGAAAGTACGGTTACAAATACGCTATCCGTAACGGCACATGACAGATCTGGTTTTGCTTTTTCAAATGACTCACCATTCGGCACAGGTTCAGGTGCTTATAATGATGATGGAACACTTAAGAATGGTGCTCAAGTTATTTATATAACATCTGCGACTGCGCAGACAGTAACACTTGATGTGATAACAAGCAGCTCAGGTACAAAAACAACAGGTGTTGGTCTAGGTGCAATTATGGCACTAAGACAAAAAGGGTATGATAAGACACCACTTGCCATCCGATTTATTGGAAAAGTGACAGATGCCAACATGAGTGGACAGCTTAACAGCAGTGGATTTCTTCAAGTAAAAGGTAACGCCAATTATGCGGAAATGAATATTACCTTAGAAGGTATTGGGCAGGATGCTTATGCGTATGGATGGGGATTCTTACTTAGAGCTGTTGGTAATGTAGAAGTAAGAAACTTTGGTATAGCGTTATTTCCTGACGATGGCGTTTCACTTGATACAGGTAATGTGAATGTTTKGGTGCATAATAATGATATTTTATATGGAAAAGCAGGCGGAGATGCTGACCAAGCAAAAGGCGATGGTTCAACTGACCTGAAAAAAGGATCAACGTATCTTACAATCTCATACAATCACTATTGGGATTCTGGAAAAGCAGCGCTAGTCGGTTTTGATGATTCGGCAGAATTCTTTGCAACATTCCATCATAACTGGTTTGATCATTCAGACTCTCGTCATCCACGTATACGAACAGGATCTATTCATATCTATAATAACTTCTTTGATGGCGTCTCCAAATATGGTACGGGTGCTACAACAGCAAGTAATGCCTTTGTAGAATCAAATTATTGGAGAAATGCTCATAACCCAATCATGATTTCTTTACAAGGAACGGATATTAAAGATGGTGTTGCTAATGGCACATTCTCCGGTGAAGCAGGAGGCATGATAAAAGCCTACAATAATACAATTGATAATCCGAATAGTCTCATTTATGCAAATTCCAACGCAGGAACAGCTCCAGCTAATGCAACATCATTTGATGCCTACTTAGCTTCATCTAGAAATGAAACAGTTCCCAGTTCATACAAAACATTAGTAGGTGGAACAGCTTATAATAACTTTGATACATTGAAAGATACGGGAGTAACTGTAGCGAATATTGATGCTGTAAGCACTGTTGAACAAGTGGTTACCGCAGAAGCTGGACGCCTAAATAAGGGAGACTTCACATGGGATTTTGTTGATTCCGTTGATGACATTTCGTCCACCCTAAATTCACCACTGATGACCAAAATACTAAATTACACATCTCAACTTGTATCAGTAGGTGGTAATTCAACACCGCCAACGGGTACTCCAGCACCAACGTCTACACCAACAACTACACCAACAACTACACCAGCGCCAACAACTACACCAACACCAACGTCTACACCGGGAACATCCCTTGTTCATAACTTTACGACAGATGGCAAAACAAGCAGCTACTTCACAATTGTAGGGAACCTCTCCACAAGTAAGGGAACAGTGGTATATAATGGTTTAACACTAACGCAATGTTTAAAAATGGAAAGCTCAACCAGTGTTGGGTTTACCACAACAACGGCTAAAACTTTAACATTAGTGTTTAATCCAGCAAACGGACTCAAAGTTAAGATAGACGGAACAAGTTATGCAATGACCAATGGCATTGTCAGTGTTTCACTTGCGCCAGGCGCACATACCATTATCAAAGAGGATGTTACAAATCTTTATTACATGAAGCTAGAATAGAAGCTTATAAGTGCTGCCGACAGTATCGCGATATTCGCATATTGTTGGTAGTTTTTTTTATTTAACCAACGGACCAGATTTAATTAAAATTGTCCCTGATAAAAAATCCCCTATGTAGGGGATTTTTTATTTCAATTGCCAAATCAACAAGACTAGGTCATCTAGTCAAAGTCATTAGTACCCGTCTCCCTAAAAGGTTGTGCCTTCAAAAAGCTAGGATTCTGGGCACTATTCCTATTAAGTTCTGGAATTATATCATTTTTAAACGACCTAGCATAAAGCGCCGTCGGAGGCTTTAATATACCATACAAGCCAATTCCCGAAAGAATAAGTATACAGATGATAAACATGGGATACCTCCTGTTCGTCGAATCGTAACTAATCACACTTCACGTATATTACCTGACAAATGACATGAATCGATATTTATACTGCATGTATATGTCACGTCATTGAGAGCGATCTAGGGTATGGCCCGTATTTCTTCTAAATATCAATTATAATTCTTAAATTGTATCAAAATGTGCTATTTCACTAGAACAGGCTATTTTATAGGTTCATACACTGTTATTGCAAACACCCACATAGATAAATGTTCTCTAGTAACTAATGCCTAATTTTCTGGAAGGAGAGGTACGTCATGATTAATCGATCACAAGTATTTTTTAATCCTAAAGCTTTTGGTACGAAACCGTTTCGTATTGAAAAAGTTGTTGCTAAACTTAGTCCATCCAAAGTTAATGAAAAGGCAGACATCTCCCAATCGCAAGATAGTGGCTTGGAAGAACTTTGTATATTAGGCAAACGAAAAGACCCAGGTCATTGTACAAAGCATAAGAGAAAGAATAAAAAAGCATGCCACAAAGCAAAAAGAAGGCATAAATGCAAAAAACATCATTGTAAGCGATGCCCTAGGGGAGAAAGGGGATCAGCAGGACCAGCAGGACCAGCAGGGCCACCAGGGCCAGCGGGGCCACCAGGGCCACCAGGGCCAGCGGGGCAGCCAGGACCAGCAGGACCAGCAGGGCCAGAAGGGCCAAAAGGACCGAGGGGACCAGAAGGACCAAAAGGACCGAAGGGACCAGAAGGACCGAAGGGACCAGAAGGACCAGAAGGACCGAAAGGGCCAGAAGGGCCAGCAGGACCTCCAGGATCCTCAGGGCCGCCAGGACCACCAAAGCCACCAGGACCACCAAAACCTAAACCGCCAGGACCAGGTAAACAGGATGACAGGTCTAACAACGGGGGTTGCAAATGCTGTCATGGTGCGGATGGCATGCAAAACCTTCTAAGTCAACTCAAGGACAAACAATTGAAAGAATTGCACACATTAGACTACTCTAATGGGAAATATTCGAATGCGAAGATTATTTCTGCCGAAAACCACCTATTAAATTTCACAAGTAACGGAATAGAATACTTCGTACCTACACATCTTATTGCTGGCCTAGAGATATGGACGGGGGATTTCGACAGTAAGTTGATGAATGATCAAGAAAGCAGCGATAACAGTGAAAGCTCAGCTATGATGGGCCTGTTCAAGCCATTAGTCGGTAAGGCTAAAGTTGATTTCAATACGTTAGCTGAACAGTTAAATGATGTATCCAATGCGGCTGTTATCGGACTTATCGAAGGAATCGTCGTATTGTCCACGCGAGATACCGTATATGTCGTTGCCTTAAGCAGTATTTCCGACGTTTCTAATATCAAAAATATGTAATTCTAAGAAAATAATAATCCCCTCAGTTACTTATGAGACACGTTTATTTAAGTGTAAACGTGTCTCTATTGATTGGAGGGGTCTATGTTTATATCCACGTACAAATACCCTCTAGTGATATACGTGGAGTTTATCAGAGGCGGGGCATTCGTTTAGTACAAACCATTGCTAGGTGCGTATATATACATCATGCAAGAACAACTAACCACTACCTGAAGGGGGAAATGATTACCATGGCATTTGATTATTCTGTATTGATGGGAAAACAAGTAAGACTTGATCGTGGGGGCCCTGAGTCTCGGCAAGGTGAGATTGTTGCAGTAGGGTTTGATTATGTTGGTATCTATAATGAGAAGGATGGACTTATTTATTACAACACAAGTCATCTGAAGAGTCTTACAGTAAATACGAAGGACGCTGTGGAGTACTTGACAGCTACACCGACTAGTCCTGCAACATTGAAAATTATGGAAGCAGACAATTTTGTTAGCTTATTAAAAGGTATGAAGAATCTTTGGTGCCAAGTTAACCGTGGAGGGCATGAAAGTATTCAGGGTGTTATGGCTGATGCGAGTGATGATTTTATTACCATGGTTGTAAATCATGAATTGGTCACTATTTTTAACTTTCATATTAAAAGCATATCTTATGGTGTTAAAAAAGAAAATCAAGAGGAAAAAAAGGAACAAAAGCAAGATAGCAGCGAAAAAAAATAATCCATTTCTGAATTTTATAGTAGGTGGGAGGAGGGGGAAATTTGCTGACCATTGTAATCCTAGCTGGATCGACATTATATAAAATTCTCACCCTCCCTGTCATTGTTCTGAATCTTGGACCATCATCTGCCAGCCCTTGTGAGGTGCAAGCACATGTTTGATATTACAACTGCGGTAATCTTCATTGTTTTTTTTACCGTTACGTTGTTGATAATTTGGAGGCCATTCGGTATTAACGAATCTATTCCAACAACCCTTGGTGCTTTGATTTTCCTGGCATTAGGAATTGTTCCTCTTACAGGTGTATACCACATCGCTTCCATTGTGAGTGGGGCTAGCATAACCATTATATCAACAATTGTAATGTCTATTGTTTTGGAGAGCATTGGGATTTTTCGGTGGGCAGCTATTAATTTGGCTGTTCGGGCCAAAGGGTCAGGTCGAGCACTCTTCTGGTACATTAATATATTATGTTTTCTAATGACCATGTTTTTTAATAATGACGGAAGCATCCTAATTACAACCCCGATTATCATCCAAACCTTATCTATACTGAACTTAAAAACTAGGCAAAAAATTCCTTATCTCGTATCTGGCGCATTAGTTGCTACTGGAGCAAGCGCACCTATCGGCGTTAGTAATCTAGCAAATCTGATTGCGTTAAAAACAGTTGGTTTAGATCTTAACACATATACAACAATGATGTTCATACCTGCCATGACAGGGATTATTACAATTACCTATCTGCTTTTTTTATATTTTAAGCGCGAGATTCCTGTGAAAATTATGACCTTGCAGTCCAACTCAATAAGCACGATTGTACACAATAATTCTTCGACATTTCACCCCCTAAAGGTAGATCCAGAGGAAAAAGGATATATTGATTGGGGACTGTTTCGTATTTGCATCCTTGTTGTTATTCTAATTCGTTGCAGCTTTTTCTTGCTGACCCCCTTTGGGGTTGCAACGGAATGGCCAGCAATTATTGGTGCAATTGTTCTAATTATAGTTAGGTGGATACGTAAAGGGATTGGCCCCAAGGATATTATTGTAAAAACGCCCTGGCACATTCTAATTTTCGCTTTCAGTATTTATGTCATCATTTACGGGCTTCATAATTCAGGTCTGACGGATTTTCTCGTACAGTGGCTTGGCGGAGCGGTTGCCCAAAATCACTTTAATGCCATTTTTGTTATGGGTATTTTGCTTACTGCTATGTCCAATTTGTTTAATAACCTACCTTCAATTATGATTGGTACCTTATCTTTGCAAAATATGGGTTTAGACACATTTACTATGCATACTGCCTATTTGGCGACAGTCATTGGTGCAGATATCGGTTCATTATTGTTACCGATGGGGACGCTAGCTTCACTGATATGGATGCATATTCTGAGAAAACATCAGATAAGGTTTACTTGGAGCCAATATATCAAAGTGACGATTATGATCATTCCTATTGGTCTTTTTATAAGTCTTCTATGTTTATATGCATGGACGGGCTGGTTATTTAAGTGAAAGGAGGTGACATTGATGGACCTTTTTCAGAAGAAGATAGGAGCGGTAATTGACGTTGAACTGCTAGGTGATAAATGGCACACTGGCATTTTGGTGGATGCGGGGCAAGACATCCTAGTTATATATAATGGAGAACGCTATATTTATATTCCTTCTTTTCATATTCTAAATGTCAGTATGAATACCAAAAAAAGTTCAACGGACTTCTCCGCTCTTACTGAAAAACCAATCAATAGTGACAAAATTTCATATAGAAAAATGTTGATGAATTCCAAGGGTGTATTTACAGAAATTTTTGTTTCGGGGTTTCAGCCTGTACATGGTTACATTACCCATATCATGACAAATTACTTCGAATTCTATTCCCCCGTGTACAAAACGATGTTTATCCCATTAATCCATTTGAAATGGCTTATTCCGTATAGTGACTACCATACACCTTACCTTCTAGATAAAAATTGTTTTCCTGTAAATCCTTCCGATTTGCCTCTATCACGCTCCTTCGAGGAACAACTAAGAAAGTTGGAAGGCAAAATAGTCGTTTTTGACTTGGGGAGAACCCCCAATAAGATAGGATTACTTAAAGAAATTGAAAACAATATCGTTCACATGATTACAGCGGAAGGCAAGACCTTTTATACGAATATACAACATATTAAAAGCGTCCATTCGCCGACCATGTAACTATAAAATTAGGAGGTAATGCATATGCCTGGAGGGAAAGGTCCTGGTAAACACGGCCATGAGCACGGTGAACACAAGAATGAGAATGGTAATAAAGAACAAGAAGTAAAAGAAACAAAGGAAACGAAAGAAACAAAGGAAACGAAAGAAACGAAAGAAACGAAAGAAACAAAGGGAAAAGAACAAAAAGAGGGAAAAGGCGGTAAAGAAGGTAAAGAAGGTAAAGAAGGTAAAGAAGGTAAAGAAGGTAAAGAAGGCAAAGAAGGCAAAGAGGGCAAAGAGGGCAAAGAAGGCAAAGAGGCAAAGGGCAAAGGTAAGGAAGAAAAAGAAGGTAAAGGCAAAAAGTAGGAATGGTGTTAGCATAATTTTAAGAAAACCACTCTCTGACTCTGATGAGGGTGGTTTTTTACTCGTATAATAGTCTCAGCTAATTCCCCCGTAGAACTTGCTGGCATAAAAGGTAGTGGCTATCTTTATATCGTATTGTGTAATTTTTGGAAACCGAATAAAATTGTCTTATTGTGAAATTTTCTCAACCAAAGGAGCGTTTCAATGAATTTATCTGATCTTCAGAAGCATCTACCATCCCTGCAAAACGTGACTGAAATTACACGGATTACGAAAGGATTCTCCTTTGACAGCAAGTATTTCATATATGAAAATAGCGAAACGCCTCAATATGTATTACGCACGGCACCACTGAAGCAGCTGCAAAAAAAACGATCAGAACTTGAAGTTATTGCTAACGTATTTGATCGCGGGGTAAAAACTTCGAAACCCATACAATTCGGTGCGATCGAGTCACTAGATATTTGTTACATGCTGCTGAGCTATGTGGAAGGGGAGGATGCTTTTGATATTTTGCCTTCCTTGTCGGATGATGAACAATACCAAATTGGCCTACAAGCTGGGGAAGAGCTGCGTATCATGCATGACATACCTGCCCCTCACATAGTTGAAGACTGGTATAAACATAGATTCTCAAAACATATGCGTCAATATGAAACTTATCGCAATTGCGGAGTTAAGCTTGCCGAAGAGGATGCGATCATCTCTTTTATTAATCAGAATGCGCACTACATGGTCAATCGCCCCAATCGCTTTCAGCATGATGATTTTCACACGAGCAATCTACTCATTCACAATCGCAGCTACGCGGGGGTCATTGATTTTAACCGATACGACTGGGGGGACCCATACCATGATTTTTTGAAAATCGCCTACTTTAGCCGCGAGGTTAGTATCCCGTTCTGCAGGGGGCAAATACGAGGTTACTTTAATGGCACTGTTCCAGATGAGTTCTGGCATTTGTATGCGCTGTACACGGCTATGATCATTTTCCCCACAGTAACTTGGACGCTGCAGGTGGTTCCCGAGCAACTTGAATCCATGTTGGGTAGAATTCGGGTTGTGTTAGATGATCATCAAAACTTCAAAAAGTGTATGCCCAAATGGTTTACTTCGTGAGTTAGTAAATAGCAACAGTTAGCTCCTGTCAACTGGCATATACAAGCTCTTCTTACATACAATGGAGATGTACAAGATACCGCTTGACTATGGGGGAGCTATGAAGCCAAAAACGCTCATGATTTTACAAATCGCCGCAACGTATATGGGGACTGTGGTGGGGGCGGGATTTGCCTCGGGGCAGTCCATTATGCATTTCTTCACCATCTACGGAGCCTACGGCGGAGTTGGCATAGGGATTGCAACGGCTTTTTTTATATGGATTGGGACGAAAATGATGGTCCTCGCGCATCGACTTAAGGCATCTTCTTATCAGGAGTTGAACGATTATTTATTTGGCAAGTTATTTGGCAGAGTCGCGAATACCTTGACGTTTATCATCTTATTCGGCGTGACCGCTGTGATGATGTCGGGGACTGGCTCTATTTTCGAGGAGCAGCTGAGACTGCCCTATCAATTTGGGGTCATCATTAGTATGTTGCTATGCTACTTGATCATGAACAAAGACATGCATGGGATTCTAGCAATTAATTCGTTTGTGATGCCGTTGATGCTTTTTTTCATGGTGCTTGTGATCATCCGAGTTGTTGGCATAGATGGGATTGGGGAAGCGACGAATTGGCAAGAACAAGAAGTAAGCTCCCATTTGAAATGGATCATGAGTCCACTTACGTATGTCGCCTTAAATTTTGCCTTTGCTCAAGCGGTCTTGGTGCCGTTAGGTAGTGAGGTGCAGGATGAGAGCATACTGAAGTGGGGCGGTCTGTGGGGTGGCATTGGGCTTGGTGTTATGCTATTGATCAGTCATTTTGCGATACATTCGCGGATGCCGGAGATTTTGAATTTTGAAATTCCGATGGCAGAAATTATACGAGGTTTTGGACGGTTCTTCCATGTCCTATTCATCGTCGTTATTTACGGGGAAATCGTTACGACGTTAATTGGAAATGTGTTCGGCATCACCCGACATATTGGGCGTAAATATCCCTTGCCGCGTAATTGGGTAGTTCTGGCTATTTTGCTGATCTGTTTATTAATCAGTCAGGTTGGTTTTACTTCGCTTCTTACGTATTTATACCCACTCTTTGGTTATATGGGGATGATTCTGCTTATTTTTCTAATAGTAAGGCCTATGCCTAGTAAATAATTAACATCATAGATGAAGGAGCTTTCCTAATGTTGGTTCAAAATATAGCTAATTTGGAAATCCGCCGTTTAGGGCACAGGGATGTTCCAGCTATTCATGCCCTTATGGTTGATGTTGTGTCTCGTCTTGCTTCACAAGAACATTTCGCGATGGGCGATGAACAGTACTTAAACACGCATATCGAGGAGAAAGGTGAAACCTACGGTGCTTTTCTAATTGGGGAGCTTATGGCTTATTCCATTCTGGCGTTCCCTGGTTCGAGTGAAAGCAATTTGGGCAGGGAGTTTGGGGTACCTGAGTCAGATTTATCTTACGTAGCGATTCTCGATGCAACGATTGTCCACGAAACCGTTCGTGGCCGGGGATTGCAACGCTATTTCCATGAATTACGGGAACAACGTGCCCGAGAATGCGGCAGCCGATACCTCTATTCCACTGTTCATCCCGACAATGTGGTGAGCAAACATAATTTAGAAGCGGCAGGGTTCCTCCTTCAATTTACCCGCCCGATGTACAATGGGAAGCCAAGGCACTGTTATGCCAAATGGTTAAATGGGACAGGTTAGTTGAAGTGAAGGGTAATATTCTGTACAATTAACGTGTCAGTGAAGTAGACATAAAATTACCAAATCTATTTGAGACGGAGAATGGACAATGATTACTAAAGTCGGTCAAATTATGCTGTATGTGAATGATCAAGACGCATCATTGAAATTTTGGACGGAAAAATTGGGGTTCATCTTTGTTTCTGAAGAAAATCATGGGCCTATGAAATGGTTCGAAATTGCTCCAAAGAATGATGCCCAAACGAGTATCATACTCCACAATAAAGAGCTTATTGCCCAAATGCAGCCGCAACTAAACCTGAACACGCCTTCGCTATTGTTTTTCTCTGATGATCTTGAAAGCCTATATGCCGAATTCAAAGAGAAAGACATTACCGTTGGTGACCTTGTAACAATGCCTACGGGAAGAGTGTTTAACTTCGCGGATGACGAAGGAAATTACTTTGCAATTCTGGAAAAGAAATAATTTTTCCTATCATGTATAAATGGCATTCATTTGGGCAATACTAGCTTTTATTGCGTAAAATGAAATTAGAAGTAAACCTGTTTACCGGATAATGTTCGAATTATAAAATGTATCCATATTGGAATGAAAATTGTTGAAGTATTGCCTGCAATATGTTTAATTTCTCCTTTCGGATAAACGCAAGAATGAAGAAGCTGTGATCATAGATCCAGCTTTTTTTTGTGCTTTCCAAGGATTGAATGGGAAGAGTCAGACAAAACCTCTTGTCATATGTTAAAATAAGGAAAAGTTAGAAGCGAATAGAACGTCAATCGGAGGTGTGCAATGATTTCCAGTTTATTAAAATGTTCACCAGAAGGTAGAGTTGGATAGCCCTTTGTGTAGACATGTTTTGTTTCACATAAGTCACAAGTGAAGGAGTTGACCTTCGTATGATGACCCATTTACCGCGAAAGATCACAAGAAGAGCTTTTTTGAGCACATCAAGTAAAGTTGTCCTGGGCGTATCTGGCGTGTTGCTTGGGGATACAGCGTTGTTTTATTACGGAGCGGTTCATGGGAAAAAGCTGGATGATCCAGCCACACGGAAGATTCCGTCTAGTTTCGTAAAGGTTGGCGCAGTAGAGCAGCTGCAAGCGATGACTGGCTATGAGAAGGTTTTTTATACCGCTACGATTGAAGATGCCTGGGTAAAGACGCCTAAGCAGGGCTTCGTCTATGTGACCAAAGATGAGCGCGGCGCACTTGTCATCCTTTCACCGGCATGCACGCATCTGGGATGTTCGGTGGAACCAGCTACAGAAGCGCAGCGAAGTCGGAAAAAGGAGCTCTTCTTCTGGTGCCCCTGTCACGGAGCCGAATTCGATATCGTGGGAACGTCTGTCGGCATGGGGCTGCCGGAATTAGAAAGGTATAAACCAATTCTCATCGAAGGTGATGTGTATGTGGATATTTCGACCCCTGAGAAGCGAGGATGATTGTATGTATAAAAAAAGGAGCTTTGCGCAGCCGCGCCAGCTCCTTTTCCACTTCTGAAACAGCCTCTTCAGTATGACTGCTTATGCATTTCTTCTTCGTGCCCAAAACCGCTTCCATTGAAAATAGATGAAGCATCCGAAGCAGAATCCACATAAAGCCAGCACAACGGCTAGGGTAAGCATACTTAGTGCGATATAAGCGAGTGTCGTGATATTTAAAAGCAAAGCCGTAAGGGTAACGATGAGAAATAGGATAGCCAACAAGTTGTTGAAACGAAGCAATTCGCGGCTTTCTGTTCGTGTGCTAACTGGAAAAAGTGGAGAGAACAGCCGCACGAATACATTGTATTTCACGCCATAAGTACGACTAATCAGCTGAACAAGTAACGGTAGGACGAGAATCCATAACTGCTGACTGAGAACACTGACCAGTATACTTAGCAAAATTCCTAGTTGATTACCCCGCACCCGATGCAAGGGAACTTCATCTACACAATCGTAATCGCCACGCCAAAGTTGGGTTGTCATCGTCATCCCTCCATTCACTATGAATAGTTATTATGATCATTATACATTAATTCATAGTAATCTGATAGGAATAAATTGAATTGTTTTATCGCGGACTTTTCATAAACATACTCGGGGTCATGCCTTGCCATTTACGAAATTGATTCGTGAAATGGTTATAGTTTTGAAAACCAACGTCGTAACAAACGTCCGAAGCTCTGCGTCCCGTATGGGCTAGCATCATAACGGCTTGTTGGATCCGCATGCGATTCAGTGTATCAATAATGGAGTAGCCTGTGCTCTCTTTGAAAAGGTGAGATAATCTCGACGGGGAGAGACCGACGGTCTGCGCAAGATCTTCAAGCCGAATCTGTTCGCGCATCTGCTGGGAGAGTAGATGGAGAACTTCTTCAATGCGGGGATCCATTTTGCTGATGTTTTTCTGCGCCATGATCAGCAGGATTTCCCGCAAGGAGCTGCAACAGAGCTCGAACCAATACTCGCCGCGTTCCCGCGAATCCGCCAAAATGCGGGAGAAAGCTAGGTAAATGCGCTCTTGGATGGACTCGTTCTCGATCATGACGAGGAGCTGATTCTCCTGAGGAAGCAAGTTGGTTTCAGAAAGTGTGGAGGGGAAATGCGCCCATACGAATTGCCAGGTATGGTTTGTCAAAGTGCCATAGTGTTGGGGAGTTCCAGGGGCTAATAAAAGGAGGGCCCCCTTCTTACAGATATGTTCTGTACCTTGGTAATTTACAAAGCCAGCTCCTTCTAGTGTGAAAATTAATAACCAATCATCCCGACCTTGAGGACGTTTAGTCACATACGAATCTGATTCTATGTAATGGCCGGCGAACAACCCATTTGCATCCAATATCATGTTGGATAATCCCTTCTTTACCTGTTTAAGATAGATTTCAGTATAACATGAAATAGCAGGATTGTAGGAATCATTAGCAAGATTAATACTTCTATGTAACCGGTTATTTCGATATGCTAAAGACAAAGAAATAAAGGTTCACTTGGAGGGAATAAGGATGATACAATCACTAAATAAATTGACAACGGCACAAAAACAGCATTTTGAGACCGAGGGTTACGTGATCGTGAAAGGGTTATTTTCAGAAGCAGATTTGGCTAAAATTGATGAAACCTTCGAAGCGATTAGCGATCAGACGGTTCCAGGATATTTTGAACCTGATCGATCGACGGAGGTCGCCGACCCGCTGAAACGCTATCCGCGTGTCATGCACCCGCATCGGTTTAATGAGACTGCGAAAGCGTACATGCTGCATCAGCCCGTGTTAGATGTTCTAGCAGATTTGTATGAAGAAGAAGCACTAGCTGCGCAAAGTATGTTTTATTACAAACCGCCAGGCTCCCGGGGGCAGGCGCTTCATCAGGATAACTTTTATTTGCAGGTGGAGCCAGGCAACTGTATTGCGGCATGGACAGCTATTGACGCGGCTGATGAGGAAAATGGCGGATTGCTCGTTGTTCCGAAAACGAATGCCMTCGAAATCTCATGTCCCGACATCGCAGATTCGAAGGAATCTTTTACGACCCACTACGTGAAGCCGCCGAAGGACGAGAAGGCTATGCCGGTCATCATGGACCGGGGGGATGTCCTCTTTTTCAATGGCAATCTGATTCATGGTTCTTATCGAAATAAGAGCAAGGATCGCTTCCGCCGCGCGTTCATCTGCCATTATGCCAATGCCTCCGCGACGCATATTAGCAATCATTATCGACCTTTGTATCGAGCCAATGGGGAAGCTGTCTCTTTGGAGATTAACCCGAGTGGCGGTCCTTGCGGCGATGAATTTGAGACGGTATACCCACATTAATTAAGATTAACGGATGACAGGAATCGTTCTTAGGACATAGTTTATGTCCTGGGAGCGATTTTTTTGCAGAGGCGCGGGGATTCCATTGGATTTCGCTTGACAGGCTTATTAGATCACTTTAATCTAAAGGAGCAAGTTAAACGTTTAACCGATGGAGCTGAAACACATATGAGCAGACCCAAACAAGTCACAATTGTAGAAGTGGCAGCAGCAGCTGGGGTATCGATTGCCACGGTCTCCAATGTGCTGAATAGAGGAGGAATCCGTTCGTCGAAAGAGACGATTCGCAAAGTCGAATTGGCGGCCGAGCAATTGGGATATCGACGCAATACCATGGCAGCAGGGTTAAGTCGGAACAAAACTTTTGAAATTGGCCTCATCGTTCCTGGGTTGACGAGCTATTACGGACGGTTAGCGGAGTATTTACAATTGGAAGCCCACCATGCGGGCTATCATTTATCCGTTTTTTCTTCAGGAGGATTCGATCCGACCATTGAACGAAGAAATCTAGAAGTGTTACTACAGCGAAGAGTGGATGGACTCATCTGTCATGGTTTAGCGATGGGAAAGGATTCCACACGCGCAATCGTCAACAGCGGAACGCCTCTGGTGCTCATTAATGGCTGGGGTTGGCCCGAGGATATTGCCGTTGGTGCTGTAAATTTAGGCTTTGCCGAGGCATGCAGACAATCAACGAAATTGCTTGTGGATCGTGGCTGCGATGAACTCATCTACGCGGGCAGTAAGATCTCGAATGTGATTGATGAACAGCGTCGGCATGGATTTCATCTGGGTTTACAGCAACTGTCCGTGGAGATTCCTCATCGCATCGTCGAAATGAAGGGACTGGACGTGGACGCATTTCTCCAAGAGGTGGTAGCGGGGCCAGCGCAGCGAACGGGGATCATCGCTTTTGATGATCATGTTGCATTAAAACTGCTTTCGGCTGCCAATAGACAGAAGATCAACTTCCCGAACCGACTACAAATGATCGGCATTAATAACGACTACATGGCTATGCATAGTTACCCTGGCATCTCTAGCTGGGACATTCCTTATGAGCTACAGGCGCAACAGGCTATCCATAAATTGCTTCATAAGTTTGGACATACCGTAGAAGCCAGCGAGGAGCGAGAATTTGAAGTTCCGCTTGTTTTTATAGAACGAGAAACAACTCGCATCCAAGCATAAGGAAGAGACCTGACATGTGGACTACCCACGTGCCAGGTCTTTTTGTTATAAGTATTCCTTCAGCAACGCTTGGAACACGGGATCAAGTCACTTCGCCATGCGTTGGAAGCCAAGGTCTGTCGGATGAACACCGTCAACCGTACAATCACTATAATCGTCGCCAAGCAGTGACATGCCATTAAAGAAGTGAAGCTGGGCGTCACCTTTTTGTTGCAATCGAGCAATGATGTCTTGTTGGACCTTTTTAGTTGCATGAGCGATTTCCAAACACCCTTACTTGCAGTAATGCCAGCGTAAGGGTGTTTCTTATTATGTAGCATAAGGTTAAAATTGTAGTATAAATTTTCCAATAAAGATCTGTATTTTAACCACTATTTCTTGAATGCGTCTGCTAGTTTCACTAATGGGTTGGTTCTATACTAAGAACAAGTAAACGCTATCATGAAAATAAAGTGAGATAAGAGTTTACGGAACGTATATAAATAGGAGGGGTAATGAAATGAAGAAATTAGTAGTTATTGGTCTCGCTGCTACAATCGTTACGCTTACAGGTTGTTCAGATAGCAAAACGACAACATCGACAAGCACGCCGACAGGATCGACCAATGCGTCTGCTACGGCTAAACCTGAGAAGCTGACGTTGAACTGGTCCGTCATTAGCGGAAATCTTGCGAATGTGAATTTGCCTGCCGCAGACAAAGATTTTGTTAAGAAGGCCATTGAAGAAAAGTTTAATGTTGATCTCAAGATAGATTATATGATGAACGGTAAAGAATACTATGACAAGTTGAATGCAACGATGGCTGGCGGCAATGTGCCAGATATGTTCATCTCTGGTGGTGCAGAGTCCCAAAAGTATATTTCGGATGGAATCACTGGTAACCTTGCCCCATTCTTAACGAAAGCAGCTGTACCGAACTATTTCAAATGGGTATCTGAGGATGAAGTCAATGCCTACCAGATTAAACAAGGTGAATTCTTCCGCGGTATGAATATATTCCCACGTAATACGTATGCAGCTTGGCATATTCGGCAGGATTGGTTAGATAAGCTTGGATTGAAAGCGCCAAAAACATACGACGAATTAACGAAAGTCATGGTAGCCTTCACGAAGAATGATCCAGACGGTAATGGTAAGAATGATACGTTTGGTTTCTCAGCAGCAGGAAATGGTGCTAACTTGCCGTTTGATTTCCCGCAATGGTTGAATAACGGTCTTGTAGCTGACTTCATGATTGCGAACAATACGTATATCGATAACCGGACGGATCTTAAAGTAGAGAAAGTCATTGATCAAGTCGTGGATTGGATTAATCAAGGCGTTGTAGATCCGGACTGGTTCTTGAATAAACCGGGTGCACAATTGGATAAAGCGTCACAAGGTAAAGTAGGTATGTTCTTCTCTGGAGATAAGACTACCATCCTAGATAGCAATCCGACAAGCGTGGCGAATCGTTCTAAAGCATTAGATCCTAAAGCGAATTGGGTACCGATCTTCCCGCTAGATCAGCCGATTATTTGGAAAAATAACGTTGCAGTTGACACGATTTTGATCAGTAAAACAACAGCTCAGAAAACACCTGATAAAATTAAACGTTCCATGGAAATTCTGAACTGGTTGACAGGCGATGAAGGCTTCTTATTAACACATTATGGTCAAGAAGGCAAACATTACACGAAAGATGGTAAGAAAATTACGTTGAATGTTGCTAATTTCGAAGCTGATATTGCGAAAGCTGGCAACTGGTTAAATGTGTACAATGCTTTTGTACCTGATGAGCCGAAGGTGCTAGGATACGAGCTAGTAGATCCACGTATTAATGATCACGACCGTGCTATTCTGAAGACAGTTGAGTCTTACCCTAAGCATGATGCATTGCCTCCGGTTAGCTTGGTTCCGCCAGCTGGCATTAACATTGGTGATTTCCGTAAAGAGATGAGTAAATACCATATCAAAGGTGTTCTTGAAGATAAGAGTGGCAAGAACTGGCCGCAGTACCGTGAAGAGCTCATGACCAAATTCAAAGGTAGAGATATATTCACGGAGTACACGAAAATTTTGAATACAGCATTGAAGAATAAGCTTAACGATTTTAAATAAGAGAGTGAAGGCATCGAAGGGAACCCGGCGTTGTTCGTGGGTTTCCTTCTGTCTTCGGTCTGATAGAGACAGCTAGGAGGAGATGGCGATGGCGGAAACCATAGCTGCTAAGAACGATATAACGATAGCTCCACGCACGAGAGAAAGTAAATGGAAAAGTGTGTATCGCAGTAGATGGTTCTATCTCATGATGATACCAGGCCTTCTCTATTATGTCATATTTCATTATGCCCCAATGGCAGGCACGCTAATTGCTTTCCAGAACTACAATATTATGAAGGGCATTTGGGGAAGCCCTTGGGTTGGTTTCGATAATTTTCGAGTGATCTTTGATAGTCCTGATTTCAAGAGAATCCTCAGAAATACATTGGAAATTAGTATTCTCAAAATTATTGGCAGCATGATACCCGACGTGATCTTGGCAATAATGTTAAATGAAGTTAGAGTTCGCTGGTTCAAGAGATGGGTACAAACGATTACCTATGGTCCTTACTTCTTGTCATGGGTCATCATTTACGGCTTAGTGTTTTCTTTCCTTGCACCGAGTTCAGGGTTAATCAGTACGTTTGTGCGTGATATGGGTTGGGGACAAATTGATTTATTAACGAATAAAGACTTCTTCAGGCCACTACTAATTATCACTGAAATATGGAAAAATACTGGATTCGGAGCCATTATTTACATGGCTGCGCTGGCTACTATTAATCAAGAACTTTATGAGGCTGCCGTGGTCGATGGTGCCGGACGCGGACGACAGCTGTGGCATATTACATTGCCGGGTATCCGAGATGTATTTGTACTCCTGCTAATCATTCGAATTGGCGGGATCTTGGATGCAGGCTTTGATCAGATTTTCATATTCTTGAACGCACGTGTCTATGACACAGGAGACATCATCGATACGTGGGTTTATCGCTACGGTTTTGAACGGTTGGAGTTCGGTGTAGCGGCGGCGATGGGTGTTTTCAAATCCTTGGTCGGATTGATATTGGTACTCAGTGCGAATAAGGTAGCTAAGAAAATGGGAGGATCAGGCATATGGTAATGTCTTGCGTGATCCTTGAAGGGGAGTGGAGCTCTGATGTCATTCATCATTCATAAAACGAAAAAAGATAAAGTTATTGACGCGTGCATCTATACGGTACTTACCGTAGCCGCTTTGGTTACGTTATTCCCCTTGTACTATGTCATCATTGTATCCTTAACTCCTTATATTGAGGTTTTGAAAAACGGGGGCTTCGTCATATGGCCAGAGCATTGGACCTTGCAAGCCTATAAGGAAGTGTTCCAGTCGGCTCGTATCCCGCAAGCCTTGAAAATCACAGTTTTCATTACGATTGTGGGGACAACACTGAACCTTGTTGTGACTACGCTGCTTGCGTATCCACTAGCCAAGAAATCAGTTCCAGGACGCAATTTTATTCTCATGGCGATTTTCTTCACGATGATCTTTAGCGGTGGTATTATTCCGCTTTACATGGTGGTGCGCAGTATAGGGTTATATGATTCCGTCTGGGCACTCATCGTGCCAGGCATGGTATCAACCTTCAATCTACTGATCGTGAAGACGTACTTCGAGAATCTTCCCGTTGAAGTAGAAGAAGCGGCTAGAGTAGACGGTTGTGGCGAATTAGCAACGTTATGGCGAATCGTTCTCCCCTTATCCGCTCCGATTATGGCGACCATTGGACTATTCTATGGGGTTACGCATTGGAACGAGTATTTCAAAGGGATTTTCTATATCTCAGACAAAACGTTAATGCCGATGCAGGTTGTACTTCGAAGTATGATTCAAACGCCGAATATTAGTACCGAGCTATCGCTGAATTCCTTAGTCTTGGATGCTTTGCCGCCAGAAACGATTAAGATGGCGGTTGTCGTTGTTGCTACATTACCAATGCTAATTATTTATCCATTCCTGCAAAAATACTTTGTAAAAGGTACGATGCTGGGCTCCATTAAGGGATAGAAAAAGAGGGAATATCCAATGAGAGTTGTCTATACAGTGAAGGGCCATATCGAACTTCTAGATCAGGAGGCTCCAACCATAGAGGACAATTATGTTATAGTGGAAACCATTTGCTCAGCGATTAGTCCTGGCACGGAAATCATGCTGAAAGACACGACGACCGTACCCAGTACACTTGGCTATAGTGCAATGGGCAAGGTGGTTGAAGTCGGAGAAGGTGTAACACATGTACAAGTGGGGGATCGCGTTGCTTGTTATGGTTCCCCTTTTGTCCGTCACGCCGAGCTCCTGAAAGTACCTAAGAATCTTGTCATTCTTTTGCAGGATCAGGTTAGCGATCAAGAAGCCGCTTATGTTGGCCCTGGGGCGATTGCGATACATGCGCTGCGCCAAGCGGATTTGCGCTTCGGTGAATCTGTTCTCGTCGTAGGATTAGGTATACTGGGGCAGATCATTTGCCAAGTTGCTGAATCGTCAGCATATGAAGTGTTCGGATTAGATCTAATGAAGGAACGTGTAGAAAAGTTGATCGAATTCGGTTCACCCAATATGTATAACAACGAGGATGAGATGACTCGTCACATGACGCAACTGACAGGTGGCATTGGTGTGGATGTTGTCATTCTATGTGTCGGTGGTGGTCTCAGTGGGATGATCGACAAAGCACTTGGTTGGATTCGTGACAGAGGCAAAATCATTATAGTTGGCGATGTAGCGATGTCGTTCAATCGTGAACAGATGTTTCAGAAGGAAGCTCAACTGCTCATCTCTCGTGCAGGCGGGCCAGGTCGATATATAGTTGATTATGAGCAGAGAGGGATTGATTATCCCATTGGTTATGTACGTTGGACAGAAGGTCGCAATATGGCCGAATATATGCGATTGTTGACGCAAGGGAAGATTAATATTGCTCCACTCATTACGCATCGTCTGCCACTGGCGCGAATAGCGGAAGCCTATGATCTGTACAGTCATTCACCGCGCGAGGTGCTTGGCGTCGTTGTTACTTATATAGGGGAAATGGCATAGTTTTTTAAAGCCCTCGTTGATCGAGGGCTTTAAGTATCTTGATATGGGCCAATTCGTTCTCTGCTACTAGTTAATTAGCTGGGAATTTTTTATACTTAGAGAGTGGTAAGAGAATGAGGACTATGCGGAGGAGAAGACTAGCATGATTCGTCGCTTAAAAGGGAGAAACTTGATTTCCAGCGTCAGTACGAAGCTCTTCATTCTTACCTTTATGTCCGTTATTGTTCTATTCCTGATTATTGGGATTTTCGGTTACCAACGATTGTTTGAGCCCATTAAGCAGAATAATGAGAAAGCGCTGCAAAGCTCTGTTGTCCAAGTGGAGAACTATATTAAGACGTTAATGAATAACATCCAGAGTCAGTTGATTTTCTTATCCACTCCTGCTTTATATGAAGTAGGTGAGCCGGATTTCACGAAGCTTATTGAAACCATTTTATCGTACCAAATGGATCTGCTTCATAGTATTTATGTAATTGATGAGGATAAGGTCCGAGTTAGCGCTCCCTATGGTTATCAGTTCTATATCGATGGGCCAAGTATTGCCGAAATCAAATATCAGACGAGTACGACAGGTTTCTGGTGGAGTGCACCGCATTTGATTAATGATCATTATGTCATTACCGTGTCTAAGCGCATTGATAGTGGTCGTTTCGTTGCGATGGATATTAACCTAGGTGCGTTGATCGGACCCAAAATKCTGCAAGCAGAGCAAGGCACGGATCGACGCATTTATATATTTACTAGTGATGGGGAATTTCTCTCTACCAATACGAATCTGGTCTACCCCAAAGTGTATGTGAATCATTTGGAAATGAAGGATGCTTTACAGAAGATCACGCAATCTGCTAGGAATTCCTTCGACACCGTGAAGACTTCCACTGGGAACTATATGGTACTAAGCTCGAATCAGAATCAGTGGGATTGGTACGTATTCTCGGTTATCGAGGAGTCTCAAGCCTATCCGTTAATTAATTCGTTGAAGCAGCAGTTTGTATTTGTGGTATTCATCGCGATTATCCTTGCGTTTATTCTATCTGTATGGATAACAAGCTATATTCGGAAACCTGTGACGGCGATTACACGGCAATTAAAAGCTGCTGCGCGTGGTGAACTGGAAGCTCGCATTACACTGAATCGTAATGATGAGTTTATGCACATCGGTAATAGCTTTAATGGCATGATGGACAATATTCAAACGTTATTCAATGAATTACGCGTCTCTGAGGAGAAGAAACGACATCATGAACTCAAGGTACTCCAGTCGCAAATTCATCCTCATTTCCTGAATAATACGCTCAATGCAATCTATTGCTTAGGTGAGACGGGACAAACACAGGAAATGTGCGAGATGATCCGCTCATTGATGGGCTTGCTGCAATATTCGACGGATAAAGTTGGCGATGTTGTAACGGTCGCAGATGAATTAACGCAATTGGACAATTATGTGCAGATTATGAATCTTAGGTATGGGGACGTTTTTGAGGTGGATATTGCCGTACCTGAGATATACAACATGACACCGATCCCTAAGCTAACGCTAATTACGTTGGTCGAGAACAGTATTTTCTACGGACTCAGTAAGGATGGGGTTAATCATATTATTGTTTGTGGCAAAGAGCATGAGGGAGCTGGCGTAGTGCTGGAGGTCTCCGATACAGGTCCGGGGATTGCGCCGGATAAGCTGAAGCTGCTGCTAGAGGATACAGGTGCTGCCAATGCGAATAAAGGGTTAAACAATTTGGGCATGCGGAATGTCCAAGAGCGATTGCGGATGACATTCGGGTATCAGTATGGGCTGCATTTCCATAATGAACCGGATGAGGGGTTAACGGTAACGATTCATCTGCCGGCCGGAGAGCCGAGAGAGCAAGGATAGCGTCGGGGAGAGGGGACGAGACGATCATGCTGAAAATACTGATGGTGGATGACGAGAAATGGGTAAGGGAACGCTTTGCTCAGCGTATTCCTTGGTCAGACGGGGGATTTACGTTCATGGGCGCGGCTTCAAGTGCCAAGGAAGCAATCAGCATGATCGAGCGGGAAGTGCCCCATCTGCTGCTCACGGACATAACGATGCCGAATATGAACGGACTAGAGTTAGCTGCCTATGTGCGGAAAAGGTGGCCGCGCGTCCGAATCGTTATTTTGACGGCTTACGGTGAGTTTGAGTATGCGAGGCAGGCGATTGAGTTAGGTGTGGATAACTACTTAATTAAGCTCGCGCAAACCCCTGAGCAAATCCTTGAAGCTTGCCGCAAGGTGGCTGAGGACCTGGAGCAAGAGATTGATATTGATCACAAGCTGGAGATGCAGCTTAAGCTCGAACGGGAGAAAGAGTGGGCGCGGAAACGCCAATGGACAGAACGGCTGCTGGAGGGCGAGGGAAGTATGCATGAGCTTCCAGTGCCGAGTGAGTGGCTTGCGGGTTTGGAATCCGCGAGTTATGTGACGAGTATTACGATGGGTTGGCGTGTGACGGGGGATGCGGGGACAAGTGCAGAGGGGAGTATGGAGACAAGTGCGAAGATAGCTGCTGGGCAAGCCGGCCCATCTGTGGAGGAACTCGTGCATCTGCAAAGCCAGCTAGCCGAAGTACTTGAAGCTAAACTGGATGCACAGATGTTAGGCGATGGTAATGGCGTGGCTATCCTACCCTTGCAACATAGCCAATTACTACTGCTAATCGGGTCGAAGCGCGAGGTGCCTGCCTTTCATTTGAATCAGCTAGCAAGAATAGTGCAAGAGACGGTAAGTAGCTATGCTCCTGTGAAAAGCCTCGTTCACATCGGATCTGTTGAAGAATTAGAGAAGCCAAAATGGACAGGGAAACAACTAGCTGACCTTATGTGCAAAGGCAGGGATGGACTGGCTGCGTATTTCTATTCTGAGGGTGAGAAATCATCGATCGTCGTGCTTCGACGACTCGATGCGCAGCAGACGAGGGAGTGGACGGCGGCTGTCGTCAAGACTCTACAGCGTGAGAATGTAGAGGCCTTCCGGGAAGCTGTATCCGTGATGATCACGCTCGGCGTGCCACCGGTTCATCCGGGGGATTTGCTCCGTCTGACGAGACAAATGCTGCAACCTGAACTTGTGCGGCTGCCAGACGCAGTCGTTGCTAGGTTAAGTGGCATCGATCGGCTGACGACGTGGAACACGTACTGTGAGTGGTGGTTGGCAACCATTGATGCCATCTGCGAATGGTGGAATCAGCAAGCCCAGCCTCCTGTGACTGTACGCAAAGAGATCCAATGGATGTGCCGCTACATTCGCGAGCACTATCAAGCGGATTTGCAGCTGGCAGAGCTTGCCAAACTCGTTCATATGCATCCCTCGTACGCGGGTCAGATGTTCAAACAGGAGATCGGCGAGAACTTTTTGGAATACGTGAATCGGGTTCGTATGGAGAAAGCAAGCGAGATGCTGGAGCGGACCACGATGAAAATATATGAAGTATCCGGCGCAGTCGGCATCTCCGACTATCGCTATTTCTGTAAATTGTTCAAGAGCTATACGGGGGTTACCCCGACGCAGTATAAGAGTAAGATGGGGTGAGTGGTGGAGGGGCGCTTGCGCCCCTGAGCACCTGGCATGCCTCGGCCTCGTTCACGTAAACACCTCAGTCCCACGGTTACTATAACAACGCCCGTTCCACAGTAACAATAACAACCTACGTCCCGCGGTCGCCATAGCACCGCACTCTACGTTCACCATAGCATCACCCCGTCCCCGTTCACACCTTCTACCCAGTAATAAATGTATTTCATGTAGCTAATTTAGCCATTTTAGTGGAAATATGAGGAATAGATGGATTTTATGTAGCTAAATATCCTCTTTAGTGGCATATTGGTCAGATTGATAGAAATTAGCTGTATGTTTTCCAGTTTTACTGAATTTGGAGCGAAATTGTTGAAATTTAGATGTAGTTTTTCCAGTTATTTCAACTCTCTCTCGAAGCACAATGGGGGAGTATTTTCGGAGCACGACGAAGAGCCAATTAGACTGGTAGTTTGGATGCTCAGCAGTGATATATTCGTGTTAAAGTGCACGGAAAGCTGCAATGGTGGTGTTTAAGTTAGGTGAGTCGGTGGAGCATGTGTGGTCGGTGAAAGTGTTTAAATAGGATGAGCTAGGCGTATAAAATGAGACAGTCCCTATGATGCAAATCAGTAGGGACTGTTTTTGTTGAAAGCGTTATAATAAGGTACATGGGATTCGTGCCTAATATTGTTTAGACATAAGGGGGGGAACTGGCATGAAACTTTGGAGATTCGTTCAGGAGAAGAAGTATTTGCTGCGCATTTTTCTATGGATCAACTGCATTATCCTGCTCATTTTACTTTCATTTTCTAGCTTGATCTATGTAAATGTGGAGAAAAATGTGTTTCAAAGCGAATACGAAGGAAGTCAAAAGCTCTTGTCCCAAATGAAGTACAATATCGATTATTTGGACACGATGATCAGTAAGCTTACCTTCTCTACATACGGCAATAATGATGTGAAGGCGCTCATGTATTTGAATGACGAAGAAACGTATGATCATATGAATACGATTAATAAACTGAATGCGACCGTCGTTGCCAACTATCCATTCGTTCAATCGGTTTATGTCTATAACAACCATAAGAAGCTGTATTACTCCACATTTGGTGAGCTGTACCATAAGGATGCTGAATTAGATAAGGTTCTCGCGGAGAGTCCTCATATTACGCCATTGAAAGCGATTGTGCGGAAAATGCAAACCGGTGGCAGTAGCGCCAAACCTACCTACGATACGGTGCTGAGTTACGTCATGTTTGAAAATGTGGATGAAAAAGGTGTGATGGACGGCGCCATCATTCTCAACGTGAAATTGGACTGGCTCGTCGATAACATTCGAACGATTAACCAGTTTGATTCGCGAACGCAAAGCGATTTATACATTTTAGACAACAAGAATCAATTTATTGAAACCGATACCACCCCTTTGATCGCGGACAAGGCCTCGGCCGTTACGATTAAGCAAGCCTTTGAAACGTCAGTTTCCCAAGATCGGATGCATGCGGGAGAGCCGGCTGGATTTTACGAATCCAAAGTGAATGGTGAGAAGTTCATCGTCTCTTATATCTACTTGGAAAATACGGGATGGACGCTGTTGGAAGCGAAGCCGTATAAAGAAGTGTACGCCAATCTGAGGCAGCTGTTGGATACGATTTTGTTTATTACGGTAGCTGTTTTTGTCGGGGCGCTGCTMTTAACGTTATCTGTCTCTCGTGGCATATATCGACCAGTGAGAAGACTGATGGAACAGACATCGCTCGGTGGATCGGGACGAGATGGTTTCCTAAAGCCTGGAGTGAAAGACGAGTTCTCCTATTTGACCGAGGTGTATCGGAAGTCGAGAGAACAGCTCTATGAATACAACCTCGAGAAGAATAATAATACGAGCATCATGAAGATTTACTTTTTGAAAAAGCTGATGTCAGATAGCTACAGTATGAATGCAGCTGAATTTGAAGATGTACTGAGGCTGTTGAATGATGCCCTAACGAAAGATAAACCGTTCTTAATCTGTGTGTTGCGCATCGATGAGTACAAGAAATTCCTAAGCCATAAAAGTTTGGCAGAAAGGGAGTTGCTGCGCTTCGCGATCGCCAATGTCACGACGGATGCCATATCTCAAATAGGGATGGTTGCCCAAACTGTGGATATGAAAGACGACTCATTCACGATTCTTTTGAACACGGCTGAAGGTCAAATGGATTCCGTGGAACAAGTGGAACAAGCGCTGCGGGAAGCGCAGAACTACATTGAGAAGCACTACCATATCTCTTTTTCGGCAACGGTCAGCAACGTCATTACGGAATATACAGCGATTGCCGCCGCCTATAACGAGACCTTGGCTAACAGTTCTTATCGGTATGTGTTTGGAACGAAATCTGTGATTACACAGGTACGTATTGACGAGAATACGGGGAGTGTGGATGTAGAGCAAGTATTGGCGTTGGTGAGCAAATTTACAGATGCAGTGCCTAAGGGGCATGCAATCAAAACAGAAGAAAGACTGCGCGATGTATTCGCTCATATTCGCAAACTGGACTATGGCAGCATCATGCTGGTCAGTATGCAGGTAGTGCACCATTTGAAGAAGACGATTTTTGAGATGAACCGTACGAGTAAGGAGCCAATTGCTGTTCCCGCTAGGCTGATGAGTCGCGAGCTGTATGRGGAGGAAACGATTGAGCAATTCGAGGGACTTCTGTTGGAAGCGGTACGCGCCATTCATAGTGAAGGTGAGGAGAAAGGCATCCAAGGCAACCAAGTTGTCGCCGACACGATCAAGGAAATCATCGATTCCAACTATTTCGACTCTTCTCTCTCCGCTGCAAGTATTTCTGAAATGATGAGACTGCCTGCTTACAAGTTGAGCAAAATATCCAAGATTCACCTCGGGATGTCGATTCCCGAATATATTAATCAGGTGAAGCTGCATAAAGCGGTGGAATGGATGGAGAACTCCAAGCTAAGCATTCAGGAGATCATGCAACGAGTAGGCGTAGAGAATGAGAGTTATTTCTATAAGCTATTCAAGGCAAAGTTTGGGATGACGCCAAGGGAGTATATGGCAAAGCGCATGCGATGAAAGAAGAAGACCCGGAAGTCCATGATTGGATTTTCGGGTCTTTTCGTTGATGTAACCTATTTAATTGTGTATGGCAGTTTAAATGTCCAAAGAAGTGTACCATTTTCTGGTGTCGTGCTGTCAATGCCGAAATCGTTATCGTTCGTAATGGCAAGCGTATCACCATTAATGAGCGAAACACCTTCGATTTTTTCATAAGGGAACTTGAATGCTACTGCATCCAATACGGTACGCTTCGTCGTAGGCAGAATGTTATTGGCTTTCAGATCTGCAATCGTCATTTGCTCAAGCGTTTTACCTGCTGCTGTCGCACTGTCGTACTTGCCAATAACATTGGTTGCTGTTGAAAGGTCAATGGCATAAATGCGCTTCAACTGTGCTTTATCGCCAGAGAATTTATCCCGCTCATCGATTAACAGTGTGTTCTCGTTCACGACAACCATATCGGAGATGACGATATCGCCTTGAACAAGATCTTTAAATTGCTTCGCATCMTCTAGGACGTATACAAACTCAGCAACAGGGTTAAGAGTTGCGAGGTCAAACTTAATAATCCGAACCTGACGTGAATTGTCCATGGCTTTATCTGGATTACGAAGCGCGTTTTGCATAGCCATGAACATGTATTTGCCATCAGGTGTTATGCCAACAGCTTCAGCTCCACGGTTCTGGCGAAGTTTGTTGTACACTTCTGGCAGCGTCTCACGGGAAGGCACAAGCGGAGCAGATGCCTGACTTGCCCAACCTTTCGGCACAATACGCTCAATGATCGTACCGTCACGTTTCACATGGACAATGGATGGACCATATTCGTCGGAAATCCAGAAAGAATCATCCTTTGGATTGTAAGCTAAGCCTTCGATATCAAGGCCGTACGGGTCGTAAGCTAATACTTTCTCGCCTTTTGCATCGTAAGGCTCTTCATCGCGACCTTTAATATTTGGCAGCCCAGTAATCGTAACTTTACCAGACACAGGGTCAGTACCTGCTAGCTTCAAAGGGAACTTGTCTAAAATATTGATTTCACCTTTACTTACTTCGATTTTATAAATCGTTGGTGTATAGTCTGGCATTGGGAATGTTCGCACTGTTTTACCATTGATTGTAGGTTGACCGTTAGGCCCGCGATCGGCCGTCGTATAGAATACATTATCAGGGTCTCCTGGAAGGTGCGTTAATGATGATCCCACGCCCATTTTAATACCTTCTGCAAGATTGGCTGCCTTCAGCTCGTATTTACCAGTCAAGACAGGCTTGTCCGTTAAAGATACACTGTTACGGAACTCATCCCAATCCACATATTTACCCATGGCTTCCGATAGTGCGCGAACTGGCATGTACAAACTGCCGTCCAAATTTACAGCTGGTGCTGATGGTTGAATGACTTGTCCATTACTCGAATAGGTTACATTTTCAGAGGTTACGCCGTTCACTTGCTGAGCAGTTACTGTTCCCGAAACTGCCACTGGAAGAGTAAGCAGTAAAGATGTTAATACGATCCATTTACGTTTCATTAGTAGTAATTCTCCCCTCGGTATTATCCGCATTTCTCTTAACTTCTTACTTATACCAAAACTATGTAAGGGTCGTGTAAATTACATATTACGGAATTGTAAATTTTTAGATTGTTGTCTTAGGTGCATCGACTAATCAATCTAGATGCGATTGTGATATACTGTATACGATGTATACATTTTCGGAATGCAAGGATAATGGAGGCTTGAACAACATGGAGATCGGTGACGAGATCGATGATGAAATTATACAGAGCTTACCGTCAGGTGTAGCTCTTAGCTGGGGAATCGTGAAGCCGTCCCGTAGAGGGCCCAAAGGTGAACTCAGCATCAAAAAAATCGTTGACGCGGCGATTGCCATTGCTGACAGCGATGGACTTGCGGCAGTGTCGATGAGCAGGGTAGCCCAATCGTTGGGATACACAACGATGTCTTTGTATCGCTACATCACAAGTAAGGAAGATTTGCTCGTGCTGATGCAGGATGCGGTGTGTGACATCCCGATTCCACCGGAGGTGCCAGGTAAGCCGTGGCGCGAGGAAATGGGGGAATACGTCTGGGCTTGTGTAGATGTGTTCCGCAAACATGCGTGGTATGGCGATATTCCTATTACGAGTGTTCCCCTCGCGCCAAACAATCTTCAGGTGATCGACTGGATGTTGAGAATCATGCGGGATTTTCCGCTGAACGATTTTGAGAAGATGTCATTTCTACTGCTCATCAGCAGTTATTCTAGAGCATGCGGTCTGATCGCGCGGGATATGGATAAGGCGATCCGTGATGGCGCGAGTCCGGAAGCATTTAGTGGGGTCAATTACGGCGCAGCACTGAAGCAATTGGTCAAGCCAGATCGTTTCCCCCATCTGCATCCCATCTTGATGGCAGGTGCTTACACGGATGAGGTGGAGAACCCGATCGGCAACGATCTGGATTTCGGACTTGAGCGGATCTTGGATGGGATTGAGTGTTATTTGAGGCAGAAAAGAGTGGGGCAGGGGTAACCTGTCCTCGACCCCGGAGCCACCCCACCCCAACCCGCAAGCCTGTTAGGTTACTCATTTAAGCGAATAGATGGATTTCCTGTAGTTAATTCTTCGTAAAATTGATACAAATGGAGAATAGATGGATTATGTACAGCTAATTTCCGGAAATTTCGCCCATACGCTTAGTTGGGGGAGAATTAGCTGCGTGTTTTCCATCTATTACGATTTTTCAGGTGAATTGTTCTGAAATAGCTGTACAATTTCCAGTAAACACCACAGCCACCACCACCACCAATACCAGCACGATCACCAGCACCAGCACCAGCACAAATACCACCACCAACACCAATACCAGCACAAATACCAGCCCCAGCACCAACATCAACACCAATCACAATCACAGCCCCACCACCAGCCCCAGCACCACCACCACCAGCACCAGCAACCACCAGCACCACCACCAGCACCACCACCAGCCCCAGCACCAGCCCCAGCAACCAACACCAATCACAGCCCCCATCACCCACTCATAGTCGAGGCGCTGTTTTTTTTGGGTAAAGGCTGTTCCTGCGAATAGCGTTATGCGATAACGTTATTTCGGTTAATAGCACATTTTCAAGGAAAATAGAATGATGGCATAACGCTATTTCTACTTTAAAGTAGTAAATGAGCAGTAAAGGGACAATAACGTTATGCGATAACGTTAAATGGGTATATTCAGCCATTTTCTACGAGATAAGGCGATGGCATAACGTTATCTACCTGAACGGCTTATTGATGTGTCTACATTTAATAGATTGGATAATTTGTAATATTTAGTATACTGATGGGGTTTCGCTCTACTATAATGGGGAGAGGTTTTAAGGTGAATTTTAAATAGGAGGATAAGATCTTGAAACTAATAAAGAAATATATGTGGCTTGTTGCAGTTGTTCTATTTCTTATATCCATAGGGCAATTCATGGGGGGTTCTAGAACAGTCCATGCGGAATCGATAACTGTTGTAACGATTGAGGATCCCGCTTTAGATGCGTTAATTCGGAAACAGTTGAAACTTTCAGACGCGTCTATTACAGAGAAGGATATGTTGTCACTACAGTCGATTTCGGGAGCAAGTTGGTTAGGTATCAAAAGCCTAAACGGTCTGGAATATGCCAAAAATCTAACCTCTATTCGTATGGGAGAAAATAAGATTTCCGATTTAACGCCGATTGCTAACTTAACACATCTCGAATCTCTTGATTTTAATCATAATGAATTAACTGATATTAGCGTTTTAAGTGGATTGGTTAATTTAAAAGATGTAACCTTGTACGATAATAAAATACGCAATCTGGAGCCTCTAAGAGGACTAACTAAACTCGAAATATTAACTCTTTACGGTAACGATATCTATGACTTATCTCCTTTACAAGGTTTGGTGAACCTAACTTCGTTGCAAGTTTCTTTTAACCACATTAAAGAAGTTTCCTCTCTGTCGCGCTTGATCAATTTAACTTCGCTATACATAGGCAGTAATGAGATCGAAGATATTAGCATGCTGAACAAATTGACGAAACTAACCTCACTTTCAATCAGTCGTAATCACATTTCAGATATCCAAGTTATCCAAAACATGCCGGGGCTTACCATCCTAAGTTTTGATGACAACCCAGTTAAGGATTTTACCGTTCTCCAAAATCTAAAAAAACTGTATTGGCTCAATCTTTCCAACTTTGGAATCGAAGATCTGACTTTCTTGCAGGACATGCATAGTTTAACTAGGCTCGATCTGTCTAAAAATCATATTCGAGATATTAGACCGCTAACGAAGTTGACTTCATTAGAACATCTGAACGTAATGAATAACCAAATCACTGAATTGAATCCGTTGTTACTTATGACGAACTTGTCGGACTTACAACTCAGCTATAATCCAATTACCGATATTACGCCATTAGTGCAATTGCATAAACTATCAACGCTATTTCTGGATAGGGTTCCGGTGCAAGACTTTTCAAGGCTTGGGCAATTGACATCTCTTACTTTTTTAACATTGGGATACAATGGTCTCTCTGATATCTCTTATTTATCTAACCTGGAGCGATTAAACTACATTTCTCTTAACGGAAATAACATCCAGAATCTAACATCTTTAAAGAATCTTCGTCGATTGGTGAGTTTACATGTATCCAATAGTAATGTCACTGATATTTCGGGAATTAAGGAGTTTTCAACCTTATCGGATCTAGACGTGAGCTTCAATCAGATTAAGGACATTTCGGCTTTAACAAAGCTTGTGAACTTAACGGAGGTATACCTGGCTAACAATCAGATCACCAATATTGAAGCACTGAATGACCATCCAAAACTGTGGGAGATTCACGTTGGGAACAATCCACTTGATGATAGATCGCTAGAATTTATAGAGACTGCTAAGAATCGTGGTGTTGTCATTTCACATGGCAATGAGCTTACCGTCATGATCAATACGAATATTCAAAGCTTTTCTAACGATGAGAAACCTCTGCGTGAAGAGGGGAGTGTCTTACTTCCGATGCGTCGAATTTTCAACGCTCTAGGCGCAAGTGTGACGTGGGACGAGCAAACGCGTACGGTCAAAGCGACGAAAGGAGATAAGGAGGTACAATTAACGATTGATTCGAAAGAAGCATTCGTTAATGGCCGTGTCATTCAGCTAGACATTGCCCCTAAGATACAGAATGGAACGACGTTCGTGCCAGTCCGTTTTGTCAGCGAAACGCTCGGCGCTAAGGTAGAGTGGGATGAGAAGAATCAAACGGTCGTAATTGTAAGCAAGTAGAATGAAATGGAGGTATGAACAGTGACATATAAAATTATTGCTATTGCTTTAATCGGGATATTATCATGGAGCAGCTTGGTCCCAACTCAGACATATGCTGCATCGCCAGAGGTTAAAATCGAGGATGCTGTTCTCGAAAAGGAAATTCGGGCAGAGCTGAAACTAGAAGAAGGTACGGCACTGGATTATACAAATTTACAAAAACTAACGTCCCTATATCCGAAGGGGAAAGAGAAAATTAAGAGTTTAAAAGGTCTGAATATGGCACGTAATCTGGAACAATTATACTTGCCTAATCAGGAAATTACTGATATCAGTCCGCTAAGTAGTTTGTATAATTTAACGTTTCTTGCTATTAATAATAATCAAATTCAAAATGCTTGTCCGATCGCGAATCTGTCTGACTTACAAAAGTTAGTCATTTCTAATAATCAAATTGAGGAAATTGGGTGTTTTTCTCGCCTGACTGGTCTGACCGACTTACTGGCCAGTAACAATAAAATTAAGACTATTCAACCACTTACCAAACTTAAGCTTGGATGGCTGGATGTCTCAAATAACCCAGTAACAGATATCTCATCGATCGGCGTAATGAATAAACTACGTCAAATCTATGTTACCAAAGATTCTCTTAATGAAAAGTCTAACGCGCTGTTGGAGCAATTGGAACAATCAGGAGTTGCGGTAAATCGGGCTTCTGCTTCATCGGACAAGGTATCAGGCATATCCGTATTAGTGAACGACGACCGCGTTCTGTTTGATCTTGCTCCATTGGTAGATGCGGGGACGACTTTGGTACAGTTCCGACCTCTTTTTGAAAAGTTAGGTTTCGTTATTCAGTGGGATGGGACAACACGAACGATCCAAGCGGAGAAGCAAGGAGCGAAGATTGCTCTACAGGTGGATAATCCAAAGGCTACTTTAAACGGCGATTCCAATACGTTAACTGTTGCGCCGAGAAATATCGAAGGCAGTATTTTTGTGCCAATCCGGTTTGTAGGAGAAGCCTCCAAATTTGTTGTGACTTGGGAAAGCAGTTCGAAAACGATTTATCTTCAATCTACTCGAGATATAGTTACCCCTGATAAGAAGTTAAAAGCAACATTAGGTGGGAATTGGCTGAGTCTAACGCCTCCAGCTAACGTTAAATACCAACTATACGCGGGAAGCGGTAATAACGCTTTGTTATCTTCATCAGAATCAAAGTCACTATTCGAAGAGACTCTGACACTAGATGATTATGAAGCGGGTATAAAAAAAATGTTGGAAGATCAGAAGATCACTAAATTTTACGAGGAAAAAACATTGAAAACGAATGGGTTGAATGCACGGCAATTTGCCTATTCAAAGAGAGGAACGAAGGGTGAAGATCTTACAGTTACCCATACAATAGTCGACGGGACGTATAGTTTTTTCAATGTTATTCTCGTTTCAGGAGAACTCGTTTACTCAGAAGTAAACAAAGACTATCAAAATATCTTACAATCTTTAGAAGAAATAAAAACACCCTATCAGTTAAGCAAGGAGAAGTTTGGTCAGCTTAAGCCTACTGAACGACTATTAGATGCAGGGCAATATTATCGGAAATTAGGTTTTTTTGAAAGTGTTAAGGGACTGTCAAGTCAAGAGTTTGATAACAAAATGCTGGAACTACAAAAGAAGTTTACAGATTGGAATCCTTTCGATTCTAGCGAGTATTACAATGATTTAGCAGAACTCTCTCTTTTAATAGCAGATGAAGACCGTGTTTGGGTAGAGGATTGGGATTTAGATGTCGGTAAGGGAAAAGATGCTTACGTAACTACGTTAGGGCAGTGGAGCAAGATATCACGTGGGGCATTTCAGCCGACTGATATAAAGGAAACATGGGAAGCAGAAGAAGGGCCAATTACCGTTAGCTTTAGGTTGAATGGTCAAGAGCGAGTCATTCATCCTGAGCATGTGGGTAGTTATATGAATACCTATGGTTTACTCAAGGAAATAAATGACATGATTAAAGCAAGTGGATATCAGTTCGCTGCGGTGGAGAATGATGATGAAGAGGTTATGGTGATAGCCTTAAAGGCGGAAGAGAAAATGAAACTGCAACAGGATCGGTACATTGATTTCGATTTCATCACGTTTGACTAATACAAAAGTTAATACACCAAAAAGGCCATCCTCCAATAAGAAGGAATGGCCTTTTTTCATTTCGTGACGATGTTTACTGTATGTGTTTCAGGAACCCAATCAACTTTGGTACCAAGTGACTCTGCAATAAAACGAACAGGTACTAGGGTGCTGCCATTGATAATGGTAGGAGGAGCGTCAAGCGAAATCGACTTTCCATTCAAGGAACCTGTCGTGTTTCCGACAATCAGTGTTAGTACGTTGTTACCTTTCGTTGCTGTAATCGTTGAGGTATTGGCATCCCATGTTACATGGGTTCCAAATGTTTCGAATATTTTACGCAAGGGAACCAGTGTGCTTCCATTGATGATCGTGGGTTGCTGCTCGAACGAGAGCAAAGTCCCATCTAGACGTACAGAGATCAACGTAGTTTGAGGTGCAGCTTCGTCATCCGTACTTTTAATCCAAACGGGTTCAGTCCGATACCACTCCGTACCATCACCGGAATAACCGCCGCCCCACGACCAGAGTGTGCCATCTTCTCTAAGTGCTAAGGAACGAAACCCAGTCCCATGTGCTCCGATTTTAGAAACTTTCATTAAACCTTTTACTTGTACAGGGACATCACTACTATTATAGGAACCTATACCTAATTGACCGCCTAGGTTATCTCCACTTGCCCAAACGGTACCATCCTTCTTCAAATAAAGGGGACCGCCAGCGGTAGCACGGATATCGATAATGTCCTGGATGCCTTGTACCTTCTGGGGAGCGGATTTGTTAGCTGTGTCTTTTCCCGCGACAACGCCTTGGCCATTTGAACCAAATGCCCAAACGGTGCCATCTTTTTGTAGGGCATAGGAGTTGACTCCACCTGCCGCAATAGCAGTAATATCACTGAGTCCGTCAATCTTCACGATGGCTCCTCGGTCAAGCGTCCATACGGTTCCGTCTTTTTCAAGAACTAATAGGTTATCGCCATATCCGGTTGAAATGCTACTCACATTTTGAAATCTTAATTGGACAGGGTACGTATAAGTGCCAGTAGATCCATCGGGTTTCTTATAATAGATGCCTCCCCAGGCCCATAAAGTACCATCATCTTTAATTGCATAGCTTTTCCCCCGAGCTCCCCAAACGGAAACGACATGTGTTAATCCTTCGACCTGATGTGGAAGAGCACGGTTATTATCTGTAACCATTTTTCCTGATCCTGTCTCAAGAGTCGTCTGCATACCGTCACCGACTTGTCCGCCTAAATTATCACCCCATACCCACACTGTACCGTCCTTTTTAACGGCGAGTGCGTGCTCGGAACCAGCAGCGATGGAGATGACATCATTCAATTCTTTCACCTGAGTAGGAAATTTCGTGTTCGTAGCACTTGGACCCTTTTCTCCATTGCCAAAAACACCATTACGGTTCGTTTCTCCMCATGCCCAAACGCTGCCATCGTTTTTCATTCCCAGGCTAACGCGCCCTCCAACAGCGATATCCTTCCAACCCACATTGTTTTCCTCGGCGTGGATAGGTGGAATAGAAGCTGTAATGGCGAGGCTCAGCATTAATCCTAACGCTAATGTAGTTTTGACTAAAATCTTAGACTGAATAACCATGTAAAGGTATCAAACTCCTTATTTTCAAAAGATTTACATACTCATTCTTCATCGGAGTATCGTATCCCTTCGTTAATATGGATTATTGCGCGAAATGTCGCTCAGTCAGAGGTCAAGGGAGTACTATAAGCCACTTATGTCGCTACGAAAAATGCAAAAGCGCAACCTTTGTATCGAAGGGAAGCCCGCCTATCTGAAATGCTTGCGAAAAGGCAACAATTTTTCCGAAAAGCATCCTTTGGACACCTTTTCAGTGAAAAAGGATGCCTTTTCGAACTTATTCATCTAGTTTGAGGCGTTTCACCCAAAAATAAGTGTACTTGTGCATCTTTCGCCGATTGTTCCGGGGAATGAACCTGAGCTGCAGCTTCAGAAGTTCCTCCTTGCTTACCGCCCTTTCTACCGAACGCAAGGTTGGACCATCCAATGGCAATCTTCAGTAGTCCAATGTACCAATCGATGTCCCGCTAGGCGTAATTCAGTACGTGATCATTATTTGTGTGGCTGTTCCTGCGACTAGCGTTATGCGATAACGTTATTTGGGTTACGAGCCGACATCTGAGGAAAATAGAATGATGGCATAACGCTATTCCTACTAGTCAGTTGAAAATGAGCTAGTAGAAGTAGAATAGCGTTACGCCATAACGTTATGTGGGGTTAATTAGAGTTTTTCGTCGAGATAAGGTGATGGTGTAACGTTATCTATCTGAACATGCCGTTCGTTGGTTCGGTCCAACTCTACGAACCGCACGCTGGAAGTTGCACGTGGTGCGTAAAAGTTTGTGTTAACCMCACTCACTTCCCACTTTTCCGACGGAACGCAAGGAGACACCAACCAATGGACATCACCAGCAAGACTGAACACCAGCCGATAGCCCACCAACCGTTATGCAGTACCGGCGTACCCATTAGCAAGCCGCGGATCGTTTCGATTACCGGTGTAATGGGCTGATGATTCGCAAAACCCTGTATCCAAGATGGCATGGTATTCGTTGGGACGAATGCGCTGGACAGATAAGGGAGGAACAGCAGGGCAAAGCCGTAACCGCTAGCAGCGGAAGGGCTGCCCGTGACGAGGCCAATCGCGGCGAACAGCCAGGTAAAGGTCAGAATGAACAAGATGATGAGGCCAATGGCTCCAAGCCATTCGATGAATGTCGCGTTTGGACGAAAACCAACAAGCAGCGCAACCCCGATAACCATACAAGTAGCAAGTAAGTTTCGAGCAAGGCTTGCGGCGACATGACCCGTAATGACGCTGATGCTGCTGATCGGCATGGTCCGGAAACGGTTGATAATGCCATTGGTCATGTCGCTTGCCACATCAACAGCCGTGCTGGATGAGCCGAAGCCTGCACACAATAGGATGATGCCTGGAACGACATAGTTCACATAATTGCCGCTCGGATCAAGGGCGCCGCCGAATATATAGGTAAACAGCAGCATGAGCATAATGGGTAGCATGATGGCCATCATCAGCGACTCGATGTTACGCAAGCTGTGACGGATGCTGCGTCCGACGAAGACAGCATTGGTTGCTGCGAAAGAAGCTGGCTTGGGCATAGGTTGAAGATTATTCATGTTTAAGGGGTGAGGGTTGTTCGAGTTCACCGGCTGTAGGTTCTTCAGAGATTGAAAATCACTCATACGAGGAAAGCCTCCTTGTTATCAGTTGTCGTCAGCGCAAGAAAGACATCGTCCATGCTTGGTTTGCGAATGAAGATGCGCGTACCGGGCGGGCATGAGCCCGCGATCTCGTTCAACGTTTGGCAAACATCCTGAACAGTGCCGCTCGTCGGTATGGATAGGATGACCTCATCCAAGGCATTCCTGAGCTCAATGACTTCGCCGCCAACGCGAGCTTTCAAGGACTCTGCTGAGCCGGATGCGACGATGCGTCCATGATTCAGCACGGCGATTTCGTCAGCAAGCTGATCGGCTTCTTCCAAATATTGCGTCGTCAACAGAATCGTCATGCCTTGCTGCTTCAACCGCAGAATCGTCTCCCACAGGGAGCGGCGACTGACCGTATCTAAGCCCGTCGTCGGCTCGTCGAGGAAGAGAACTGGACGACTAACGACAAGGCTGACCGCCAGATCCAGCCTGCGGCGCATACCGCCAGAGTAGGATTTCACACGCTTAGTAGCCGCGGCTTCCAGCTCGAATTGCTTCAGCAGCTCCGCTGCACGAATGCGGGACTCGCCAGCAGATAAGCCAGCTAGCCGGCACATCATGATGATATTCTCGTGTCCCGTCAGCACTTCATCCACCGCTGCGAATTGCCCTGTGAGCGAAATCGACCCCCGCACGATCTTGCGGTCAGCGATGACATCATACCCTTCGATTCGTGCATAGCCCGCATCCGGCTCAGATAACGTTGATAGAATGTTTATCAGCGTCGTTTTTCCTGCTCCATTTGGCCCAAGTAACGCAAATATGGACCCCTTTGCCACCTGTAAATCGATACCATCCAATACGGTTTGTTTGCCAAAGCTTTTGCGCAAGCCGCTTACTTCAATCGAATTCGTTGTCATTCGTTATCTCCCCGTTMTTTGAATTGTGGATCATGTAAACAGTATATTGCATACTCAGTTGTTTATGATCGTTCTCAAGACCGATATTGTACTCCGTCGTCCGCATTATTTCACCTGCCTCGCATATGCTCACATTTCCACAAAAGCCTGAATCTATCAGGGTTTTACCTATCTTTAACCACCTCCATCACAAAAAAGTACAGTGAAAACCCCTCCGATTTTCAATTCGTACAGTACATTTTGACCCCAGCAAAAATGAGCAGTATCCAATTTATTACCGAATTTCGTATGATGAAATCGCAAAGAGGACACATGGTAACTCAGACAGAAGGAGGCAGCATACTTGGGAATCTTCTCAGCTATACGCAAAGAATCGAAGCATTTCTGGAAGGCAAGAAGTTTGTTTTTGATCGGATTGCCGGCCATCATTGTGGTGTTCATCTTTTACTACTTACCTATGTACGGTATCGTGATCGCATTCAAAGATATCAACTACGCCAAAGGCATTTGGGGAAGCGATTGGGTTGGGTTGCATAACTTTAAGTTTTTCTTCAACTCACAAGATGCGCTAAGGATTACACGAAACACGCTGCTATTAAATGGATTGTTTATTGTGGTGGGCATGTCCTGCGCTTTAGTCATTGGATTATTGCTGGCGGAGTTGGGCCGGAGATGGGTGAAGCTGTTCCAGACGATCTTGTTCTTTCCTTACTTTCTTTCGTGGGTCGTCGTTGGTTTCGTCAGCTACATTTTGCTGAATCCATCCTTTGGCGTGATCAATAAGGTATTAGATCAGTTCCATGTCGCCCCAATCGACTGGTACAGTAAGCCAGGCTATTGGCCCCTCATTTTAACACTCACCTATTTATGGAAAAATGTCGGCTACACCGCCATCATCTTCTTCACTGGCTTGCTGTCCATCGACAACAGTTATTATGAGGCTGCTTCCATAGACGGAGCTTCGCGCTTACAGCAAATTCGGAAGATCTCAATCCCGCTCATTATGCCGCTGATAACGATGTTGTTCATGCTCAATGTGGGTCGGATATTCTACTCGGATTTCGGATTATTCTACTTCGTTCCCCGAGATGCAGGGATGTTATACCCGACGACAGATGTCGTAGATACGTATGTCTTTCGCTCGTTGCGAGTCGTTGGTGACCTAGGCATGGCGTCCGCCGCTAGCTTGTACCAAGCAGTGGTTGGCTTAATTCTAGTCGTATCGACGAACTTATTCGTCAGAAAATTTAGTAAAGATCATGCGTTGTTCTAAGGAGGAGGGTGGCGGTGCGTTCATCTATCAAGAAAAAGTCAGAAAATAACTGGCTGATCATTCTATTTTTTGTGGTTTTATCCATCCTGTTCATCTATCCGATGCTGTACGTTATTTCGGTCTCACTCTCGTTCGATGGGGACATCGCCAAATTCGGCTACCAGCTGATCCCGGAGCGCATTACGTTTGTCGCGTATTCGTATATTTTTCAAACGCCAAAGGCACTGCTTCAATCCTATATGGTGACGATTTTTGTGACAGTCGTAGGAACCGTGTTAAGCTTGATACTCACTTCTTCTCTGGCATATATCATGACTCGGAAGGATTATCGGTATAGTAAAATTACAGGCTACTTCGTCTTCTTCACGTTGCTCTTCAATGCCGGATTAGTTCCTTCGTATATCGTAATGACGAGTGTTCTACATTTGCAGGATACGATTTGGGCCTTAATTCTTCCGTATGGGGTCAGCGCGTGGTTTACGATGCTCATGAAGGGTTTTATGGATGGGTTGCCTTTTGAAATTATTGAGTCGGCCAAAATCGATGGATCTTCCGAACTGAGCACCTTCGTGCGAATTGTTCTTCCACTTTCGAAGCCGGCACTAGCGACCGTAGGATTGTTCTATGCCTTGGCTTATTGGAATGACTGGTGGCTTGCCATGCTGTACATTCAAAATGAGAATCTGATTCCGCTTCAATACTACTTGCAGCGAATCATGTCTAATATCGAGTTTTTGACGAAAAATATGCAAGCTGGCATCAGCATTGATATGAGTGCGATTCCAGCTGAATCTTCCCGTATGGGGATTGCCATTCTGGCAGCAGGCCCGATGTTGTTCGCTTTCCCGTTCTTTCAGAAATACTTGATCAAAGGATTGACAGTTGGTGCCGTTAAAGGCTAACTGAGTGTAAGTTCAAAAACGTTTGTCAATCCGAATCCGGATCGGATGATAATACATGACTTCATTTGTACATGTTGACCATGAAATCAGGAGGGTTCGATCATATGAAAAATAGAACAATCAAAGCGTTATCTCCCGTTATTGTAAGCTGCGTGTCCCTCTCTATGCTGCTCAGCGCTTGCGGTTCCAGCACGAATAGCTCTTCACCATCCCCAGCAGCCAGCGCAGCACCTGCATCTCCAGCGTCAGCGACAGTGTCATCAGTACCAGCGGCAACGGAGCTTAAGCCATATGAAATCACTTGGTATTTGCCGCAAAGCGTATTCCCTGATGCGAAGTTGGTTCAAGATGCGATGAGCAAAATTACCAAAGAGAAGATCAACGCAACATTGAACATTCAATTGGTTGATTGGGGGACGTACGATCAGAAAATGCAAGCGATTGCAGCTTCTGGCGAGAAAGCGGATCTGATTTTCACATCCAACTGGACGAATGACTATTTGCAAAACGTAAATAAAGGAGCATTCCTCGACATCACCGACTTGCTGCCGAAATACGGCCAAGATATTTTGAAACAAGTTCCTCCGGCTGCTTGGGATGCGGCGAAAGTGAAGGGCAAGCTGTACGGGATTATTAATACCCAAGTTCTGGCTCGTACACCAGGCTTACTGATGAACAAAACGACCTTAGACAAATATGGCTATAAAGCCGAGCAGTTTAAAACATTGGCCGATTTGACGCCATTTTTCGAAAAAGTGAAAGCGTCGGAGCCAGACAAATATCCATTCAGCCTGAAGGGTGATACAGATGTTATGGGGAACTACGGCAGTGCCATCGGTCTTGAGTATTTCTCACAAAAGAACCCGGGTGTAGTTCGCATCGACGATGCATCCTCCAAAGTTGTGAATTTGTATGAGACGAAGGAATTCACGGCCTTTTTGAAACAAATGCGCGAATGGTACTCCAAAGGCATTATTCGTAAAGATGCAGCAACGATTAAAGATACGAACTCGGATGAATTGGCAGGCAAATATGTATCCTCCACGTTCACGGTCATTAATCCGGACTCGGCAGCCAACCAAGCACAACGCTTTGGTGGTGGGGATGCAGCGAATGTAGCAGCCATCGAATTCTCTAAACCCTATATGAGCACAGGCTCCATTATCGCGACCATGACGGCGATCTCTCGCACATCCAAAGATCCTGCCAGAGCGATGATGTTCTACAACTTGATGTATTCCAATGCGGAGCTATTCAATTTGATGAGCTATGGGATTGAAGGTAAGCACTATACGAAGGTTTCAGATGGTCTGATCAAAAAGATGGACAATGCCGGATACTGGGTGGATTCCGGTTGGGAGTATGGCAACATGTTCAATTCGTTCCGAACTAGTGCAACGCAGCCGAAATGGTTCCCAGCAGGTCCGGATAAGAATGCCGCAGCGATTCCTTCCAAAATTCTTGGCTTCTCCTTTGACCCAAGTAACGTGAAGAGTGAATTGGCACAAACCGCTTCCGTCGTAGATGAATTCTATGCGGGATTGATCACGGGGATTGCTGATCCAGACACGACACTGCCAGCGATGAATGCGAAGCTGAAAAAAGCCGGACTAGACAATATCCTAGCTGAAATGCAGAAGCAAATTGATGCTTGGAAAGCTTCGAAATAAGAAAGTGTTGCCTCAGTGAACTAGATCGAATAATCAGCAGTCTCTCCATTAGGGGGAGGCTGCTATTTGTTTACCAAGAGAGAACCCGCATAGCAACAGGGAATGTCTATGGTCACCTTAACAAAATGAACTATGTGTAAGAAAGGTGACAGGATGATTTGTAAGAAAGGTCAACTGGGYAAAACATGTCTATTTCCAATCTCTTCACCACAGGATACGATCGAATTGCCAGCACAACAGCAGGCTCAATTTCGAAAGGGTGAACACAACATGGAGGAAAGAGCGACCGGTTTCAATACAGTTAGAAACCAAAGGAAGCCAATGTGGACCAAACCGACGCAATCCACATTCAGAAACCGAATGATAAGGGATCGACATCTGTATCTGATGCTACTGCCTGTGATCGGATTTTATCTGTTATTTAAATACGCCCCGATGGTTGGTGAAATTATTGCCTTTAAGGATTATCGATTTGCAGATGGTATTTTTGGGAGTAATTGGGTGGGGTTTAAACACTTCACTAGCTTATTCCAAAGTATTGATTTTTGGAGAGTTCTCAGGAATACCTTGCTGCTCAATGTCTACAGTCTTGTTTTAGGATTCCCAGTACCTATTCTTCTTGCGCTTCTCCTCAATGAAGTGCGCAAAGAGTGGTATAAAAGGACTGTGCAGAATCTGCTCTACCTACCTCATTTTATTTCATGGGTTGTTCTAGGGGGGATCTTTATAGCTATGCTTTCCCCGAGCACAGGGGTTGTGAATTTGGTGCTGACGAAAGTGTTTGGCATCGAGCCCATCTACTTCATGGCCAGTTCCGGCTGGTGGCCAGTCGCATATACATTATCCGGTATTTGGCGTGAAGCGGGTTGGGGCACTATTTTATACCTAGCAGCTATGGCATCCATTGATCCTCAGCAGTATGAAGCGGCGAAGATGGATGGAGCATCGAAACTGCGCCAGATATGGCATATTACGTTACCAGGAATTCGCAGCACAATTGCTATTTTGCTCGTCCTTCGGATGGGGCACATGATGGATGTGGGTCTCGAGCAGACGCTGGTCCTCCAGAATATGTCTGTATTGGATGTAGCGGATGTCATCAGCACCTACGTGTATCGTGTGGGCTTACAAAATATGAACTATAGCTATACGACAGCATTAGGCTTGTTCCAATCTGCGGTTGGTTTGATTCTAGTCGTGGGTGTGAATCGAGTAACCCGAGTTTTCGGAGAACGGGGGCTTTGGTAATCGATGAAAACCTACAATAGCAATCAACCCTTATTTACTCGTTTGGGAACAGCGGCGAATTACACGGTGCTCGCTATCTGTTCACTAATTGCTTTGTACCCTTTTTGGTATGAGATCGCAGCTTCTTTCAGCAGCAGTAGAGCCATTACAGCGGGGGAGGTGTCCTTATGGCCAATTGAATTCAATACGGAAGCCTACCAGCGGCTTTTCCAGGATGGGCAGCTTTTCGTAGCCATGCGCAACACTGTACTGGTAACCATTGTGGGAACAGCGCTCAATATGGCACTTACTTTATTGGCCGCGTATCCGCTTTCTAGACGAAGACTGATGGGACGCACATCCATCCTCATGTTCATCACATTTACGATGCTGTTCGTTTCGGGTGTAATTCCGAATTTTATACTCGTAAAATCCTTAGGACTTATGGATACGTACTGGGCATTATGGCTGCCTTCTTTAATAAGTACGTATAACATGTTCGTGATGAAAACGTTCATGGAGGGMTTACCAGAGGAAGTTGAGGAGTCTGCGGCTATCGACGGCGCAGGTGATTGGCGAATTTTGGTTCAGATCATCGTACCTTTATGCAAGCCGATTCTAGCTGCTCTTTCCCTGTTTTATGCTGTGGGCTGGTGGAACTCGTATTTCAACGTATTGCTTTATGTGACCAAAACGACCATGCAGACGCTGACGCTCAAGCTCTACCAAATGATTCTGCAGGTGGATCAGAGTTTGCTCGACAATGCTTCTGGAAGTGAAGGCGTGGCTAATGTAGTCCTGACGCCAGAAGGCATCAAAGCGGCTGCCATCGTCATCGCAGTTACGCCAATTCTGATTGTCTATCCGTTCCTTCAGAAACATTTCGTTAAAGGAGTCTTGATTGGATCAGTTAAAGGCTGATATCATGGGGCAAATAGCCCTTGGTATAGATACCAAACTATAAGGGGATGAATGCATTGAACAAGTCGAAACATGTTTGGAAACCAGTTCTTGCTGTAAGCTTGTCTTTGGCGGTACTGGCTGCCTGTAGTTCGAATACGACAACGACCGAAAGCAGCTCGACTGCGCCACATGGCAGTGCACCAGCTGCGGCAACACCGGTAGGACCGAAGAAAGAAATCAGCATTTCCGCGTTTGATAGAGGTACAGTAGCCGCAGAAGAAGGCAGCTATGAGGATAACCGCTGGACGAAATGGATCAATGAAAATTCACCTGCGAAAGTGAATTGGGTTCCAGTTCCCCGAGCGCAGGCTCAACAGAAGTTAAGCACACTGGTTGCTTCTGGCAGTGCGCCAGATCTCATCTGGGAGTATGATCGCAACTATATTGCTCAATTAGCAAACCAAGGTGCCATTCAGCCCATTGACAGCTACATTGAGAAGTACAGTACGACATTGAAAAAGTATCTGCAAGAACATCCTGAGCTGAAGTCTGCAATGACCATTAATGGTAAAATGTATGCAATTACCAGCAGTAGAAGTATTGATGGTATTGCCAACCATGCCATGTGGATCCGTCAGGATTGGTTGGATAAACTCGGATTAAAGGCACCAACGACAACGGAAGAATTGATTGAAGTGGCTAAAAAATTCAAAGATGAGGACCCTGACGGCAATGGTAAAGCAGATACCGTACCGATTGCGTTCAATGGTAATGCTGTGCAAATTATCAGAGCCCTCTTTTCGGTGAATGAGAATCAATGGTATTTGGAAGACGGCAAAATGAAATTTGGTAGAACGTTGGATCGATACAAGGATTCCATCGCTTATCAGAAATCGTTATTCGACCAAGGTTTGTTGGATAAAGAATATATTACGGATAGCAACTTCCAGCGAGCGCGTCAATTGTGGACGACGGGCAAATCAGGTATTTATATGAGTTCTTGGAATATGCAAAATGAATTTTTAGATCTAAAGAAAAATGTGCCGGATGCGAAGATGGTTCCGTTAGAGCCGGTAGCTAGTAAATATGGGAAAAATGGGTTGTATCAGGAGCTACCGGCGAATATTCTTGTCGCTTTTAACAGCAAGATGAAAGAAGATAAAATCGAAACAGCTGTTAAATTCCTAGATTGGATGATGGAAAAAGGGGATATGTCACTGAAGTACGGCGAGGAAAACGTTCATTACAAACTGTTGGATGGGAAGATTCCTCAAGTTCTTAATGCTGATAAATCCCGTAAGGAAGTATCTTACGCGAATGAATACGCAATCGTATCTGATTTTAGCTTAGTACCTGAGTGGTTCCCGGTCATGGCTGCGCAAGATGCTGTATCCCAAGAATATGCCAAAATAAAGACACAATCTTTGAATGTGGCCCTCAAAAATAAATATCGCAGAGACATTGCCTTTAATCCGGATCTTCCAGAAGTCAGTCAATTAATCGCAACATTCCATCCGATTGCAACGCAAATTGAGGTGAAAGCCGTAACTGGCGGCAATGCTTCAACCCCAGAAACTGCGATGGAAGAAGTTCGCAAAGAATGGAAGCGACTTGGCGGGGAAAATGTGGAGAAGCTGGCCCAAGAATGGTATGAGAAAAACAAAGAGTTTTTGAAATAATACACGTGTAGTAATGAATCTTTGGGAAGGCTGCTTGCTTATGCAGGCTGACCTTCCCATTGTTATTCTATTAAAGGAGGGACTTCCCAACATGAACGTACATGTGCAGAATTCTGATTATAAAGAGTTATTGATAAAGGCCATTAGCGCGAAAGAAAGTGACTATGATCCCCAGATCTGTATGCTTCGCCGCCCCTTTCATAGTCCAGGGTATCATACCTCATTAACAGCTCAGGATCACCCGACAATTCATCCGACTTATCATTCACTGATCTATGCGGTTGGCTTGTTAAATACGGAAATAGCGGAATATGAGGAGAGAGCCTGCGATATTATAGGTCGTGTGCTAACCTTACAAGATCGTGAGAGGAGTCATGATACCTACGGAATCTGGCCTTGGTTTTACGAAGAACCACTGGCACAGATGGCTCCGCCTGATTGGAATTGGGCTGACTTTTGCGGAAAAGAACTGCTACTAGCGATGCTGCGCCATGGTCATAAGCTGCCTGAATTGTTGAAGAGACAAATCCATGAAGCGGTCTGTTGTGCCTGTGATGCCATTATCAAACGGGACGTGGGTCCTCATTATACGAATATTGCGATCATGGGAGCATTTGTGACTTTAATCGCGGGGGAGTTGTATGGACGGAAGGATTTTGCCGATTATGGGCTGGATCGATTGGAAAAGCTTCAGCGCTATACAGCAAAGTTAGGGACATTTCAAGAATTCAACAGTCCAGCGTATTCCATTATTGCCATTGTAGAGCTGTCAAAAATTCATACATATGCAACCCATTCTCGCGCAAAGTCCATCGCCACTGAATTATTGGATTTGGTATGGCGAATGGTTGCGGAGCACTATCATCCGAACTCTAGGCAATGGGCAGGTCCACACAGCCGCAGCTATAGTACTTTGCTAAATAATAGAGCGCTTTCATTCCTGCAGATAGCTACAAGCGACCAAATTGTTTTTTTAAACCAATGGGATTTAGAATATGATTCAGAATGGTTTGGCAACGGAATTCAATGCCCAGAACCTTATGTGCAGCTATTTACTCGGAAAAAGAAAAGTGATCTCAGTCAGATTTATTATCGAAATGAGGAGACTGGCTTTGTGAAGTGGGCAGACACTTTTCTTACTCCAACGTATACAATCGGCGTGTTTCGTCATGAAATCATGTGGAATCAAACAAGAGGGATGGTGGCGTACTTCGATAATGGCGAACAGAGCACCTATCTGCAAATGCGTTGTTTGCATGACGGATATGATTATTGCTCAGCAGTACTCCAAACGGCAGCAAGCAGCAGTCAACTGCTGCTCGGAGTGAATTTCCTAACGAATGGCGGGGATACACATCCCAATTTGGATCGTATCCAAGGGAACATAGCGGCGACTGATTTCCGGATTCGTATGGAATTTGGCGGTTGCTTGGAACGCGTAAGGCTAGAGAAGCAAGGTGCCAAAGCGCTGGTGATCATTGATGAAACGGTATTGCGGTTCGAAAGTGTGTATGCCGTCTTTGAGGAGTCGGAAGAAACTCGATCACCATGTGAGGAAGAGATGTCCAGCTCGTTGGCAGGTTGGGATTGGGAAATAACCAAAGAAGGAGACATATATGGGCTTGACTTGATCATTCATCATGGAGAGAAACGCACGATAGACTTTATGGCTTTGAACAAAGCAGCATTTCTTTTCTCCCTATCCATTGGCGATTTGGATGGGTTACATCCTCAAATAACATTATTGGAAGAAGCTGACCAAGTGACGGCGAGATATGTTGACGATATTGCCGATCGTGCAACACAGCAGTTGTCGATTTCATTGAAGCCGAACGATAAACATCCGAATTAGGCTATTAAGCATTTTAAGCAGGGGTTTCTCCCTGCTCGGAATGCTTTTTTATGTTGAATGGAGTGACCTCATCATGCTTCAGGTTACATCTTTTAAGGTGATCATAAGCAATCTGCTAAATGATAGTCGATTCAACAGGATCGAAAGAAATGCCACGTCATATAAAAAGTGTCTCTTGTGATTTTGTCCGTATTTGACTAAGTTAATTTCAGCATCCAGTTGTGATCATTGACGAGAGAGGACGTGTGAGAACGTGGGTTGATATAACTGTTCGATCAAATGACATGTCGGTCAGGCCAATCGTTCGAGAAAGGGAGTTCTGTGATGAAACGTCTAAAAAAAATAAGTTCCATCCTTTTCGCTATGATCGTTTTCATACAAGGTTTGGGTATTGCTTCGATGAGTCCTATGACCGCACAAGCGGCTGACTCCATTTCACCGAAGTTGCTGAGCGGTAATAGGCTGGGTGAATTGTTCCCTGCGAATACAATTGTCATGAATACAGGAGCCTCATATACCTGGCAGCAAGATGGGCCTTATGCAACGGAATCCAATCTTGTCGCTTTAGATCCTTTGGGTGCGCGTAAAATGATGGACGGTTCTGTAAGCGTTGTCAGTTCGGCTAGTCAATCTGGAGAAGCTTATGGAACAGTGGTCTATGACCTGCAAACTGTAAACCGTCTAACATCCTTGCAGGTGTGGTCAGAATTTTCAGCTGCAAGCGGATTGAAACAGGTAGAGATTCATGCAAGTCTCGATGGCATCAATTACAATCGTGTTGCGGTAACGGAGACTGTATATGGGAATGATGCAGGCATTGTGCCTGTGAGCAGCGATATGAAACCTGCCCCATATGCTAGATATGTAAAGGTTGTGCTTCATAAAGATCCAGCCAAGCTTACGATGAGCATCGGAGAAATTGCCATTTGGGGTGATGCTGTTCAGGAGCCGGCGATTCTAAGTAATAATCAATTAAAGACCGGTGGTTACTACCCAATGGGGACGCCGAAGTTGGATACGAAAGCAACGTATAGATGGAATACGGAGCAGCCTTTTGTGACACAGGCAGGACTAATTGCAACGGATAATGAGGCTGGTGCGAAGAATGACGGGAGTGCAGGCGGCTTGCCTGATTTGATTGATGGTTCGAGCACAGAGGGGACAGCGGATACAACAGCCAGCATGACTGCAGGTTCGCAAGGACAATACGGAACCGTCACATTTACATTGAATGACGTATACCAGATCGGTTCGATTGATGTCTGGTCCAAAGCGAGCAGCGGAAATTTCATGGATGGTTATGAGGTTCTGTTAAGCCTGGATAACATCAACTATTTCTCCAGCGGTTATACGGCCAATCCGAACAATCGATACTCCGATGCGATGGTCAATACGCCCTCCTACGGCATCCCTGGCAAGCACGCCAAATATGTCAGAATCGTCATGCATAACACCAACGATTCCGATCGGTTAATTGCTGGAGAGATTGCGATTAAGGGTTGGAGACTTTATGATGCGACACTTGTCAAGAAAGACATGCCGGATCTAGTTGAACTCACCACTACGATCAAAAATTACAACACGTTGTATCTAGATTGGTCAGCCTACAATTCGGTGGTCAATAAGGTAAATAAATACAGTATCTATATACAGAAGAATGACTTTACATCGACGAATGGGCTAGCCGCTCGGGTGACAGCCGAAAATGGGTCAGCCGAACAGAAGGGGAAATTCCTTCTCGTTTCATCCTTAGAGCCAGAGACGACTTATTACATAGCTGTAACGCCAACGAGCTCAACTTCGGGAGAACGTAAGGATGTCAGCACAATGAAAATAACGACGCCTAGTGTCCTTGGCGGGGAGAAGATTGGGGACATTTTCGCCATTAATGATACACCCTACGGTGGAGGAAACTATGTTCATCACGGGGATAAAGAGGAAGAGAATATCATCCGTAAGCTTATGCTCATGCGAAGCATTGAAGGGATTAATTTAAATCGGTGGTGGATCCATGATTCTTGGGTTAAAGCATTCTCTAATACATACGGAATCGGGTTCCACACGTTTTACCACGGACCTCAAGATGTACCCATAGAAAATAAGCAAGGGACCTGGACCTTCTCTACCGTCAATGAGCCCGATCTGAAAGGGACGAATCCCTCTGCACTAGCCTTACAGTTTAAACAAAACCACGAGAGCCTGAAGGCAGTGGACAACCGAAATTTACTTATTGAGCCTGCTTTAGGCGGGACAGAGCCAGCAAGTATGACTTGGCTTGAGAATTTGTACAAATCCGATGGCCAAAATGGCGCTTTAGTAAAAACGTACTTTGATGTTCTTGATGTGCATCCTTATGTGAAAAATCATGAAGGTAGTCTGCCAGGTCTCGTTCCAGGCGCCCCGGAAATGCTAATCGGGAAAATGAATGAAATCAATGCGCTGAAAGCTAAATATGGCGATCAGCATAAGCCCGTCATATTCAGTGAACTTGGATGGAGCACCTATACAGGAAGCGGCTATCTTCGACCTGTGGATCAGATAACTCAACGTAATTACTTAGCTAGAGCCTATATGCATGCAATTGCTGGCGGTATTAAGCGCATGCATTGGTACGATTTCCAAGATGACGGAGTCGATCCGACGAATCTGGAACATAATCTGGGCTTAATCGATTGGTATGGCGTTCCGAAGCCAAGCTATTATGCTTACTATACGATGGCAAAAGTGTTGAAAGACGCCAAGTTTATTGGACCCAAAGCGAATGTTGATMATCCGTATTATGGATATGAATATTGGCATGAAGGGAAAAATCAGTACATTACATCGCTGTGGGCCGCCGATGAATCGACCAAAACAGCCACTTTCCAAACGAAGGATGACAGCCTTACCGTTGTGGGTATTGATGGGAGTTACGCCTACTTACCAGTTAATGATGGGATTGCCAGTTTAACAATTAGTGGTGCTCCTGTTTTCATATACTCGAGCACGGGCTTGGAAATCTCTTCGATTGATGATTCCTTTGTATTAAAAAACACTTCGGTGGATGTAAGACGTGGCGATACGCTCCATACGGTTATTCAACGTTCTGGCTTGGGAGCGGAACTGAATGGAAAGATTCAACTCATGGGTCCATCCGGTGATTGGAAACTCGAAGGTGAAGCAAGCTTTACTGCAGGAACAACGGCGATTCCGGTTGCTATCCCCATCCCTTTTAACGCGGAAGAGAAGGTCCACGAGGTTACGATTCAAGTTATCTCGGGTACGTCACTCGTTGCAGCCATGAAATTGAAGGTCAACGTACTAGAGACCGTCAAAGTTCGTATTGTGCCTGAGGTTGCAGTGCCTGGAAGATGGAATGAATGGAATGCGGCAATCTATGTAGAGAATGCGACTGCTGACAAAGAGCTAAACGGTACCGTTCGAGTTACGGAGGCGGTATATCTAGCCCTAGGTCAAGGAAGCCCAATTACTTTCAATCACTTATTGCCAGGTGAAATTACGAAGATCACCATGCCCATTACCGCTCTTCCGGAACAAGCAAGAGCTAAATTGAAATTATCCATTGATTTGGATAGCGGATTTACGAAGATTGTGGAAAGACCGTTTAATTTTATTGCAGCTGTAAATGACCAGACAGCGCCAATTATCGATGGCAAGCTATCTGAGGAAAGCTGGAGCAATAGCATGCCCATCGTCATTAACAGACCAGATCAAATTAAAAACATAGCCAACTGGGGCGGTGAGGCTGATTTAAGCGGCAGGGGTTTCCTGAAGTGGGATATGAATCAGCTTTACTTTGGCATGGAAGTTCAAGATGACAAGCATTATCAAGTTGGAGCTGGCGGGGATCTGTGGCAAGGGGATAGCATCCAATTTGCCATTGATACGGGAAGAGAAGGCGGAGTCGGTAGCTCAGCTAACAATGAGTTCGGCATTGCACTTGGAGAACAAGGTCCGATGGTTTGGAGATGGCTCGCGGCTAACGGCAAACCTATAGGGGAAGTGACGACTGTGCAGTCAGCTGTTTATCGAAGCGCCATCTCTACGACCTATGAGCTCGCGATTCCTTGGACAGAGCTGCTGTCTCMAGGCCGTACGGTGACAGACAAAGACATTTTTGGCTTTTCCATGCTCATCAATGAGAATGATGGAACAACCCGCCGAGGTTGGCTTGAATACATGAGCGGTATTGGTTCCAGTAAGAACACGCAGTTATTTGAGGATCTGATATTCAGCCAAATCAATGCGCCAGAAGTAAATGTTACTGGCGTGAAGCTTGACCAACCGACAGCGATTTTGAACAAAGGGCAATCCATGGTTCTGAATGCAACTGTACTTCCGAGCGATGCAACCAACAAACAGGTTCGGTTTACATCCAGCGATCCAGCGGTGGTCAGCGTATCGCAAGAGGTCTATGGCTTGCAAGCAACGGTGACAGGGGTCTCAGCTGGAACGGCAACGGTTCGTGTGACGACCGTCGATGGCAGCTATTCGGCGACTAGTCGAGTAACTGTTCAGTTACCTTCAGGTGAAAGTAATGTGCCTTCAGGCGGGGGAACATGGATGCCAGCGCCAGATCTTCCTGAGGTTCAGGCTGGAACGATCCGCTTTATAAATCCAGTGCTGAAACAAGACGGAACGGTGGAGATCGAAGTACCTATGGCTTCCTTGGAGAAAGCGATAGAAGGAGCATTATCTTCGGATCGAACGCTTATCATCGATATTGCGAAAGTGACAGGTGCCAAGAAATTTCAGCTTAAGCTCCCTGCATCCGTCCTTGACATAGCTCACAAGAATGATATCGAAAACATCCAATTCCGAACAGGTTTGGCGACGATAGCGTTGACTCCTGATGCGCTGTCTGACCAAGTGAAGCTGAACTCAGCTATTTTGGAGATTGTAGTGGAGGCGGTTCGTTCAGATGCTCTTACTGGAGCAGCGGGTTCCCGCATAGGAAACCAAGCTGTATATGATTTTAATGTCATTCTTGACGGGATTAACATTCATTCGTTTTCCCGCAGAGATGCGGTTCAGATCTCGATGGATTATACGCTTGCACCTGACGAGAACGGCGATCAAGTCATTGTGTATCACATCCAAGATGGTCAGACGCTTGAAGTGGTGAAGAATGGGAACTATGATGCCGCAACAGGTCAAGTAACTTTTAAGACAAATCATCTTAGCTCATATACAGCCTTGTATACGCATGTGACCTTCGCCGATCTTCAGGATGCCAAGTGGGCGCAAAACAGCATTGAAGCACTGGCAGCAAGAGAAATTGTAAATGGTATTGAAAGTGATCGGTTTGCTCCGAATGAACAGGTTACGAGGACCCAGTTTATTCAGATGCTGATGAATGCCTTCGATCTTACAGAATCGGATGCTACAACGAGTTTCAGCGACGTGAATAAAGACGATTGGTTCTTCAAAGCAGTAGCAAGCGCTCAGAAGTTGGGAATCATCCAAGGGTATGAGGATGGGTCCTTTGGTGTCAATCAACCCATATCAAGACAAGATATGGCGGTTATGGCATCTAGAGTAATTACGTTAGCAGAGATTGAGCTGCGGACATTGATCAATCCTGTGAGTTTCGATGATCAGCTAGACATTGACTCTTATGCTCAGGAAGCGGTTAAGTCGATGCAAGAGGCTGGTATCATTAACGGATTAGTTGAAAATCGATTCGCCCCGGATATGAATGCGACACGTGCACAAGCTGTAAAAATCATTTATGGGCTGTTATTTATGTAATTTTGAATGGGGTCGGTAACCATCGTTTTCAGAGGTATACCGACCCACTATGTAACCATCCAGAAAGGAGCTTTGCCATGCGTATTACGAAGAAGAGTTGTGCTCTGATAAGTGCTTTTGTGATTCTTCTTGGATCGATTTCCGCAGTGATCCCCGCTAGTCAAACCGTACAGGCGGCAGTCAATCAAAAGCTGCTAAGTGGGAATACAATTGGAAGTGAATTGTTTCCGGCAGATACGCCAGCCATTGCAACAGGTGCGTCCTATACGTGGCTGTCCGAAGGGACCCATGCGACAGATCCAGGTCTCCTTGCCTCGGATGAATTAGCATCACCAGATATGTCGGATGGTGTTAACGGCCCAGATGAGAATGCCAGCAATTCAACTGTGAGTGTTGTAGGAGCAGCGGTTTACGGAACGCTGATATATGATTTGAAATCCGTATTTAAAGTATCCTCAGTTACCGTATGGGCGGACACGAACAATCAAAGTTATATGGATCAGTTCGAGGTATACGCCAGCTATGACGGTTTAACTTACAATCGGGTCGGGATTCAGGAGAACACGAATGCGCAAGATTCTGGTTTTGCTCCTGTTTCACTTGCCATTAAGCCTATAGTCAATGCGCAATATATCAAAGTTATTATGCATAAAAATCCGAACAAGCAAGTCATGAGGTTAGGTGAAGTGGCGGTTTATGGAGATGCACTTGAGCCTATGGCGATACTCAGCAATAACTATTTGAGAGCTTCCGGCACCTACAATACGTCCAAGCCGAAAATTGCAACAGGTGCTTCTTACACGTGGTTAACCGAGTATCCATTCATTACAGATGGCGATTTAATCAAGTTTGATAACGATGGATCCAAGAATGACACGGTAGGGGGACAGCCGGATTTAATCGACGGCTCTAGCACGGAATCCGATGCAGCTTCAACGACCAACTCGACCTGGGGCTCCAAAGGGAAATTCGGTGCGGTTGTATTTAACTTGAACGATGTGTATCAAATCGGAAAAATTGACGTATGGACCTTGGCATCGGGAGGAAATAAGTTCATGGACGGGTATGAAGTTCTCGTCAGCACAGACGGTGTGAATTACACCTCCCTCAGTTACACTACGAATACAAGCAGCCGTACGGCCAATGTGTTCGTGAATACACCAAGCTACGGCGTTCCTGGTCAGTTTGCCAAATATGTCAAAATCATTATGCATAACGCGAATAATTCGGAAATCCTGACGGTAGGAGAAATCGCCATTTGGGGGTGGAAGCTTTATGATGCGTCACTTCCTAAGCAGGCAACACTGGATCAAGTAGAGTTCACGGCTAATCTCAAAAATTACAGCACGATGTATCTCGATTGGTCGAGTTACAACAGTGTGGTTAATAATGTGAACAAATATGGTGTCTACGTGGAGACCTCACCTTTTACTAGTACATTGGGATTAAAGCCTAAGTTTACGGCTGAAGCAAAGTCCATTGAACAATTAGGCAAATTTCTACCTTATTTCGCTTTGAAGCCCGAGACGACTTATTATGTAGCAGTGACCCCCTTCCAATCGACGGGCGTTGAAAGGCGTGATGTGCAGACGTTGAAAATAACAACACCATCTGTGCTTGGAGGTGACAAAGTCGGAGATATATTCGCCATCAATGATGCTCCCTATGGGGGAGGAAACTATATGCACCATGGTGAGACGGAAGATCTCTTTTTGATGACGAAATTGCGTTTGCTTAGAGATCTTGGAGGTATCAACAAGAACAGATGGTGGGATCACAGTGCTGCGATGAAAACCTTGTATGGAAAAAGTGGATTGAATTTCCACTACTTTTATCATGGACCGAGCTATGTTGAGGCGGATAATAATGGAGGAGTCTATACATTCTCGACCTATAATGAACCTGATCTTGCCAATCGAAATCCGGCTTCTGTAGCAAATCAACTCAAAATAAACCATGAGAGCTTGAAAGCTATAAGCAGCAAGAGCTTACTTGTAGAGCCTGCACTTGCGGGTCTCGATCGTTTAGATGCCACCAAAGGTTTGAATTGGCTGGACGATTTCTATAATTCCGATGGGCAGAATGGTGCTTTAGTGAAGACCTATTTCGATGTCATGGATGTCCATCCGTATGTCAAATATGAATATCCAGCTGTACCTGGACTTGATCAAGGTACTCCGGAGAAGCTTCTCGACACGCTGAAGCAATTGAAAGACACGATGACGAGCCACGGTGATGGAGACAAACCGATTGTTATTACGGAGTTAGGGTGGAGCACTTACACAGGCGGAAGCTACTTGAAAAAAGTAGATCGTGCGACCCAACGTAATTATTTGGCTAGAGCTTATATGCATGCCATTGCAAACGGCATTCGCACCATGCACTGGTACGATTTTGCCGATGATGGCACGGAGACGAATAACTTGGAGCACAACTTAGGGTTGATCGACTGGAATGGTAAGCCTAAGGAGAGTTATTACGGTTACTATACACTGATTAGAGTGTTGAAAGATGCAAACTATTTAGGTGTGGTACCGGGCATTGCTAATCCTTACTATGGCTATCAATTCTGGGATGAGAATAAGAATAGATACATCACATCTTTATGGGATGCCAGTTGGCAAACAACAAGTACCAGTTCACGAACAGCCGCTATTGAGACGACTGAACCAGGAGTAACAATGATTGGCATTGATGGAAGCTATAAATATGTCGCTGCAGTTTCGGGAGTTGTAAGCGTACCTCTTACAGGGGCACCTTTGTTTATCTACTCTCTGGCGAACGTAACTGTGAATTCCATCAATTAATGGATGATTATCCCTCCTAAAGGTCGTGTTAATGATACAATAAGAACAAGTGCACGACCGAATGGAGGCCTGCCATGAGAAACAGTATTTCTGCAAAGGCCATGATGATTTATGGCATCGTATTCCTCTTTATTATCAGCCTAACGTTCTGGCTGTCCTATACGGGGACAGTGGGGAGGCTGCAAAAGGATTTGAAAGATACGAATCTGGCACTATTGAAACAAGTCGACTCTAAGATCGAGGGTGCCTTCCGTCAGACGGAAAAGGATTTGCTCTCCATGGCCGAGGGGTTGGAGTTTATTTATTTTATGAATAATAGCTATAGTGATGATGCACAAAGATACAGTATCCATTACACACTGACGACAAGGCTGAAGGATTTTATCGCGAATAATCCGAATTACTCCTCAGTTTTTGCTTATTCTCATGTCAGCGGAGACTTAATGACCKAAGCAACCTTTTTAAAACAAGCCTCGACAGAGTTTAATTGGTTAGCGCAATATTTGGATATGCCGGAATATTTCAAGTGGTTGTCGACGCAGAAAGTATGGGATGGTCAAAAAACAAAGGATGTAATTACTTTGGTCCGCAGTTTCCCTGCTCTCAGCAGTCCCGGATTTAGGAAGGGTCTCATGGCCATTAGTATTCAAGAGAATGAATTGTTCCAAATGATTAAGACGATCTATGAGGATGGTCATCCTGGTCATTTCTTCATTCTGGATGCAGAAGGGAACGTCGTTACGCATGACGATAAAACTCAGCTTTACCGCAATATGAAGTCGTTACCCTATATCACTACGATACTAACAGATTCAGATAGCGGTTCGTTTAATGTTAAATTGGATGGCGTGAAGCAGTCTGTTTTTTATCGGACAAGTGCATATACGGGATGGAAAGTTGTCAGCATTATGCCGGAAACGAAGGTATTTGAACCCCTTAAAGTTACACGCAATCTGTTGCTCATTTGTGCCGTTATCATGTTCAGCCTCGCGTTGTCTGCCTTATTCTATGTGAATCGCTGGACCTTTAAGCCGATAGACCGATTAGCAGGCAAGATGTCCGGTATGAAGAAGGGAAGAGGACAGGGGACCGAGAGCATTGGACTCAGCAGCTTAGAGCATATTTTCGATGAAATCCTAACAGACCGTGAGCACTTGGAGCAGCATGTAAGGGATTCGAAGCCAATGCTCAAATGGAAGATCATGATGGAGCTATTGAATGGCAGTCGTTCTGATTTCCATGCGGTGTATCATCATTTGGAGTTTCAGGGGATACGCATGTACCCGGAGCGCTTCCTTGTGTGTACAGCAGAAATTAGCAAAGATGGTGAACAACTGTCACCGCGTGACGAAGCTTTGTACACCTATATGTTCTGTAATGTTACGGAAGAGCTGATTCGATCAGAGCATGCGGGAGCAGCTATTGACTTAGGAGGCGGCAGGGCGGCTGTCTTGCTAAGCTTTGCTGAAGGTGATCCAGAGCAAAATCATTTGCGGACATTGGTCATTCTTGAATTGATTCTCGATATTATGAAAAAACAATTCGGTTTGTCAGTGACGGTTGGTGTAGGCACATGCCGTATGGATATGCAGGAGATACCACGTTCGTTCGATGAATCACAAAAGGCATTACTCTATAAAATGATTTTCGGTAAGCACTCGGTGATATCTGTAGACGATTTACAGCCACCAGACCGACAAGATTATTACAAGCTCAGCCGAATGTCTGATCCAGTCATGGAAGCCTTAAAGCAGACCGATCGCGGTAAGATGCTTGCGTACTTGTCAGATACCTTCCGTGCAGCTGTCGAAAGTAATCTTCCACCGGAGCTGATTAGGCAGCTGTGTTACGATCTCATGATGAAGTCACTGCAAACCGTAAGTGCGATTGGGATTGAACCGGAAATATCGATGGGGCCATTGAGCAGCATTTATGAGCGTATCGCAAAGTGTGAAAACTGGAAGGAAGCGGAACAGCTCGTCGGCGATATTCTCGAGGGCTTGGCCTCACAAATAGAGGAAAAGCGCAACCAACGCGGGAAGAATGAGACGATTGAGCAAATGCTAGCGTATATTCGTACGCATTATCAAGAGCATGATCTATCTTTGGAACGACTAGCCAGCATGTTTCATCTGACTCCTCCTTATATCAGCAGATTGTTTAAGGATCATACGGAGAGCAATTTTATCGATTATATGATTGAGATTCGCATCAAGGCTGCCATGGAGCTGTTGAAAGACAAGTCGATTAAAGTAAATGATGTATCGGATGCAGTGGGTTATGCGAATACGAGGAGCTTCCTGCGGACGTTTAAAAAATACACGGGTTTAACACCAACCGAGTATCGAGAACACATGTTGAAGCGAGAACCGTCGCAAATTGTTTAATGAAGTGGCCGCGATGATAGCATCGTGGCTTCTTTGTTCACCATACGATACCCGCTCACCTCCGTCTCCCGCCCTGTGCTATTTCCTCACCCTCGTTAACTCAACCTCTCTCCCACAAACTAGATGGATTTTATGTTGTTAATTCAGCCGAATTACGGCGAATTTACCAAATAAATGGATTTCCTACAGCTAATTTATTCCGTATTGTGCGAATGGAGTCGAATGAGAAGAATTAGCTACATTTTTTCCATTTAAATCGAATTATGAGTAAAATGCGCCGAAAATAGCTGGAGGTTTTCCAGTTAATCTATCTAGCGTCTGTAATGCTACCCTAGCACGGAATAAATAGTATTTGAGAGTTCACCATTGTATGGTACTGTTGAAAATATGACTACATTCTTCAGTGTGAAGGAGATACATACATGCTTCTGTCAAAAGGACAAAAGATCGATGTAACCAAGGGAAAAGGGTTATCAAACTTAACATTGCAATTTGGATGGTCAGCAGATTCGAAATTGAGCATAGATTCTTCCTGCTTTGTACTTTCGGCAAATAATCGGTGCGAAAAAGATGAAGATTTTATGAGATGTCTCCAATAGGTATGTAAGACTCATGGATGTCGATCGTAATGAGGAATTATTTCGGTATGAATATGGATCAGACTTGTCCAAAGAAACAGCAATAGTCGTTGGGGAGTTATATAGGCACAATGGGGAATGGAAGTTTAATGCGATTGGCAGTGGTTTTTTTGGCGGATTAGCGGCGTTATGTACGAACTTTGGCTTAGTGATCGAGGAGGAGGTAGTAAAAGAAACGGTTGAAATAGAAAAGAAACCTGCCCTCTCAACTATCGATCTACGTAAGAAGCTTGTTCAAATCACATTAGAGAAGAAAAAGATGAGCAATGTTGCAGCTAGAGTTGGCTTAGTGCTCGACATTTCGGGATCCATGCAACTCTTGTATAAGAACGGAACAGTTCAGGAGGTTGTAGAACGGATACTGGCGGTAGCATGTAAATTTGATGATAATGCGGCTCTGGACATTTGGGTGTATGACAACGAATTTAGTCGATTGTCTGCTGCAACGGAGCGGGATTTTGATCAATATGTGTTAAAAAATATTTTGAATAACAGAGATATCCATAAGTTTGGTCGTAATAACGAACCTCCTGTCATGGAAGATGTTATTCGTAAATATACCGTCGAAGAGGATTCGCCGCTTCCAGCATTTGTTATCTTTATTAATGATGGCGGCGTTGTAAAATCAATTAAAAAAGTAATTGTGGAAGCCTCTCTCAAACCACTGTTTTGGCAATTCGTCGGAATTGGAGATTCCGATTTCGAAGTCTTGAAGAAGCTGGATACGATGGAAGGTCGAATTGTAGACAATGCAAATTTTATTCACATCAAGGATATTGCTAAGATATCGGATGAAGATTTGTACAATCAGCTGCTGAATGAATTTCCGTTATGGCTTAAGGCAGCGAAGGATAAAAGGGTTATTCGGAGTTGATGGAACCGGACCCTAACAACGCAATTTCAAGGACTACCCCAACACAGGGTAGTCCTTTTTGCATGTAGCTAATACATTATTAATGATTTTCTATATAGATATTAAACATTTATAGGTTATGATAGGTTCTAGTTAAGGTTCTCGTTCAGTAACGGTAGAGTAGACAGGAGTTGACTTTCCTTTTGATACAATTATTATCCAGACTCGCTAGACAATGGCGGCGTAATTTTAACTTGTTCCGCAAGGCCCCGGGCGTACAGTCGGTGGGTCTGAAGCTGTTAGTCTGGGCAGTTGGCGGTACAGCGATTCTCTTTGTTGGATTCAGTTTTTTTTCGTACTCCCATTCGCAGCAAATTGTCATAGACAAGGTGACCTCAACCACCAAGCAAACGGTTGCGCAATCCAGAGACACGTTAAATATCATTTTTCGAAATTACGAGGATTTAACTTTTAATATTTTGACCGATGAGGATATGTTGAATCAACTGGGTATATATGGGAGTGCGGCAACAAGTCAGAACGAGAAATTCGTGGCTAAGAATAAAATTATTGAGAGCTTCGCCATTCGATTCTTTAGCAAGAGTGATATTACGAATATTCACGTGATCCCAGTGGATCCGAAGCTGAAAGAAATTACAACGGATACGCTGCATGCGGAATTAATCGAGTATAGTAAGGAAGCGTGGTTTCAGAGGGCAGTAATTGCCAATGGCGAAATTGGATGGCTTCCTACAAAAAGATATGGCTACTCGGATTTAGGACAACCCTCATTTGCCATCAATCGGCTTATTAAATTGAGTTCGGGAATGAAATATGTGCTTCTCATTGAGATCAGCTCTGAGGTATTGAAGCGTTCCATAGGTGATATACCAAGTGGAGAAATGGTCATCCTGAATCCGGATAATCAATTATTGACGAGGACGAACTCAGAAATAGAAGGAGACTTCTATCGCATTCCTAACGTGTTCGAAGCGAATCCCATTCATGCAGGGCATCCTTCCGAAAGTAGGACGGTCAAGGTAAACGGCGAGATGCAACTAGTTGTTGCGGAGAAATTAGCAGCCAGTGATTGGGCTGTACAAGCTGTGATCCCAGGCTCGGAATTGTTTAAAGATGCGAACACCATTGGCAATAGTATGTTGATTAGTATGATCGGAATTGCGATCATTACCTACTTGTTTAACTACTACTTGCAGAGGCGGCGGAATGCGAAGAAAATCCGATATATGGCTTACCACGATCACTTGACGGACTTAGCAAACCGGAAGTTGTTTATGGAGATTATTGAGAAGGAAATTCAGTTAGCTCGGCAACATAAGCTGGAATTTACCGTTCTTTTTCTTGATTTGGACAGGTTCAAAATTATTAATGATACATTTGGTCATGAAGCTGGCGACAAATTGCTCATCGAAACAGCGCGCCGACTAGAAGTTACGCTGGATAAATCATGCACTATCGCTCGTTTTGGCGGGGACGAGTTTCTGGTGCTGATACCGAACTCTGGGGATCCAGATGCGATATTGACCATCATCCAAGAGATCACCTTTCAGATTCAGAAGCCTGTATTTTATGAAGAGAAAGAGCTTCATGTGTCTGTTAGTATAGGGGTTAGTATGTATCCGCAGGATGGAAAAGATATCCAAAGTCTAACCAAGCACGCGGATACTGCGATGTACAGTGCGAAGGAAAGCGGCAGAAATAATCATAAGTTTTATAACACCACAATGGAAAAAAATACATATGAGAAACTATCTTTAGAAAGAGATTTACGCCATGCGATAGAACGGGATGAGCTGTCACTCTATTATCAGCCTCAAATCGAACTGGATTCGGGGTGTATCATCGGGGTTGAAACGCTAGCCAGATGGAAGCATCCGAAGCATGGTATCATTCCACCATCGGAGTTTATTCCAATTGCTGAGTACTCACGGCTCATCGTGCCCATCGGCAAATGGATTCTATACACAGCGTGTAAGCAAAACAAAGCCTGGCAGGATGCAGGGCTACCCAAGGTGCATGTAGCTGTCAACTTATCGATTCACCAGTTTCAGAATTCAGAGATTATCCAAACCGTTGCACAGATCCTGGAGGAAACAGGCTTGGAGCCGCAATATTTGGAATTGGAAATTACGGAATCTATAGCGATGCAAGATGTGGAGCAGGTTATTTTAACCTTGCAGGGCTTATATGCCTTAGAGGTGAAAATTTCAATCGATGATTTCGGTACAGGCTTTTCTTCCTTAAATTATTTAAAAAACTTCCCGATTCAACGGTTGAAAATTGATAAATCTTTTCTGGATGACATTGTAAGCAATGAGAAAGAACGTGCTATCGTCGGAGCGATCATCATTATGGCGCACAGTTTGAATTTGCGAGTGATAGCCGAGGGCGTTGAGTCTATGGAACAAGTAGCTTTATTACAAGCCTGCAATTGCGATGAGATTCAGGGTTACATATACAGCCGTCCCATACCGACAAGCGAATGTGCAGAACTGCTGGCAGAGAGAAAGGTGTTTGACACAACTGGGGAATTATTACATAATGGCTAACCATTTGAGCGTGAGGGGGAAACCATGATGAGAATGAAACAACGGGAAAGGAAGAATGGGTTAATCGCCATGAGTTGGATTGTACTTATGATCACCATAATGGGGTGTTCCGGTCAGGAGCATCCCTTGCCAACTTCATCACCATCGGGCGACACGAAAGTAACGCTGCGCATGATCGAGAGTTTGACGAATCCGAATCGAACGGTGATTTTAAAAAGTTTACTTACACAATTCGAGAGCCAAAACCCCAATATCCATGTGGAATTAATCTCACCTCCTTATTCGCAGGCGGATATTACCATCAAGACGATGCTGAATGTGAAGCAAGACCTCGACGTTATGGAAGTCAGAGATATCAATGTCGCTGATCTGGCGAGCCAAGGCTATATTGATCCATTAAACACATACATGTCCTCTTGGGATGAACTCCATACGCTGTCGAATGCAGCCAAGTCGATCTCAGTCGTGGGACGTAAGAATTACTTTATAGCGAACGGCTTGTATCAACGTCAAATGTTTTACAGAAAGGATTGGCTGGAGGCTGCAGGCCTTAAACCACCTTCTTCATGGGAAGAGATGTATGAAACGAGTAAAAAATTAACAGACCCTGCTAAGAATCAGTATGGCTTTTCTTTTCGTGGCGCTAAAGGTTCAATTTCGAACTCGGATACGTTGATACGGGCTTATAATAGCGATCGCGTAAATCTGGAGGATGGTCAATTTCTGAATGACGGGTCGACGATTTACACCACACCTGAATCGGTGAAAGCGATGGAATTATATCTGAACCTGTATAAGGAAGCTTCGCCACCCGATTCGATTTATTGGGGATTCCAAGAACAGGTGGAGGCGTTCACCTCAGGTGTGACAGGGATATTGCTGCAGGATCCGGATGTTATTCAAACAATACAGGATAACATGCAACCAGGAACGTGGGCGACAGCCCCCCTGCCAACGGGCCCCAAAGGGAATGCGCTTGTAAGTGTTGGCGGAGCCGGCTGGGGGATTGCCTCGTATTCCAAGCATAAAGCTGAAGCATGGAAGCTGATCGCTTTTCTTTCCGGAGCTAAGCAAAATACGGAATTATCAAAAAAATACGGCCTGATACCGATTCACACTTCCGCGGTTTCTGATCCATTTTTCCAAACAGGACCCTATAAAACCTTGCTAGATATGACGCTCAAGCCAGATACCTTCCTTCTCTTCAAACCACCTTTTCAATATCCAGGCAACAGCAACTGGGACAAGGTAGCGATGGAATCAGGGCAGGCGATGCTGTTAGGGAATGCCACGATCCAGGAAACGTTAAGCAAGTGGGATGCTTTTTGGAAGGAACAGAAGCGAACTACGGGGATTGAATTGAACAAGAAGTGAAACGTGGTAGAATAGAAGAAAGTGTATTCGGTTTTTTGAAAAGGAGAGCCACAAGTGATTCCAGATATAGGGAACCTAGTTGCTGTAACTCAAACCTTAGATCAATACGGCATTCGTTACTCGTTGGGTGGCAGTGGTTTAATGCTTAGCCTTGGTTTAACCAACACGGTGGGTGACTGGGATGTCATGGTTGATGCCCCGAAAGATCAGGTTAAGCATGCGTTGCAGCACGAGCAAGTTGAAGAAATAACGAGTGGGGATTACCCATTCGGCACGGATTATAAGCTAGTCGTACAGAGTGATGCACAACAGGTAGAGATTATAGGAGGACTCTCGATCTACTCGGATTTAGGTCTATGCAGACTTCCCTCCATTCCGAGCGCTACGTGGAACGGTATTGGAGTTGGCAGCCCTGAAGTCTGGTACGTGGCCTATGCGCTGATGAATAGGAGTGCGAAGGCGGCGATATTGCTATCCTATTTGAAAGAAGTCGGTGCTAATAAAGACATTCTTATCAGACTGATGAATGAACCGCTCCCTGATCCGATCATGGGGGAAATCAGATTGCTGATCGAAACGTAAAAAGGATGAAACAATGGCAAATCAAATCACGATTCAGGCATTAAAATATGGAAATCGTCTCCATTACGAATGGAACACAACCTTACTAGAAAAGACAGATTCGCATATTGTTGTTCTCGGTGAGTACGGAAGACAGCTGCATCATTACACGAAGCAAAGAGTATTTACGATTGATAATTGGTCTATTGAATTTTTCTCTTTTGATTCTTGGTTTACAGTTAGTGCTGAAGTTGTTGACGGCAGGTTAGAACAGTTTTATTGTAATATCAATCAGCCGGCAGTGATGGAGGGGAACAACGTTTCTTTTGTTGATTTGGATTTAGATTATGTGAGAAGAAATGGTGTCTGGCAGGTAGTTGATGAAGATGAATTCGCAGCCCATGCGATTCAATTCGGGTATCCCGTTGATCTGATTCAGCAAGCTGAGCAAGAGATAGTGGCATTGAAGGAAAAGGTTACGAAAAAGGAATTTCCGTTTGATGGTTATCTCGAAAAGTTCATGAATTGTATTCCTAGGTCATGCAGGTAAGGATTACGAAACGATGGGGAGGTTTCACTTATCATGATTACGGTGCAAATGGTGTTAGATCGCCTTATTGAACCCGTTGGACAACTAGAGAAGACAGTAGATACGCTGAAAAGCGGACGGATGGACGCGGAAGTTCGGAAAGTCGCTGTTGTATTTATGACGACGTATGCGGCAATTAAGCAAGCTGTTGAATCAGGTGTCGATCTCATCATCACGCACGAACCGACGTATTACAACCACTTCGATGAAGGCGAGTGGTTAAGCGAGGATCCTGTGTATGAAAAGAAGCGCGCGCTCATTGAGGAATCGGGTATTGCGATTTTTCGCTTGCACGATTACGTACATAGCTATAAACCAGATGGTATTCTGACGGGCATGTTGAAGCAGCTAGAATGGGAATCGTATGCAAGTCCTGAGAATATGAGGTTGCTGACGCTGCGTCCTGATGAAGTGCATACCGTACGCACCGTTGTTGCTCATCTGAAAAGTAAACTGGGCATAGAACATATGCTTGTAGCCGGGAATCCCGATCTGCCCGTGAAGCGTATGGGCTTAATGCCAGGAGCGTCCGGTGGCCGTTCTCATATTAAATTCCTCGGAAGTCAGGATATTGACTTGCTGATTGTTGGCGAGACGAGTGAGTGGGAAACGAATGAATATGTGAGGGACGCCGCGGATATGGGACTTGCGAAGGCACTGATCGTAACGGGGCATCAGAAGAGCGAAGAAGCAGGGATGCAGACCGTCGTAGAGATGGTACGCGAGGCGTTTCCTGAGGTTCAAGTTACTTTCATGGAATGCCCGCTTGCGGTTCAGCGGATTTGAAAATGATGAAAAAGAAGCCAGTCGCGTTGCGCGGCGGCTTCTTTTTGCTTTGTGAGGTTCGCTCCCCAGCCTTTTACACTCCTGCACCCTTGCACCTCCACCTTCTTCATCATCCCACCATCCCACCATCCACCATCCCACCATCCACCATCCACCATCCACCATCCACCATCCACCATCCATCATCCATCATCCATCATCCATCATCCATCATCCATCATCCATCATCCCACCATCCCACCATCCATCATCCCGCCATCCATCATCCACCCCTCAACCCCTCCCCTTGGTGGCAATGTGGGAAATAAATGGAAAACCTACAGTTAATTTTGCCGAATTTCCTGAGATTCCGTGAATAGATGGAAAATGTACAGTTAATATAAGCAGAACTGGCGGTATACGGGCTTTTGGCGGAAATTAACTGTATGAAATCCATCTATTACGTCTAAATGAGTAGAAACAGCGAAAATAGCTACATAAAATCCATTTAATTTGTTGGCTGAGGTAAAATTGGGCAGAGAATGGATTGCGGTAGCTCAGTTTTTAGTTGCCTTAGGGGGTACAGTAGAAGTAGAAGTAGAAGTAGAAGTAGAAGTAGAAGTAGAAGTAGAAGTAGAAGTAGAAGTAGTACTAGTAGAGTAGCAAATTCTTGCAGTAATTGTAGCTTTCATCCTTGAGGTAATGGCATAATTAGGTAAATGGATGATGCCTAGTAAGTTGAGTCCCATGTGAGGAAGGAGATTTGCGATTATGCAGCGCTTTAAGTTTATGTATAAGCAATTTTTGAAAGAGCCACTATGGTTTAAAATACTTGTCCTAACCACCTTGGTGATATCGATTGTCTTTAGTGGTTCTGGGTTTTCGCCTAATGTCCAAAGTGTAGCTAAACTCGCTGCGGCGATCTTTTTTTGCACATATGCGATAAAATTACGAAGGCTAGTGAAGGTTTCCGTTACGTTTTATGTGCTTGCAGGGTTATGTCTGTATGTGGCTTGGGATCAGATATAAACTATAGGAAGATTTGAGGTATGGAGCTATGGGCCCGAAAGAAGTAGCATTAGTCCGATATCACCGAATTAAAACGAGGATTACTTGTAAAAAGAGACCAATAGTCCGAATTTGCCGAACTAACTAGCTATTTTCTTCGCGTGAGAGTTGTTTGGGGCGGTTTAGTTGGGTTTTTTCGGACTAATTCATATGTAAAGTCGTGGGCAGTGTGTTTAGTTCGGCAAATTCGGACTACTAAGTGCGGGGGGAGTAACTCGAGCGCGCCAAGGGCCCTTAGAGTATCCCGCTCTAGCAGCACATGTCAAAGGAGCTAAGCGCATAAATCGCTTAGCTCCTTTTTATAAGCTACTTCTTCTTCCTGCGCTTGCTAGCCAATGTGTTAGAAGCCTTCCCGTTCCCACCGACGGCATCCTGCTGCTTCGTACCCGGACTTTCGATGGCGGAGTTAGTCCCACTCGTGCTGTACTTGCCAGCGCCGCTTGCCACTTGGGTGGCTGATGCATTTGCCGCATGTTTGGGGAGTTTAACAATTTGATCGTTAATGACAACGATAATTTCTTTGCCTTTACGACGGATTTCGGCGAGGCTTCTGCTGCTGGATAACTTGCCTTTGGCGCCTTTCCCTATTCGGTTCCTCGCTTTGCCACCCGCCCCTACGCTTTGCTGCTGTTGACTGTGCGGTGATTTAATAGCGGCGTTACTGCCAGCAGCGCTGMTGCGGCCTGCACCACTTGCGAGTTGTGTCGTGTTCGGGGCATTCGTGAATTGATGGTTAATAACGAATACCAGTCTATCGATACCATGAATCGGCGATTGCGTAATGATACGTTTTTTCCCTTTTTCAATAATGATGGTGAGACGGTCTGATTTCATAGTCACACAGAACCCCCCCATAGGTTATTCTCTTAAGTATATGTATGTAGGACAAATTGGTAAGGGATAGTTGCTGAGTGGGTGAAAAAAGAGGTGCGAGCTGCACGCCTATGTCATCTGGCAAGTGCCGAGGTCTTTACGTCGATACACACTAAGCATGAGACCGACAGCAATAAATTGAAAAATAACGAGCGACCCGCTATAGCTTATAAAAGGAAGATGGAAGGAGCTAAACGGTGCTAGACCGATCCACATGAGCATATTCCATACATATTGTATGACAAACAAGGTCAATAACCCGGATACCAAAGCTTTTCCATAAGGATCTCTCGCCTTCCGAGAGACGCCAACCATTTGCTGGACGAACAAAGTTACCATAATCACTATTGCTATCCCGGCTCCCCAGCCGAAACAGTAGATGAGAAAAGGAAACATCATTTCGGCTTGAAGATCTGGCAAAGCGTTAAGGGAAGAGCCAAACCCATGTCCCGTCCAACCAGCGGATTGCATCGCTATTTTGGACTGAGTTAACAGAAAATTCATGCCTCGCCGATCTTCAGTTGGATGTATAAAAGCAAAAATGCGTTTTAGTTTATAGGACTGACTAAGCAAGAACCAACCAAGGGCAACTGCAAATAGACTACAATGCGCAACGAGTATGGTGCGTTTCATTTTCAAAACGAGTAACAAAGTCAAACATCCAATAAAGAAAAGAACGAAATTGTCTATAGCATGTATACTCAAAATAAGCAAAACTGCCAGCCAAACAGTTCCCACATGGGTCCAACTTTTACGCATAAATGCGTTCATGGAGGATTCGTTGGCGACGGCTCTTTGTGGCGCACTCCAAATACCAGCTAGCGCAATGAGCAGCAGATAGGGGGTGAGCGCTGGAATATTCATTTGGAAAGGGTACCAATTGACATAACCTCTAGCTCCATTCACCTCATTCCCGAATAGGTAGACATAGATGAGCAACGCAATCATAACCAGATAAAGTCCCCATGAGAACTTGGCTAACTTCTTATAATTACTAAAGCCAATGATCAACATTAAGGATGAACCAACGCACAGATAAACGATTTGTTTGAGCCCGATAGAAGTGAAACCTAGACGACTGACTAGCGCAGTTTGAGCAGAAAATATGGCAACTAACCCGATCGTTATAAAAAGCACAACGATAGCAAGAAGCCCCCAGTTAAAACGAGGCCGATGCGCAAGATGAAACTGCTGCCCGATCACATCAGGCGTCCCCATTTGAGAAATGGATTCCTTAACGGCCGTATCCAAATCGACTCCATTACTTAGTTTGTCCTCAATTAATTCCTGCAAATGACTCTCAAGCTCCAGACGAACTTCTGAGTGGACCTCTTTTGCTTTAATTTCGCGACAAACCTGTTTCAAGAACGAAGTGATCTCCTCATGCTGACGATAGCTACTCATACGCCGCCCTCCCCAAGTACACGATCTACCGTATTGCGAAAAAGCGACCATTCCTGCTTCTTGACTTTGAGCTCACCTTTACCTTGCTTTGTTAGGCGATAATACTTCCGCTTACGTCCTTCTTTCTCATCCCAGTAGGCTTCAACAAAGCCTTCAGATTCCAACGTGTGCAGAATCGGATAGAGTGTGCCTTCTTTTAATGTGAATACGCCATCCGAATGTTTCTCCATCTCTTTGGTCATCTCGTAGCCGTACATGTCTTTGCGATCCAAAAGGGTAAGAATCAGAATGACGGTGCTTCCTTTCATGAGCTCTTTACTGATTTTCATGGATGACTCCTTTCCTGAGTATAGTATTACGATGCATCGGATATCTATGTATAAGTATAAAATAAAAATTAGATTTTGGCAAAGATGATCTGCTGCAATGGCATGCCTGAAGGTATATCCACCAATGAATACCGCACTTGTGTTGTCCTAATTGAGGTGAAGTAGCATATGTACAACATTCGCTTATTATACATGGGATAGGAGAACATCATGGTGAGGAGAGTGCCTGAATTGTCAAATGAGTTCGTGATGCGTTCATTAGATGAGATCCGGTTCTGGTCGCGTATTATGAAGGAGCATTCCTTGTTTCTCAAACTGGGTTTTCGATGTGAGGATACGACGTTGATTCAAGAAGCGAATCATTATTATCATATTTTTGAGCATATCGAGGGCCGATCCCACGCATATAATGAGTTGACAGACCCCGAACAAATTCGACGATTCAATACGGAAGTGTCTTCGGCTGCTGCACATATTTGGGCATTCAAACGAAAAGTTCTCGGGCTCATCATTCAATGCAAGCTGCCTGGTGGTAACAACTTCCCCTTGCTAGTCGACCATACGAGCCGTGAGGCTAACTATTTTCGGAATCGTTTACACGAATTAAACACAGGACGCTTAGAACCGTTACCCGACGCGATTATTGATGAAAATATATTCTTCTTGCGCATCATGGCGGATCACGCCAAATTTATTGGTCATCTGTTGGACCCATCCGAACGTCAGTTAGTGGAACAAGCGCGGAGTTTTAGTCATGATTTTGACCAACTCCTCTTTCAAGCTATTGATTTAAGCGGGATGAGGCCGCAATCCCAAACCGATCCGCTGTTGGATCAGTTCCTTGATCAGAATCGTGTATCCGTCGTTGCCCTGCGTGATTTCAAAAAGACTGCCCGCGATTTAATAGAAGCCTGCAAAATCAAGAGCATTATCCATCCCTTGCTGGCTGATCACGTATTCCGTGAGGCGGAACGCTTCCTAGCGATCATTGATATGTTCGAGCAGTGCTTAACGGGCAAACCAGTCATGGGGATGCGAGAGGAGCATGCGGGTCTTTAATTGTGACAGAACATTTAAATCCGATAAAACTTATAGGAATATAATAATTTATGGTTGACGAAGTTTCATCCGGAGTGGTACTCTAGAAATGTGACCACCGTATGAACGGAGACGCTATTCTCTTTAGGGAGAAAAGTGTCTTTTTTTTATTAAAAGAGGAGTTGAATGGGATGAGCCAACCGTTGTTGAAACTCGAGCATGTGAACAAAACTTTTCAGTCCAGCAAAGGGTCTGTTCAAGCCTTGCACAATATTCAGCTGCAAGTGAAAGAGGGAGAATTTATTACAGTCATAGGACCCAGCGGCTGCGGCAAAAGCACGCTGCTCAAGATCATCGCTGGACTGGATGTTACGCATACCGGCGAAGTTCAACTGGGCGGTCAGGTGATCCAAGGACCAGGCATTGACAAGGGCTTCATTTTCCAAGAGCCAAGGCTGTTTCCATGGTTGAACGTCGAGAAGAATATCGCCGCTGACCTTTCGCTGAGAGACCCTGAAGTGCGCAAGAAAGTGGATGAACTGATTAAACTCGTTCGCCTGGAAGGCTTTCAGAAGTCGTTCCCGAAAGAGCTTTCTGGTGGAATGGCGCAACGTGTAGCCATAGCGAGAGCCTTACTCCGCAATCCGAAAGTGCTGCTGCTTGACGAGCCGTTCGGCGCACTGGATGCTTTTACGCGAACGCACATGCAGGAAGTGTTGATTGATATTTGGCAAAAAAATAAAACGACGATGATTTTCGTCACGCATGATATTGATGAAGCGATCTATTTGGCCAATCGTGTCGTGATCCTCAAACCGCGGCCTGGCGCCATCAGGAACATCGTGCCCATCGATCTGCCGATTCCGAGAAAGAAGACGACGACGTCTTTTCAGGAGCTGCGACTTAAGGTACTTAGTGAATTCGAGAAAATCGAAGAGCTGGAATTAATAGATAGTTCGGGCATTTAAGGAGAAAGGGGGAGATCTCAATGAGCCAACAAGGACAATTGGCAGGTGTTGATCAACAGAGATACAAGCAACGATTACATCGCGTGCTTCTTGGTGCTTCGGTACCTTTACTCGTGCTGCTTACTTGGCAGCTTCTAGGCCATTTGGGTGTGATTTCATCCTTGCTATTTCCAACGCCGCTTCGCATTATGAACGCGGGCATTCGACTCATTCAAACGGGTGAGCTCTATGACAATATTAAAATTAGTGTCCTCCGAGCACTTTCAGGTTTCCTGCTTGGCGGTTCTTTGGGTCTTGCCTTCGGCATTCTCGTTGGTTTATTTCGTAGAACGGAGAAAGCGCTAGATCCTACGGTCCAAATGCTCCGCATGGTGCCTCATTTGGCGATCGCGCCCTTATTTATTTTGTGGTTTGGAATTGGTGAAACGGCAAAGGTACTTCTCATTGCCAAAGGGGCTTTTTTTCCACTTTATATTAATGCTTTCTTGGGTATTCGAGGCGTGGACAACAAACTTTTCGATGTGACACGAGTGTTAGGGTTTAGCAAATGGAAGCAAATCATCCGATTAACGATTCCCGGAGCGCTGCCTCATATTTTACTAGGCGTTCGGATCTCATTAGGTGTGTCATGGCTTGGACTTGTTGTAGCTGAATTAATGGGATCGACCGCAGGGATCGGGTATATGATGTCGGATGCGCGGCAATTTTCCAAAACACCAGTCGTGTTCGTTGGTATTCTCATATTTGCCGTTTTCGGTATCGTTGCGGACACTGCTGTGAGGCTGCTTGAACGCAAGTGGCTTAGCTGGCAAGACAGCTATAAAGGGCACTGATCACTAAAAGGGATATACCGCACAAAGCTAAGGGGGAGAAGGGATGAGCAATCGTGTCGAGGCGCTAAGCCAAGCTACGCAGGGCATCGGGAAATCGAAAAGTCAGAAACTAGAGTTTGTTCGGTTCAAATGGTTGTGGGAGAGAGTGAACAATTTCGTCATCGGCGCGGTCGTGCCCGTATTACTCCTTGTCATTTGGCAAGTGTCAGGGGATTTGGGGCTGTTTTCGCCATCTTTTTTACCCACACCGTTACAAATTGCTGCGGAATTCCGTTCATTAATCGCTTCAGGCGAGCTGTCCCAGCATCTGTCGATTTCGTTGCAACGAGCGGTCATAGGTTTTCTAATTGGAGGATCCATCGGGCTGCTCTTCGGGTTTCTCGTTGGTTTTGTTCAAAAGCTAGAGTTCATGCTGGATCCTTCCTTTCAGATGCTGCGCATGATTCCGCATCTCGCGATTGCACCGTTAATCATACTTTGGTTCGGTTTTGGCGAAGTTTCCAAAATCGTGATCATTGCGAATGGTGCCTTTTTCCCTATGTATATCTATACCTTTCTCGGCATTCGAAATGTGGACCACAAATTATTCGAGGTCGCGAAAGTGCTGAATTTTAGCAAGTCCAAGCAAATTTTCCGCTTGATCCTCCCTGCCGCTTTACCTGGCATTCTGCTAGGTGTACGCCTATCTGTCGCTATTTCTTGGCTGGGTCTCGTCGTAGCAGAGCTGATCGGTTCGCAGGAAGGGATAGGCTTCCTCATTAACTATGGCAAACAAAATTCAAGCGCTGAGCTTATTTTCGTAGGGGTCATCATTTTTGCGGTGATCGGGAAACTTGTGGATTCACTTGTACGTTGGTTAGAAAGAAGATGGCTAAGCTGGCGTGACAGCTTCCAAGGTTAGGATACATCAAGGAGGGATTGCGATGAGCTCGGGCAAAATTACGAAATTAGAAGCCGATGTCTTAGTCATCGGCGGAGGTCCTGCTGGGGCATGGGCAGCTTGGAGCGCAGCCCAACAGCATGCGAAGGTCATCCTAGTAGACAAAGGATTCCTAGGATCCAGCGGAGCTACCGCACCAGGAGGCACCAATTTATTGTATCTGCCACCAGATCCTGAATTAAGAGAGAAGGCTGTCCAACAGCGGTACAAAGAGAGCGGGTATTTGGCAGAGCCTGCCTGGATTCACCGTGTGCTTGATCAAGTGTATGAAAGCTTACTGTTAGTAGAGAAGTGGGGCTATCCGTTTCGCCGTGATGAGCAGGGTGTTCCTTTGCGCGATCACTTGCAAGGACCAGAGTACATGAAGCTAATGCGTCGTCAGGTCAGTCGGGCAGGTGTGAAGATTCTTGATCAATCGCCAGCCCTAGAGCTGCTCGTTGATGAGCATGGGGTTGGAGGAGCGCGTGGCCTTTCACGCTTGGATGATTCGGAATGGGAAATTCGAGCGAATGCCGTCGTGATTGCAACGGGCGGATGTGCTTTTCTAAGCAAAGGGTTGGGTTGTAACGTCCTAACTGGAGAGGGTGTTCTGATGGCGACTGAGCTCGGAGCAGAGCTTTCCGGCATGGAATTCACGCGTCAGTATGCGCCAAGCGCAGCCTTTGGCACGGTGACTCGGGGCCGCTTGCTGAACTGGGCGACCTATACCTCGGAGGATGGCACGGTGTTGCAAGGCGGTGGCCCTAGAGCAGGCGATTTTCTGCCCAAAATGCTGAGCAAAGGCCCAGTCTACGCGGTTCTTAACCACGCTGACACGGAAGAAAAGCAGCAAATCCTGCGAAAATCGCACGCGATTTTCTTCGTGCCCTTGGATCGCGCAGGCATCGATCCCTTCACAGAGCGGTTCCCGCTCACGCTTCGCTATGAGGGAACCGTCCGCGGAACGGGCGGCATCCGCCTTACCGATGAGAGCTGCGCCTCAACGGTCCCGGGCCTTTATGCCGCCGGCGATGCGGCCACCCGTGAGCGCGTCACGGGTGCGAAGTCAGGCGGAGGCGCGTTCAACGCCTCCTGGGCGATCTCCTCCGGCACGTGGGCCGGTGCCGGTGCTGCGAAGCATGCGCTGGCGCTTGGGCGCAGCGCAAGAGATTTGCGACCAGCAGGCCGCTACGGCCTGGTCGATCCTGAAGCAGCCCCCGATCGCACCTTGGATGCGGGGGGCTTGGTAGAGGCAGTCCAGCGGGAGGTCTTCCCGCTGGACATCAATTATTTCCGCAGTGAGCCCGTGATCCGTCAATCGCTGGCGCGATTGGACGATCTGTGGGCGAGCTTGCGGGGGACGGCTGTGAACCCGACGGTGCAGGGTCGGGTTCGCGCACGCGAAGTCGCTGGGATGATTGCGACGGCGAGATGGATGTACACCGCTGCGCTAGCACGCAAGGAGACGCGGGGCTTGCATTCGCTTCTGGAGTATCCGGATACAGACCCAGCGCAGCAGTACCGCCTGATTGTCTCTGGTATTGATGAGATTGAGCTGTGCAAAGAACTGACGGCGGATCAGGGGGTTGCGACACGATGATTGAATTCGTAAGTACGGAACGGTGTGTGGGTTGCACGCTATGCGTGAAGGTGTGTCCGACCAACGTGTTTGATAAAGGGTTAGATGGCATTCCGAGCATCGCAAGGCAGGAAGATTGCCAGACTTGTTTTATTTGTGAGGCGTATTGTCCCGTAGATGCTCTGTATGTATCTCCGTTTGAATCACCTTTGGCGGAAGTGCCGACAGAAGCGGAGTTGGTAGAGGCTAATCTACTGGGCAGTTGGCGAGAAACGCTCGGCTGGGGCAAGGGGCGAACGACATTGGCGGAGTTGGACACAACACCGTTTATAGATCGTATTTTACCTTCAAGACGATAGATTGATTGTAATAAATAGTGTTGACGCCATTGAAATACGGTGCTACTATGTGTTTAATCATAGTAAACAACTTGGTTTTGTCGACATACAATTGCATATCCTGTCCAACCGTACACACGGAGGCGTTCCTTTACATAAGGGATGCCTCTTTTTATTTTCATATTAGAGGAGGTCACGTAGATGGCAAAGGTTTTGGAAGAGAATGATTTACGTCTCATTGCGGATGTGTTGGTAATTGGTGGAGGTCCTGCGGGAACGTGGGCGGCCTTAACCGCTGCAACAAATGGCTCCAAGGTAATCTTGGTGGATAAAGGCTATTGTGGAACGAGTGGAGCAACAGCGCCCTCGGGTACAGGGGTTTGGTACATCAAGCCCGACGAGAAGCTGAGAGAAGAAGCCAGAGCGAGTCGCTATTTGTTGGGCGGTAAGCTGGCGGAGGTTCCTTGGATGAACCGAGTGCTCGATCGGACTTATGAGAACATGAATAAGCTAGGCTCCTTGGGGTATCCGTTTCCGAAGGATGAAATCGGCGATCCGTATAAGCGTGGTTTGCAAGGGCCTGAATATATGAAGCTGATGCGCAAATTGGTTCAAAAAGCTGGCGTGCGCATCCTCGATCACAGTCCTGTGCTCGAATTGCTTGCCGATGAGCATGGCGTTGGCGGTGCAACTGGCGTGAGAACGCAGAGCGAGCAGACCTGGACGGTGCGTGCAGGAGCGGTTGTGATTGCGACAGGCGGTTGTGCATTTTTGAGCAAAGCATTAGGTACGAACGTGTTGACCGGGGATGGTTATCTATTGGCTGCTGAAGCAGGAGCCGATTTCTCCGGGATGGAGTTCTCGAATGCCTATGCGATCTGCCCGACTTTCTCTTCCGTTACCAAAACAGCCTACTACCGCTACGCATCCTTCTACCACGAAGATGGCTCCATCGTAGAAGGTGCAGGGTCACAACGTGGCCGCTCGATCATTGCACGGAATTTGCTGCAAGGCCGTCAGGTTTACGCCAGCTTGGATCAAGCACCGGAAGAGATTCGTCCTTTACTGCGTGTGAATCAAACGAATTTCTTCCTGCCTTTCGACCGACTTGGCATCGATCCGTTCAAAGATAAGTTCCCTGTTACCCTTCGCTTAGAAGGCACGGTGCGTGGAACTGGCGGTATTCGCATTGTGGATGAGCAATGTTCAACCATTGTTCCAGGTTTATATGCGGCTGGCGATGCTGCAACGCGTGAGCTGATCTGTGGAGGTTTCACAGGAGGTGGCAGCCATAATGCGGCTTGGGCGATGTCTTCCGGTTCATTTGCCGGGGAAGGTGCTGCGAAATTTGCTAAGGATCTTGGAGATAAAGTGGATAACCGTACACTTAAAAGCGTCTCAACGACAACCTTCACGAAGTCGGGATCGGGTCAGATTTTAAGCAAAACAGGCGAAGCCATTCAAGCGGTACAAGAGGAAGTCATGCCGTATGACCGCAATTTGTTCCGTACGCAGAAAGGGTTGGAAGGCTCAATCAATCGTCTGGATGGGCTTTGGAACGACTTGCGTGAACGTGTAACGACACTTGATATAGCAGGTGTTCGTCATCGTGAAGCAGCGGCCATGACAGCTACGGCACGCCTTATGTACAACACGGCACGCGAGCGTACTGAAACGAGAGGCATGCACAAGCGTGAGGATTTCCCAGAGATTGATGCTGCGCAAGGGTACCGTTTAATTAGCGGAGGGCTGGATCAGGTATGGACGCAAAAGGCTGAAGTGAACAAGGAGGCTGTTACCCCATGATTGAGTTAGTCAGCGAGTCCAAATGTGTAGAATGCAACCTCTGCGTGTCGGTATGCCCGACGAATGTATTTGATCGTGTGGAAAATGGGATTCCTGTCATTGCTCGGCAAAGCGACTGTCAGACCTGTTTCATGTGCGAGCTGTATTGCCCAGCGGATGCGCTCTATGTGGCGCCGGATGCTGAAGGACCAATGCATGTGAGCGAAGAGATCTTAGATGAACAAGGATTCTTTGGTGGATATCGCGAGAAAGTTGGCTGGGGGAAAGGGCGTAAACCCGTTGCCGAGCATCCTTATATATATGAATTAACGAAACTAACTTCTATTGGGTAAGACAGTGGAGACCCTCTTGTGGTCAATTTGAAAGGAGAATGAAAGATGATAGAGAGACAGAAGATGAGTAAAAGGGGATTCGGACTTTTCCGTACCACACATTTCGTTATGATTTTAGCAGCCATGGTCGCCTTTTTAGCGGCCTGCGGCAATTCCGATGGAGGCACCAAGACAGCTGGTGCTAGTGCAGCAGCGACAAGTGGAGGAGCAGCCAAGGTCCAACCACCAGCAGTAATCAATTACGGATACATTGGCACGAACAAGCTGAATTTTCCAGGGGGCGCAGAGGGCTGGGGCTTCTACAAAGGGATTATCCAAGAGGAGCTCAAAAAGTACGGCATTACGGATGTCAAACTCGTTGCTTTCCCGAACGGACCTGACCAAAGTGAGTCGCTGATTAGCGGTCGATTGGATTTCGGAAGCTTGGGTGATACACCAGCGTTGCTTGCTCGTTCAACAGGGGCAAAAACGAGAGCCATTACGCAAGGTGCCACGGATAGCATAGGGTACTTGATTGGTAAAAAAGGCGGGCCGACAACGATAGCTGATCTAAAAGGCAAAACAGTCGCAATTCAAAAAGGCTCCTTCATGCACCGCTATATTGCCGGCCTTGTGAAGGAACAGAATGTACCAGACGTTAAGTTCATCCACATGCTGCGCCCTGACGGCGAAGCGGCACTGGCTCGTGGCGAAGTGGATGCGATGACGAACAGCGCGATCTTTGCTTTGAAACAAATCGATAATGGCTTCCCACTGATTGATGATGCCTCCAAGCATCCGAATTTGATCGGAACTAGCATCACGGTTGCCTCTGAGGATTATCTCAAGAAATTCCCTGATTTCCAGAAGGTTTGGAATGAAGCGAGGGGGAAAGCCCTCAAAGATTTGCAATCCAAACCAGATGAATATTACAAATTTTTATCTGAGCTGAATGGGTTCACCCCGGAATTGAACAAGAAGGTTACGCCGATCGAGACAATCAAGGATGTTAATTTTACAGACGATGGTGTGAAGCTCCTCAATGGTACAAAGAAATTTCTAGTGGATGAGAAGTTGGCGGAGAAGGATTTTGATCTCAATCAGTGGCTTTTAAAATAAAGGCGATAGGCCTGTCCGGAAAGGGAATGATGACATGACTGTATCCCCACAAGTAGATAATCAAGCTGTTTTAACCCCTGAAGTGGAGGCCAATCGTAAGGCTGATTATCCTGTACACGCGCTGTTTCTGAATCGTTGGTCGTCGCGTGCTTTTGATGAGAAGGAAGTAACACGAGAGACATTATATACGGTGCTTGAGGCTGCTCGCTGGGCGCCTTCCAGCTCGAATCTGCAGCCGTGGCGATTCGTCGTCGCCCAAACAGAGGAACAGAAACAGAAGTTTCAATTGTTTATTAAGCCAAACAATCGTTTGTGGACGGATCATGCTCCTGTTCTGTTGCTGATCTTGTCTAACAAGTTCCGTCAGGATGGTGAGCCAAATGGAGCACATGCGTTTGATGCAGGTGCAGCTTGGGCATCCATTGCCTTTCAAGCGCACTTGTTAGGTCTGGCAACGCGGGCTGTTGGCGGCTATCACAGAGAAATAGCACGTGAAGTGCTTCAAGTTCCGGCGGAGTATGAGCTTCATGCCGTGATTGCATTAGGTTACCGTGGAGCACGTGAAACGTTGGCCGAGGACTTTCAGCAGCGTGAGCTGCCGAATGGACGACGCGCCTTGAACGAGAGTATCATCGAAGGCTCTTTCTAATTCGATGGACTCGTGGAACCGGCAGTTTGCAGCGTTACTTTCTGTACAATTGCTTGTATCGACCGCGCACGGCATGTTCGTTCCCCTCTTGCCTAGCTTCCTTCAGGAGATTGGGCATGTGAGTGGGGATTCGCTTTACATATGGTCAGGTGCGATATTTTCGGCCAATTTCATGATCATGATGCTGCTCATGCCTTTCCTCGGTCGCATCGGAGATCGCTATGGGCGTAAGCCTGTGATGCTATGGTCCGGATTTGGGATGACCCTCGTTACGGCTTGCATGTCATTGGCCACAGAGCCTTGGCAGTTGGCGCTGCTGCGATTGGCACAGGGCTGCTTCACTGGCATCCTGCCATTCACGATGGTGCTGATCTTGATTGGAGCTGCCAAGAATAAGGTTGGCGTTTCGGCTGGCACCATGCAAATGATGGGCGAGACCGGTTCGCTAATCGGACCACTAATTGCGTCCTCTTTACTTACATTTTACTCGGTGCGAGGCGCGTATCCGGCTATGAGTGTATGCATTTTGCTTGCGACCGTCAGCGTACTTTGCTTTGTCAAAGAAGGCCCGCGTGCACCTGTCGTTTCTAAAATGGAACGGAGCACATTGCTCTCGGACTGGAAGCGAATTTGGCAGATGAAGCCGCTCCCCTCGCTGCTGCTTAGTAGCCTATGCATTAATTTCGCGCTAGTCGGGACGAATCCGATTATCCCCTACTACGTGCGGCAATCCACACATACGCTCACCTTTCTCAATGATCAGTGGCTGCTCGGCATCACCTTATCGGCGACCTCTCTCGCCGTTATCGTATTCTCCCCGTTGCTGGGCATGCTCTCCGATCGCGTAGGACCATTGTTGTTGCTCAAAATAGCGACTAGCACCGCGTTTCTCCTCTGCATCGTGCAAGCTGTGACGCACTTTTATCCGCTTATCCTTGCATGTCGGTTTACGCTCGGACTGTGCGTAGCGGGCATGATGCCCAACATTCAAGCACAGGTACGAGGCTTAGTCCGCAAAGGGATGGAGGGGCAGACCTTCGCCATGGTGAACTCATGGATGTTCCTTGGCTGCCTAACCGGGCCTCTGCTCGGCGGCGTTATCGTCGCTCATTTCGGCATACGTGGATGGTTTATTACGGCTATGCTCGTCTTTGGCGTCAGCTGTTGGCAAGCTTTCCATATTGGAAGCTACCAATCGCGGAAGGCGGAGTTGGACGTGACTCAAGCCGTGACACGCGTGTCCACAACTACAAATTAAAACGAAGCGAGCCCTTTGGGGCTCGTTTCGTTGCGTTCGTTCCCTCAGTTGAGGGGGGACTGTTGTAGCTACAACAGAATTAATGGCCAATCATAGTTACATGCTTTGGCGAAACGGAACGAGGATCCGCTATTTTCGCCAAAATGGCAAATTTCCAAGTTTCCCATATCCCCCAACTCTTCCTACATCCCTTTTACTTTCTCCTCTAGGCATGATAATTTTATAAGTTAGAAGCAGAGCATTTTGAATTTAATGTTTCGTCCCCTTTGATAAGATGATGACAAGAACAACAACAGAGTAATGAGAGGGGCAACAATCGAATGAAAAAACTTAGTCAAACAGTCGTAAGCGCTATCGTAATTGGTGGATTGCTGGCGGGATGTTCTTCCCAAAGCGATAGTGGAAGCACATCTTCGCCATCAGCACCAAGCCAAACAGATGCAGCCGTGAAAAAAGATGAAAAAGTAAAACTCACGTTCTGGAGAAACTCGGGGAATGATACGGAGAATGCAGCTTACGACAAGTTAGTAGCCTCTTTTATGCAAAAGTATCCGAATATTTCCGTGGAAATGACACCGATTCCATACTCGGATTATGATACGAAATTGCGTGTATCCATCGCTTCCGGAAGTCCACCAGACATCATGGCATTAGATGCACCAACCGTCGGTTCGTATGCAAACGCGGGAGCACTTAAACCATTAACCGCCTACTTCAAAGCAGACGGCAATATGGAGGATGTTCCGAAATCAACACTTGCGACCTACACGTATCAAAATGAAATTTATATGGCACCGCTGACAGAATCCTCTATTGCGATGTTCTATAATAAAAAACTTTTCCAAGCGAAAGGCATACCGCTTCCTTCCAAAAACCCTGATGAGCCGTGGACATGGGATCAAGTATTGGATGCAGCTAAGAAAGTGAATGATCCTTCGAACGGCATCTTTGGTATCGATCCTGCACAAGGCTTTGGCAACGCAGGTGCAACAGCCTACTTTAAATATCCTATCATTTGGCAGTTCGGCGGTGAGATCATGAGCCCAGACGGTAAAACGTCCAAAGGCTACCTAGATTCCCCACAAACGAAGAAAGCCGTTCAGTTCTTCTCCGATCTGTATAACAAAGATAAAGTATCTGCGCTGGAGTATCCACCAGATCCGTTCCCGAACGGTAAGTTGGCCATTACGATTGACGGCTCGTGGTCTTTGGCTAATTTGAAGGAGAAATTCCCTAATTTCAAGTTGGGCGAAGACTATGATATTGCACCATTGCCAAAAGGAACAGCACAAGCGGTAGCCAATGGCAGTTGGGCGCTGGGTATTTCGGGGAAAAGCAAGCGTCCAGATGAAGCTTGGAAGTTCATTAACTGGGTTACTGGGGAAGAAGGACAGAAAACCTATGCAGGTATGACGAAGGATATCCCATCTCGTTATTCTTCTGCGAAGGCGTTCCCAGAGCTGAATGAGTATCCGAAGAACATCTTCGTTATTCAAAATCAGAAGTACGGCAGACCGCGTCCAATCACGCCGATCTTCCCGCAAATGTCAGATGCTGTGAACAAAATGTTTGAGGATGTCACGATCGGCAAAAGAAACATGGATGCGTCCATCGCAGAAGCCGTTACGACAATTGATAAAGCGTACGCAGATGTTCTAGCTCAACAGAAGAAGTAAGCAACTCTAGATAAGTGAGACGAATCATTTCGATGATCGTCTCTTTGTCGTTGTTTCCTCAGACAGCAAAGAGGTATGATACAAAGAATCAGACATCACGGGGGGATATTATGTTTTTCTCATTGAGGAGCCGTTTGATGGCGGTTTTCTCGGTTCTGCTGCTTCTCCCTTTTGCCACTTTGGCCTATATCCTTAGTGAGGAAGCGACCAAAACAATCAAGTCGTCGATCGAAGCTTCAACATCTCAAACGATCGAGCAGTTCGCCTCGCACGTGGGGACGTTGCTCGCGCAGGTCGAGGATACGGGCAATCAGGTGGTGAGCGCCCGAACGACGCAGGATTGGTTGACCGTACATTTGAATCCAGACAGTACGATTCAGGAACGCGTTCTCACGAAGCAGCGATTGCGCGAGTATTTCTCCTCCTATGGGGTGAACAACTCCAGCGGCATTTCCATTAGTGCGTTCACCGAGGATGCTGGCGGTGTGTGGACGCAGGACAGATCCTACAAGAACAGCGCGTGGTTTCAGGATTTTATGAATGAAAATAACCGTTGGACGATTGCACACAAGGATGTCGATCAGTCGGACGAATTTATGAGGGCGCGTTCGATTAATAGCTTCCTTTTTCCACTCGTACAGCTGCAATCGCTAAGAAATATGGGCTTCATCAAGGTGAATTATCCAACAACCCTGCTTCGCAATGCGATTGAAAAGATTCATGTGGGGAAGACAGGCAAGGTTGTTTTGCTGACACATGAAGGCAACAGTGTGCTGGATCAGAATCTGTCTGAAGACAAGGACATGCTGGGGAAGGGGCTTCAGCAGATTGATGAACGTTTTGACGGGGAAGCGAGTGGAATTTTCCCAATGGAGGCGAAAGGAGAGACGAATCTGCTCTTTTTCCGCAAGCTGCCTGCTCAGAATTGGACGATTATCGGGAGTGTGCCTGAGGCTGAATTGTATGAAAAAATCACACACATTCGCCAAACGATGCTTGTCGTTAGCATTTTGTTGCTGATCGTTGCGATATTAACAGCCTTTTGGCTGTCCGCAGGCATTACCAAGCCGCTGAGTGTGATGGGGAGAGCAATGAGGCATGTAGAGCGCGGGGAGTTTCATCAGGCGCTGCATGTGATGCCGAAGGTTGGCCAGGGCCATAGTGAAGTGAACTATGTGACAAGGGTGTTCGAGCAGATGACTCATCGGCTTCGCTATTTAATCGAGACGGAGTTCGAGACGAATTTGCGGAGGAAAAATGCTGAGTACAAAGCACTGCTGCTGCAGATCAATCCGCATTTTTATAATAATACGCTTGAAATCATTAGCGGTCTGGCGGCGATGAAGCGGGAAGACCTTGTGATGGATACGACGGAAGCTTTGGGCAAAATGATGAGATACTCGCTCAACCTGGGTAGTGATTTGGTTCGAGTAGCAGAAGAAATGGCGTATATTCGGGATTATTTGTTCATCCTCCATTTGAGGCATGAGKAGCGATTGCAAATTGTGATCGAAGAAGATCCCGCGGCAGCTAATCTCTTGATCGCCAAATTCATCATTCAACCTCTGGTAGAAAATGCGGTGAAGTATAGCTTAGAGAAGGATGGCATCGCGCAGATAACCCTAAGGACGAAGCAGCAGGAGAATAAATTGCTGATCTCCGTGAAGGATAATGGCATTGGCATGTCTCCGGAATTGGTTCGAAATCTACGGGAAGAGATCAAAACGGGTGATCCTGTAGCGATTCTCAGTACGGAGGGGCAAAGTATCGGGCTTCGCAATGTGTTATCCCGATGTCGGCTGAATTATGGCGAACAATTTCAATTAGAGCTGCATGCCAAGCTGGGCGAGGGGACGGAACTGAACTTAATCCTGCCGTTGATAAGGAGCTGACAACTGAGATGTACAGAATCATGCTGATTGATGATGAGGTCGGCGTTCGTAATAGTATTAAAGCCAAAATCGATTGGACATCCGCCGGGTTCGAAATTGCTCTGGAAGCGGCAAATGGCCTGGAGGCTCTGCAGCTTCTGGAGGAGTATCCTCTGCCGGATGTGGTTATTACCGATGTGCGTATGCCACAAATGGACGGGATTGCTTTGGTCAGCGCATGCAAGGAAAAGTACCCAGCGCTTCGCATCATTGTGCTCTCGGGCTACTCGGATTTTGAATATATGAAGGCTGCTATTCAGCTTGGGGTGAAGGATTATCTGCTCAAACCTGTGGTTCGCAGTGAGCTAACCGCACTTCTCGGCAAGCTAGCCGAGGAGTTGGAAGAGGATCGCAATCGCTTGAGGGAGCAAGATCAAGAGGAAATGAAAAATCACCAACAGCTTCAGTTGATGCAGGAGCAGCTTCTTTGGCAGCTGGTGAAGGATGAATGGTTCAGTGTGTCCGCCATGAAAGAACGGATGGAGCAACTTCAATTATCAGCGTTAGCTGTTGATGATGTTCATGCTCAGTTTGTCACTGTAGAGATGCGTATTCCGCCAGGGCGATTGGACGATTGGAGTGAGCGCAAAGATTTGCTCTACTTAGCTTTTCAGATGTTGTGTCGGGAGTCTGCGCAGAAATGGGAGCACATCTATCCGTTCTACGCGATGAGTCACCCTGCGATGATACATTTTGTCATTCGGATTCAAAATGCCGAGCATGACCGCTTCTTGGCTGACTTCGTGCGTAAGCTGAAGCGGGATATCCAAAGCTTTCTCAAAGTAGACAGTGTGCTCGGTATTGGCGAGCCTATCAACGGTTTGAGGCAGCTCAAAGATGGCTACGCATCTAGCATGCTTGCCTGGAGTCAGGGCACGATCCATTCCGATAAGGCAGAACYGGATCGGAATATGCTCGCCATGACGCACGCCTTTTCACCGGAGGTGGAGAGAAAACTGATGCAAACCATCGAAAATCTCGATATGTCTGCTTTTACAAAGCAGCTGCACGCTATTTTTTCTTCGGATCGAGATACGCCAATGTTTGTATTCACCTTTTTGACGCTGCGTATTATTCTCTTGTTTAATGCCATTGCCAAGAAATTCGAACTTGGAGATATGTCTCTGCAGAGCTATCTCTGGAACTGCCAGATGAGTGTGAGGGATTACTCCTCTCGGGAGCAAGTGCTCGATCAGCTGCACGACTTGGCCCGGCTCGTCATGGAAGAAGTAAGGAAAACCAGATTCTCCAGTGGTCAGCAAATGATGGAAGCCATTCGAAATTATGTGAATGAGAACTTTTCCTATGAGCTTACGTTGGCCTCCTTGGCCGAGATGTTTCATATTAATGAAACCTACTTATCTGGGTTGTTTAAGATGAGTGTGGGTGTGACTTTTAGTGACTATGTCACGAGGTTGCGTTTGAGTCGGGCGGCGGATTTGCTCCAAGAAAGTGAGCTTAAGCTAACGGATATTGCTACGTTGGTGGGGTACTCTAGTTCGAGCTATTTTAGTACGGCTTTTAAGAAGTTTTATGGGAGGGGACCGAAGGAGTATCGGGAGGAGATGCGAGTGAGTAAGCCCTCAAAGCCATGTAAGTGAATGGTTTTGGGGGCTTTTTGTTGTCTAGCTAAGTCAAGAGCCGCCTTGTACGAAATAACAGGAGAACATACAGCAAATTCCGCGAGAATCCATGATTTTATAGATGTAACTGTAAAAAATACAGTTAATTTCAAGCGATTGTTTCAGAACCAGCAGAAACGCCAAAATTACCTACCTATTTTCCAGTTAATCTTCAAAATCGAGCTGAAATCGGAAAATTAACGGGAGGTTTTCCAGTTAGTTAGTAATGGGGGACGTCTTGGAGGATGCGCCCAGCCGCCTGAAGGCAGCGCTAAGCAGCCGGCACGCGAGGACGGGGCACTCTCCTGCAAATCATTTTAAAACACAACTCCCAATGATATTGAAATYTTTCTATTCGCTGGCTCGGTACAATAACCATACATCATAATAGACAGCGATTAGAAGGAGGAACCATGCGGAAGAAATTAGGGTTATGGGTGGCGGGTAGCGCCGCGATCGTACTTCTGGGGTGGGGGGTGACGGCATTGGTAGCAAGTGAAGGCAAATCGAAGGACTCAGCGGATGAATCGGCTTTCTCCTATGCGAAGGATCCGACTTATTATACGGAAAAGTTTCGCCCACAGTATCATCTATCACCAGAGTCAGGCAATCTGAGTGACCCGAATGGGATGGTGTATTTTGAAGGGGAGTATCATCAATTCTATCAAAATAGCGGCCAATGGGGTCACGCGGTTAGTCGGGATTTGATCCATTGGGAGCACCTGCCTGTCGCGCTAGCTAGGGATTCACTTGGTGAGATTTGGTCAGGCAGCGCGGTTGTGGATGCGAAGGATACAAGTGGATTCTTTGGGGGGAAGGCGGGTCTAGTCGCGATTTTTACGCATTTCAAAGGCGGCCTGCAATCGCAAAGTATCGCATATAGCACAGATAAAGGCCGCACCTGGACCAAATATGAAGGGAATCCAGTAATTCCTAATCCAGGCCTGAAGGATTTTCGCGACCCCAAAGTGATTTGGCATGAGCCTACGAAATCGTGGGTGATGGTGGTGTCGGTCGACAATCGTGTTCAATTCTACACATCGCCTGACCTGAAAGCATGGAAGCTCGCAAGTGAGTTTGGGAAAGATCAAGGCTCCCATGCGGCGGTTTGGGAATGTCCGGATTTGTTTGAGCTACCTGTAGAGGGCACCAAAACGAAGAAATGGGTGTTAGCCGTCAGCATCGGCAGCAACAGCACGACCAAAGGCTCCACAGCTCAATACTTCGTTGGCACGTTTGACGGTCACACGTTTAAGAACGATAACCCAGCTTCCGATGTCTTGTGGACGGATTATGGGAAGGATTTCTATGCGGCTGTGTCTTATTCGGATATTCCAGCAAAAGATGGACGTCGCATATGGCTGGGCTGGATGTCCAACTGGCGTTACCCGTTCGCGATGCCGACAGGAGCTTGGAAGGGCAATATGTCGATCCCGCGTGAGCTGCGGTTGAGGAATATTCCCGATCAAGGCATACGTTTGATTCAAGAGCCAATCCAAGAATTGCAGACGCAGCGCGGCAAAGAAGTTCTCGTAACGAAACAGCAGTTAGCGGCAGGAGTTAATCCCTTTTACCGTTTAAAAGGAACATCTTATGAGTTAATTTCGGAGCTTACTGTTCAGCCGAATAGTAAGGTCGAATTCCAGTTGCGTAAAGGAACTGATCAAGCAACGAACGTCATCTATGACGCTAACGCTGAAAAACTATCGATTGATCGAACTCACTCTGGCATCACCTCATTCGAGAAAGGCTTCGCTGAACAAGTATCGGCTCCACTGAAGCTGAAGGATGGCAAGCTTAAGCTTCAATTTTTTATGGATGAGGCTAGTTTGGAGGTATTCGCCAATGATGGTGAGGTGGTTGTCTCTAACCTGATCTTCCCTGATCCCACGAGCAATCTACTTGAACTGACTGTGTTAGAGGGCTCTGCCACGCTGGAAAAAGCGCAGTTTTATCCAATGGAGACGGTTTGGCGTAAGGAAGATGTGAACGGTACAACGCCTAGGAGAGTAGTATTGAACAATACTACGTTTGATGTAGCGGTGAATAGCAGCCAACGTATCGCAGCATCCGTTATTCCACTGAGCGCACCCCAGGAGCTGAAGTGGACTTCTAGCGATGAAGGAATCGCGTCCGTTTCAGTGGATGACGGAGGGGCAACGGTGAAAGGTGTCAAGACTGGGCAGGCTGAAATCAAGGCGACTAGCCAGGATGGGACTGTCATGTCGAGTCTCCAAGTGTTTGTTTATGATGGCAAATGACAGATGAGAATGGAGAGGTGAGTTATGGCTACTGCAGAAACGATGGAAACAATGAAAACGGTTAGTCCAAGCAAGAAAAAAACGCAAAGCTTTCGCAAGCATGAGCAAGCTACGGCCTTCTGGTTTATATTCCCGGCGATAGCCTTGCTGCTTGTGTTCGTATTCTATCCTATGTTGCAAGCTTTTCTAATCAGTTTCAAAAACTATTCCTTAGTCGGCGCCGGTGATGTGTTCGTCGGCATGGACAATTATGTGCATCTGATGAAGGATCGCGCCTTTTTTAATAGCTTGAAGCATTCGTTTTATTTCGCACTGATTGTGATTCCGATTCAAACGAGCATCGCGTTAGGGCTAGCCCTATTGATTCAGAAGAAAACTGCGACAGCAGGGTTGTTTCGTACACTTTATTTTATCCCAGTTATTATTTCGACGGCTGTGGCGGCTACGGTTTTTAAACTCATTTATAACAAGGAGTTTGGCCTCCTGAACAGTGTGCTCAAAGCGCTGCACTTGCCAGTTACAAGCTTTCTTTCCGATCCGAAAACGGCGATGAACGGTATCATTGTGCTCGGCATTTGGAAGGGCGCCGGGTTTTTCATGATTATTTTTTTAGCAGGCTTGAACAATATCTCGCCCGATCTCTATGAAGCAGCCAGAGTGGATGGCGCATCACGGATTCAGCAGTTTTTCAAAATCACACTTCCATTATTGAATCGGACGATGGCCTTCGTGGTCATCATGACGACGATCGATGCGATCAAGCTCTCGGGCTTAGTCTTCGTATTGACAAATGGTGGACCTAATAGCTCAACGGAAACGGTTGTTTTCTATATTTATAAGCAGGCTTTCACGCAAATGAGGATGGGGTATGCGACGGCGGCGGCGTTTGTGCTGTTCGCGATTGTATTAACCATTTCGCTGATCCAAATGAAGCTTTTTAACAAAGACACAGACTAACAACGTGGAGGGATTCGCTGTGAAGAGGCTAACTAACGTCATAACAATGATCGTCATGATCTTGATTGCTCTGATTTCTGTCGCTCCTATCCTATGGATGGTTACAGGTGCTTTTCGACCCTATCAGGAGCTTTTCAAATATACATCGTTGAATATTCACTTAATAGTTCCCGTAGAATGGACGTGGAAGAACTTCCATAATGTCATTTTCAATACGCGAAATCCGTTCTTGCGCTATATCTGGAATACATTGCTCGTGGCATCCATCGTAACGGTGCTGGTGCTGATCATTAACTCAATGGCGGCATTTGCGTTTGCGAAGCTGAGATTTCCATTTAAAACGGCTATATTTGCCTTATTTATGTCAGCGATGATCATCCCAGGTGAAGTAACACTCGTGCCTAACTATTTGCTGATGCATGATTTGGGCTGGCTCAATTCTTATAAAGCACTTATTATTCCTTCGATGTTGTCCGTGTTTGGCATCTTTATGCTGCGGCAATTTTTCGCGGAAGTTCCTAACGAAATGATGGAAGCAGCGCGGATTGATGGAGCGAGCTTGCCACGTACTTTTGTAGCGATCGTACTGCCAGCAGCCGTGCCTGCGCTAATAACGCTCGGACTGATGACTTTCCTAGGAAACTGGGACTCTTATCTGTGGCCGCTCATTGTGATCAATGATCAGAAAATGCAGATGATTCAAGTCGGGATCTCCACGTTTTCCTCGAATGAGGGGACAGATTGGTCGAAGGTTTTGGCGGCGAATACGTTATCTACCGTGCCCATTCTCCTACTGTTTCTATTTTTGCAGCGTTACTATATTCAGGGAATTACGATGTCGGGCATTAAGGGTTAAATGGTTTAGGGTAAAAAGAAAGGAGCAGATGGCATGAACTACGATGTAGTAGCGCTTGGGGAATACTTGATTGATTTTACACCGTATGGTCGTTCCGAAGCGGGACACCCGTTGTTTGAACGCAATCCAGGCGGAGCGCCAGTGAATGTGGTAGCTGCTTTGGCGAAGCTCGGMAAGAAAACGGGATTCATCGGGAAGGTGGGCAGTGACCCCTTCGGTGCTTATTTGCGTGAAGCACTGCTGGACGTTGGTGTGTCGGATGGTGGTTTGGTCGAGACGGATGAGGCTCATACGACGATGGCTTTCGTTCAGCTGGATGCAGATGGAGATAGATCATTTCATTTTGCTAGAAATCCGGGTGCTGACCAGTTGTTGAGTGTGGATGAAGTGAATCTCGGCATGCTAGCAGAGACGCGGATTTTTCACTTTGGCTCGATTTCGATGACAGCGGAACCTGCATACACAGCTACACTACGGGCCGTGCAGTTTGCGAAGGAACATGGTGCTCTTATTTCCTATGATCCGAACTGGCGCCCTTCGTTGTGGCGGAATGAGGAACACGCGTTGGAAGCGATTCGTGCGGGGTTAAGTTTGGCTGATCTGGTTAAGGTTTCCGAAGAGGAACTTGTCTTCTTGGCGGAAGAGCAGGATTTGCAAAAAGCAGCGAAACAACTGGTTGAGCAGTATGGGATCGCTTTGCTATTCGTTACAGCAGGAGGGACAGGCTCCTTTTATCAGATGAAGGATTGGTGKGGCAAAGTTGATAGCTACTCCGTTCAAACGATAGATACAACTGGTGCTGGGGATGCGTTTTTCGGGGCAATGTTATATGGAGTGCTGGAAAAGGGGAAGGCGTTGCAGTTGTGGGAAGAAGAAGAGCTTCAGCTAGCATTGCGCTTTGCGAATGCGGCGGGAGCTTTGGCGACGACTCGAAAAGGTGCGATTCCGTCGCTGGGTACATTGGAGGAGATTCGCGCGTTGATGCGAGATAGTGAGAGGGAGGATGTTCTAGGATGAATCAGCGGACAGAAAGTGAAATGAATCAGCGCCACATGGAACGAGTGGAACAAGCGAATCAAGCGTTGGGGCAAGCCGTAAAATCAATCACGGAGGATGGGTATAGGCTTGGTTATCACCTTATGCCACCAGCGGGCTGGATGAATGATCCGAATGGGCTTCTTTATTGGAACGAAGAGTATCATGTGTTCTATCAGCATTATCCGTATGAGCCGAAATGGGGGCCGATGCATTGGGGGCATGCCAAAAGCAAGGATTTGGTTCACTGGGAGCACTTGCCTATCGCGTTGGCGCCTTCGGAAGATTATGATAGCGGGGAAACGGGCGGTTATGGCTGTTGGTCGGGCAGTGCAGTCGATGATAACGGCGTTCTGACATTGCTATATACGGGGCATGTAGATGGTCGTACGCCGATGGAAGTACAGTGTCTCGCGACCAGCACGGATGGGGTTGCTTTTAACAAATCAGGGGCTAATCCTATTATTGGTGCCGCACCGGAGGAGGGTGGTTTCGGCTTCCGTGATCCGAAGGTTTGGCAGCGTGACGGTCAGTGGTACATGGTTGTTGGTTATGGGAAGGGCGGCTTGGGCAAAGCGCTGATGTACACGTCTTCTGATTTGCTCACATGGCGCTATTTAGGTGTTGCAGCAGAGAGTGACGGTACTATGGGAGATATGTGGGAGTGTCCTGATGTTTTTCCACTCGGTGATGGGGATGATCATGTGCTTGTTATTTCCCCGATGAACATGGGGTCTACAAAGACGATGTACCTCACTGGCAAATTAAACTATGAGATAGGCAAATTCGATTACCGTTATGCGGAACGATTGGATTATGGTTTCGATTTCTATGCGCCGCAAACGTTGGTGGACGGACAGGGACGGCGCATCCTGATGGGATGGATGAACATGTGGGGGGCTCAAATGCCAGAGCAAGTAGATGGTTGGATGGGGGCATTTACCTTGCCGCGCGAGTTGACGCTGGCAGTGGATGGCACGTTGCGGATGCAGCCTGTGGCGGAACTGGCGGCGCTACGGAAGGGCAGGCAGTTCGTCGATCGACAGGTGATACCTGCGGAATCGATCGTTGCATTGGCAGATATTCAAGGCGACCAGCTAGAACTGATTGCCGTGTTTAACACGAAGGAATCTGGCGTGGAGGCCGTGTTTGGACTTCTCGTTCGATGCTCAGAGGATGGATCTGAGTACACGGAAGTTTCGTACTCGGTAGCGGAGCATACACTCCGCGTTGATCGGACGTGCGCCGGTTCAGGTGAAGCAGGTGTGAGCGAAGTACAAGTGGAACCGATGGAGGATGGGAACATCAGGCTGCATCTGTTCGTGGATCGCTCTTCGTTGGAGTTGTTTGTGAATAACGGAGTGAAAACGATAACGAATCGGATTTATCCGAATGGTGACAGTCTGGGAGTTAAGCTTTTTACAAGGCAAGGTGAAGCTTGTTTAGAAAGTTTGGACGCATGGAAAATGTCATTGTAGATACAACAGAATAGCCAATTTTAAACAAGCGAGCATTCCGCGAAGCCAGGTGGTATAATAGGTTAAACGTTTCAACAAACCTGGTGAGGAGTGTTTCAGATGACAACAATTCAGAAGGGTTGGGCTCAAGAAGCATGGGCACAAACCGTAGTTAAAGTAGATAAAACAAGTAAACGCATTGGTGATGGGTTCCCACATGCAAGTATAGACGGAGAGTATAAACTGGAGCCTGCTTATTGGTGGACAGCGGGCTTCTGGCCTGGATTGCTATGGTTATTATATCGTGACACGAAGGATGAGGGCTTAAAGCAATTAGCCGAATCCTGTGAACAGCAGCTCGATCAAGTTGTTACTGACTACTATCGACTGGATCATGATATCGGATTCATGTGGACTCTGACGAGTGTTGCACGCTACAAGTTAACTGGTGCAGATGATTCCAAGCGCCGCGCTTTGCTCGCGGCGAATCTGCTCGCAGCGCGTTTCAATGTGAAGGGCAGCTACATTCGTGCGTGGAATCCTTGGCGCGAAGGCGAAGACAATGCAGGCTGGGCGATTATCGATTGCATGATGAACCTGCCGTTGCTGCACTGGGCTACGCTGACTACAGGCGACCCGCGATTCAAAGAAATCGCCGTAAGGCATGCGGATATGGCGGTCGAGCACTTTATTCGTCCCGATGGATCGGTGAATCATATCGTGATTTTTGATCCTGCCACCGGCGAAAAGCTCGAAGTGAACGGTGGGCAAGGGTTTGCGCCGGAATCGGCCTGGTCGCGTGGAACCGCGTGGGCGATTTACGGTATGAGCCTCAGCTACAAGTACACTGGCGATGAGAAGTATTTGCATGCGGCCAAGCGTGCTGCGCATTTCTTCCTGGCGAACCTGCCGGAAGATCATGTGCCGCATTGGGATTTCCGCTTGCCAGACGGTATTCCAGCGTACCGCGACTCCTCGGCAGGCGCGTGTGCGGCTTGCGGTTTGCTCCTGATCGCGGAGCAAGTGAACGGCCAAGAGGCATCCCTCTACCGCGAAGCGGGGGAGCGTATCTTGCACTCGCTGTACACGAACTACGGTGCGTGGGATTCCGAAACCGAAGAAGGGTTAGTCACCCACGGTACAAGCCACTATCCAGAGGGGAAAAACATCGACGTGCCGCTCATCTACGGCGACTACTATTTCGTAGAGGGGCTTTCCCGGTTGCTCGGGCATGGCGAGTTGTTCTGGTAGGTTGGGTTAATTTGATAAAAGAGTTGTCTTTCAGCAGCTACAACTGCTGGGGGACTGCTCTTTTTTGCGTTGTGCCTACGTCGCCTCACCTCTTCAGGAACAATAACTGGATTTCCTACATCTAATTTCACGCCAAACACGCCTTTTAAGCGAATAGCTGTATTTCCTCCAGTTAATTCGAGCCATTCCGGCGGGAACTATCGATTTTGGCGAAATTAGCTACATAATTTCCATCTATATGCAATAAACAGATGAATCAGCCAAAATTAGCTGTATAATTTCCATTTATTTTCCACTGGGAGGCGAGGGATGGAATGTGCGCGGCAGGGAATTTCTGGGTTGTGGTGGTAAGTGTGTGGCAGGAGTTGCTGAGTTGCGGCTGTAGGGTGTGTTAATTTGTGGAGTCTGGGAATTTCTGGGTTATGGTGGTGAGGTGTGTGGCAGGAGTTGCTGTGTTGCGGCTGTAGGTGTTATTAATTTGTGGTGGCAGGGAGTTGCTAATATGTTGTTATGTTGCAGTTGTAGAGGTGGAATTAAGTTATGACGTTGTTAAAGTGTGGCTACGAGCCCCCACAAAAAGACTTTTACTACAGTAAATCGACATCCGCCCTCATTGTTGGTCCCATGCCCTGAAACCTATAATTAACACATAAGACAAATAGATAGTGTAGGTGAGAGCAGATGAAATCCGCTACTGTGAATGAGGTTGTTCAGCGGTCAACCCAAGCAAAAAAGAAAAAAGGTTGGTGGAAATACGTCCTGCAGCATCGGGCATTTTATATCATGCTGATTCCTGGACTGCTGTATTTCCTCGTGTTCAAGTATGTACCCCTGATGGCGAGCTTCATTGCCTTTCAGGATTACAACATTTTCAAAGGCTTCACAGGAAGTGAATGGGTTGGATTCAAGTGGTTCCATCAACTATTCACGTACGACAAGTTCGGACGACTGCTCCGAAATACGCTGTTAATCAGCTTATATCAAATTGTGTTTGCCTTTCCGTTGCCGATTTTACTGGCAATTATGCTCAATGAAGTGCGAACGATGGCTTTCAAGCGGATTACGCAAACGGTGCTGTATTTACCACATTTTTTATCATGGACGATCGTTTTCGGACTTACGTATATGTTGCTTTCGCCAACGCAGGGTCTTGTGAATCATTTGATTACGGCTTTCGGTGGTGATACCGTCGCGTTTCTTCAGAAGTCGGAGTACTTCCGATCCATCATTATCATTTCAGGTATTTGGAAGGAAATGGGCTGGAATGCCATCATTTTTATCGCAGCGTTAGCAGGAATTAATCCTTCGTTGTATGAGGCAGCCAAAATGGATGGGGCCAATCGTTGGAAACAGTTTCTACATATATCGGTACCAGGCATGCTGCCTGCGATCATGATTCTATTGATGCTGAAAACAGGTCATATCCTAGATTCAGGTTTTGAGCAAATTTATCAGTTCCTTAATCCAGCTACGCAGGAGACGGGTGATGTCCTGGATACCTACACCTATCGGGCAGGGATTCTACAAGGTCAATACAGCATAACGACAGCCGTTGGGTTGTTCAAATCGGTCATTGGTTTTCTGTTGCTAGTTATTGCTAACCGCGTGAGCAAATGGACAACAGGAGAAGGGCTTTACTAAAGGGGTGAAATATACACGATGAAAATTAAACGATCTATTGGAGAAGTAATATTTGATTCTGCAAATGCTGTGCTATTGTTGCTCTTTTGTGCGGCTGTAGCAGTTCCGTTATTAAATGTCATTGCAGGCTCGTTAAGCTCAAATGAAGCCATTATTCATTCCGAAGTGGCACTATGGCCCGTAGGTTTCAATCTGCACAACTATGAATTTGTTATCAAGAATGCTGTGTTTTGGAGGTCGTTTGGCGTTACGGTCCAAATTGTATTGATAGGCACAGCGATCAATATGCTCCTCACGATTCTCACATCCTATCCACTTTCGAAAGGGTGGTTAGGTGGCCGTAAAGTGATTCTCCTTTTTATCATCTTCACGATGATCTTCCAGGCACCATTGGTTCCGATGTATATCTTAGTCAAAAGCTTTGGCATGCTCAACACGATCTGGTCATTAATCATTCCAGGTGCGCTTAGCGCCTTCAATATGATGCTGTGCATCACCTTTATGAGGTCACTTCCGGAAGAAATGTTTGAAGCGGCGAGGGTGGATGGTATGTCGGAGTACCGAATCGTGTGGCGCATTGTGGCTCCGTTATCGATGCCAATCAATGTGACATTGATTCTCTTCTATGCCGTGGGACATTGGAATAATTACCTCGGTCCATTGCTCTATATTACAGACCGGGAATTACAGCCCTTGCAGTTGTATTTGTATAAATTGATCTCGCAATTTGATATGGATTCTGCCGGCGGACAGTCGGTAATGGAGCTATCCAGCGCAATAACGCCACAAGGATTGCAAATGGCGACGATTGTGATCGCAACGATCCCGATTATTATTGTCTATCCGTTCCTGCAAAAGCATTTTATCAAAGGTGCCTTGTTAGGCTCGGTTAAAGAATAAGGAATTGACGTGCTAACTTCATATTCTGATCAGGAGGTGGGATAGGTCCAGCCAGTATTACCCAGATGATGTATGCGAACTATCTAATTTATAATGAAGAAGCCTACTAGGGAGGGTCTAAAAAATGAAAGTAAATTTTAAACAAATGGTTACGCTTGCATGTGTTGTATGTTTATCCACGGCGGTGGCCGCATGTTCATCCGATAAAGGTTCCACGACAACAGCTTCAACAGCACCAGCAGCGAGTGCAAGTGCAACGGCAAGTACAAAGCCTGCTGCGCCTGAGAAAATCACGATGTTCGTATCCAATAACGCACAACAAATTCCTTCTGGTAAATCGATGGACCTAGCTACTGTGAAATATTTGGCACAAAAAACAAATACAGATTTGGATATTACTTTCTTGCCTCATGAAAACTACGCAGATCAGCTGAAGCTGAAATTCGCTTCTGGTGATATCCCGAATGTACATATGGTCTGGGGAATCGAAACTTCGGATATTGTTACCAATGGATTAGCGCTGGATTTGAAGCCGTTAATTGATAAGTATGGCCCTAATTTGAAGAAAAATATCCCGCAATCTGCCTGGGACGCTGTGACGATCAATGGTAAAATCTTAGCCATTCCACAGCCTGCGGCAGGAAATGCGCCATCTGAACGTGTGATTTATGTACGTAAAGATTGGATGGATAAATTGGGCATCAAGGAGCCGAAAACGTCGGCAGAATTTCTTGATATGCTAAGAGCCTTCCGCGATAAGGATCCGAACGGTAATGGCAAAAAAGATGAAATTCCTTTCTCCTCCCGTGAGAAATTTGAGTGGGCGGATAACGTTTTCGGTATGTACGGCGTTAACTTGGATTCCAACAGCCTATACAATGGTGAAGTTATGCCTGGCTATGTGAATCCGAATATGAAGAAGGCATTAGGCATGCTCAACACGATGTATAAAGAAAAATTGATTGATACGGAATTCCTGACGAACACTAGGGCAATTTGGGATCAAAAAATTAAGTCCGACCTTGTTGGCTCATGGGACCACGTCGTATTAGGTATTTGGGATTCATGGCAAAAGGATCTAACCAAATTATTGCCAGACAAAAAGCCTAACGTAATCGGCATCGCTACTCCAAGAGGAGAAGGCTATACAGGTCAACTAGGACGTGTTGAGAAACCAGTACTTAAAACTTTCATTGTACACAAGGATACGAAAAATCCAGAAGCGGTTGTAAAAATGTTTGATTGGCTCGTCTCAGATGAAGGTCAATTGTTCTCAGAGTTAGGTATTGAGGGGCAATCTTACACCAAAGAAGGCGGCGCGATTAAATATTTGGCAGATAAAGATACAGATTTGAAATGGCGTTCTGCTGTGTTCCAAATGCATGGATTTAATGAGCAAGCTCAGAAGTTGTTGATTAACAACGATGAGGCTTACAACAAGCTTCTTCAAACGATCGATACGTCCCGTAAAGAGGGTATTGCCAACCCAACTGCAGGAATGCCGCCAATTGATACGCTGACGAAGAATGCTGACTTGCAGTACAGAGGTTCTTTCCAAGAAGCAGCAGCGAAAATTATTCTCGGCGAGAAGCCGGTGGATTACTTCGATGAGTACGTGGCTAATTGGAAGAAACAAGGTGGAGACAAAGCGATCAAGGAATTGACTGATTGGTATAACGCAAACCGTAAGAAATAAGGTAGTTGCTAGAGACACGCCCATCTGAAGCTGGTAAGACACTCGCTCAGGTGGGTCCTCTTTTATCGATAATGGATGTGAATAAAGGAAGGAAGAGATTGATGATGATGAGAATGGGGAAAATGGGAAGACTACTTGCTCTCCTGTTAATCGGCACGATGCTGGTTGTACCGTTCCAACCGAATATGTCCATGGCGCAAGCACTGACGGAAGAGGAACTGGCGGCATTGCCTGGCAGTGAAGTGCTGATTTCTGATCTTAAACAGCAGGGAGCAGCGCTCAATCCGGAGGCAGCGTTGTACGGAACGGTTGCAAGCTCAACGGTTGAAGGGCAGTCGTTTACAGAAGCATTACGTTTTACGACGAACGTGCAGCCAGCTAGTACTTATCTTTTACAATATGTACTCCCAATTGAAGCGAGCATCGAGAAAGACGATGTTATTTTGGCGACATTTTACGCAAGAACGCTGCGATCTACGGTTGAAACAGCTGAAGGTACAGTCGCATTGGTCATGGAGAAAAGAGGGAATTTCGAAAAGTCGATTACCGAGACGTTAACGGTTCCTACGCAGTGGAAGAAATTTCTTGTGCCGATTAAAGCGGCATTGTTGATGGAAGCGAACACACCACAGATTGCTTTCCGTCTTGGCTATAAGCCCCAGGAGATCGAAATCGCCAATCTTAAAGTGGTGAATTATAAGAAAGCGGTTACATTTGATGATTTACCAAGCACTCCGGTCATATACGAAGGAATGGAAGAGGACGCGCCATGGCGTGCAGAAGCCAATCAACGTATCGAGCAGATTCGCAAAGGGGATATGCAAGTCGAAGTGAAGGACGCTGACGGCCATCCTATCCAAGGCGCAGCTGTTCAAGTGAAGATGACGAAGCATGACTTCAAGTTTGGTACGGCTGTCAATAGCGCGATGATTAATGGTACGGATGCGAATGCAGAAACGTATCGAACCAAGCTTAAGGAAAATTTCAATTCTGTCGTCATGGAAAATGAGATGAAATGGCCTAAGTGGGAGGAGAACCGTAGCAAAACCGTAGATCTCTACAATTGGTTGGGTGCCAATCATTTTGATATTCGTGGACATGCCTTGCTATGGGATGGAGCGACTCGCTTACCGGCAGATATTCCAGGTCTTGTGAGCAATAAGACGGCGCTTGAGAAGCGTATTCAGGATCATTTTCATGAACTGGCCGGTTTATTCAGAGGCAGATTGTATAACTGGGACGTGCTGAATGAGCCTGTTCTGAACAGCATGATCCGAAGTACGTACTCAGACCAAGGCGCACTGATGGCGAATTGGTTCAAAATGGCCAAAGAAGCTGACCCTGCGGCTAAGCTTTATGTCAATGAAACGCAAATTCTTGGCGTAGATGCGCCGGTGATTTCGAATTTCTCAGGTATTTTGCAATCGATGAAAGATAATGGCGCTCCTATAGATGGTATCGGAATTCAGGCGCACTTCGGCAGTACGCCGGTGAGTCCGATGGCTTTCTACAATCAGCTTACTCATTTCACGCAGTACGCGCCTGAAATCGCGATTACGGAATTTGATGTAAACTCACCTAAAGAAGATATCCAAGGGAAGTTTACAAGAGATATTCTGCTTGCTTCATTTAGCCATCCCAATGTGAAATCGTTTACGATGTGGGGGTTCTGGGATGGCGCTCATTGGCAGAATAATGCCCCGCTTTTCCGATCAGATTGGACATTAAAGCCTTCAGGCGAGCAATGGCGCAATTTGATCTACGGAACATGGTGGACGAACGAGATGGGTACAACGGATGCGAATGGTCAGTTTCAAACACGTGGATTTTATGGGGACTATGACATTATCGTAACGCGTGGCGGCGTAAGCCAGACGGTAAAAGCTTCCTTATTGCAGGGGCAAGATCATAAAGTGTCAGTTGTATGGGGAGCACCCTCGCAAGGTGGGACGACAAAATCCTTCGTACCAGTAGTATTACCTGCTCAAAATACAGATATCACAGCGCCAATATGGCCGTATGGCAGCACTTTCGGTGCTTCCAATACATCTCCAACGTCGGTTAGCTTAACATGGCCAAGTGCGCATGACAATTTAGCGATTAGCGGTTATCGGGTATACAAGGATGGCGAGTTCGTGAAGCAGGTACCAGCGAATGTGACCAGCTATGACATCACGGGCTTAACGCCGGGCCACAGCTACTCGTTCACGGTGCAAGCGTTGGACGCCCAAGGCAACACGTCCGTAATTAGTCAGCAGATCGAGACATCCACAACTTCTGGTGTAGACAGTGAACTGCCGGGTTGGAATAAAGGCTCTGCGATTGAGGTTGCCGATCTCGGTCAAACCGGTGCACAGCTCTCCTGGCCAAATGGCGTGGATAATGACGGTGCGGATGGCTATCGGATTTATGTGAACGGGCAAATCTGGGCAGATGTGAGCGGAACGAGCTATGCCCTCGTAGGATTGGACCCGAACAAGCTGTACACGATTCGCGTGGAGTCGAAAGACAGCGATGGTAATTTGTCGGTTGGCGGGCCGATCGTGACTTTCCGTACGCTGGGCGTAGAAGACACGACAGCACCGACGTGGGACCTTGCCGCAAGCTTGACCGCTTCTGATGTGACGACGACAGGGCTGCAATTGAATTGGAACACTGCGCAAGATAGCGGTGGAGTGACCGCATACCGAGTGTTCCAAGACGGTAAGCAGGTTGTGACGCTGCCAGCTTTGGTGAAAAGCTTTACCATCACTGGCTTAACACCGAATACGACGCATGTATTTAGGGTTGAAGCGGGGGATGGCAAAGATAACTGGTCAATAACAGGTCCTGGGTTGTCGGTGAAAACCCATGCAGGACCAGATGAAGTCCGTCCGACATGGCCGGCTAATCGGAGCTTAACATACAGCGGGCTGGCCGACCATGGCGTGAATTTGAACTGGACGGCAGCTTTTGATCAGATTGGTGTTACAGGCTATAAGGTTTTTGCGAATAATACGTTAATTGCAACTGTCGCTGGCAACATACAAACCTTTGCGGTGACGAACTTGACTGCCGGTACGGCATACACGTTCCGTGTCGAAGCAGAAGATGCCGCTGGAAACAGGTCGACGAACGGGCCATCGGTTTCGGTTACGACGTACCAAGGCGTGGTTCGTAAGTCAACGGTTATTTATCCGAGCGCTGATGCGTTCATCCAAGCGCCTAGCACGCTAGGCGAAGCGGGAACTACAAACAATTTGGATTATTTGCGCTTCAAGAATGCGGGCGGTGTATCGGGTAGCGATGCGAATAAAAATACAGGTAACAACCGACGTGCGTATTTAAAATTCCCGCTAACTTCGGTCACAGGTAATGTATACGATGCTTCCTTGAATCTCTACGTTTTTGCAGTTCAGACGGCTAATATGGACATTAGCATGGATCTGTACAACACAGGCGACAACTGGAGAGAAGTAAGCGATGCAGGTGGGGCGTCAATCAATTGGCAGAACAAGCCTGTAGATGGCTCGCTGATCGGCAGTACAATTGTGCGGAATGCTGGATATTGGAAGAAATTCAATGTGACCAGTCAAGCTGCTGCAGAGAAGAGCGGCGACGGGACGATCAGCTTCAAGCTGCAAAACGATAGTTGGCTTGATCAGAACGTCGATTTCTATTCGAAGGAAGCGGCGGGAGCGAATGTCGCATTTAGACCTTATCTAACGCTCGGAACGGAAGAACTTCCAACGGATACGACTGCACCGACATGGACAGGCGCGAATTTGGCGGTTACACAAGTTGCCCCGCATACGGCGACCCTAACATGGCCAAGTGCGCAAGATCTTTCCGGTATTAACCGCTATAAGGTGTACCAGAATGGTACGGCAATTGCGACCGTTGCATCGGATGTATACAGCTATCAGGTGAATGGCTTAACGCCTGCGACGGCTTATACCTTTAAGGTGGAGGCTGTAGATATCGCGTTAGAATCAACCAACGGGCCATCTGCCTCATTCACGACGCCTGCCATCGATACGGTCAGTCCAGTATGGCCGACAAGTGCAGGTTTGACTGCACAAAGTGTGGGTCGCAAAGCGCTCAACCTGCATTGGTCGGCCGCTGAAGACAATTACGGTGTAACGGCCTACGATGTTTACCAGGGTGCTGCGCTGCTGGGTACCGTGACCGATACAACGTATGCGGTGACCGCTCTGACCCCAGGAACTAATTACTCGTTCCATGTTGTGGCACGCGATGCGGCAGGCAACACGGTGAGCAGCCCGGTACTCTCCACGGCGACACTTGCTGGAGATGTGACGCTGCCAACTTGGAGCATCGGAAGTAAGCTGGATCCCACGCTTATTAGTGCATCAGGCCTACAGTTGAACTGGCCTGCGGCAGTGGATGATTCAGGCGTCACAAGCTATCGGATCGAGCAAGGCGATTCAATGGTCATCGAAGTGTCGAATGATATTCGAAGTTATTTCATCAACGGATTACAGGCACAAACCGCTTATATGTTTAAGGTCCGAGCTGTGGACGAAGCTGGGAACGTCTCCGAACCGCTGCAAGTTTATGAAGGTACGATGATAGCTGATACAATTACGCCGCAATGGCCGACAGGCTCGCGCATAACATCGACAAGGGTAGGTAATCAAATCACCTTAGAGTGGGATGCCGCCGTGGACAATGTTGGGATTATGCAGTATAACTTATACCGCAATGGCGGGTTTGCGACTTCCGTTGCGGGAGCAACAAGCATTGTGCTGCAGGATACCGAGGCAGCCGTTTACAAAGTAGAAGCACAGGACTTCTTAGGCAACACGACAGTCTTCGGACCGAGCACAAATGATCCGCAAATCCCTGTTCCAACGGACACAACAGCGCCAGGATGGCCAGCTGGCAGCGCGTTGACAGAAGACGCAGTGACATCGAATTCGGTTCAACTCTCATGGAGCCAAGCGATTGACCGCGTGGGCGTAACCCAATATAAACTGCTGATGAATGGCAACGCAGTTACCACTACGCCAAACACGACGTGGCAAGTAACGGGATTGACCGCTGATACCGCTTATGATTTCAAGGTTAAAGCGGCAGATGCTGCGAACAACTGGTCAACAAGCGGTCCAAGTTTAAACATTAGAACACAAGCTGTTCCTGCTCCAACTGGGCCATCTACAGGGACAGGGACGCAGCCAGAACCTGAGAAGCCGACGATTACAGTCAGCGACGGGGAAGCGAAAATTACTTTCCCAGCATCCAGCGTAACAACAAAAGATGGGAAAGCCATTGCAACTATTGATAAAACAACACTGGAAGAAGCTTTTAAGAAGATGGATGCACAAGCTGGTGGCACGAATTCGAAGGTAACTCTGCAAGTTCCGCAGGTCGCAGGAGCGAACAGCTACGCACTTGTACTGCCAACGGAGTATCTGACACAGCAAGCCTCAAAGCATGGGCTTGAAATTTCAACGGTACTTGGCACAGTTGTTCTACCTAGCAACATGTTTGCTAATAACGCAGCAGCGGCAGGGCAGTCTACGCTTACGATCAACATTTCGATCGATAAGCTGCCGGTACAAACAGATCTGAAGGGTAAAACAGGAATCGTCGTCGACCTACAAGTCACGGCATCCGGCCAACCGGTGAAATACGAGAACAGGGATGCTCTCGTATCCGTCAGCATTCCATACGTTCTATCTGCAGAAGAGAAAGCTCATCCTGAGTTGCTAAATGTCTGGTACGTGAACGCACAGGGTGAAGCGCAGCTTGTACCGACAGGCAGCTACAACGCTGCTACTGGCATGATTCAGTTCAGCACGAATCATTTCAGTAGGTACGCAGTTTCCTACAACAAGCCAGCTTTCCAGGATCTCGCTTCCACTATGTGGGCGCAGAAAGCCATTGAAACACTTGCTGCCAAAGGGATTATTCAAGGGGTTACGGCTCAAGCGTTCAATCCGACGGCTACGATCACACGAGCAGACTTCACGAAATTACTAGTCGAAACCTTTGGGTTACAAGCGGCGTCTGAGGCGCATTTCACGGACGTTCAGAAAGGTGCTTATTATGAGAAAGCTATTGGCATCGCGAATAAACTCGGCATTGCCAATGGTGTAGACGATCAACACTTTAACCCGCAAGCGAATATCACTCGTCAGGATATGTTCGTTATGATTACGAGAGCCTTGGCTCAAGTGAACCAATCATTACCTACGGCGAATAAGGCAAGTCAATTCGCGGACGGAGCCGACATCGCTCCTTATGCGATCCAGTCCATTAATTCCCTCGTTCAGCAAGGTTTAGTCGAAGGCAACGCCGGCAAAGTGAATCCACTGGGGAATACGACCAGAGCTGAAACTGCCGTTATGTTGTACAGATTATTCCAATTTATCTACCAATAAATTGCAGTACGTCAACCGTGCCTATTCGTAGGCGCGGTTTTTGTCGTATTTTAAATAAAAAAGTACGATTCCTGCAGTGAATAAAACGCTTACCTCATTGCTCAGGACTGAAATTGGGCATATTATTTAACTACCAGACTCTAGGCACATTACTGTCTGTCTACAAGGGGAGATCAATTTGATTAACTATATGGTCAAAAGCCTGAAACGTTCCCTGAAATGGAGGCTCATCTCCATCATTGTCACCATTCTTATTTTTACAGTATCAACCATTGGTATTTCTAGTTATATCCAGACGAAAAGTTCTGTCCGTAAGGATATTGATCATCTAAGTATGCAGATTCTCAAACAAGCAAATATGAACTTAAACCGTTACTACTCCGAGTATGAGCTGGCTTTCCTTATGCTAAGCAACAGCCTTGAAGTTCGGGATTGGATGCGTGTCTCTTCACCAAATGTGTCTTCTGAGCTCATTCGGACCTATGAGAGGATTAAGGATAATTATTTGAATCGCTTGTTTTTGCAATACCCAGAGGTATTATCCGTCTCTTTATATAACCCTAACGGGAATGAGCAGCATTTCGTCAATACATACGCCCTTCCTTTGAAATACTCGATCAAAAATGAACCTTATTTCGCCCAAAGCGGCAATTATGAGAAGGTTAAATTTATAACCGGCATTTCTGAGAATTACATCGATGCGGCGAATCAGAAAATGAAGATCCCCGTGTTGACTCTTTTCAAGCAACTGAGCAACGGTTATGTCAAAATCGATATTTCACTGAAACCGTCGCAGAGTGTCATGTCACAAATTGATATTGCAAACTCGGGCGTTGCTGTCGTCATGGATCAGAACGGTACGATTATTCATCATTCTCATTCCTCAGAGGTGATGGGGCATATGGATGATCATATTGTGCAAGCGGTGAAAGACCAGCAGGAGGGTTCCGTTTTCGACAAGACGGGAAAAGAGCTCATCATTTTTCAAACGATTCAGATGACGGGCTGGAAAATTATTGCGATTCTTCCCTATCAAGAAATTGCCCAAAGTATTAACTACACGAGAAATGTCACGATTGTTATTGCGATATCTGCCTTAATTATTTCGGTTTTGCTCACCTATTTTGCAGCTTCGTCCATTACAAGACGGATTCTAGGTCTGCGTAAAATGATGAAAGCGATGCAAGTGACGAGCTCCTTCCATTTGCGGGCTGAGGTGGATGGGGTTGATGAGGTCGCTGATTTGAGCATCTCCTTTAACAATCTGCTCGGTCATCTGGAGCAATCCATTCATGATCACGCGGAGACGCGCGTTCTGCAGCATCGGGCTGTGATTTCGGCGCTTCAGTCGCAAATTAATTCGCATTTTTTATACAACACGCTCGAAACGATCAATTCCATGGCAGTCATTGCGAAGCAATCGCATATTGGTCATGTAGCTGTTAATCTCTCCAATATGCTGCGCTACACGTCGGATTTTAAGAATATGCAAGTGATTCTCAAAGAAGAGATCAAGCACTTGGAGAATTATTTGACCATTATGAAAGTCAGATTCAAAGATGAAGTCACTTATAGCATTGAGGTGCCTGAGGAGCATTTGGAGGCGATCTGTACGAAAGCACTTCTGCAGCCGCTGGTGGAAAACAGTATTAAGCATGGGAGAGAAACGACGGGAGAATCCGTACATATTCATATTCGCGGGGAAGTCGTGCAGGGGGACAAGGGGGACAAGTTGCTTCTCACAGTTGCTGATAATGGACCTGGATTCTCGGCGGAGACGTTAGTCAGATTAACGCAAGAGCAAGCAGATTCACACGCCCATCAGTACAGACACAATCAAGTCGGACTATCGAATCTGATTTACCGTTTGCATATGTTTTATGGGGCGGAAGCTAAGATTACATTCTTTAATGATCCCGTTGCTGGGGGAGCGGTTGTTGAAGTCTTATTGCCATTACAAGATAGTTTGGATACGTAGAAAGGGGAGCGCAATCAGATGAACAGATTAATTATTGTAGACGATGAAGATCTCATTCGTGAAAGCCTGTCGATACAAGTGTCAGAAATGGAAGGAGTTACCGTATCCGGAACGCTTCCTAATGGCAAAAAAGCGCTGGATTGGCTCAAGGATCATTACGCAGACATTTGCATGACGGATGTTCGGATGCCACTCGTAGATGGGCTGCAATTAATGAAAGAGATTAATCAGCTGTATCCTTGGATGATCTGTATTGTGATTTCAAGCTATGATGATTTCCAATATGCCAAAAAGAGTATTGAGCTTGGCGCCGTCGATTATGTGCTAAAGCCTACGGATAGCACCCTCTTGCAAGAGGCTGTCCAGAAGGCCAATGCTCGCATCCGCAGCAGCCGGCGTAATGAGGCGAATCAGCTTCTGCTGCACAAGCTGCCCGTCTACAAGCCGATGCTGGACAGCTGGCTGGAGATGGTGTTATCCGTTTATTTGCACGGGCAACCGCTGATTATCGTCGACACCTTGGCGATGTTGGAGTCGTGGGTGGAAGGACGCTATGAGATTCTAAACGAGCTATCCATGGCATGGACATCACTTGTCATCGAAGAGTTGAAGAAGCAGGATATCCACGTGAAGTATGAGGAAGGTGAGGACGTCGAACTTGGCGAGCATAGCCTGAAGCACTCCGACGTGCGGCAGTATTTCCGACTATGTGCGGTAAGAAGGTTGGAACAAGCGGCGAACATTCTGATGGATCGCGCACGCAAGGCGAAGAACCTGCAGAAGGAGAGCGTCGTCGACCAAGTCAAACGGTATATCGAAGAACATTATGCAGAGAATTGGGGTTTACAAGAACTAGCAGATCATGTTGCGATGAGTCGTTCGTATTTAGCGAAGCTTTTTAAAGAGCAGGCAGGGATGACGATCTGGACGTATTGCGTCAATGTTCGAATGCGCAAAGCACGGGATTTGCTGCTCACTTCCTCCTTGAAGAGTTACGAAATTGCCCTGCAGGTTGGGTACGAAAACAGCATTCATTTCTCGCGTATCTTCAAACAATATCATGGCTTGAACCCGATGGAATATAAGGACCGGTTTAAAGGGGATTAAGGTGAGGGGTGGGCGTGGAGCAAGGACGCAGTAGGCACAGAGCAAGCACGAATCGGGAGCAGAGTAAGCACCTTGCCGTATTTGCATCGCATTCGTGCAGTAAATAACCTTTTTACCTCAGTGTGTTGAAAGCGATTTCAGTATAAATTTAKGGAGGTTGAACGTGGGCCAAATTTGAGAAATGAGGTGCATGCAGAATGATTTCACGCAGAAAGAAGGTTTATGGTGTAATTGGGTTAGCGATTTCGATGTTGGTGAGCGTGGCTCCCCCAGCATTGGCAGCAAGTACGGTGACGCTGTACAAAGACACGACGTACCAAACGATTTGGGGATTCGGTGCTGCAGCCAATCACCCGGTGAATGAGTTGAAAACGAATTACAATGCAACAACACAAGGGCAAATTCTAGATAAACTGTTCCGCACGGATGCTTCTAACGCAGGGTTGTCAATCGTCAGGATGGAGATCAACCCCTATACGGCTGCGCAGGATGCTGTGCAAACGACGTTCATGCCTTCTTCAGGTGTAACGGATTGGAACACGGATCTGCATCAAAGATGGTTCGCCCAAGAGGCGAAGAATCGCGGGATGAATCAGTTCTATGCGGTGCCTTGGAGTCCCCCCGGCTGGATGAAAACGAATGGTTCGCCCAACAACGGCGGCCATCTGAGCACCTCGCAATACGATAATTTCGCCAATTACATGAAGACGTATGTGAATCAATATCGGAATGTATTCGGGTTCAATATCAAATGGGTCAGTGTGCAAAATGAACCCGATTTAGCGACGCCGTATGCGTCGGCGCAGTATACGACCAGTGAACTGGATCAAGTATCTGCGAAGGTTGCTGATGCGGTTCACAGCTTGAATCAAGGCGTGTTGGTTGGGGCGCCAGAGGGCACAAATCGAACCGCTTCGAACAACTATATGAACGGTTTCAGTGAGGCGACGCGGGCGAAGCTGGATTTTGTCTCGGTCCACGATTATAGTACGTATGTTGATGTGAACCATTATGGTAAACCGTTGATCGCGACGGAGGTTAGCAATTTCCAAACCGCCAACGATCCGAGCATCACGGATGGGTTGAAGTGGGCGAATATGATTGCCGCTGATTTGAAGCGAGGCGAGAGAGGCTGGCTGTACTGGTGGGCGGTCAATCCGGCTGCAAGTACCTCCGGTGAAGGTCTCATTAATCTAGGGGCTAATAATACGTACACAGTGAATAAAAGACTCTATGTCATGGGGCAATTCAGCCGTTACCTGCGTCCGGACGATACCCGCATTCTGGCATCCTCGAGCGACAGCAACCTTGTTGCTATTGGTGGGAAGAATGGGACGGGGCGCGCATCTGTTGTGCTGATCAATAACAGCACGTCGGCGATTACAACAACGATTAGCGGTTTGACGTTGGCTAATGTGTCCGGAAGACGCACCAGTGCCACGGAGGATTTGGCCAAATTAACGGATATTGCCGTGACAGGCGGTGCCATTACGGTTACGCTGCCGGGTAAATCCGTGACGAGCTATGTGGAGTTTTAAGTGGGGAAGCTAGTTTAGGTTGTGCTAGAGTTGGGTATCCTTTTACTAGAGTGTGAGAAATCTAGTGAAAAGGTGGAGTGTTTCGATGTCAACGATTCTAAAGCCAATCATTCCTAGTAAAATTGCTGAGTCCATTGAGAGTTTGCGTGGCGAAGGTTGGACGGCGGATGATTTTTTGAACTTTCCACGATATGACGAAGAGTGTCCCGAGGCACGTGTGTTGTATCATTTTTTTCAGAACAACCGCGTAACGTTTGCGGCGGCCATCATTAATAGTTATCAGGTGCAGGAGATAAGGGACGTTCAGCGAGATGCGATGCTTTAGAGCGGAATAATGAAGCGACATCTACAGCTTGCATACCCATCATACTCATCATACCCATTGTACCCACCGTGCCCATCATCCTCATACCAGTCCTAGTACTGCCACCGCCGATCCTGACTCAACTAGCCTAAGTAGCTTCAATGGTGAAATAAATGTATTCTCTACAGGTAATAAAAGCTGATTTTCGTATTTTTGAAGAATAACAGGATTTCCTACAGCTAATTGAACTCATTTGGTTCGAAAGTAGGGAATTTGGCTAAATTAGCTGTACATTTTACATATAATTACTTATTTATATTTAATTACCAAAAAATAAATGTAGTTTATACAGTTAGTGATCGGCGAGAGGGGTACAAGTGGTTAAGTGAGGGAACATTGTGTAAGCTCCATTTGTTATAAACTTTTAACGCGGTCGCTCGTCTAAGGGTGACCGCGCTTAAAGGTTTTTTCTTGTTTTTATCTAAATTTCATACTTTGGGCAAACTTTCATGATACGATGATGGCAAAGCAATGTGAATAGGTTGCATGATGAGGATGGAAGGGAAGTCGCGGAATGTCAGATGAACAATTAGCGGTATTAGATGTATACATTGAACAGGCCGGCTACGATGAGGTGCCGGATATTATTAAGGGGATTCATTTTACAGTGAGGCAAGGGGAGCTCGTGGGATTGTTAGGTCCGAACGGTGCCGGCAAAAGCACGACAATCAAGAGCCTACTCGGGTTGTTGAAGGATTTTAAGGGAAAAATCTCCTTCATGGGTGAAAACAAAAGCTACGCCTATATTCCCGAGCATCCTATTCTGTATGATGAGTTGACGTTGTGGGAGCATATGGAGTTCGCGGCATCGGTATATGAGTTGGACCGCACCGTGTTCTTAGAGCGTGCTGACGATCTCTTGCATCGGTTCCGCCTATTAGATGAGAAGCATCAATTGCCTGGGAAATTTTCCAAAGGGATGCAGCAGAAGATCATGCTCATTCTTGGGTTTTTGAATAAACCCGATGTGTATATCGTGGACGAGCCCTTCATTGGACTAGATCCGAAGGCGATCAAGGATTTCTTGGGGATGCTAGAAGAGGAACGGCAGCGAGGGGCAGGCATTCTGATGAGTACCCATGTACTAGATACAGCGGAGCGGATTTGCAGTTCATTTGTGCTGCTTTCGGGTGGCAGATTGGTAGCGAACGGAACCCTGCAAGACATCCAAAAACAATGCGACATGCCGGATGCTACGTTATTCGACTGCTTCCATTCCTTGCTATGAGAGGGGGCGAGAGCGGGTTGAACAGCAGTTTTCAGGTATTTACACGCAGAGTACGTTCGGATTTGAAATTCCAGTATCGAGCTTTACGCATGGCTGTGGATTGGGTCATCGCCATTTATTTCGTCATTCCTCTGCTGATCGTGGCGGGCTATCACTATTATGCGTGGTACATGACGCCTCCTGCATGGTTAAGCGGGATATCCATACATACCGTGGCTACACTTTTTTACATGTTCACATGGCTGGGCACGTTGCGTTACTTTGTTGAAGAAGGAGATCAGTTGTTTCTCCGGCAAAATGAAGGCTGGTTTCGACATCTCATGCATCTTGGCTATCGGTATTCGGTGGTGCTGCAAGGGGTTACGTCGTTGCTTGCTACGCTTCTTTTCCTACCACTATTAGTGCCTGTTTACACGTTTAGCATCGCGCAGGTCGTGTGTTTTTGGCTGTTGACCTATGTAGTGAAGCTAAACATCGGCCTCATTCGACAATTGCTAGCGCTTCGCTTCCAACGATTCCTACTATGGTTGCTGCGTATTGTGATTTTTGCAGTCGGTGTATTCGTCTTCCAATGGTTAGTCGTGGAGATCAGGGATCAACTTCTGTACAGTTGGCTTGTCATCTTGGTGCTGATCGGAACATTCTTACTTCTAACTCGGACGCGGCTGCGTGAAAAAGGGACCTTCTTCGCGGATGTCGCGAGAGAACGCGATGCGCGGATGCGAATCGTTTCTCTCATGCTCATCCGTGTGATGGAGCGCAAAAGAAAGCCAACCCGCCGCTACCCGCTCCTGTTCAGCAGGTCACAGCGGTTGCTCAAAGGGAAGGGAGCTGGCACAGGCATTGCGGAGCTGCTAGTGAAATCGTATTTCCGAAATGGTCTGCAATGGCGGCAATCCATTCAGTTTGTAGTCGTCATCAGTGGAGCTCTGTTTATTTTGCCAGGTGCGATTAAAATTCTCGTCTGGGTTCTTGCGGCGGTCATGCTGGTCTTCTGGCGCAAATCGTTCTGCAAGGATGAACTGACGACCCCCTTCCTATCTCTATTCCCGATTAAAGATCCGATGAAACACCAAGCGATTCAGACAGCCATTCCGATCCTAGTGCTGCCGGCGATGATGGTTATTAGCCTAGTAGCGGGCATCTCGATGTTTACTTGGTGGGGACCGATCGTGATGATGGGAGCAGCGGTGCCGCTAGCTTATGGAACTTCTTCGGTGTTTACAAGTTGGTATTGAGTGGTTTTCTATGCAAGGAAAATTAAGGGGGAGTCAGGATGTTCTGACTGCTCCTTTTCTATTAGAATAGAACAAGGGATTATAGCGGATGCTACCCAATAATTCCCTCTACAAGGAAACGAAAGAGAGGCAAGTTTTGATGGAACTTTTGTTGCCTTTATTCATTGTGGCAGCAGTAATCGTAACAGCTACACTGCTCAATAAGCGCTTTCCCGGAATCCCGTTGCCCTTTTACTTAATTGGTTTAGGCGCTTTGGTGTCATGGCTGCCATTCGTTCCTACGGATTTCGATTTCGAACCAGAAGCCTTTATGGTCTGTCTGATCGCACCCATTTTATTTGGAGATGGCCGTGTCATCTCACGCAAAGAATTGCTGGAGTACCGCAAACCCATTTTGCTTATGGCATTATGGCTTGTCGTTTTTACCGTCATAGGTATTGGATATTTTATTCATTATCTGATACCCGCGATGCCGCTACCCGTCGCATTCGCTCTAGCAGCCGTCATGTCTCCAACAGATGCCGTTGCTGTGAAGTCGATGACGAGGGGGCGAACTTTTCCCAAAGGTTTAATGCCGATCCTAGAGGGAGAGTCGCTGCTTAATGATGCGGCAGGTCTTGTTTCCTTCAAAGTAGCTTTGGGCGTTGTGATGACAGGCGTCTTTTCGGTCAGATCAGCAGCTTGGGAATTCCTGCTTGTCGCCATTGGCGGCATCATCGTTGGACTCGTACTAGGGGCACTCTTGGTGAATTTCAGACTATTTTTACGAAGAAAAGGGCTGGAAGAAGTCAACTCACTCGTCACCATTCAGTTGCTGACACCGTTCGTGATTTTTATGGTTGCTGAGGAAATCCATGTTTCAGGCATCTTAGCCGTCGTTGTTGCGGGGATTGTGCACGGGTTAGAACGTGATCGGTTACAGCAAACAACGACCAAACTGCACATCATCTCGACCAATACATGGTCAGTGCTAAGCTTCATTTTGAATGGACTTGTATTTGCCTTGCTTGGCTTATTGCTGCCAGAGGTTATAACAGGTTTAGTGCATAGTGGCGAGGCTTCTATCTTGAAAGAGCTTGGATTAGCCGTTGCGATCTTCGCGGCGCTATTTGCGGCTAGGTACATCTGGGTCTACCTTTTCCACGAGGAGTTCGTTCCTTCTAATCAAGTTACGACAGAGCCGAATACCTATACGAGCAGGAGGAGCTTTGCTCTTGCGGCTAGTTTCTGCGGCGTCCACGGTACGATCACGTTAGCGACAGCTTTATCGATTCCTTTTGAATTATCTGATGGGACGCCATTTCCGCTGCGCCATACCATTTTGTTTATTTCGGCTAGTGTGATCTTGATCAGTATGTTAGCTGCTACCTTCGCAATGCCGTTTATCGGAAAGTCAGTAGCCGCGGCAACCCCCGACCATGAAGCGTTGTCATTGAAAGAAGCAAGTATTCAGCTGGCTAAGAAAACGATTCAAGCGCTCAAATCGGAGAAGAATGAGGAGAATATGGAAGCGACTCTCGCGGTTGTTCAACAGCTGGAAGAGCAAATTCGGATGGACTGTTATGGGACGGTCAAAGTATCGGGGTCTTACATTCGTGAACTTCAACAAATTGGACGAACAGCCGAAGCCGCAAGGCTTGCTGAGTTGATTGCGCAAGGTGTAATTTCACCGCAATTGCAGTCCGTATTTACGTTATTGCATCAGCCGCAGTCGGAATCGTTCTTTCTTGCAAGGCTGCAGTATCTCTGGGTTAGATTAAAGCTGAGCCTGATGAACCGCAAGATTCAACAGCACCGAAGAGAAGGGCTTCCAGAGAAATTTAGATCCGTCACCGAGATGTTTGAAGAGCTGCAATCGATTGAGAAGCAGCTGCAAGAGGCAGCGGTTACGGCCATTCGCAACGTAAAGTCGTCGAAGCATCAGTTAGAGACGCTGCTCGTTATCCAACATTATGCTCGCATGCAGAAGCGCGAAGGCAAGCGGTTCAGCGAGCACTCGGAAGTCGAATTCCTACATCAACTGAAACTTGTTCAATTGCGAAGCGTACAGATTAGGCGGGATGGGATTCAAGAGTTGGAAGAAGCCGATCAACTCTCAAGCGGCACTGTTCTTGGATTATTGCAGGCGATCAATTATGAGGAAATGCTTATTTTGGACAATGCTGAGGAGTAGGATATACGTCTCATAGGAAAGGGCTTTCCACTAGTTACAAGACTAGGTGGAAAGCCCTCTTTTTCATTTCATCCGCTGCAGTAAATACCATTCCACGACAACAAGATTAAGGATCAATCCGAACCACACGTTGATGTTGAGGATCTCGGCAACCATCTGCTCTCGGCCGCCTTCAGGAAGATGGAACCCGTGCATGGCTAGATATAGGAGTATGCATATCGGCACGATAACTCTGGCAGCTACGGCAACGAGTGTGACAGCATAGCTTCGCATCATCCAGATCCGATGCTGGGCGAGCTGCCCTTTGATCGCAAAGCGGAAACCATTCCACGTGGTGAGCAGCCAAAGCACACTTAAGACCAGGAACGCCATGGCTTTCGTGAAGTTTTCTGCGTAGAAGCTTAAGACAAGACCTAGACATCCGCTAAGCATAACGCTAAAGACATAGATCCGTCCGAGCGCTTGGTGCCAGGCAGGATAGTTGGTGCGAAAGCGTGCATGAAATTGAAACAAGCCGCTGATCAGAGCAACCAAAGCAAGTGCGATATGACTCGTCAGCACGATGTAGTGCAACGGGAAATTCGCATGGAGCGTAACGCGACTATTCGGTGGATTTAGGGTGATATAAGGGAATATCGCCACGATCGCAACCGCCATAATGATGATAATCGAGATTATTCCTAGTTTTTTACTCATATATGGCTATAGCCCCCGTTAATTGATTCACTCCTCTCTTTATTGTAAATCGTAGATCTAAACAGGTGCTTATTTATTTCTTAAAAGAATCTAAAGTACCAACTATTAATGAGAATGTTCCATCTCCATGGCCATTTATTTCGTTAGCGTGATGGACCAATCGGATTCATTCCATTTGACATCCCAACCGAGCAGTTCAGTGATAAACCTTTGTGATCGGACTGATCCTATATACAGGGTAGTTGCGTCTAGATGTGAACCAGCTGCAGCAGCAAATTGCGATCAGCACCGGGCCCGTGCAAGGGCTTAAAGTGAATGAAGCCGTCACGCTTAATCCAGCAACAAAGGACATCGTAGCCAAAGGTTTAGCCACGATTGTCGTGGATAAGAGTGGCACTCATCTTGTTGTACAAGCAGAGTTAACCACCGGGCATCCTGGTGGCCAAGCGAATAACTGGATTTTCTGTAGCTAATTTAAGCGAAAAGGCGGCATTTCGCAAACTAACTGGATTTCCTCCMGTTATTTCAGGCCGATTTGGTMAAATGGGACATTTCGAGCAAAATTAGATGTAGGAAATCCAGTTAAACTCCCCAAAGGCTGGTTTTACCCGGAAATAGATGTAGGAAATCCAGTTAATTCTGGCAATTGGAATTTGCCATGGCAATCTGAGGATCATTTGGGAAACGAGGAATCGTTCATACGCTGATCCAACCATATTGTGGTAGTATTATAAAATATAAGCATTTATATCTTCATGGAGGTGCATAGGAATGAGTACAAATAAAATCCCGAAACTACTTTCAATCATCATAGTGGCAGGTCTGATAACTTGGGCCGTTGTGAATGACGTCTCGAACCGCAAAGTTATGAGTGCTCCTGAGTTTCAGGTGGATGATAAAACAGACAGTTCAACGTGGTCAGCTTCTCCTGAACCGCTATTTGATCATAAAAATAACGAAAAGCTAAAGCCCTTTATGGGGCTGATGTCAGGTTCAATTGCGCTTCAATATCAGGGGCCGCAACAGAATCTTGCAGTCAGTTTCGACTATTGGAATGATGGTGTGAAGAAGAATACGTCAACGGGCATGAGTATGAGTATGATGGAGAATAACAAAGACGAGATGGGTAATTACCATTTTGAAGGTGATTTTGTTTATTCGTTTAAGGATCGTCAAGACCCTAACGGTGCAGTCTATAGCGAGCTGGAATATGCAATTATCGAACGTAATGGTTACTATAGCTCGACAGTCAGAGTGGATAAACCAGCGGCAATAGGCATGACAGGTGAAATGAAATTACAACAAAGCGTCAGAGTGCCGCAAAAAGAAAGTATTGTTGTATGGGGTTTGCAAGGAACTGATAAACAATCGATGTTATCGTATTCGACCATAGCTGAAACACTGAAAATTGCCAAATGGGCAATGACAGTCCGACTAGGCTTTATCGGGCCAAATGACGAAATGTAAACTGCGATGTTATGTATTAAAGTGCAAATTTATAGGTGATTCAATGCATGTATTCTTATGGTAAATACCACTATGATAAGTTCATGAGTTCATATTATAGTGCAAAGATACTGGAGGGGTACTTATGTTGCATCCATTCATGGGAATTAAGGATTGGGATCGTATCGGCATGTCCGTAGAGGAATCAGCCAAAACCTTACAACGAATTGCTTATGTCGATCGTCAACTTATGCGGATCGAGGCTGCGCATATGGCGGCTAGACCTGAATATGAAATAAAAGGAGCGCTTGCACGCGTAAGCTCGCAGGATGCGGAGCATCACGATCAATTCCGCAATCGAATTAAGCAGCTGCGCATGAGCACGGTAGCATTCGATAAATGTCCAGACGCATCGCTCAATGAACTTATGCAAACGGTGCTGAATTCAGCAACAACGTTGTGTTTGTTAACTGCACTCTTTGATGTGGTGAAGCCGGCACAGATTGCGGCCATTCATGCCTATAAAAGCAAAGCACAGCCTCTCGTTGATGAACCTACGCATCATATCTTGAAGCATCAGCTCATCGACCGCGAGGAGCAAATGGACTGGGGTCGCGAGGCGCTTCAATATCTGCTGCAATCTGCATCGGACACAGAGAAGGCACAAGCGCAGAGCTGGAGAATGTATGTGGAACAACTGCTAGCAGCAGCGGGCGGTATTACAGGATGGGAGGAACGAGTTCCCGTAGATCCATCTGCGCGAATCGTAACGGAGCCATTCGTCATGCCGCAAATCAGTACACGGGACAGTCGTTTCACCCCACAGGTCGTGAAAATGCAGGGTTTGAACATCCCAGACAATGAAGATGGTCGTTTCATGACGATGATGCTGTCGAGGTATTTCGAGATGTCACCTGCGGAGGGCGTGGCTTATGTCCATGTCACAACGGAGGGCAAACCATGGCATTTCTACCGCGATACGGCTAGGCATATGTGGGATGAGGTTCGTCACAGTTGGTTCGGCGAGGCTGCTCTTCGTACGAAGGGGTACGATGTGTATCAATTCCCGAATTGGACGGGGTGGTACGATATGACAGCACAGCTGTTCGAGGGCACTGAAGCGTATTCGCACCTCACGATTGCCATTGAGAAGGCAGCAATGAAGTATCCGCCAGGCAAGCGCGAGGAGTGGGAGTTCTGCCGCGATATCGCGAAGGATCCGCTTATGACGACGTTTCAAGATTTTGACTGGGCAGATGAGGTTGTGCATGCAGGCTTTGGACAGCKGTGGATGATTGAAGATGTTCATGGCGGCGATGCGCGTGCAGCACAGGAAGAAGCTGAGCGAACGGTGAAGAAACGTGCCGTGTACATGAAGGCGCATGGTGATCTGAATAAAAATAAACCGGCGGGTAGCCTAGGAGGCTATTAATACGAATGATGGGAAATTTCGATATAACCAGGATCAATGATGGCTCTAATCGCCCTCCACGGCTCGAAATTCATCAATCTATGTGGGCCATGATAGAGTTAGAAACTGAGCTTTCGCTAGAGGCAAAGCTTGAGCGCATCGCAGGCGCAGGCTTTACTGGCATCTTGGCAAGAGTGCCGGAGATAGATGCTAGGGATGAGTGGAAAAGGCTGCTGAATCAATACAGTCTGAGCTTTGGCTCACATTGTTTCCCATTCAGCCCAACCGACTTATCAGCACATATTCAGCATGCCGTTGATATGGATATGTTGTATGTGAATGGGCAAGTGGCGGACTCTTTTGTGATTGACGAAGAAGCCATTGATCTGCTAGGTGGACTCGCCGCTGTGTCGRCTGCGAATCGCTTGCCATTTTATGTAGAGACGCATCGTGGCAAAATTACACAAGACTTGATCCGCACCGTCAACTATGCGAATGCGCTGCCTAATCTGCGGTTTACGCTGGATATTTCCCACTATGTGCTGGCAGGGGAAATGACAGAGAAGCAAGAAAAGGCGGAGCTTCTTCTTGATAGGGTGCTCCAACGAACGTCAGCGATTCATAGCCGTATATCGTCTGGCGAGCAAATTCAAGTCGATGTGGGCTATTCGGATGCGATATTGGCGCGTTATGGGCAATGGTGGACCCAAGCGATGCGCTATTGGCTTCAAGGGGCTAAGCCTGGCGATGTGCTTCCTTTCGTCTGCGAGCTGGGTCCTGCACCTTATGCGATCAGGGGGCAAGATGGTCGGGAGCTATCTAGTCGGTGGGAGCAAGCCTTGATTTTGAAAAATGTGGCGCAAGCTTGCTGGAAACGTGCTACAGTAGAGTAAAAAAGCGAGGATAACTTATGGAATCAATCACTCTCAAGCAACTGGATTTTATTCGTCAATCAACGATCAAAGCAGTTGCAGGACTATCGGAAAGCACAATAGACCACATTCCCGAAGGATTTAATAACAACATCCGATGGAATTTGGGGCATATTATTTTCGTGCAAGAGAAGTTTGCCTTTCATTTTGCTGGCGAGCCGATACAAATACCTGAAAACTTTGAGCGATTATTTGCAAAAGGCACCAAACCAGCAGATTGGCATGAGGAACTCCCTTCGCTTGAAGAATTACTTGCGTTGCTTGCTGAGCAGCCCAAACGGATTCAGCAGGAACTGCAAAATCGTTTGGATGAACGCGTGGCTAAGCCTTTTACAACAGGCAGCGGTCTACTCCTAAATACGATTGGAGAATTCCTAAACTTCACCTTATATCACGAGGGCATGCACTTTAATACGATAACCATATTAAAACGATTTGCAACGCAGCATCAGKAATAGATACAATATAAGGAAAACCTCTTCGACTATGCTTATGAAGAGGTTTTTTTGTCGACTATGTTATAATTGAGAAAGTAGCATGTTGGAGTAAGAAAGAGGAGATACGATGACAGATCACATTGCAAAACAAGATACAGGCTGGAACTTTGATAACAGTTATGCACGACTTCCGGAAACTTTCTTTACGAAGGTTGCTCCTACCCCTGGACGCGCACCGAAGTTGATTGTTCTGAATGAGCCATTGGCAGCAACCCTAGGGTTAGATGCTGAAGCGTTGCGAAGCGATGAAGGTGTTGCTACGCTCACTGGCAATCATATACCAGAAGGTTCGATACCGCTTGCACAAGCTTATGCAGCTCACCAGTTCGGACATTTTAACATGTTGGGAGATGGCCGGGCTATCCTGCTGGGTGAACAGATCACTTCCCAAGGGGAGCGGGTAGATGTTCAGCTGAAAGGTTCAGGTAGAACACCCTACTCCCGTAGAGGCGATGGCCGCGCAGCCCTTGGACCGATGCTGCGCGAATATATCATCAGCGAAGCGATGGTCGGTCTTGGTATTCCTACGACGCGAAGCTTAGCAGTTGTAACAACGGGTGATGTTATTTACCGTGAAACCGAGCTGCCTGGCGCCGTTCTGACACGTATAGCGGCAAGCCATATCCGCGTTGGTACTTTCCAATATGCAGCACAATATGGGACGGTGGAGGATGTTCAGACTCTTGCGGACTACACCATACAGAGACATTATCCTGAAGTTGATGCGAGTGAGAACGAGAGTGAGCGACGCTACCTTCACTTCCTTCAGGAAGTGATCAAGCGTCAAGCCAAGCTCATTACGAAATGGCAGCTCGTTGGCTTTATTCACGGTGTGATGAACACCGACAATATGGCCATTAGCGGCGAAACGATTGATTACGGTCCTTGTGCTTTCATGGATGCCTATGACCCAGCGACGGTGTTCAGCTCCATCGACACGCATGGTCGTTACGCCTATGGCAATCAACCACCTATTGCGGTATGGAATCTCGCTAGATTTGCAGAAACCCTTTTGCCGCTGCTGCATGCTGACGAGGAGCAAGCTATTAAACTAGCCGAGGGTGCGCTGTCCGAATTTTCCAAGACATATCAACAAGCGTGGCTCACAGGAATGAGAGCGAAGCTAGGAATCTTTCATGAAGAGCAAGAAGATCTTGCCTTGATCGAAGGCTTGCTAAGCATGATGGAGAAGCATAGTGCGGATTATACGAATACGTTCTTAGCATTGACGTTTAATAAAATAGAGGAATCAGCCTTGTTCAGCGCGCCAGAATTTGCCCCTTGGCAGGAACAATGGCAGGCGAGACTAGGCAGGCAACAGGAAGACCAAACGGCCTCACAGCAACTGATGCGCAGCAGCAATCCTGCAGTCATTCCGCGTAACCATCGAGTAGAAGAAGCGCTAGAAGTCGCGGTCGAACATGGTGACAATAGCGTGATGGAGCGACTGCTTGCTGTGCTAGCGAACCCCTTCGCACATGCACCTGAGCAGGCGGAGTATGCCGCGCTGCCGGAACCTTCGGCTTGTKCGTATCAAACGTTTTGTGGGACTTGAGTAAGAGGCGCTAGCCTTACATCCTTTCGAACCCGAAGTCAAGGTGCCAACTGCTGATTGTGGTGGTTGGCTTTTTTTTCATGTTGGCTTTCCATTTCCGCTAAGGGGCGTATCTAGGTTGGGTGCAGGTAGCTAGGGCTGACTGCTGGCGGCCTTCAGTGGGATGACTAACTGGATTTTCTCCATCTAATTGAGCCGTAATTCGTCTATTTATCAAACTAGCTGTATTTGCTACAGGTATTATTCTTCCTATAGCTCAAATTCTCATATATCGGTTAAAACAACTGGATATTTTCCATCTAATCACCGAAACACAAGGGATTTGCCATTTTTAACTGTAGTTTCTCCATCTAAACTTTAAGCAGGCCTCCCATTTCTTTAGAACAAGGCGTTTCGCCTTAAAGGTTACACAGGGTTCGTAAGACATATACAACAAAAATTTGATATTACAACAAATAACAAATACGCGAATTCAATCTAGTATTTGCAAACAAAAAGCACTCCAAGGCGGCATGACTGCCTTTGAAGTGCTTTTCTGCTTTCCACCCTATATTCAGCGGGCTGCTGTCGTATGTATGTCAGTCCCTGTATGGGGGCGTTTTTCAATCATGATTGTTAAAATGAGCAAACCTACGAGACCAGCGACGATGAAAATGGGATACCAACCCTTCGCAAACGAGCCGGCTTCCATGATGGCCATCATTCCGATCGTAGGCAGAAGAGGCTGTCCATAAGCTTTCCACCAGTCGAGCGGAAACTTTTCGTAGTAGAAAAATCCAATCATCGCGAGCGCCGAGACAGCCCATCCCCCTGTGTAAATACAAACAGCCAAGACGGGACTTTCAGCTGCGATGAAAGGAACAATGGCAATAACGAAAATCCCAGCGACGATCATTACCCAGAAGTTAGCTTTGGTTTTGCCAATTCCCGCTAGAATACTTCCGCCAAGACGACCAACGGAGGAGAATAAGACGCCTAAAGCCATCAGTCGAATATAAGCAGCGGAATCTCCGGATGTGAAGCTCTCCCCGAATAGAAATCCGTTGATCTGATCGGGATATAAACAGATGAGCGCTGTCAGCGGATACAGAAAAATATTGTTATAACGGACACAGCTCGTCCCACGGTGCTTGCTTTCCTTCAAATCCTGCGCACTCTCAGCTACGAATGGGAAGGTGACAATCATAAACGCCCATGTAATGATGCCAATGAAGCCTGTAATACGAAATCCATTGGATAAATAACCAACAGCGATAACTGAACTGGAACCAACCATCATGACCAGGAAAGGTTGTTGAAACGCTTTCGCAATGTTTCCAGCCCAGGACGGGAGACCATACGCCATCATGGTCTTCACCTCTTGCATAGGGATGCCGCCGAACCATTTCGGATTATGCACACGTTCAACTTTCCAGCCAATAAAAAGAGCCGTCAGGATCGCCCCCACGCTCATCCAAAGCGAGATATTTTCGAGTAGGTTCAACGAGCCAATGGGTAATAATACGCCAACAACGGTACCCGAAGTGGCAAGTGTTGTGGTAATGACCATGAAGAAAGCCTGAACACCGAAATCGCGGTTTCCTGAGAAAGAAGCGACGCCAATATTGATGATGGAGTTGAAAATAAACATGATTGAGCTCAGGATCAGGGCTCCTTCTAGCTCAGGTAAATGATAATAATTCGCTAGGATTGGTGCGAGTAGCGCGAGTATGATCCCGAAGATAACCCCGAATAGTGAGCTCCCGAAAAAAGCAACGCGAAAATTGGTTTGTACCGCCTGGGCCGGTTTCCTAGAAAAGGTATAGATTAAGGAGGAGTTGAATCCGACATTGAGAAACAAGGAGGCCATGCCGAAAATTTGCAAAAGGAGATTCACTTGGCCGAATTTGGTTGGATCGTTTAAGACGCGAGCTAGAACGATGCTTCCCACGGTTTGGAGCATTTGGTTAATGAAGAGACCGAGTACAATAATAGACACATTTCGAAGCAAAAATCGCTGCGTATCCGTTAACATGACATTCCGATTCAGCATAGGGGTAGCCCCTTTTCCCGTTTATAGGTATTGTTATCCAAAGAGTAGCAGACCCCTACTAGGTTGACAACCGCAGGAATGGCAGGTAAACGGAGATAAATGGAGGTATTCAGAGATTATATGTTGCCTCGAATGGTTGAAAGAGTAATACGGGGATTGCAAATCCCCTCGTATGTTAAATCTAAAATATGCCGCCAGGAAGAGCTCCCCTGACGGCTTTTCTCATCCTTTTAACGCGGCAGCTTGCTTTTCTTGATACTCTCCAGGAGGCATGTGGAAGTGCTGCTTGAATACATGGGAGAAATGCTTGACACTTACATATCCAACTTTGTCCGATACTTCTACAATCTTCTCAGCAGGTCTTGCTCTCAGAAGCTTGGCGGCTTGCTCCATGCGCACTCTAGTTAAAAATTTTATATAAGATTCATTCACGCTTTTATGAAAAACATTGCTCAAGTAGCTTGCTGAAACGCCTATTTTATCAGCAATAATGGCAAGAGATATGGGCTCCGAATAGTGCGAATAGATGTATTCTTTGGCCTTAGCTACAAGGTCGTGCTCGTTCTCGTTCGTGGGTCTCGGCATCGCATGCAGGTTGAAGGATTTGAGAATTTCATAGAAGATAAGCAGCACATCTTCCTTGGATGGTTCCTGTAGCGTGAAGCTTTCCAGTTTCCTAAGGATCGTTTGAGCCGTTTGTATCCCTTCATCTGTGAAGTTCGGATTCATGTCTGCCATGCATCTAATTAAGTGTACGCCATACCTGTAAACAACGGGAGGATGGTAATTGTCCATAAGCTCGGCATAATGGCGGACGGAAACCATGTAGTTCGTCTCACTACCATCAAGCAATCCAGATTGAATGGCCATCATGGTTTTATCCAGTTCTAGAATGGAAGGCATATCCCTACGCTCACCGCTGAAGGAGAAGCAGGAGTTACCGCCATATAACAGACGGCTCAGCAGCATCTTATGCGCTTTGCGGTAAGAGGAGCTCAAGCGAAGTACATCGTTGACACAAGTACCAATAGCACCAGTGATCGTAATACCCGTACTCCTATAGATCGCGTCAGCTACTTCCGCATGAATGACTCGGCATTGTTCAATCAGGTCATCTTGGTTCTCACCAGTTACAAGTATTATTGTATTTTCCTCTGAGTCGTAGAACACACGTCCTTCCTCCACAATCTCCGTTGCAATTTTTTGCAAAATATATTTAAATACAGGAATATCGGCATATGGAATAGATTTCCGAATGATCTTATCTTCATCCAAAGAGAGGATCATCAGATTACCTTCAGACTCGATTAAGCTCACCTTTAGTCGGAAGAGAAGCGGGTAGAGTACTTTGATCTCAGCATAACTGTCTTCAATGACTGCTTTGAGGAAATTTTTGACCACATGGTTTTTGGAGTCCTCTGAGAGAATATGCATCGAGTGCTGGGTAAGCAGCTGACTTTTTTCTCTATCTAAATCTTTCATAATACGTTCGAGGACGACGCGCAACTCATCCTTAACAATGGGCTTCAGTAAATATTCATTTACACCATAAGTAATGGCTTCCTTAGCAAAGGAAAATTCATCATGGCCTGATAGGATGACTATTCTCGGACGAGGAGACTTTTGCGAGACGATTTTACATAAAGTGAGGCCGTCCATGACGGGCATTTTAATATCGGTGAGGATTAAATCAACGGCATATTGATCGAGAAGCTCGAGCGCTTCCTTGCCATCCGAGGCGACATGTACAACCTCCCACCGGGCATTAATCTGTGGAATAGTTAGCTTCAGATAATCTCTAGTAAGCGACTCATCGTCGACCACGAGCATTTTATACATGCGCCTTCTCCCTTCTAACATCTAATTTGGGTAAAATGATCGTGACGCACGTACCCACTTCTGGCGTACTATCAATCGTAAGCCCATACTCCGCCMCATACTTCAGCTTGATCCGCTTATTCACATTGACAAGACCGACTCCCGTACTTGCCCGATTAGGTAGACTTTGGAGATCCTCGTTATAAACCAACGATTCCACACGTTGCCGTAGTTTTGCCAGCTTATCGGCATCTATGCCTTTCCCATTATCGCGAACATAGAAATAGAGATTAGTATCATCTTCCTCGCTATAAATGTGTATGATCGTCTTCTCTTTCTTCATCTCACACCCATGAATAACTGCATTCTCTACGGCAGGCTGCAGGAGGAGCGCAGGAATATAATAACTGCTCAGCGAATTAGCAATGGTAATAGTGTATTCCAGCCTTCCGTCGAATCTGCTGCTTTGAATACTGAGGTAAGCTTCAAGTAAGTTGATTTCTTGCCCAATCGTGATTTCTTTATCCCAGGTGGTCATACTCCTTAGGAGGGAACTAAGCTTGTTGATTTGGTCTACAGCTTGCTCCTCTTTGCCACTCTGCATAAGTAGGCTAATCATATTGAGTGTGTTGAAAATAAAATGAGGCCTAATCTGGTTAAATAAGGCTTTGATTTGCGCTTCCTTTTGTAGGAAATTAGCCTCATACACTTCGCTGACAAGCTTTGTATTCTCTTCAAGCATCACTTGAATGCGGTGAACCATCTCGTTAAACGAGGACCCCAGGTAGCCTATCTCATCATGCCTGTAGTTAGGAAAGGTGACGGATAAATTACCGCGGTCAATTTCTTTCATCAGCTTTACAATGGTGAGCAAAGGTGTCAGGAATCTTTTGATAAAGAAGAAATAGACARGAATAGCGAGAAAGGAGCTAATAATCGCCATTAAAAAAGCGATGTTTCTTGTTGTGATGGCATTGTGATTGAGCTCGGCAACGGCGTTTACGGCAACAACGGTCCAGTTAGCTCGTGAAATGGGAGTGGCATTAAGCAGATAGTTCTCATTATCCAACCGGATCGTTGTCTTAGAATGGCTGGTTTTCAGCATAGTTTGATAGAGGTCCAGCTCATGACCGCCCTTGACATTGGAAAATATGAGGTTATTATCTGCATCCACAATGAAGAGTCCGCCCTTACTGCCCATGTTCACTTTATTGCCAATGGCTTCAATACCGCTGTAATTAGCATCCACCTTAATAATGCCGATAATTTTCTCCGTATCCTTGGTGCTGCGAAGCTGCCGTACAATTGAGAAGACCTTATTCTTCGGGTTCTTTATAATTTGCTGCATATGCGCGGGGACGAAGATCGATTCTTGAGTTGAAAGCGCTTCCTTATACCAGTTGAAGTTGTGGAAATCGACCTTTGAATCGATGTTGGTCTGCACTCTACCGCTAGAGTATGCCGTATCCGTTAATACAAAAACAGTCAGAATATCATTTCTTGGAATGATCATAATCTCATCCAGAAAATCTTCAATCGTACGAGTCTTCTTGAGTTGTTCGATCTCCGAATCGGGTTGAGTAGTTTCCAGTGCAGCCATAACAGCTGGATTTCGGTAGGGGGCGACCGATAAACGCGATAAATCATCCAGATAATTGTCGATGTTCAGAGAGGCTTGCTCGATAATCTGCTGAACCCTCTCGGTGGACTGATTCTCGAAGTCTTTGGTGTACTGATGATAAGAGACGAAGGAAACTAGGATCACGGAAAATAGAATAAATAGGCCAGTCATGATTAGCAGCTTGAACTTAATGCTCCATTTCTTCATTCCATTACCCCCCTCTATGCCCAATATATCACATCAGGTTCAGTCACATCAGCACTTCTAAAAAAATCGCACTCCAATCAAGAAAATTGAGGTCTTAACGAATGTTTGGATTGAAAGTAAGATGAAATAGAAAGAACTGTTTGCTAAGTTTTCTTATATATAAGCGAAAAGGGAGGAAACATCATGTTGAACAGAGCTCTATCCATGGTCATGTGTTTTTCAGTTATTTTGGGTATTGCCGCAGGATGCGGAACTAAGGAAGAGGTAAAGCCAACAACAGCTATTAGCACTGAATCGGCCAAAGCAACAGAAAAGCCAACAGAGAAACCAAAAGAAGTCGTCACGCTGAAGTTTTTGACAGGTAAAGTAGAAACGGTAGATTTGGTTAATCAAATGATCGCCAAGTTTCAAACCGAGAATCCAGGTATCAAAGTTGAGCAGGAATATCAGAAGGATGCCAGCAATGTGATCAAGATCAAGTTCGCATCCGGCGATGTACCTGATATCACTACGGTCGTTAGCCAAGATTACATTGATCAAGGAAAATACCTCGACTTATCGAACGCTGCCTTCTGGTCGAGAGTGCTGCCGGCTATCAAGGATTTGAATACGGATATTAAAACGGGCAAGCAGTTCTCGGCAGCAGCAACAGTTACAATGGGCGGTATATTTTACAACAAGCAAATTTTCTCTGAATTAGGCTTAAAGGAAGCACTCACATGGGCTGACTTCAAAACAAACTTGAAAACAATCAAAGACAAGAAAAAAGGCGTCGTACCGATGTTCTTACCGGGTAAAGAAGCATGGTCGATGGGGCATTTGATCGAATTTATGGCTCATGGCATCATCAAGCAGCAGTATGGTGTTTATGAATCACGCAAAGCGTTCATTAACAACGATGGGGCAAAACTTGCGTTTGATGCCCCTGGCGGCAGTATGGAGACTTTCGCTGCTCGAATCATGGAGCTTAAAAATGAAGGGTTGATCAATGCGGATGCTTTGACGGCTACCTATGATAATGAAAAAGAGGATTTTGTTGCCGGGAAAGCAGCTATGTTCAGCCAAGGCATGTGGGTGCTGGGTGATCTGCTCAAGATTAATCCGGATTTTGCCAAAAATATTGGCTTCAGCCCATTCCCAGCTTTACAAGATGGAGGTAAGCCAGTCGTATTATCCGCCGAGGATTCCAAATATGCGATCACTTCTGCATCCAAGCATCCGGAAGAGGCTAAGAAATTCCTTGATTTCCTCTTCAAAGCAGAAAATTTAAAGTTATACAGCGAAGCGATTAAATCACCTTCCGCCTTCACCGATGTGAAAGCGGATTGGGGCCCGCTGCAAGATCAAGCAACGCAAGCACTGAAAACCGGTGTAAACATTGCCTTCACAGATACACCTTCTGGCTTTTCAGGCGACGATGTAGGCCGCATGGTGCAAGAGTTGATTGCCGGCAAATATAAGACACCAGCTGAGTTCGCTAAGACGTACAAGGAGACGTGGGATAAAGGCTGGAAAGCTTCTAAGTAAAATAGAATGAACCTGCGAAAAGGGAAGGATCACCGATCTCTTCCCTTTCTCATAGCCGTTCATACATTCGGGTTTAGGAGAGGATTGCAATGTATCTCTTGCGCATCATTAATACCAATCTGCACAAATTTATGGCAGTACCTGCCATCCTATTATTCGCGATGTTCTTCATATACCCACTCACACAGGGGATAGGAATTAGCTTAACGAATTGGAACGGTGTGTCCCAAGCGAAATTTGTCGGGCTGCATAATTTCATCGATTTCTTCCATGATGACAGAGCTAAGCACGATCTGTACAATACGCTGTTTTTTGCGCTCGGAAGTGCGCCGCTGCTCAATATTTTCGGACTCGTATACGCGCTTATTTTGGATCGCAATTTTAAGGGGAAGGGCGTAGTTAGAGCCATCGTATATTTGCCGGCAGTCATTAGTCCATTGATTATGGGGTACGTTTGGTATTTTATTTTACAGCCGAGAAGAGGCTTTCTCTATCATATTTTGGAGAATTTGAACCTAGGATTTATGAACACGAATTGGCTTGGCGATAGTTCATCTGCGTTGAAGGTACTCGTGTTGGTCAACGTCTGGCAGTTCGTAGGTATGACTATGATAATTTATCTGGCTGGGCTTCAATCCATACCGGCAGAGTTATATGAATCCAGTAAAATCGATGGAGCTGGCTACTTTGCCACCTTACGCTCTATCACCATTCCATTGCTTTACCCGGCTATCCAAATCAATGTCGTGACGAATATCATAGGCTCCTTGAGCGTATTTGAAATTATTGTCGCCTTAACAGATGGGGGGCCCGGTTACAGCACAGAATCTTTAAGTATTTATATTTTGCGCATGCTGTATGGCAGTTTCACAGGGTATTCAACGGCAGTGGCGTTGATTTTATTTGTCATCATTGTGATTCCTGTCATCATCTTTATGCGCTTAACGAAATCCAGAGAGATTGAGATGTGAGGAGAAGGCGATGCGAAACTCAACACTTAGGCTAGGGAAATATATCGTCGTAACGCTCATGGTCCTCTTATCGCTCATTCCATTCTACGCACTGCTGTATTTATCGCTGAACACGCCATCCAGCTCCTTCTTCGATGGCAACATCCTCCTGCCGGATTTTCACTTTGCTAATTATGTGAACGCTTGGAAAATATCCAAAATTGGCAACGCCATTGTAAATTCGCTGATCATTACCGTAGGATCTGTGGCTATTATTGTACTGTTTGCAAGTGCAGCAGGCTATTCCATTGCTCGTTTTAACAGTCGATTTAATCGGATTGTATTTCAGCTGCTCTTACTTTGTATGATGATTCCCGCCATTATTATTACGGTTCCCCTGTACACCTTGATGAAATCGATTGGCGGTATAAATACGCATTGGGCGATGATCCTTCTTACCGCAGCTACTGCTTTGCCGTTATCTGTCTTTCTCTATGCTAGCTTTATTAAGCAGCTACCTAGAGAGGTTGAAGAATCTGCAATTATGGATGGGTGCACCTATTTTACTGCATTTTGGCGCATAACCTTTCATTTCGTTAAGCCGGTGACCGCTGCTGTTGTGATTTTATCGGGACTTGGGATATGGAACAATTACGGTCAGGCGGTCTTTTTCTTGCAAAGTCAGACGATGCATACCGTCCCCCTCGCCATCTCCATTTTTTTTCAAAAATATGGGGCACAGTGGAATTTAATGGCCGCCGCAGCAGTGATTGGGCTCACTCCAGCTGTACTTGCGTTTCTTATTTTCCAAAAATATTTTATTAAAGGCATCACGGCAGGTGCATTGAAGGGATGAGAAGAGTGAAGCCAATTGTACATGATGTCTATCCACAAAAAGCACAGTTTCTGAGAAATCAACCGATCTCCATTGCCATTGAGTTAGATCTTCCATTTGCATTGGATGACGGGCAAGTTGAATTGGAAGCGAAAGTTTACGATTTGAACCTGGAGATTGAAGTCTATCGTCACAAGATTGGAAGATCAGGTCCTGGACAGCAAACCATCCAGTTGATGATTAGCCCTAAGGATGTAACGTTTAAAGGCTACGGTGTTGATGTTCATTTGTATCTGGAAGAGGAGTGGCTCCAGGTAAATTCAACGTCCTTCGATGTGGTTACGAACTGGAGACAATCGCCAAGGTATGGATTTCTAAGTGACTTTCACCCGAATGAAGCTGGCGACAGTGAAGATATCAAGCAAATGACCAAGCTTCACATCAACCTCGTACAGTTCTACGATTGGATGTATCGTCATGATGACCTGGTAGCAACGGTGGATGTCTATTCAGATTTAATGGGCAAGGTGTCCAGCCGGAAAGTGATTGAGGAGAAGATTGCCTTGTGTCACAGCGTTGGTATGAAGGCGATTGCTTATGGCGCTGTATATGCGGCAAGTCGAGAGTTTTATGAGCAGCATACCGATTGGGCGCTTTATGGCAGCAATGGAAAGGTTCTCGATTTTATTCGCATTTTTTACTTGATGAACATAGCTGAAGAGTCACCGTGGCATCGCCATATCATTGAGCAGTATAAGCGGACGATTGAGGAGTTGCAATTTGACGGTATTCACATGGATACGTATGGTTCACCGAAAATAGCCATTTCCAAGCTAGCTAATGAGGATAAGATTGTGAGGCTGGATGAGCACTTTCCAGTACTGATCGATAATACGCGTAAACTACTTGAGCAGAGTACAGAGGACTTATGCCTCATTTTCAATAATGTGGGGAATTGGCCGGTCGACACGGTTGCGTGCGCTGAACAGGATGTTATTTATATTGAGGTTTGGAAACCTTATGAGCGGTATCATCATATCGTTCAAATCTTACGCTGGGCGCAGCAATACGGTAAGGGGAAGCCGGTGATATTGGCAGCTTATTTACAGCCCTTCATGGAGACAGGTGATGCATCCATGGACCGAGCAAACCATGCTGCGCTGATTCTAACGGCAGTGATCTCGGCCAGCGGCGGTTACCATTTGCTGTTGGGCGAGAATAAAGGTGTGCTAACCCAAGGCTATTATGTGGATTACTCTGAGTTGTCTGACTCCTTCTTCCGAGACATTCGAGTGTATTACGATTTCATCATCAGGTATGCTACTGTCCTATTTGACCCAGAGTTAAGGGACGTTTCGATGACACATGTGGATGGCGATAATCTTGAATATGTTTTCGAGAATGTTTCATACAGTACTTACGGTGAAGCGAACAAGGTTTGGACACTAATCAAAGAAAAGCCGGGAATGAAAGTGGTGAACCTGATTAACCTTTGTGGTGTATCAGACGATTATTGGAATACAGGGAAGGAAAAACCAACTCCGCAGAATGATTTTTCATTAACTATTTTGCTGGAATCGGATGTGAAATCGGTCTTTATTTCGACTCCAGATGACGAGATGGGGAGGCCACAGCAAGCACAATACGAGATAGAGGAAAGGGATCGCGGCAAAACACTCGTCTTGACAATCCCTCGTCTTGATATATGGACATTAGTGGTTGTTGAGCTAGTAGAATAAAAATACGTACCTTAAGGTTACTAATAACAAGAACCCCTTAGCTGAGTAGGCTAGGGGTTCTTGTCTTGTTCATATTATCCTTACTTATGAATCCAAATCAATCCAGCAGAGTTATCCTTGGCTTCACCAACGACTCGGAACTTTAATCCGAAATTCGGCACTAGGCGCCCGGCATCTGGAATCAATGCGTTCATATAGCTATTGGAATCAGAGAATTCCTCGACGCCTTGCAGAGATTTATACGTATATTCACCACGGGTAGGGTTGTTGATGTACCAGGATGGTGTTTTGTCCAGCGAGAAGGCTGCGTCCGCTACTTGATAACGTGTCGTTTGCGAGACAGAATCTTGTCCATCTTTCTTGAAAATCATCGCATCAGCGTGAGAATCTACGACGCCAAGGAATCCTTCTCCAGGGTGAATACCGGTCCAGTTGTCCAAATAACTATCATCTGCGTACCACACAAGAAGTCCGGTATTGTATTTGACACCACGGCTAAAGGCAAGAGCTTTATCGGACCCCGCGTAATTTCTCCACTCCAGGTAGTAATAGTGCTTTTTAAATTCAATACCGTTCGAGACGACAAAGCCATCAAGGTTAAAATGAGAAGCGCCTTCGGCATCGTCGGAGAATACGACTTGACCGTTCACGGTTAATTTCGCATTATCCATCGCAAAACCATTCAGCGCGAGCCCGCCATCCGTGACGTAGTCGAAGTGGAGAGTTACTTTTTTACCAGCAAAATGGCTTAAATCATAGGACTTGTCTACCCAAGCTCCGTTCGTGGTTTCTGCACGCGCGTCGCCATTCGTGTCATTGTCGCCAATGATATCGAGGGTTACTTGCTCGTTGTAGGTCGAAGCTGTAACTGTTAAATAGTCATATTCAAACTCGACATCATAGAGCGTTTTAAAATCAAATGTAGCTGTTTGTGCTTGGGATAAATCAAACTCGGGCGTGGAAAGCGTCGTATGCAGGTTATCGCCTTTCGTGCTGTAATAATACTTCGTCCCGAACGCTGGCTGGATGCCTGCCACTGCTTTATCTGGCAAAGTCACTTTGACGATACCTGGATTGTTGGACTTCGTTACACTCTGATCAATGATGGCAGCCTTACCTAATTTCGTAATGTTGGAAGAGTCAATTTCAGTCACATTGGCCCAGTTGCCACCCATGGTTTTCTGAAAGAACTCCTTATTTTGAGGTGAAAAAGAGCTTGGTGTTGTCCCCGCAATGTTGCCGTTCCAGCTGCCGCCACTCATGATGGACCAAGAGGCAATCGGCTCACCTTGCCCGGAATACTGGGTATCATATTCATCTGGCAATCCTAAGTCATGACCGTACTCATGAGCAAATACCCCCACAGCGCCATCTTCAGGCTGGATCGTATAATCATATGCAGCCATTCGGCCACCCCAATAGTCAACCCCCGCCGTTGTTCCCGGAATCGCATACACACTGCTTAGCGTCCAACGATGAGACCAGATGGCATTATCGCCTAACTGACCGCCGCCAGCTTCTTGGCCCGTACCTGCATGAATAATCATCAGATGATCGACTAGACCATCGGGTTCATTCTGATCGCCATCGCCATCCAAATCATATAAATCGAACTTGTCATAGTCAGCAAGATTAAGGCCGGTTGCAACTGCAGCATTCAGCGCGTCCTTCACCAGATCTCGAGGCCCTTTGGGGTTGAGGTTATCATGACCTCCTGCTGGGTTGTCATCACCATATTCCCCAGCTTTGCCTGGAACGGTTAGCCAATCGGAGACATAACCGTCCACCGTATAGCTGCCACCGGATTGCTCTTCGTAGTATTGTTTGAAGGTTTTGATCTTAGAACCGTCGAATAAAGTGAAATCTTTATTGCCAAACATGAGATTCTGATAATGGTCACGGTTAAAATCTTTGGCAAACATGAATCCAGGTTCTTGCTTCACATTGTTATGCTTAAAATCCGAGAATTCGGTCAAAAGAACGAGGACTTTATCCTCACGCACGGGGCCGTTGTAGGCAGCTTGTTTGGCGGATGGAATTGGGATGCCACCCGGGAGACCATTCTTCAAATCCTGATGGCCTTTGTTCAGCTGCGATAAAAGCTTATCTTTTTGCTTCGCAATGAACTCCTTCGATCTTCTGTCGATTTCATTATTTTGCTTGTCCATTTTGGTTGTTGGCGCCATTTTATTGTTCTTGGCAGCAACATACGATTTGACAGCTTTGCTGATTTGTTCAGGCGTAGCGCCTTTACTTAACAGCCCTCGGTCCATTAAGCCTTTGGCCAGTCGGTCATCATCGACGATATTCAAATCGATAGGGGGTGCTTCAAGTGCGTCAGCGTAATCAGATTCTGCTGCAAACGCAGATGTTGCAGTTGTGAAAGCGGCTGTTGAGAAAAGTCCTGCGGTTAAACTTGTTGCCAGTAAAACTCTAGTCATCTTCGCGGTGTAGTTTTTCAATAGGAGACCTCCTGCAAAATAGAGTATGGAACTGAAAGAGAAACCGAAAACAAAATCGAAAACAAAATCGAAAACAAAATCAATCTATGTATTTGACCGATGGTCATTTCAATTAAATACTAGATTCGACTAATCTAGTAAGTGCTTATGGTCCTGCTCACATGGACCCACCCATATATTTCCTTATTCGACATAAACTCTCTCATTTTGTCGTTTGATAGCGTCGCGGAGATAAATAAAGGAAACGTGAGCTGCCTCACGAAATTGTATGGCTATGTGCAAGCCCCTTTAACGCCTTTTTGGCGTTAAAGGGCAGCCCACGCCGCCGCGCCAGCGAAATAAGGCCCATTTCGGGCCTTAAAGTGCTCCCGCGGTCGCCTTGCAGCGCGAAAAAGTCCCTTTAGCGCCCATTTTGGGCGTTAACGTGCAGCTCGCGCAGTTGCGCCGGCGAAATAAGGCCCGTTTCGGGCCTTAAAGTGCTCTCGCAGCCGCCGCTACCGCCTAATTCTCAAACCGGGCATAGTCGCTATCATTTTCCGCTTTTTGATAAAGGAGGGATGTCCATGTTCACATGTAGATCAGCAACTAACGAGGATTTTGAGACAATTAGCTCCTTTCCGCGCAACGCGGAAGAGCTGTATTATATGTCACCTTTGCTGCAATACCCGCTTACTTCTGAACAACTCGTGGAGTCAACTAAGAGTAGATTGAAGCAAACCGTCGTGGTGGATGAGAAGGGGCAGATACTGGGGTACGCGAACATATATGGTTTAGAGGTAGATATGCACTGTTGGCTTGGCAACGTCATTGTTTCTCCAGAAGCCAGAGGTACGGGAGCAGCCGAAACCTTAATTCGCACGATGATTGCCAAATCGAAAGATGAGCTGAAGGTGCAAGAGCTGCATCTCGTTTGTCATAATGTGAACATAAGAGGATTGCTATTTTATACCAAGCTAGGGTTTAAGCCCTATTTGGTAGAGAAGAAAACAAATCATATAGGGCAAACCATAGCGGGCATACGGATGAAATTATCTGTTACGGAACCGTAAATTCAAGATAAGGCAGTGATCTATTTGACAATTTCATTCATAGTAGCTATGGACAAGAATCGTGTGATTGGTAAAAATAATGACCTGCCGTGGCGACTGCCCAAAGAGTGGCAGTATGTAAAGAAAACGACGATGGGGCATTCGATCATTTTAGGGAGGAAAAATTTCGAGTCCATCGGCAAAGCGTTGCCTGGTAGACGGAACATCATCCTGACTAGGGATACGAGCTATTCCGCCCAGGGGTGCGAGGTCGCCCATTCCGTTGCAGAAGTACTAGCGATGTGCCATGGCGAAGATGAAATTTTCATTTTTGGCGGCGAAGAAATATATCGTCTATTTTTACCTTATGCAGACAAGCTCTATATGACCAAAATCAATCATGAATTCGATGGAGATACCTATTTTCCTGAGGTAGATTATTCGGAGTGGGATGAAATTTCTGTCGAACAAGGAATTACGGATGAAGCGAATCCGTATACGTACTATTTCTATGTGTATGCAAAGAGGGGGCAGTAACTTTCCCCATGCGCGGATGTGTTAGGTGGTCTTTTCAACGAGCTAACACCTTAATGCCCATCACAATATTCCAGATAAACACCACCAAATAGGCAAGCCCGGTTAGTATCAACGGTATGACGAACTGTGACATGTGACCGCCATTAACTATGCTGTTTAAACCCAATATCCAGGTAAGAATGAAGCCTGCGACGGGCAAGCAATGTGAGAGGAACGCCCATTTGGCGTGATGCTTAACCTCTCGGTCCGAAACAATGAAATAAATAACGATGGGCAAAAGAAAAGGAGCAAAAAATACGCTGAAATAGCTTAAAGCGGATAATATTTGTCGGTTATCCATAAAAACCTCCCTTTTTCTAATTTGTTAGATAAGAAGTAATACGCCTCGTATTGGGTATTTATTACAAGACTATTTATTGGGAAATAAACCCTATTCTACCATAAAAGCCGCTCTTCAGGTCTTCCGACCTTAGGAACGGCTTCTTTGTTTAGCTTATTTGGCAGAAAATAGTTTATTCATATAGTTCCAACCTTTTGACTTTATCGTGCTGGAGAGAAGTCTGCGACACCTTTGAGAATAGCTTCGATTTGCTCTAACGCTGCTGCGTCTAATTCAACATCCACAGCTTTCACATTTTCTTCGATCTGCTCAGGCTTTGTCGCGCCGATTAGTGCCGAACTTACGCCAGGTTGGCGAAGCACCCAGGCGATCGCGAGCTGAGCGATCGAGATATCGAGCCCTTGAGCAACTTGCTCTAGTTCATGAACGGTCTGCAGCACACGGTCATTCAGATAGCTGTTGATGACGCCATTTACGGAATCGTTCGCAGCACGACTATCGGCGGGAAGGGGCTGTCCCAGCTTATATTTACCCGTTAGAATACCTTGCGCAAGCGGTGAAAAGACGACCTGCCCGAGCCCTTTATGCTCGGAGACGGGAAGTACCTCGCGCTCGATATAACGCTCGAACATATTATAGATCGGCTGATTCGAAATCAGCGGACGTAGACGGAGACGCTCAGCGATGCTAGCGGCCTCGGTGATTTGAGCGCCGTTCCATTCGCTGACGGCGGGGTAGATAATCTTGCCTTGCGTGACCAAATCGTCAAGCGCGCGAAGCGTTTCTTCCAGCGGTGTGTGAATGTCATACCGATGGCAGAAATAGATGTCGATGTAGTCGACGCCAAGTCGTTTCAAGCTCGCATCACATTGCTCCAAAATGTGCTTACGGGATAATCCGCGATCGTTCGGGCCATCGCCCATCGGGAAATAGACCTTCGTCGAGAGCACATAGCTCGAGCGATCGTACCCTTTCAGTGCTGCGCCCATCGCTTTCTCGCCTTCGCCACGATTATAAGCATTCGCGGTATCGAAGAAATTAATGCCGCTTTCAAAAGCTTTCGCGATGCAGGCATCCGCGGCTTTTTGCTCGGCAGCTGTTCCGTAGGTAAGCCAGCTTCCTAAGGCGATTTCACTTACTTTTAACCCACTGCGTCCCATATTTCTATATTTCATCTGTTACAATCATCCTCTCATTTACCATTGTGCTGTAAGTATAAGGGAGGCAGGGTTGGCCGACAAGAAGGCACTATTAGTTCACTTAGTTACGTGGAGTTAAGTAGTGGGGGCGAAGTAACGCACCTCCAGTAGTCGCTGCTCAGTGACGCATTCGGGTAACTCTCTGCAGTAGATTTCTTTAGCCCTCCCGAGTATCTATCCTCCATCATGCCTCAGGCAGCCCCCCCTAACAACGAATAAATGGAAAACATACAGCTAATTTCGTCCGAAATCCCTCATTTCACCTATTAGATGTAAAACATGTAGTTAATTCGGCTCATTTAGCTCCATACGGCGCATATGGCCAAATTTAGATGTACTTTATCCAGTTAATCCTGATTACCTAGCGGAATGGGCGAATTTAGCTGGAGAAAATCCAGTTATTTCGGCAGAGAGGCAATGGGGGATCATTTAATGGGGCAGAGCAGTCACTTCAAAATCAAGCTACTCAAATGACTAAGGGTGAAGCAATGGAACTCGGATGGTGGAGATGGTGGAAGGAGTGGGGTCGATGAAATGACAAAGAGGTTTAGTTAGAGTGCTCAAATGGTGGAGATGGTGGAATGGAATGCGTAGAGTGAAATATTAAAAAAAGATAAGTGCCCTTAATTCACGGTATCCCTCTTTCGGCTCGCCTACGGTACACTTCATACATAACAACGACGATAGGGTGATGGAGAACATGAGCTATTCAGAGGTTAAGCAAAAGCTGAGCAGGCCTCAAGAGCAAGCGGCGAGAAAATCAGGGTTTTTGACCTACTACAATCGCTACAAGGTGCTGTACCTGCTGTCGATTCCGGGCATTGTTTACTTTTTAATCTTCAAATATATCCCGCTGACGGGGTCTGTCATGGCCTTTCAGGACTACAGTATTTTCACGGGGATATGGAAAAGCGATTGGGTGGGCTTGGACAATTTCCGGCGCATGTTCGAGTACGCGGATTTCTGGCGCATTTTAAAAAACACGATGGCCATCGGCTTCTACACCTTATTCTTCGCCTTCCCGATTCCGATTCTATTGGCGTTAATGATGAACGAGCTGCGCAACCAGATTTTCAAGCGTTTCGTCCAGACGGCCGTCTACTTGCCTCACTTTCTGTCTTGGGTGGTGGTTGGAGGCATTGTGATCGAAATCTTAAATCCGACAAGCGGGGTCGTCAACTATATCGTGACGCTGTTCGGACATGAACCCATTTATTTCATGGGCGAAGATTCCTTCATCCGGACCATTATCGTCAGCTCAAGCGTTTGGCGCGATGCGGGCTGGAGTACGATTATTTATTTGGCAGCGATGAGCGGGATTAATCCAGACTTGTACGAAGCGGCGCAAATTGATGGGGCAACACGATGGAAACAAACATGGGCCATTACGATTCCGAGTATTTTAACGACGATTACGATCCTCTTTCTTTTGCAAATTGGTAATTTTCTGGATTTAGGCTTTGAACGCGTATTCGTGTTCTTGAATCCTTTGAATAATTCGCAAGGGGACATTTTGGATACGTACATTTATCGCGTGGGGCTCATTCAGCGTGAATACAGTTACACGACAGCCATTGGTCTATTTAAGTCGGTGATTGGGTTCGTGCTGATTGTAACAGCCAACATGTTTAGCAAAAAAGCAACCGGCGAAGGCCTATACTAACCTATCGAAGAAAGGAGGCTCCTAGGTATGTCTAAGAGCAAGTCTGCCCTGCATAAACCAAGCCCTATATCCATATTGAATCCAATCGGGCTCATTCTGATCAGCTTAATCATGGTGCTGCCGATATTAAATATTATTGCTCAGTCTTTCAGTGGACCTGTTGCACTCAGTGCGGGGAAGGTTGTATTATGGCCTGTTCAATTCACGGTGGATAACTACGTAACGGTTCTGAAGCAAATCGCGATATGGCGTGCCTTTAGCGTAAGCGTAATTATTACTGTTTGTGGAACGCTGATCAGTCTTATCATKACGGCAAGCTTAGCGTATCCACTATCCAGAAATGAATATCGAGAGCGCAAATACATTTTGCTGCTTGTGCTGATTACGATGATTTTTCATGCTCCGCTGATCCCGAATTACTTGCTAGTTCGTAATCTTGGCCTGCTGGATAGCTTATGGGCGTTAATGCTGCCTGGAGCGATCAGTGCGTTTAACTTGTTCGTGATGCGCTCTTTCTTTCTCTCCATTCCAGGTGAGCTAATCGAGTCTGCTCGTATTGACGGTGCTGGGGAGATTCGCACGATTTGGAGCATTATTTTGCCGCTTTCGAAGCCAGCGATGGCGACGATGAGTATCATTTATTCGGTGGCGTTGTGGAACAACTATTCGAATGCGCTCTATTTTATCAACAATCGTGCGCTGTTCCCACTCCAAGTAAAATTACGTGAATTTGTCGTAACCGATTCCTCCGATTTAGCCAATACGGCAGGGGATATCGCCAATTTATCGCCCGAGGGACTGAAGATGGCCGTTATCGTCATTGCGACGATTCCGATCATGCTCGTGTACCCATTCCTGCAAAAGCATTTCATCAAAGGGATGTTAATCGGTTCGATAAAATCGTAAAAGCTGTATAATAAAGATCAACTGAGTTTAAAAAACACAATGTTCCAAGTTTTTCTTTCACGATAAGATGATCACGAATCAACAACATATCGATTAGGGGGATATACAATGAAAGCTTGGTTGAAAACGGGTCTCGTCTCAACGCTCATGGTTGCGGTTATCGCGGGTTGCTCCAATTCTTCAACGAGTACGATTGGAACTAGTGCAAGCCCAGCAAATCCTGCAAGCCCTGCAAGTTCCACAAAAGCGCAAGCACCGGTGAAAATCTCCATCTCCTTAAGTGACTCCTTGAATAAATATGCACTCAGCAGCACAGACATCAACAATGATAAATGGGTGAAAAAGCTAGGCGAATTGACGAATACGCAGCTTGATCTTCGTCTTGTGCCGCATGCGGAGTTCAAACCGAAGACAGCCTTGATGTTCGCCAGCACGGATCTGCCGGATGTCATGAACACGATTCAAGGGATGTTCCCGCAGGGTCCAGATATGAGCGGAGCGATCAAAGGCGGATTGTTTATGCCGCTTGATGACCTTCTCAAAGAATATGGCAAAGATTTATTGAAAGCGATTCCCGAGCAAGCGTGGAACGAAGTGAAGTACAACGGCAAGATCTATGCGATTCCTGAATATTTGTCCAACGCAAGCCGTCGCTCCACATTTATCCGAAAAGATTTGCTGGATCAAACAGGGTTGCCAGTTCCCAAGACGGTTGACGATTTCCTCAACGTATTAAGGGCAATGAAGAAGAATGGTGTTGCTGAACCGTATGCCTTCCGGAAAGATTTCGTCTATTCCGATGTGATTTTCGGAGCATATGACGTTATGCCGTATAGCACGATGTTCGAGAAAATTGGCGATCAAGTTGTACCAAAGTTTTTTAAAGTGGAAGCGATGCAAAAAGCACTGACCGTCTACAAAACGATGTACGATGAAGGCTTAATGGCGAAGGATTTCGCAAGTCTTGACGGGAACAAATGGACGAATAACATTAATGCCGGTAAATCCGGGGTATGGAACCACAACGCGAATCTGCTGATGAACTGGATCAGTACGACGAAGCCTGCCAATGCAAAATCAGAAGTGATCATTATTCCGTCCCCAGTCGGTGATGATGGCAAGGGCGGCATGATGAAATACAGCTACACAGGCGGATTGTCCTACATCAATAGCAAGGTCAGCAAGGAGAAAGCCATCGCGATTGTGAAAATGATGAATTACATGGTGACAGAAGCGGGTGATCGATTCTTTAACTTCGGGATTGAAGGCGATACGTACACGATGCAAGATAATAAAGTCGTTTACAAACAACCGACGACACCAGAAGGCTCCCTGGAAGAGCAGTTCCGCTCCGTCATGCTGAGATTGGTGGAAGATACAGCGCTGAATAGAACACTTTTGAACACTACTGAAGATGGTAAAAAGTTAATCACCCAATTTGACACCATCGTGACCAAAGAGGGAAGAAATGGGATCTCCTTCGCACCGGAGCTTACAACGACAGCGAAGTTTACAGATGCGGGTCTGAAGTTCTCCGATATGCCGCCAGTCATTCTAGATCATATGCTGAAAATGGTGTATGGCAAGGAACCGATTTCCGATTGGCCGAAAGCATTGGAAGATTGGAAAGCCAAAGGTGGAAATGAAATCATCAAGGAAGCCACAGAACGTTACAACAAAAAAGACGGCGTCGTGATGGGCGACTAAAAAATAGCTTGTGCATTGGGTGGAAAGCATTTATTCTCGGGTTGAGGATAAATGTTTTTTGCCATAAAAGGGGGGCGGCTGGATGAAGCAAATTCTGATTGTAGACGACGAACCGCTTATTCTAAAAGGTATGGTTATTATGTTGAAACAGCATTCACATACATTTGAATCCATACGCACGGCAAGCAATGGTGTGAAGGCGCTGCAAATGATCGAAGAATCGATGCCGCAGCTGCTTTTTACAGATATTCGGATGCCGAAAATGGATGGACTCGAGCTGTGTAAGCAGGTGCATGAGAAATATCCACTGATCCAGAAAGTCATTATTTCGGGTTATGGTGACTTCGAATATGCCCAGGCGGGTATGTCTTATGGGGTCAAAGAATATGTATTGAAACCGTTTACGCCGGTCAAAATCCATGATTTGCTGACGAAGCTGATTTCACAGAGCGGTCATGCGATGTTATCCATTTCCAAGTATGAGGATTGGATTGAGAAAATTGTAGAGGCCATCTGGACGCTGCGGATTGATGCGGTAGAGGCGCATTTGGAGGAATTGCGGTTGTACTGCAAGTCGGCTTCCTCCTCGGATTCTGAGTTCATTCAGCTGCTGCAGGATTGCCTGCCTATGCTCAAAAAGCGATTATCTCTTCGCAGCTTTCTGCCAAAAACGGAAGAAATAACGGATACAACCGATATGATGGCTTATTTCCTGCAGCTTCAGGAGCAAATCATGAAGATGATCGATGAGCTGGCGCTGCAACGAGGTGGTCAGGATCTTATGCAGAAAGCGAAAATTTATATGGACGCCAATATCACCAATAGTCTCTCCCTAGAGGACGTTGCCGAATATCTGGGCATTACGCCGCCTTACTTGAGCTTGTTGTTCAAGAAGGTGTTCAAGGAAACCTTTGTGCAATATCGCATTACCAAAAGAATTGAGCTGGCGAAGCGGATGCTGGAAATGCCGCACTACCGCACGAACGATATCGCGTATGAGATCGGCTATGAGAACTACCCGCATTTTTCCCGGATGTTCAAAAAAGTCACAGGCCTTTCACCGCTTGAATACCGGCATATGATGGGGATCAAATAATGAAGCCATCGTTAGCTCGCAGCATTTTTGCCTATGTGGCTGCTATTGTTCTGATCACTGTCATGTCGATCGGGTTCTCCTCTTACTATATTTCTTCGAATAAGCTGAAGGAGCAAACGGAGCAGCATTTGACGGAAATTGTATCGAACGCGGTCAATCATACAGATTTATATTTGAAAAATTATGAGCGCGCGCATCTGTCGCTTTTTACCAATAGCTCCGTCAAAAAGTTCCTCGACGACCCGCCAACAGGCGATTACGAGTACTATCAGTTCACGGATAACTTGATGGATAACGTTATTAATCCGCTCTTTATTAAATCACCAGAGATTATGACCGTCTATTTGGCCGATTATTTTGATAATTATGTGTATTACGAGAACCCAGCGCTGAAGCCAATCGTTGATCCAGTGCCCGCTTTTACGATGGAAGAGCTCGACAAAGAGACCGATGCGCTTGGCAACATGACTATCATTAGCAACAGTGTCTTCTCGGAGAGCAATAACCAATTCATAACGTTAGCGCGTAAAATTCATGGCGAAGTGTTCAATGAGTTCAAGGGGATTCTGGCTATCGAGATTAAAGCGGATGAGTTCGCAACCTTGTGGAAGGGGATCAATTTGGGGCCGAGCGGATTTTTTGCCATTGTCGATAATGACGGGCGCATCGTCTATCATCCGGACAAGCAGCGAATCGGTACTACGGTGAACAAGGCGCTGATGGCGAAAATAGAAGGGAATGACTTGAAATCCTTCAAGGATTCGTCGTTTGGGGAAGAACGCATGGTCGTTAGCTCCAAGTCGGCTTATACGGGCTGGAACCTCATGGTGTCGATTCCGACGGCGGATATTAATCGGCCCTTATCGAGCATTCGCTACTCCTCCTTCTGGGTGGGTGGCATTACTTTACTGCTGGCCTTGTTGCTATCCTATCGATTTGGCCGAAACATTACGAAGCCGATTCAAATTTTGAAAAATGGCATGCGCCAAACGGAAAAAGGAAACTGGGTGAAAATCCCCCAGCTGCAAACGAAGAATGAGCTCGATGAGTTGATCCAGCGCTATAATTTGATGGTCGTGTCATTGTCGGAATTAATGGACACCTTGTACCGAACGGAGCTCAGCAAGAAGGACGCTGAATTGGAGCGACAGAAGGCCGAGCTGCAATCGCTGCAGCTGCAAATCAATCCGCATTTTCTATACAATACGTTGGAAAATATTATCGTCTACGCTGTCATTCAACAATCCACCGAAATAACGGAGATTGTGGATGCCATCGCCACGATGTTTCGCTACTCGGTGCAGACACATATCGAAGAGACGGCAATCGTCAACGAGCTTAAGCATGTGCTGAACTACATGACGATCATGAAGCACAGGGTGGGGCGGGAGTTCGAGCTGGACGTAAGAATTCCGCCGGAATTCTTCTTGAAGAAGACTGCCCGGCTTACCTTGCAGCCGTTGATCGAAAATATTTTCCAGCACGGCTTCGCGGATGGGATCGAGGAGCATCACTATATTCGGCTGGATGCGTGGGTGCAGGACGATGATCTGATTATCGTCCTCGAGGATAACGGCGTCGGAATGACGCCGGAGCATCTAGCTTCGCTAAACAAGCAGCTGAGCGCCAATCAATTGGCGGAAGCGAAGCTGCATAAGGGTGCCGGCAACAGTGGCGGCATCGGCATGATGAACGTGCATCGCCGCATCCAGCTGGTGTTCGGCGAGCAGTACGGCCTGAGCATCGCAAGCGAGCTCGGCGTTGGTACGCGGATCTATATTCGGTTTCCGAATATAGGGACGTGAGGGGTGGTGGGGCTTTGTAAAGCTGAGTCAAACCCTGTGTTTCTCGGCATCTTGGCAACGTAGGAACGCAGAAAGACAAGAGCCCAAGAGCCCAAGAGCCCAAGAGCCCAAGAGCCCAAGAGCCCAAGAGCCCAAGAGCCCAAGAGCCCCAGAACCCCAGAACCTCGCAACCCTGTAACCCCGCCCCGCCAGCAACAGCTGTGGGAGCGGGGCTTTTTATATGCTACTCCAAAACACGTTCCCCACCAAAAGTACACTTTTCACACAAACTATGCAGGAATGAGCTATATAAACACCACTAAGGATCCTACCAGTAGCTAGATTGGTCGTGTTCAAATCATAATGGAACGTCATACCTTCCTCCGAGGGGAACGAGGATGCTCTATTTAGGTGAAATATGATTATTTTTAGCCGAAAGGGAACAAGGATGCGCTATTCACCCAAAAATCTCGTATTCACACGTAAATGAGAGAAATAGCGCACTGACATTCCCTTTATCATCGAATAAAGGCAGAAATAATGGAATAGCGCACTGACGTTCCCCTCAGAGGCAACCCAAGAACCTCGCAACCCTGTAACCGCGTCCCGCCAGCGACAGCTGTGGGAGCGGGGCTTTTTATATGCTACTCCAAAACACGCTCCCCACCAAAAGTACACTTTTCACACAAACCCACAGGAATGAGCTACATGAACACCACTAACGATCCTACCAGTAGCTAGATTGGTTGGGTCCAAATCATAATGGAACGTCATACCTACGTCCGAGGGGAACGAGGATGCGCTATTTAGGTGAAATATGATTATTTTTAGCCGAAAGGGAACAAGGATGCGCTATTCACCCAAAAATCTCGTATTCACACGTAAATGAGAGAAATAGCGCACCGACGTTCCCCTAACCATCGAATAAAGGCAGAATTAGTAAAATAGCGCACCAACGTTCCCCTCAGAGGCTGCTCTAGCTTTCAGACTGGTGATCTTCCTGCTAATTCACCTGTACCCCTGTTTAAAAAAACACAATACTGCTTAAATTCGATCATATGTTTCAGCGTCACACCTAACTATAATTGGTCTTAGTTCAATGAAAAGGATGGTGAATTTATATTTATGAATGAAATGATGGTTAGGAAACGGAAGTTTGTGAGTGGCATGTTATCTGTACTATTGCTGTTATCCCTGTGTCTGGCCATCATCCCTACACCTGCAGCCTCAGCAGCAGGATTGCCGCTAACGGAGGATTTCGAAAGCTACGGCAACGCAACAACAGGCTATACTTCACCAGTTGGGAGCACATCAACCAGCACCCAGCCGTGGAAATCTGTCGTTGGCGGCAGCACGACTTGGTCCATGGATGCGGAAGCCGCATCCGGTGGAGCGACACAGAATCACTTTCTAAGACAGACGGATGCAACTACAGGTGTCACGTATGTAATAACGAATGACCAGTGGGGCGCAGCAACACCGGCCATCACGAACAGTGACCTCACGTTATCAGGCAAACTCAAAGTGACTGGCGCGAACAGCACCTATGCTGGACTCGTCGCCAGATACTCAGGCAGCGGAACGACGGCGACGTATTACCGTTTTACGATGAAGAAAAACTCATCCAGCTATCAGTTTTATTTGGAAAAAGTGACAGGCAGCTCGAAGATCAGCGTGCCGCAAACGGCAGGGACCCCGAACGCTAGCGGTGTCTCCGTCACGAACACGATACTGAGCACGTCCTTCGACAGTCTTGGTTACTTGCCTATGAAGCTCCAATCGACTCAAAACACGGATGGCAGCCTGAAGCTCGAAGGCTATTACGGCAGCACGCTTGTCCTTTCAGGGACGGACACAACGCCATACACATCAGGTCAAGTCGGCCTTTACAGTTATGCGGGTGCAACAGCTTTTGACGATATTACAGCAACGGCAACAAGTGGCTCAACGTCTTCTCCGACTGCACCAAGCTCCCCAACGAGCGTAACGACTTCGCTACCTAGCACAGGTGCAGTTAACGTAGCGTGGACAGCATCAGCCACAGCAACTGGCTACAATGTGAAGATGGCGTCCAGTGGGAGTGGACCTTTCACGTCGGTGAACGGATCACCGATCACAGCAACGAATTACACGGTGACTGGTTTAACGGTTGGTCAGACTTACTATTTCGTCGTTAGTGCTGTGAATACAGCGGGTGAAAGTTCGAATAGCGCGCCAGCTATATCAGCGATACCGCAAACTATTGCGAATCCTCCTGTCTCCGTAAGCAACTCAACCCAGCTTGTGCAAGCTATTAATGCAGCGAATCCGGGCACTGTGATCCAATTGGAGAATGGGAATTATGCTACCTTCAGCATCACGGGCAAACATGGCGACGCCATCAATCCGATCGTCATCAAAGCGAAGAACAAAGGAATGGCCGTATTCAACGCAGGTCCGATCAAATTCACAGACAGCTCCTACATCACTATCCAAGATATGACGTTCGTTATGGACAGCACGGCCTCAAATTGGATTCGAATTACAGGTTGTAACCATATGCGGATCACGAACAATTATTTTCATTCACCAAGCTCAGCAACGGATGCAACCAAATCCAGCTGGGTGTACATCGATGGTTGGAGTTCGCATCACAACCAAGTGGACCACAATTTGATGGAAAATAAAAAGGATCGAGGGAAGTTTATTCTTTTCGACGGCAACCGAGACACCGTAGCGGGGACATACGAAATTACCCAGTACGATGTGGTGGAGTACAATATTTTCCGCAATACCCTTCCTCGTCAGGAAAATGAATCCGAAGGCATCCGCCTTGGCGTGACGGATTTGGTGCATCTGAATGCGTATGCGACGATTCAGTACAACATTTTCGACCATGTCGATAGTGACCCTGAATATGTCTCCGTCAAAAGCGGCGGCAATGTCATTCGCTACAACTATTTCATCGAATCCTTAGGCGAAGTGTCCCTTAGATCGGGGAACGGTTCTAGTGTCTATGGCAACATGTTTATTGGAAATGGACGTGAAGTGCTCCCGACAAACCCAGACAGCCGAACGCTAGGTACGGGCGGTGTGCGGGTTTACGGTCAGAATCACAAGGTGTATAACAATTATTTTCAAGGTTTGACAGGGACAGAATGGGACGCGACGATTGCCCTAACGACGGGAGATAACGATAATCTGACTCAGCCGATCCCAAGCAATAATCACTACATTGCCAAGAATATCATGATCGCAAACAACACGCTCGTGGACAATAAAAGCGGTATCGAGCTGGGATTTGTGCGTTACGGCATGGCTCCGCAGAATTTAACTTTTGCCAATAATGTGGTGGTAGGAGGTCAGCAAGAACTTATAAAAATTATGACGCCAATCCCAGGCTTAAGCTGGTCTGGAAATATCATGTTTCCACAGCACGGCGTGCCCCTAATTACGGGGAATTCGGCTGCACTTACTGAAACAGAAGTGAAAGTTGCTTATCCGATGATGAAAGAAGCGGTGCTGAATGTAAGTCAGGCTGACTATGCATGGCTTTGGACCTCAAGTGAGTATGACCGACTGAAATCTATACCTTATAAAAAGCTTGCAGCTAACAGCCTCGCAATCAATAGCTCGATTGGCAACTATGGCAGTGGCGGCGCACTGTCCTTCGTGACGGAAGATGTAGAGCGCGAAGCCAGAGCCGGTGTTCCTGATGTCGGAGCGGATGAGTATACCGCTGATCTTCTAACAGATCTCACGGCACCAAGCTGGAGCTCAGGCACACCTTTATCGCTTGGAACGGTAACTCCGCGACAAGTAACTCTCAGCTGGCCTGCGGCAAATGATGATACGAACATCGTTGGTTATCGCATTTATCGAAACGGAGTTCTGTACGATACTACTTTTGCTAATAAGACTTCGTATACCGCAACTGAGCTTCTGCCAGGCACGTCGTATACGTTCAAAGTTGAAGCGATGGATCAAGCGAATCGCACAACAGCTAGTAATACCATCACTACGGCTACACCAGCTATGACGGGCATTACGATCTCAGGAGTACCTGCGAGTATCGCGCTCGGCGGTGGCGTGAAGCAGCTTCAAGTAACGGCTCATTTCGCAGATTCATCAACGGAAGACGCAACTGCGGCAGGTGCTGCTTTTACAAGTAGTCAGACAAGTGTTGTGTCGGTATCGAGCAGCGGCGGTATTACTGGCGTTGCATTAGGAAGTGCTGCTGTATCGGCATCGTATAACGGATTCACGTCTTCTGCCTTGACCATTACAGTAAAAACACCTACACAAACAACGAAAGTTGTGGATGCAGATACGTATGTGGACAGTGTTACATCGACCAATGCGAATACGAACTACAGTACAACGACCACGATGCTCATTCAGACAGATGGGGGGAAGCAAGTGGGTTACATGAAAGTAGCCGTTCCGACCTTGTCAGGCACCATCGATACGGTTCAGCTGCGTTTGTATGTCGCGAGTGCACAAGCTGGAGCCGATCTCCTGCTCCATGGGATTGCCTCGGATAGTTGGGATCCAACACTCATCACTGCGGCGAATCAGCCAGCTAGAGCATTTACGGATGTGAATGCAGGTGACCTTCCTGTGACTGCCGGCAGCTATGTGACTTTTGATGTGACGAAGTATGTTCAGACCCAAAGTGATGGCACACTCAGCTTCCGTTTATCGATGGTGTCTGTCGATAATCCAGCCACAGTATATACCAGAGAATATACGGACACTAACAAGGCACCAACCTTGATTTTTACAACCATTACCCCGTAATTCAAACATAGAGAGAAAGCGTGGAGAGAAGCGATGCTGGAGAATGTGGTGTTTCATAATGTTGCGGAGTTGGAATCGAGAGCGTATCTACCTGGTCTTAGGCTACAACGGTTTCCCAAGCAGGTTCGTGAATCATTAACCGAAAAAGGCCGAACCAAAGCTGCCGAGTCTAGCGGCTGTGAGATTCGATTTGTGACAGAGGCTACAAATATCAGAGTGACGATGGCTGCGCAAGAAAAGGATGGACGCGTGCTCGTCTTTAAGGGCGATTTTTTTCATGCGGCATATGACTTAAAGGCTGGCGTCATCACCACTTTACAATTGGAATCACCCGAAAGATTTGCTGAGGTACCGCTTGCGTTATTGGATAATGTCGCGTTCTCTTCAAACGTGTGGCGTATCTATTGCGACCGGTTTACAGCGATCTTTGTTGACATAGATGCTTATGGCTTTGCGATTAGGCCTCCTGAGCGTCAGGAAGTACCGCAATTGACCATGCTCGCCTACGGTTCGTCGATTACACAAGGGGCTGGCGCGTTGAGCCACTATAACGGTTATGTCCAGCAGACAGCTCGCCGCCTTGATATTGATGTGTTGAATCTAGGACTCAGCGGGTCTTGCTATTGTGAGCCAGAGTTGGCGGATCATTTGGCGGAGCGGGAGGATTGGGACCTCGCCTATCTGGAGTTAGGTGTCAACATGAGAGGAACCGTAAATGTCGAGGAATTCCAGCATCGCGTCACTTATTTATTGGATGGGATCATTCGCAAACACCCTTCGAAACCGATCTTTGTGACAACGATCTATCCGAATCGGGCAACGTATTTTCATGATACGGCACATCCGTTTAGCGTGGCTGAAAAGCAATTTAATGAGGTGCTAAAACGATACATGGAGAGTCGCCAGCATCCGAATTTGACCCTGTTAGATGGGGCGCAGATTATGATTGATTTTACTTCTTTGACAAGTGATTTGATACATCCCTCGGATTACGGACATAGTCGAATGGGGGGGCAATTGGCTGGGTTTTTACGACCTACTGTGGATAAGTTACGGGCTGCAAAAGGTTGATCAACATATAAAAAACTATTTAATAGGAGGCAGAAATCATATGCATGGAATTAATTTAACTGGGAAAATTGCACTTGTAACAGGATCGAACGCGGGGATTGGACGGGCGATTGCTCAGGCTTTGGCTGCAAATGGGGCAAAAGTTGGTGTGAATTGCCTTTCTAACATAGCTCAGGGCGAGGAAACGGTGGCAGCCATTCGTGCGGCTGGTGGGGAGGCCATTCTTGTCCAAGCGGATGTGACGGATGCTGAGCAAATTAATCGGCTTGTGAACGAGGTTGAGCAAGCTTTTGGCGGTTCCATCGACATTCTGGTGAATAACGCAGGGCATTTGGTGCAGCGAGTGCCGAACGCAGAGATGACCGAGGACATGTACGAGCGCATTCTGAATGTGAATTTGAAAAGCACGGTGTTTATGTGCAAAAGAGTGCTGCCCGGCATGAAAGCCAAGGGCGCCGGTCGTATTATTAATATGTCATCGGTTGCTGCGTATAACGGCGGTGGGCCTGGTTCTAGCGTGTATGCAGCCAGCAAAGCTGCTGTGATGGCGTATTCGAAGGGGCTGGCGAAGGAAGTAGCGGCAAGTGGCATCACTGTTAATAACGTGTCGCCAGGGTTCATTGGCAACACGATGTTCCACGCCACCTTCACGAGTGACGCAGCACGTCAGGCTACCATCGGTGGCATTCCTCTTGGGCGCGAAGGCACACCAGAGGATGTAGCTGGTGCGGTTCTGTATTTAGCATCGGAGCTCGCGGGCTACCTGACGGGAGAGACGATTGAAGTTAACGGCGGGATGATGATGCGATGAGCGATGCCGTTAAGGTGAGCGAAACGATTCGCGCGAAGGTGCAGCGCTTAACTTGGGCGAGTGAGGTGGCGAACTCGCTGAAGGAAGAGATTGATGGGCTGCAGGCTAGCGGCAGTCTGATGATTCCCCTGGAGCCAGGCGGCTGGTGGCACCAGTATGTGTGTCCGCAGCACCACACGGAGCTGCTGTTCGATCCTTTCATAGCCGATGCGACGCAGTTTCATTGTCCGCACGGCTGTGTAGTGGAAGGCGCCGAGTATCGAGGCGCATGGCTGGTGTATAAGCACCAGCAGCTCGCGCGGATCGCGCTGCAGGCTGCTGCGGTTTATGCGGGGCTGCGCGACTACGCCTATGCCGAGCTGAGCAAACAACTGATCGTGGCGTATGCGGCGCAGTTTCCGCTGTACCCTGTGCATCCAGATGCACAGCCTTGGATGCTGAAGGGGCGCGCGTTTCATCAAGCGCTGACGGAATCGATCTGGTCCACGACGCTGATTCGTGCGTATGTCCTGTTGATGGATGAAGGGGTCATCTTTAGCTCAGATGAGCAGCGCAAGGTAGATACATTCCATCATCTGCTTGAAGAGAGCATGCGCGCGTATCGCGGGATTTTGATCCACGAGCGGAACAATGCGGAGAACAATTATACCGCTTGGCTGAACGCATCGCTCGCTTGTGTGTATGCCGCCAGAGGGGAGCGGCATGAGCTAGAGGCATTAGTAGAAGCCGAGGGCGGCTTCCGGCATCATCTATCGATCGGCGTGAAACCCGATCAGCTAGAGTTCGAAGGCAGCACGTATTATCATGTTTTCGTGCTGCGGGCGTATTTGATCTTCGCTGAGATGGCGAAGCGATGCGCGAAGGATCTGTACACGTGCGAGGGATCGCTGGGTCAATCCATGCGCGGCATGGTAGAAGCGCTAGCCGAGCTGGCCGATGACCAAGGCGTGCTGCCAGCGCTGCACGACGGTCCGATGGAGCGGCTGCCTTACGCCCGCGAAATCGCGGAGGTAGCCGAGCTGGGGCTGAGCCACTATGCCGTGGAAGGCCTCATGCCGATTCTGCGCGAGGCCTATCGCCAGATGGGCTCGGCGGACGGCTCGCGCTGCGGGCTTGAAGCGCTGCTGTATGGCGCTACGGCATCCATAGCGATTCACCCTGAGGCTCTTACGAAGCCGCGTGGCTCGAAGCTTTGGCCATCATCCGGTTTTGCTGTCGGGAGACATGCGGATAACCCGCTGTCTTTTCTTGTGGATTTTGGTGAACACGGGGGTGCTCACGGACACCTCGATAAGCTGCACTTGTCGTTGATGCATAAAGATCAAACACTTACGCCAGATTTCGGCGTAGTTCCATATGGATCCACGTTGCGTCCGTGGTTTGGTGAAACCGCCAGTCATAACACGGTTTCACTAGGCGGTAAATCGCAAGCCGAGCATACAGGGCGGTGTCTGCGCTTTGAACAAACGGAAGCGAGCACCTACGCTTGGCTGCAGAGTGATTCGGCCTATGTAGACTGCAAGCTGAATCGCCATCTCTTTTTAACAAGCGACTGGCTGTTGGATTGGTTCGAGGTTACGCTCACGAGTGAGAATCCTCAGTCAATTGAGTGGTGGATGCATCCTATGGTCGCGCCACAGTCGAAAGATCTGAAGGAGCTCTCTTTTGCAGATAAAGTCCAGTATCCACCCATTCTCATCCAAGAAAACTTGCCTGATTTGCCTATCGTGGGGAGCTATACCCCTGTAGCATCCAATGTTCAAATGAAGTATCAGCTTTCATCGGATGGTAGTGCCCAGATTCATCAAACGGCGTTGGTGCTTCCAGACCAAGAGCTGCTGACGGTTCGAACGCCGGGCCATTCCATCGATCCAAGCGTACCGCTGACTGCATTGCTGCATCGCCAAATGGGTAAGCAGGCAAGGTTCATTCATGTGTATCGTGTTGGAGCGGGAGCGACGATAAGCCTTCTGGCTGAGGAACACCTAGGTATTACCGCAGAGGGTCGTTTGACGACCGTTCAACTTTTACCAGAGCAAGGGCTGCTGATTGTTTAGCGGCTCTTTTTTGCTTAAGGTAGGTATGTTTTGGTTAAATTTGACACTACTTTTATGGAGTGAGTATGATGGGACTATAAAGGACGGTGTATCCCATGAATACGTTGCAGCAGCCTCGCAAGCGGGAAGAAAGACATGTCATTAGTACTCTTGAAATTGTGGATGTAGGCACAGGGGAACGTCAGGTATTGGCTGAAGTTGATGATTTGATTGAGGCGCCGAATTGGACGAGTGATGGTGAACGTCTCATTTACAATCAGAGAGGTTTGCTCTACGCCTATGAAATAGCTACAGGTGAAAGCAAAGTGATCGATTCTGGCTATGCGAATTGGTGTAATAACGACCATGTGTTGTCCCCGGATAATAGGCAAATTGCGGTGAGTCATCACACCGAGGAGGACGGGCAGTCGCGTATTTACGTGCTTCCGTTGGCTGGCGGTCAGCCTACATTGATTACAGCGATGGCCCCAAGCTATTTGCATGGGTGGTCTCCGGATGGTCGTGAATTATCGTATTGTGCGGAGCGGAATGGCGTGTACAATATTTATACGATTCCCGTTCAGGGTGGTGTGGAGCGACAACTGACTGATGTTCCTGGACTTGATGATGGTCCTGAGTACTCACCAGACGGTCAGCATATTTGGTTTAATTCCACACGATCCGGCTTGATGCAGGTATGGCGAATGAACGTGGACGGCAGTGAGCAGACACAAATGACAGATGAGCCCAGTAATAATTGGTTTCCACACGTATCCCCAGATGGGAATACGGTTGCCTATATTGTTTATCGCAAGGGAGATGTCGAGCCTAATGCGCATCCCCCGAATAAAGAGGTTGAAATCCGATTAATGGCAAGTACAGGAGGTCCCTCTCGGACCTTAGTATCACTATTTGGAGGACAAGGGACAATTAACGTCAACTCGTGGTCGCCAGATAGCCAGAAATTAGCGTTTGTAAGCTACAAATTGAAGAAGTAGGTAGAGCTTTTTAGAAACGGTAAGTCCTTCGATACGTCGAGGGGCTTATTTTAATTTTGCTTTTAAACATGCGGCTCATATAAAAAGCGTTCTGATACCCGCACTGCTCAGCGATGTCCTCGAGTGTTAGATCGGTGTCGACGAGTAGGGAGCGTACTTTTTGAAGTCGAAGTGTGGTGGCATAGGCTATGGGAGAAAGCTTATACACCTGCTGAAAACGTCTTGTTAACTGAGAAGCGCTGAGGCCAAGCTCCTTCGCGAGGTCTTGCAATTGAAAGTGAGCTCCGAACGCATGCTGCTCGATATAAGCAAGGGCACGGTAGGTAATCGGGTCTGTTTTGTCCTGCTGGTAGGACGGGATATGGTCTTGTTCTTTCTCAATTTGGAACAGAAGATCCGCGATTAAGTGAGTTGCGTAGGCTCCGTTTTTGTCTGAAGGTTCATCGGATAGATGCCGCAAATAAGTGAAGGTAGATGTTAAACGCTGAATATCTCGGATCATAACTTTGCCATGGGGATACGTGTGCTCTGAACTGAATTCTATGAAAATAAAGGAGAAAGGCGACGTTACTTTACGTTTTAACAACGTGTCTGGCGGGCAAATGACAAGCTCTCCAACCGACACATCTTGGAAATCTTCTTCTGCATTGATGCTTAGGTTGTAAGAGAATCCGCCCGATTGTGGGGCAAGCAGGACCCAGTCCTTATATATATCTTCTTCCATCATAAAGCTATCCCTAATTCCGCTGCAATAGTATCGAACCATTTGGATAGGAGGCATCATAATTCACCTTTCATCGTGAAGTTTCAACTGCAAAAAAGTATATGAAATATCATAAACCAGTGCATGTGCAATGTAAATAACTCGGAGTACTATTAGGTCATGGAAGCAAATACAAGCAACACACAAAGGAGATTACACACATGAAAAAAATTAACATTCTTACCACAGATCAGATTCAAAGCTATAACGAGAAAGGCTATCTGGTCCTGCGAAATGTGTTCAGCGAGCAAGAAGCCATCGTGCTTCAAGCAGAATGCGACAAGCTCCTCACGTTAGATGCGTATACTGCACCAAATAATGTTCGGGCAGGGCACAAAGGGTATGCAAACGGTGAAGTGAAAATTGAACGACTGGACCCGGTTCATGATATTTCTGCGGTTTTCGCGGATTTGGTGAGGGATGAGCGTATTCTAACGCCGCTTCGTGATATTTATTTGGATGAGCCGCAACTGTTCAAGGATAAATTGATCTTTAAGCTGCCAGGGGCAAACGGATACAGTATGCATCAGGATGCTGCATGGTGGCAAGGCTTCCCGATCGAGGGGCTGATCAGCGTGATGGTTGCGATTGACGGAGCTACCGTCGTGAATGGTGGTCTGGAGCTGTTCCCCGGGTACCACGAGCGTCTTCGCTCAACACCAGGGGAGCTGCGGAATATGAATGCGGAGGAGATCGCAGAAATCGACCCTAGTACAGGTGAAATCGTTGAGACAAAGCCGGGTGACGTTATTATTTTCCACTCTTTTACACCGCACCAAAGTGGAACGAATACATCGGATAAAAGCCGCAAGCAGCTGTTCCTAACGTACGCACCTGCGAAGGATGGCGACCTGTATAAGGCACATTACCAGCACTACAAGCGCTATGCTTTGAAGGGCAAGGATTTGAGTCAATATTATTTCTTGTAGTCGTGGAACTATTGCACGTACTGGAATACACGTACGCACATACAAGAAAGCCATTCACACGTACGCCAATACAAATATGTCATTCACAAGAACGCCGACATACGCAGCCCCCCCCACTTGCGCAATAGATGGAGAAACTACAGTTAATAATTAGGAATAACGTGGGTTTATCCATTTAAATGGAAAATATACAGCTAATTAGTGTGTTTGAGTGCGATATCTGAGTTTCTGCCATTATTACATGTAGGTTTTCCAGTTATTCCAATTAATTAGGTGAAAAGCTCTGATTTAACTACAGGAAATCCAGTTATTCTAGAAATGCATCGAAGGCTACCTGCTAAGCGGCCGCTGTATCTAGCTAATCAGGACTAGTCATCCACCAATATTTCCCTTATAATGACAAATAAGTGACGAAGAACGTCCCGTTCCATTCCTTTGAGTGGATGCGGGGCGTTTTTCTATTTAGAGGGGGATGAGAACAATGAATGTTGTAGAAGAGCATGAAACGTTTATTCAGATGCATTTGAACAATCGTAGTGGGGAGCGGCGCGGCAGATTGGAGAGGGGACATGGGCATGGGGAGGCGCTTTTTGCGAAACAAATTTGGTGGATTTTACGTGGTGACTTCGAGCATCTTCACCCTGAATATGAGGTGCTCGATTGGCGCGGGCGTTCCTACTTTGCTGATTTTGCTTGGTTGCCAGGCTTTGTGAAGCTGCTTATCGAAATAAAAGGCTACACTTCACACGTTCGTGATCTGGACAGGCAGAAATTTTGCAATGAATTGAATCGCGAAACGTTTCTTCATGCGATGGGGTATCAAGTAATCTCCTTCGCCTATGATGATGTTGAGCAAAGACCGGAGCTATGCATAGCCCTGCTGCGAATGGTGATGGCGAGATATCAAGCAAGTTCAAAACCTGTTCTACGCGCCCACATGGCCGAAAAAGAAGTCCTTCGTCTCGCCGTTCAGCGTGCAGAGCCGATCCGGCCGAAGGATGTGGAGCAGCATTTTGATATCGACCATCGGACTGCGGTCATGATGCTTAAGAAGCTTTGCTCGAAGGGTATGCTCACACCTGCCTATAGCGGAAAGGGGCAGCGCATCGTTAAGTACGCATTAGCCGGGAGTGGATTGCTCGCCAACATAGATTAATGGAAAACATCCAGTTAATTTATCGCAAAATCTTCGATTTATCCAATTAGATGGAAATTATGTAGTTAATTTTWGCGAATACGACTAGATGTGCTAAAAACGGTTCGGCCCCTTAATTATGGAGTCTATCTGCTGAATACTTGCTTTCTCGCAGTTTCTCATTTTTCGTATTCAACCTTTTTTAAAGGGTAATCTCCACTACCCCTAATTTATTTGCCTTCCAGGCCTCATGATATCGGCTTGGAC